>DATBEG010000119.1:0-20985 GCA_036276155.1 Bryobacteraceae bacterium | reverse complement strand
AGGTAATTCCATTCGGGCGACCGTGCGAATGACGGGTGCTTCTAAGAACACGATAGCAAAGTTGCTGTTGGATCTCGGGGATGCCTGCTTGGATTACCAGGAGCGTGATCCGGGACCTCTCATGCAAACGAATACAGGTCGATGAATGCTGGGCTTTCTGTTATGCAAAATCCAAAAACGTCACGCCTGAGATCGCAGCGAAGAATCCGTACGCTGGCGACACATGGACTTGGGCCGCTATCGATGCGGATAGCAAGCTAATCCCCTCGTGGATCGTTGGCCCCCCGTAATGGCGTCACGGCGCGAATCTTTGTGAACGATCTCGCGAGTCGCTTTGCGAATCGCGTTCAACTCACGAGCGATGGACTGGCGGTTTATCTGGCGGCGGTTGAACGCGCATTTCGTGGGCATGTCGATTACGCGCAGTTGCAGAAAATCTATGGGAACCCGCCCGAACCTCACACCCGTTACAGTCCGGGGGAGTGCATCGGCTGCGAGCGTCATGTCGTCACTGGCTATCCTGATCCTGAACACGTCAGCACCAGCTATATCGAACGGGCGAATCTCACGATGCGGATGGGGCGATTGACCAATGCGTTTTCAAAGAAGATCGAGCATCACGTCGCAGCCATCGCGCTCCACATGATGCACTATAATTTCGTTCGCATCCACACCACTCTACGATGCACGCCAGCGATGGCCGCGCACGTCACTGACCGGCTTTGGGAGATATCGGATATCGTGGCGCTCTTGGATCAGGAAGATTCAAACTGACCCACTCGCCAAACCGGCGTTCGCTAAACTGGCGACTATCATAGCCATGTTTTCGCAATTTCGACTGGCCGTCCTTTCTGTTACCGCCGTGATGCTCGCCGGCGCTCAGCAGTTCTCCTCCGTGCCCGGTCAGGGCCGCTCTATGGTGGTGACGAAATATGGAATCGTCGCCGCACCGCAGTTTCTCGCCTCACAGGCCGGCGCTCAGGTACTGCAGGCCGGCGGTAACGCTATTGACGCTGCCGTGGCTGCCAACGCCGTCATGGGCGTTGTTCAACCGTATGTCAACGGCATGGGCGGCGACCTGTTCGCCATCATCTACATCGCCAAAGAAAACAAGCTCTACGGCCTCAACTCCAGCGGCTGGACTCCTAAAGCCCTCACCATCGACTATCTGAAAGCGCATGGCGTCAATAAAATCGACCCCATCGGCGTCCATACCGTCGACGTTCCGGGCTGTGTCGCCGGTTGGGACGCATTGAACAAGCGCTTCGGCGCCCTGCCGTTTCAAAAGCTGCTCGCGCCCGCAATCTTCTACGCCGAAAATGGTTTCCCGCTCGCAGAACGAAATGCTCGTTACTGGGTCAGCCCCAAGCTTGTGAATCAACCCGGCTGGAAACAGACTTATGAACCCGGCGGAGTCGCGCCCGGCCTCGGCGATACCTTCAAGAACCCCGCTCTCGGTGAATCGCTCCGTCAAGTCGCCGCGCATGGCCGTGACGCCTTCTACAACGGCAAAATGACAGACGTCATGGTGAAGTTCCTCCAGTCGCAAGGCGGCGCACACACCAAAGAAGATTTCACCGACTTTCAGCCCGAATGGGTGGAACCCATTTCCACCACCTATCGCGGCTGGACCGTATACGAACTCCCGCCCAATGGCCAGGGCATCGCGGCTCTTTCGATGCTCAACATCATGGAGCACTTTCCGCTCTCACAATACGGCCACAACTCGGCCGACGCGCTGCACGTCATGATCGAAGCCAAGAAGCTGGCCTACGCGGACATGTATCACTATGTCGGCGATCCTCGCTTCACGCCTGTGCCTGTCAAGGAGATGTTGTCGAAGGATCTCGCTGCGCAGCGCGCCAAGCTCATTCAGATGAATAAAGCGGCTTGCAACGTGTTGCCCTCCGAACTCACGGCACAACTGAACGCACACGGCAATTCCACCATCTTTCTCTCCACCATTGACAAGGACGGCAATATCGTCTCGCTGATCCAGAGCAACTACGCCGGTTACGGCACCGGCATGGTCGCGCCCGGCCTCGGATTCTCGTTTCACAATCGCGGTGCTGGTTTTGAGCTCACGCCCGGTCTGCCCAACTCCCTTGCCGGCCATAAACGCCCGCTCCACACCATCATTCCGGCATTCATGGAAAAGGGCGACATCAAGATCGGCTTCGGCATCATGGGAGGCTGGAATCAAGCCCAGGCGCATGCGCAGTTCGTCGCTAACATCGTTGATTTCGGCATGAATCTGCAAGCGGCCATGGAAGCCGCACGCTTCACCAAGGGAACATTTGAGGGCTGCGATGTCGAGATGGAATCCCGCATCCCCGAGCCCGTCCGCGAAGAGCTCACGCGTCGCGGCCATGAAATTAAGCTGCTCGAGCCGTTCTCGTTCACCGTCGGCCAGGGTGAAGCGGTGATGCGAGATCCGAAACGCGCCGTCAACTTCGCCGGCGCAGATCCCCGCTCCGATGGCGAAGCTATCCCCGAAAGTCCAAACCCGCTGTGAAAGTAGGCAACGTTGTAAGGGCAGTCAGCTAAACTAGCCTCGGCGTTACGCCGACTTATGTCGACACCTCTCAGAATTGCTGTGGCTGGACTCGGGCGCATGGGCCAAATTCACGGCCTGCACGTCCATGAGCTCATGCATGAAACCGAAAGCTGCCAGTTAACAGCGCTTGCCGAAATAATCCCCGATCGCGCCAGTTGCTTCATGAACGAAATCGGCCACGAAGTTCCGGTTTTTTCTTCCATTGAAGATCTGGCTCGGGCCGGCGTTTGCGATGCCACCGTCATCGTCACCCCGACTGATTCGCACCGCGAGCATGCCGCAATCCTCATCGCCGCCGGCCAACGAGTACTCGTCGAAAAGCCGCTCACCGGCACCGTGGACGGCGATCGCGAGTTCGCCGCCGAGCTCGATCGCGACTTCCCCAATTCGCTCATGCTCGCATTTCAGCGCCGCTTCGACGCCCCTCTGCAGCTTGCGAAACGCCTCATGCACGATGGCATCATCGGGCGCGTTTTCAAAGTCTACTCTTCGCTCGAAGATTCAAATCCGGCGCCCAACGGTTACGCCAGTGGCGGCATCCTGCCAGATATGTCCGTTCACAACGTCGACGAAATTTTATGGCTAACCGGACGAATGCCGGAACGCGCACTCGCCATCGGCTCTCGCATCTATAGTCACCGCCTCACCACATCCGAAGAAGATTTCGACGATGCGCTGCTGTATATGTGGTTCCCCGATCAGCTCGTCGCTCAAGTGCAGGTCAGCCGCAATCACGTGTCCGGCTATCGCGTCGAAACCATCATCTTCGGCGAAGAGGGTCAGATCCATATCGGCCGCTTCGAAGGTAAGCCGTTCGACATCGTGGTCGAGGCATACGGCCGTCGCGGTCGCACGGAGCCGCTCGCGTATCAACGTTTCGCGATGCGCGATTACGGCCGGCCGTTGCCCGAGTTCGTCGACCGCTTTGGTGCTGCTTACAAAGCTGAATTAGCCGCGTTCATCGAATGCTGCCGAAGCAATACTTCATTTCCTACTTCCCATCGCGATGGCTTGCGCGCCCAGGAAGTCATCTCAGCCGGTATGAACGCGGTCATCGGTCCTGAACAGGCCGCCCCTGTAGCACCGCAATGAAACTTTCGCGCCGCCGATTGCTTGCCGGAACCGGCCTCACGCTGCTCGCCGGCTGCGGCCGCTCGGCTATCAGGCTGATCGGCGTCGTCCCGAAAGCGACGTCGCATCTGTTCTTCGTCTCTGTTCACGCCGGTGTTAATGCGGCCGCCCACGATCTGCACGTCGACATTCTGTGGAACGGCCCGCAGAATGAGACCGATTATGCGCGCCAGATCGAAATCGTCGACTCCATGATCACGCGTCAGGTTTCGGCGCTTGCAATCTCCGCAACGGATCAGGAAGCTTTGGCCGCGCCAGTCGAACGTGCCATCCGCGCAGGCATCCCGGTCACCGTCTTCGATTCAGCAGTGAACGTCAGCGACTACGTTAGCTTCATCGCCACCGACAACTACGCCGCCGGCTGCACTGGAGCACGCACGTTGGCGCAGTTTATCAATAATCGAGGCAAAGTCGGCATGGTGATGCAGAAGCCTGGCGGCACGTCCACCGTTCTCCGCGAGCAGGGTTTTCAGGCAACGATTGGGAAAGAATTTCCGCAGATCGAAATTGCCGCCCGCGAATATGGCATGGCGGACCCGGCGCGCTCGCGTAACGCTGCCGAAGACATACTAAGTGCCCACCCCGACCTCGCCGGCATCTTCGCGTCGAGCGAAGCCGCTTCGCTTGGAAGCATTCAGGCGATTAAGAATCGCAATCTCGCCGGTCGCGTCAAACTCGTGACTTTCGATTTCAGCAAAGCCCACGTCGACGCGCTTCGGGACGGCACCATTGACGCGATGCTAGTTCAAAATCCGTATCAACTCGGCTATCAATCAGTCAAATCTCTGGTGGACAAACTGAACGGTCAGACTCCGCCGAAAAAACTGGAACTCCCGGTCCGCGTGATCCTCAAAGCGGATCTGTCGAGCCCCGAAGTGCAGCGCCTCATCCAACCGGACTGGCTGAAGGGGCAGTAACGCTATGTGGATGCACAAGAGTTTCTGGCTCGGCCCTCTCATCATCGGCGGCATTTTGGCGCTGCTTGCGCTGCTGTTTTCTCGTGGACGCCTCAACAGAATTTACCGGCAGGAGCTCACTGAGCCTCGTCGCGAGCGCCTCTTTCTCGCTTCGCTTGGGTTTTTTGTCACCGTTCTCGTGGTGCGCGGCCTTACTCTCGCGATTCATTACGACGTCGGCCCCTTTCACGACGTGAGTATGCACGGCAGGCACATTCACCACATGGTGTGGGGCATTTTGCTGCTGCTTCTTGTTGGCTATCTCTGGCTGATGGAGATCGGAACCGGCAGCATGGCGCACTCGCATTGGCTCGGTCGATTGACCTCCATGATGTACGGCGTTGCGGCTGCCCTGATTCTCGACGAGTTCGCCCTCTGGCTCAATCTGCAGGATGTCTATTGGCAGCGACAGGGACGCGAGAGCTACGAAGCAATGGCTTTGTTCGGTAGTTTCCTGGCTACAGGCTTGTACGGTGCGCGTCTCTTCAAAGGCCTGGTGCTCGGTTTATTTCGCCGCCGACCCACTACTGCGGGGCAGAACCGTTAGTGAAAGCAACAGCGGCGCAGTGACCAGCCACACAACTTGGTTGTAGAGATGGTGGTCACCAAGGAAGCCGATGAGCGGTGAAATCGCCGTCTGCAGAATTCCAAACGAACAGGTCAACGCCGCAATCCCAAGACCCGCCCGTGCGGGGCCGAATAGATCAATGGGCAGCGCATAGATGTTCACGCTGCCCGATAGCGAGAAGAAGAAACTCACTGCGATGATTGCAGTGGCCCACGCAGCATCAGGCGCGAGAGGCAGAAACAGCGTCACCAGAAAGCCTCCGGCGCTGTAGAAGACAGCCCGTCGCCGCGCCGCAACCACGTCCATCCCCTGCTGAATCCATTTGAGTGAGAGCCAGCCCCCGAAAAATCCGCCGAGATTCGAGATGAGCGGCGGAATCCAGACATATCTCGCCGTCTGCTGCAAGGTCAAATGATGCACGTGAACCAGGTACAGCGTTGTCCAGTTTGACCACAAGGAGTAACTGCCCATCCAAAGCACGTTTGCAATCACCAGAAGCAGGAGCGGTCTTCCACCCAATAACGCAAATTCAGTGACACCGCGCGATGGCGCAAGTTCCTGATCGCCGTAGCGGGGCGGAATCCTCCGGTTCACCGCGAGCCAGACGGGAATCCAGACGAAACCCATCAGTCCAGTGACGACAAACGGCATTCGCCAGCCGTATGCGAGCGCAATGCCAATCCACAACGGCGCAATAATCGCGCCCAGACTGAGTCCGATCTGGTTTGCCGCCGCTCCCAGCGCTCGCTCCTCGGGCTTGAGATAAATCCCATTCAGCTTTCCCACTGCGGGAACTCCGGCAGACTCGCCGACGCCTAAAGCAGCACGGCAGATCCCGAGTCCCGCAAGCCCGCGTGTGAATGCCGTACAGGTAGCGGCCGTTGACCACCAACCCACCGCAAGCGAAATGGTCTTGTTGATCCCGATCCTGTCGAGCAGCCAACCGCTGAACAACGATGCCGCCGCATACGCGATGGAAAAAGCGGAGATCAGCAGCCCGAATCGCGTCTGATCGATTCGCAGATCGTGAATAATCAGCGGCGCGAGGAATACCAGCAGTTGGCGATCAAGATAATTCAACGTCGACGAAATGATAAAAATGCTGACCGCCACCCATCGCCACGTAAACGCCCTCATTCAACGTCTATGATCGTAACGGGTATGGTCAGCAGACGTGATTTCGTTGCTGGGGCGTCGCTCGGCCTCGCCGCGTTGGGATCAGGTGAAACGATGGAGAACGACAAATCGGGGAGAATCACCGATGTAGGCGGCCTTCGCGTGGGTCACTTCACTGATACGCGGCGACCTACAGGCTGCACGGTTGTCCTGTTCGATCACGGTGCAGTGGCGGGCGTCGATGTGCGCGGCTCCGCGCCGGGAACTCGCGAAACTGATCTGCTCGATCCCATCAATACGGTCCAGCAGGTGAATGCCATTCTGCTCACCGGCGGCAGCGCCTTCGGTCTGGATGCGGCTACGGGTGTGATGCGCTATTTAGAATCACATGGGATGGGCTTTCACACCGCCGCTGGTGCCGTCCCTATTGTCCCAGCCGCAGTCCTCTATGACTTGAATATTGGAGGCGATCCGAAAATTCGTCCCGATGCGGAAGCCGGCTTCAAAGCTTGCGAGAACGCCTCCAGCGCAGACGTACCGGAAGGAAATGTTGGCGCAGGGGCAGGCGCCACCGTAGGAAAGATTTTCGGCTTCCGCTACGCGATGAAGGGCGGACTAGGAACGGCAAGCGTTCGCGTCGGCAATTCGGATCTGATTGTCGGCGCGATCGTTGCCGTCAATCCGGCAGGCGACGTATTGGACTACAAAACGGGAAAGATAATCGCAGGCGCTCGCACGCCGGATGGCCGAGGATTCCGGGATGCCATGGCACAGATAATCGCGGGCGCGACTATTCAGCCGCGCGCCGGAGTAAATAGCGCCATAGGTATCGTTGCCACAAATGCAAAGCTGACTAAGCCCGAAGCCACCAAAATTGCCCAAATGGCACACGACGGCTTCGCGCGGTCCATTAATCCGGTGCATACCATGTTTGACGGCGACACGATCTTCGCTGCCGGCACAGGAACAAGCACCACAACAGCCGACCTAACGACCGTCGGCGCTGTCGCCGCTGAAGTTATGGCGCAAGCCGTCGATCGTGCGATCCTCACCGCGACCGGCATTCCCGGCTACCCCGCTCACCGCGACGTTGCTACTGAAAGATAAAACCCCGCGCTTGTATTCCGCCGGAGACCTCAATCGTCTCCTCATGCTGATTTCCGTTCAGCATCCAGGTAATGTGATGCGTCCCCAACGGCACGTGCGCCGTGACTGGCGTGCGCCCTACTGTCTGCCCGTCTACAAGCACCACCGCTCCTTTCGGAACGGAGGTCAGCACAACTGCGCCGGTGTTCTTCGCCAGCGGCATGTAAAGGCTCGTGTCTCCCGGCACATTGAATATGCGCCTTGCAACCTCGTACCCATCCGCCTGCACAGACAGCGTGTGTCTTCCATTCGGCAGTTCCAGCGTGCAAGGGGAAGTGCACGAAAGACTCCCGTCGATTGTCACGTGAGCGCCCGCCGGCTCGGTCAATAGTTCTACACCTGTCGGAGAGCGCTCAGCGCGTTCAGGCTGCGTTCTTGTGGGTGGCGCCGTTGGCGTCGATTGTCGCGCTACAGTGTTGGTCTGCGTTCGAACCGTCGGCGAGATTCTTGGCCTCTCGGGCGGCGTTCTCCGTACCTCTGCCGGCGGTGCTTCAGTACCGGTGTCAGTCATTTGTGGCGGCGGTGACACCGGACCCGATTTCGTGTCCAGCACCTGCGTGGGAATGGCAGGCTCCGAGTTCCAGCGCACGATGAAGACGACCGCCGCTCCAATTGCGAAACACATCGCGAGAATGACCGCGAGCTTCTTTCCGATCGTGTTCGTTTGCTCAGCGTCGTCTGGTTTGGGTTGTTCTTCCCGGTCGAATTCCCTGCGTCGCGCGAGCGGCAACACGACGGGTGCGGCAGCTTCTATCCCTTCCGCTCTGCGAACGCGCGTGACCTCGTTCGCTCGTGCCGTTGCGGCGGCAGCGCCCGGCCGGATAGCTGCAGCAGTCGCGACCGTTTCCGGCGCGCGTTGCGCCAGAACCGCCCAATTCGGACACTCGCCGAGCGCGATGTTGAGTGCGCCGATAAATGCGACGCACGTCGGGTAACGTTCGTCCGCGTGCTTTGCTAGCGCGCGGCTCAGCACCTTATCCACCGTCGCCGTAAGCGTCGAGTTCACTTCCTCCACCGGCTTCGGATTCTGCTTGCAGATCTGATAGAACAGCGCCGGCAGATTTTCTCCGGCAAAGGGCTTCATCCCGGTAAGCAGTTCGTATGCAATCACCGCCAGCGAAAACTGGTCTGATCGACCGTCCACACTCAGCCCCTCGATTTGCTCGGGAGACATGTAGTTCGGAGTCCCGATCATCGAGCCGCTCTGGGTGATCTCGTGCGAGATGACCTTCGCCACACCAAAGTCCGTGATCTTGGCAAGGTGCTCGCCCGTAATCGCGTCGTCAGAGATGATGATGTTCGCCGGCTTGATGTCCCGGTGAACCACGCCCTTGCGGTGTGCGTAATCAAGTGCGTCGGCAACTTGCCTTAAGAACCGCAGCAGTGCCTCGCCGTCCGGCAGTGTCCGGGTACTGATCAACCGTTCCAGGGACGACCCGGCAACGTACTCCATGAGGATGTAGGCGAAGTCTTTCTCTTCGAGCACATCGAAGATCGTGACGATGTTCGGGTGCGAGAGAAGACCTGCCGACTGAGCCTCACGCAGCAGCCGGTCACGGACTTTCTGCCGCTCTTCCGGATTCGTGAACTCGCCGAGGTCGATGGCCTTTATCGCGACGGTGCGATTGATTGCCGGGTCGCGCGCCTTGAAGACAACGCCCGCTGCGCCACGGCCCACCTCTTCAAGAACCTGGTAGCGCCCAACCTGAAACACGCAACTTCAGTATAGCCGTGGGTATAACCCCGCTAACTAACTGAATTTGAGCAGGAATTTAGCCTTTTCAAGCAGCCTGTTAGCATGGGGTTATCGCCGCATGATTCCCGAGGTGATACAAGAAGGACTCACCTTCGATGACGTGCTACTCCAACCCGCTCACAGCGAGATAACGCCGGCGGAAGTCGACACGTCGACACAACTAACCCGAACAATCGCGCTCAAAATTCCGCTGCTCAGCTCCGCCATGGACACGGTCACCGAGTCTCACATGGCCATCGCGCTCGCCCAGCAGGGCGGCATCGGCGTAATTCACAAGAACATGCCGATCGACAGACAGGCCGAAGAGGTCGACCGCGTCAAGCGCAGCGAGAGTGGCATGATCGTCGACCCGGTCACGATCGAACCAGAACGCAAAATTTCCGAAGCCCTCGAAGTGATGAGCCGCTACCGTATATCCGGTATCCCGGTCACGAAAAACGGACGGCTCGTCGGCATTCTCACCAACCGCGACCTGCGCTTCGAGACACGCTACGATCTACCGATCTCGGAGGTGATGACCAAAGAGGAACTCATCACGGTTCCGGTCGGCACCACGCTCGAAGAAGCCCAGAAGATCCTGCATCAACATCGCGTCGAAAAGCTTCTGGTTGTCGACGACCAATACGCGCTGAAGGGCCTGATCACGGTCAAGGACATTCAGAAGAAACTCAAGTATCCCAACGCAGCGAAGGATGCGCAGGGCCGTTTGCGCGCCGCCGCCGCCATCGGCTCCGGTGGTGACTTTCTAGAACGCGCGCAGGAACTGGTTCGCCGGAAAGTGGACGCGCTCGTGCTCGACTCCGCACACGGCCACAGCCAGCGCGTCCTGGACGCCGTGAAAGAGATCAAGTCGAAGATGCCGGAAATCCAGCTCATAGCGGGCAACGTCGCTTCATTCGAAGGCGCGCGCGATCTCATTCGCTTGGGCGCGGACGGCGTTAAGGTCGGTATCGGGCCCGGATCCATCTGCACAACGCGCGTGGTGAGCGGAGCGGGTGTTCCGCAGATCACCGCCATCGCCGAATGTGCGAAGGCCACTCAGGACGCTGGGGTACCTCTCATTTCTGACGGAGGCGTGAAGTACTCGGGCGACATCACGAAGGCGATCGCATCCGGCGCTGATTCTGTCATGATTGGAAGCCTGCTTGCCGGGACCGACGAAAGTCCCGGCGAGACGATTCTTTATCAGGGCCGCACGTTCAAGAGCTATCGCGGCATGGGTTCCATGGGCGCGATGCCACAGGGCAGTTCGGAACGTTATTCGCAGACGCCCGGCGGCAAACTGGTGCCTGAGGGCATCGAAGGCCGCGTACCGTACAAGGGCCCATTGGCAGAGATGGCGTACCAACTTGTCGGCGGTCTTCGCGCCGGGATGGGCTACTGCGGCTGCGCCAACATTCGCGAGTTGCAGCAGAAAGCGAAATTTCTTCGCGTTACCGTCGCCGGACTTCGCGAGAGCCACGTTCACGACGTCATCATCACCAAAGAAGCACCGAATTATCGCCTGGAATAACAAGGGTTTAGACCAGAGACAAAAAAGCCCCGAAGCGCCATTGAAGGCGATCCGGGGCTGTGAATTAGCTCGCTAACGCGAGCGGCATCATCTGCAGGTTGGGAAGCACAATCGAAAGTACTTGTTCGACGCGATCTACGAAGTGGAACTGCATCTCCTGCCGAACATGATCCGGCAGATCGCGCAGGTCCTTCTTGTTGCCTTGCGGCAGAATCACGCGGTGAATACCCGTGCGGCGCGCGGCCAACACTTTCTCCTTGACCCCGCCGATCGGCAGCACCAGGCCAGCCAAGGTCACTTCACCGGTCATGGCGACGTCGTTTCGAGCCGGGAGGCCCGTGTAAATGGAAGCCATCGCGCTGGTCATGGTCACGCCGGCTGAAGGTCCGTCCTTCGGAATCGCGCCCGCCGGGACGTGCACGTGCACGCCGTTGTTCTTGATCTTCTCGGGATCGATGCCGAGTTCGGCAGCATGCGCCCAGATATAGCTCTGCGCGATCTTTGCCGATTCCTGCATGACTTCGCCGAGTTGACCAGTCATGGTCAGGCCCTTGCCTTCCGGCAACAGCGCGCTCTCGATATAGAGAACGTCGCCCCCCGTTTCGGTCCAGGCCAAGCCGGTCACAACACCGGCCGGAACATTTTTCCTTCCGGTTTCGGGCAGGAACATCTCAGGTCCGAGGAGATCGCCTAGAGTATCCGGAGTTATGACGGCCTTTTCGGTCCGCCCTTCCGCGTACTGCAAAGTCACCTTTCGGGTCACTCTGGCAATCGCGCGCTCCAGGCGTCGCAGACCAGCTTCACGGGTGTAACCGGTGATGATGGCTCGCAGACCTTCGTCCGTAAACTGAATCTGCTCCTCAGTCAAGCCAGTGGCCTTGAGCTGCTTCGGAATCAGGAAGCGACGGGCAATCTGTTGCTTCTCTTCCTCGCTGTAACCCGAGAGCCGCAGGATTTCCATACGGTCGAGCAGCGGTTGCGGAATAGTGTCCAGCGTATTCGCCGTCGTGATGAACAGGACCTTCGATAAGTCAAAAGCGATGTCCAGATAGTTGTCGCGGAACGTCTTGTTCTGTTCCGGATCGAGCACTTCGAGCAAGGCCGAAGCCGGGTCACCGCGAAAATCACGGCCGAGCTTGTCGACTTCGTCGAGCAGAAGAACCGGGTTCGAGGCGTCGGCGCGCCGCATTGCCTGCAGCAGCCGTCCTGCCATAGCGCCGATGTAAGTCCGGCGATGTCCGCGCAGTTCGGCCTCATCATGCATGCCGCCGAGGCTGAACCGTTCGAATTTGCGTCCGAGCGCGCGTGCTACCGATTGACCCAACGATGTTTTACCAACGCCAGGCGCGCCAACAAGGCACAGAATCGGGGCCTTCGCATCCGGATTGCGCTTCAGAACACTCAGGTGCTCCAGAATGCGCTCCTTGATTTCCTTCAGGCCGAAGTGATCCTCATCGAGAACCTGGCGCGCGTTTGAGATTTCCAGGTTGTCTTCCGTGGTTTTGTTCCAGGGAAGATCCAGAACGAATTCGAGGTATGTGCGTGTGACGTGATAATCAGGCGCCCCGGCTGGTAACCGCTCCAGCCGCGCAAGTTCACGCTCTACTTCTTTCTTTGCTTCCTCGGGCAGCTGCGCCTTTTCGAAACGCTCGCGCAGCATTTCGACTTCGGCCTTGTCGCCGTCCTTCTCCCCAAGTTCCTGCTGAATAGCGCGCAACTGCTGCCGCAGCAGATATTCGCGCTGCTCTTTCGACATCTCGTCACGAGCATCCGAGGCGATCTTCTGCCTGAGTTCCAGCACCTGCAACTCATGCGACAGGTAGGAGTGCATCAGGCGAAGAGCGTCAACGCGGGTTTCCGCTTCAAGCAGCTTCTGCTCGCGCGCCACGTCGAGGCTGAAAACACTCGCCAACAGATAGGCAAGACGCACCGGATCGTCGCTGCCGGCCAGCATACGAGTCAACTCAGCGGCCGATTGCGGCTGGGCAAGAGAGATTGCCTTGCCAGCCAGCTCCAGCAATGCGCCGGATAAGGCTTCTACTTCGGAACCGGTGTCTTCCGGGATAGGAAGAACGCGGAACTTGGCCGCGATATATGGTTCCACCTGTTCCAGCTTGGAGAGGACCACGCGCTCCATGCCGAGAACCAGGATCTCCATCAGGGCCTCATTGGGCCGGGATGATTTACGAATAACGGCTTTCGTGCCGATTGTATAAAGATCGTCCTGCTGCGGCGCTTCCACCTGGGGATCGCGCTGCGCTATCAGGAGGATCTCCTTTTCCTCGGTTTTCAGAGCTGCTTCCACGGCTCGGAGCGACGAATCGCGTCCGACGGAGAGGGGCAGAAGCAATCCCGGGAAAAGAATCGTGTTCTTCAACGGAAGTGCCGGAAGAACTTGATATTCATTGTTTGCCATTGGGCTTCCCTATCAGCTTGGATGCAGCCATACAGCGAAAAGCTGCGATTAGCTGCGCGAGATACACTCAACTTTTGGTCACGACAAAAAAACCCGAGATCAGGGTCGACCCTGATCCCGGGCGTTACCTCAAATACTGGATTCGGCCTTTTACTGCGGCTGGACGACGACGAAGAAGTTCGCGCCACCCTGCTTGACGGTCAGCATGACGGACTTGCCGGCTGCTTCCTGCATCAAGCGCTTGAAATCGGCCGCAGTGGTCACCGGTTTGCGATCCACCGCAATAATAACAGTACCGCGGGCAACAGAGTCGGCGCCCGGGCTAGATTGGTCGACCGAGTCAACCACGACACCCTTAGTGCCGGGCTGAAGACCTTGCACCTGCTGGGCTAGATCGGGTGTAAGCGTCTCTACAGTGATTCCGCGCTCGGTCACGCCGGGGGTAGCACCGCCATTATCCTGATCGTTGCCGTTGTCATTACCCTTTCCGTTGGGGTTGTTCTGATCCCAATCAATACCGGTTGGGCGAGTTCCGAGCGCGACGGTCACCTTGGTGGGATTGCCGTTGCGAACGACATCCAGGGTAACGTTCGTGTTCGGGGAATGAGAGATTACGGCCATTGTCAGGTCATCGGCAGTGTGGACAGGCTTGCCGTCGATACCGACCACGACATCGCCGGATTGCAAGCCGGCCTTGGCGCCGGGACCGTTCGCGGTGACGCTGGCGATATAAGCGCCTTCTTCACCGTTCTTCAGACCCAGGTGCGGAGCCATTTCCTGCGTTACGTTGCCGAGTTCCGCGCCCAGATAGCCGCGAGAGACTTTGCCGTGCGCTTCAATCTGATCCATCACACCCTTGGCGAGGTTGGATGGAACGGCAAAGCCGATACCAACGTTGCCGCCTTCACCACCGCCGAACACATTGCCGCCGCCGCCAGTGAGGATCATCGTATTCATACCGATCAACTCACCGCGAGCATTGATCAAAGCACCGCCCGAGTTGCCGGGGTTAATGGAAGCGTCGGTCTGGATGAAGTTCTGAATGTGAGTTCCGAGTTCCAGATTGCGATTCTTCGCACTGACAATACCCATGGTGACGGTGTGATCCTGACCGAAGGGGTTGCCGATGGCGAAGCAGAGATCGCCCACGCGCGCCGAATCGGAGTTCGCGAACGGCATCACGGGGAGGCTATCTGCACTGATTTTGACCACTGCGACATCAGTTTGGGGGTCAGCGCCAACGACCTTGCCGCTGAAGTTGCGGCCGTCCGACAAGGTCACTTCCAGCTTGCTGGCCTTCTCGACAACATGATTGTTGGTCAGAATATAGCCTGACGGGCTCACAATAATTCCGGAACCAAGACCCTCTTCCCGCTGGTCGCGCGGTTTCATCTGACCGCGGCCACCGAAAAACTGCTGGAAGAAAGGATCCGACATAAACGGATTTCCGCCCTGCTGTTGATCTGATGCCTTGATGATACGCGTCATGCTGATCTTCACCACGGCCGGTGAAGCCTTCTCGATGATGTCAGCAAAAGAGTTAGAGAGCTGACTGACTTTCTGCGTACTGGAGTCGGCACGCGCAACGACTGAAGCCGGGCTGCTGGAATGATTTGCTACCGCGAATGCAGCAATCAGCCCGCCGCCGATCGAGGCCGCCACCAGCGTCAAGATCGCTGTAGTGCGGCGAAATTGGACCACGTTTGCCATGTCCTTCTTAGAATCCTTTCGTTATACGGACTGAGGTAATACCCCATCCGCTTCCTTTCTTTTGACGTTCCAAACGGGAATTCGATTTACCGGTCACTTTCCAACGCCGGCAACGACTCGCGCAGGGCTGCCGAACTCCGCATTGCTAAGCATCCTGCGCTCGTCTGCCAGCTATCTTTCATGCCACTGCCGGTTGGGCGGCAGGTGTTTCCACCAGCTGCAATTTCAACCCCGGGCCACTCGGATCGGCATCAATCAAAATGGTTTGCCCGTCTTTTATATCTCCACTTACTATTCGTCTCGCAAGCGGGTTTTCTATCTCTTTCTGTATAGCTCGTTTTAAAGGGCGAGCGCCGTAGTGCGGATCGTAGCCGCTCCGAACCAGCCGCGTACGTGCCGCTTCGGTGAGCGATAGTGTAATGTGCCGCTCTTCCAATCGAGCCCGGAGGCCGGCCAGTTGGATTTCCACGATCTTCTTCAAATCCTCTTCGCTCAGTGCATGGAAGACGATGATCTCGTCCAGACGGTTCAGAAATTCCGGCCGGAAGCTGTTCCGAAGTTCTGAAAGCACCGCGTCTTTCATCCGCCGATACTCTTCTCCTTCGAAGGCCCCGCGATATTCCAGAATCCGGTGGCTACCGATATTCGAGGTCATGATCACGATAACGTTCTTGAAATCGACCGTTCGGCCCTGGCCGTCAGTCAAGCGCCCGTCGTCCAACACCTGTAACAGGGTGTTGAAGACATCGTGGTGAGCCTTCTCGATCTCATCGAAAAGCACTACAGAATACGGACGCCGCCGCACAGCTTCGGTCAATTGGCCGCCTTCATCGTAGCCGACGTATCCAGGAGGCGCGCCAATCAGGCGGGAGACGGTATGTTTCTCCTGATATTCGGACATGTCGATGCGGATCATGGCCCGCTCATCATCGAACAGGAATTCAGCCAGAGCCCTTGCCAACTCGGTTTTGCCGACGCCGGTAGGCCCTAAGAACAGGAAGCTACCGATGGGCCGCCGCGGATCTTTCAATCCAGAGCGTGCGCGGATCACGGCTTCGGCCACCGCCAGAACCGCTTCGTCCTGGCCGATGACACGCTTGTGAAGCTCGTCTTCGAGCGCCAGCAGCTTCTTCATCTCGCCTTCGAGCAGCTTGGAAACCGGAACACCGGTCCAGCGACTCACCACTTCGGCGATATCTTCCTCGTCGACTTCTTCTTTGAGGAGCCGCGTTCCGCCCTGCTTGCCGGCGACACGATCTTCTTCGGCCTGGAGCTGCCGTTGCAGCTCGGTTAGGCGGCCGTACTTCAGCTCAGCCGCCTTGTTCAGATCGTAGGCGCGTTCGGCCTGAGCGATCTCGATTTTTACCTGATCAATCTGTTCGCGCAGAGCTCGAACCTTCTGAACGGCTGCTTTTTCAGCCTCCCATTGGGCTTGTAGCGCCGTTGAAGACGTCTTCAACTCGGCGAGTTCCTTTTCGATCCGTGCGAGACGTTCTTTCGAAACTGTGTCGGTCTCCTTCTTCAGCGCCTCGCGCTCGATCTCGAGCTGCATCTGACGACGCAGAAGCTCGTCGAGTTCGCTCGGCATGGAGTCGATTTCGGTCCGGAGCTTGGCCGCGGATTCGTCCATGAGATCGATCGCTTTGTCGGGCAGGAATCGATCCGTGATGTAGCGATTCGAAAGAACTGCCGCCGCTACCAGCGCCGTGTCCTTGATACGGATGCCGTGATGGAGCTCATAACGCTCGCGCAGACCGCGCAGAATCGAGATGGTATCTTCGACGCTTGGCTGGTCGACAAACACGGTCTGGAAACGCCGCTCGAGAGCTGCATCCTTTTCGATGTACTTGCGATATTCGTCGAGCGTCGTCGCGCCAATGCAATGCAGTTCGCCGCGAGCCAGCATCGGTTTCAGCAGGTTGCCGGCGTCCATTGCGCCTTCGGCCTTGCCTGCTCCGACGACCGTGTGCAACTCGTCAATAAAGAGGATGATGCGCCCTTCGGACGACTGAACCTCTTTGAGAACGGCCTTCAACCGCTCTTCGAACTCGCCGCGGAACTTAGCGCCGGCGATCAGCGCGCCCATATCGAGGGCGACAACCTTCTTGTCTTTCAGTCCTTCGGGCACGTCGCCGCGTACAATGCGCTGGGCGAGTCCTTCCACAATGGCCGTTTTGCCGACGCCGGGTTCGCCGATCAGAACCGGGTTGTTCTTTGTGCGCCGGGAAAGCACCTGAATGACGCGGCGAATCTCTTCGTCACGCCCGATGACCGGGTCCACCTTGCCTTTTGAGGCGAGGTCGGTCAGATCGCGGCCATATTTCTCGAGTGCTTCGTACGTGGTCTCGGGATTCTGGCTGGTAACACGCTGGTTCCCGCGGACCTCGACCAGCGCCTTCATCAGGCGGTCGCGATTGAGGCCGAAGTCTTTCAGCAGCTTGCCGGCTGCGCCGGAATCCTCCGATGTTGCGAGCAGCAGATGCTCGATGGAAACGTAATCATCTTTCAGGCGCTTCGCTTCCTGCTCGGCGCGCATCAATAATTGTGAAAGTCGAGGTGTGACATACACCTGGTCGGGCCGAGTTGCACTGCCACTCACCTTGGGCAGCTTTTCGATCTCTTGCAACAACCGCTGATGCAGCGGTTCGACGGCGATACCCGCCCGCAGAAGGATAGAAGGCGCCAATCCACCTTCCTGCTCGAGCATGGCGAGGAGCAGATGCTCAACGTCAACCTGCTGGTTTCCGAAGTTAATAGCCGTGGTTTGCGCCTGCCGAATGGCTTCTTGCGACTTTTCAGTCAGGCGATTGAAATCCATAGAGAGTTTCGACCTCAGTTATAGGATAACATCTTAGCACTCCAGTATGCAATTATCTGAGTGGAATTGGCTAAGAAAAAGCGGGAGAGGTAAACCTCCGCTTGCTCTTCCAACCGCGATTTGCACAGACCTGCTGGATCGCTCCAACGATGATCTCCGCGCGGCGCCTCTCGATGCGATATCGTTCCTGGCGCGGTCGGATGCAAGCGCCGGATGGCACCGCCAGTGGCCCGCCGAACTGATTGAGATCCCGATGGACGACGCCGGGTTGTCCGGGGAGGTGGGCGCCGTAGCAAGCCCATGTGAGCAGAAAAGTTTGCAATCAAAGTAGTCTGTCTCGCTTCTCGCCATTCTTAGTGGAGAGCGGGAAGGCTTGCGCCAGGTAGTAGCCGAGGGCATCGCTCGCGTGGGTGCGGGTGCGGTCGGATTTGTCGAGTTCGGTCGTCGGTTGGCCGGATGAGTCCGTCGACCAGCAGACGCGTTCGAGATCGAGGATGAGTTCCTTGCATTTGGGATCGATTACGAGGCGGGTTTCGGCAGCGGCGTTGAGGAGCCGGCCGTTCACGATGTTCACGCGGTCGCGAACGCCGGGGTTCGATTCGGCTGCGCGGATGGTGGTCACGACCTGACCTCGAAGCTGCCCAAAGAACTGACGGATGAGAGTCCAGTCGGTGGCGGCAGCAGAGGTGCGGCGCTGGTGGCCGCTGGCGTCACCATAGATGTCGATGGCGAGCGCGCCGTACTTATGGCGGTAGGGCTGAACCCGCTGCCAGAAACGCTCGCAGGCCAGCCAGGTGTTCGCGTCTTCGAGGATCAGTTCGTCGAGCACTTCGACGTTGTCGCCATCGCGCTGGGCAATGACGGAGCACATGGGGTTCACGTTGAAATCGAGAGACCAGATGAGACGCGCGCCGATGTTGTACGTGCAAGGCCGGACATGAAGGGCTCGGTCAAAGGCGTGGTAGGCGCGGCCGAGCGCGGTGTTTTCAAAGCTGGCTTCAAACTCCTGGCGGTAGAGGCGGGCGTCGAGTTCCGCTGCGGCGCTCGCAAGTTCCTCTTCCGTGACATTTCCACCATCAATGGTGCGGAACTGGAAGGCAGCCCAGTTACGGGTGGAATGCGCGTGCCGAAAACGGTCATATAGATGGTTGTGACCTTGCGGCGTGCCGATGAAGAGGGCACGACCTTTGCGATCCGTGAGGGCGGGGCGCAGGACTTCGGACCAGACCTCTGGTTTCATATGCGCGAACTCGTCGAGGACGACGAAATCGAGGCTGTTGCCGCGGAGCGAATCGTAATTGTCTGCGCCGCGGAGTGCGATGGCACCGCCATTGGGGAAGCGAACGGTCAATTCGGAGTCGCTGCTGGTAACGCCGTGCAAGTGCCCGACCATGTCTTTGAGGCGGTCCCACGCGATGCGCTTGGCTTGACGGTACGTGGGGGCGACGTACCAGGCGAGAAACCCGGGGACATCCCAAGCGGCGAATATGAGTTCGGTGAGAGCGAGCTGCGTTTTGCCGAAGCGGCGGCCAGCGACGACAACGCGGAAACGCTCTTGGCAGTTGAAGACTTCCTTCTGCGGAGGGAAGAGATCAATCCTCAGACGGCTTGCTTTGCGCATTGATTTCTTTCGAGCCGATGACGAGTTTCAAGGGCTTGACATGGGTGCATGGGGCAGGGACGCCGGTGTCGCGCCATCCGCAGCGGGCTTTAACCCAGAGGGCTGCGGCGGTGGTGTTGGAGCCGGAGCAGGCGGCGGCGTGCAGATTGCGCAGCACCTGCGTGTTGCCCTCGACGGCACCCTCGCGCAGTTCGCGTTTGTAGAGGCGGCGCAATTTCTTGACCGGGAGCTGGAGTTTGGTTGCGATTTCCTCGTCACTCAAGCCGATTCGGGCGAGCGAGCGGGGGGTATCGCTGGGTTCGGAGGGTGGGATCATGAACTCTGCTCCTTTTCTTCTCCAAGCGCGGGGAGCGTGCACTGAACGCCCTGCGCGCTTGTGTTGTTTTCACCAAAACTGTAAACCCGGGTGTGGGGGAGACAGGTGCGTGGGAGCGGGTAAGCTGTTGAAACTGAAACGGTAAATAAGATTTTCGGGATCTGTGATGGGCAGCGCTGGTTCGGGCGCTTGCGGTGCGAGACGAGTCAGGACGGGAGCGATTTACGCCGCTATTTTCTGAGTTTCGAGGCCGTCCGACGGCTGAAATGGACGGCCGTTGGCGGCTGCGGCAACGTAAAGTTGTTGTTCTTTGAGCTGGTAGACCATTTGACGGGTGGCGTAAGCGACTTTGTGGGTGTCCTGACGGCGCATTTCCTCATTTTCGCGTTGTCGTTCGCGATTTTGAGCGCGCCGCTCGCGTGCGGCGCGGCGTTCCTCTTCGGCCGTTGCGTGTTTTTCACGTTCAAAGCCAATTTCCGTAGATTGCCTTTGTTTTCTTAGGGTTTGGAGATCGGCCAAGGCGCGGCGGAAGGCGCGATCATGGTGGGCCTGGTAGCCGGTGAAGCGTTCCAGGTGGGGGGCGATTTCGATCTCGACCCTGTTATTTTCGACTGCGCTGGACTGGACGAAACACGCTTCCTGGCAGCGGCGAGCGCGTTTGGAGAGCCAGAAGTGCTCGGACATTTTCTTCACGAGTTCAGTTTCGAGCAGGCCGATGGGCTTTTGGTCGTCGATGAGGCCATCGAGGAAGACATCGTATTCGAGTTGCTCTTCGGCGCCGAAAACCTCGAAGCGGCCCAGCAGACCGTGGATGCGGCGATTTTGCGAAGAGACTGCTTTGCCTTCCGATGTACGGGGACCCGTGCTTTTCTGGCTGTTGCGGCGGTTGGCCGCGATCTGTTTGGCGGTTGCCATGAACTTCCTTTCTGAATGAGGTCGGCGCTTGCGCGCGGCGGCAGTTTATTACGGATTAGGCGCGATTATTCGCGCATCGCGCGAGTTGGTCGCCCGAGAGAAGTGTGGAATGCGGGCGTGCGCGCTTGGAGGGTGGAGGAGGGGTAAGTGGTTGAGGAAAGAGAAAGAAAAGAAATTTGCGGGAAGTGGGAACGGGAGGGTTCTTCGATGCGGGAAGCTCTTAGCCGACGAGGACCAAGGCTACCATCGGGCAGCGCTGCCTACGCGGCAGCCTAAGGTTCGTGAGGATGGGCGTGGAGAGCAGCGTTTGTGGGGACGATCCTGCCGGATGCGCAGAACCTTCGATTTTTCGTGTGAAGTGCAGGAAGCTAGCGTTTGGAGCGCCTGCACCTCATCGCGAACGAAGCGCATTGGACCTATAGCCAAAAAGTCGAAAACAATGTGGC
>DATBEG010000118.1:0-29626 GCA_036276155.1 Bryobacteraceae bacterium | reverse complement strand
GTGACCAGGCGAACGCTTGACGACAAACATCCGGATGGCTGGGTTCCCGAGCAGAAGGTCACTGTTGCCGAAGCAGTTAAGGCTTACACCGTTTCCGCAGCTTACGCCAGCTTCGACGAAAAGATCAAAGGCTCTATCGAGATTGGCAAGCTCGCCGATTTCGTCGTTTTGTCTGACGATATCTTCGCGATAGATCCGGCGAAGATCAGCGACGTGAAGCCGCTGGCGACCATCTTCGATGGGAAATTCGTTATGCCCGTTCCGCCGGAGAGCGCGTTCTACAAAAAGTTGCCAAGTGGATTGATTCTGCGTCCATAACAGCGCGGACGCGAGGCGAAGTCAACGCTTCCAACTCCCGCACGCGCGACTCCTTCAGGCGGGTGCGCGCGGTCTTCAACTCTTCGCCAAGAAACCCGGGATGACACATGAACTCCGTCGTTCCGTCTTTTACGCCGCGTAGGGCAGCAGCGAAACTCTCTTCGGTCAGATATCCAGTCAAGCGGAAACCGAGAAAGTGATCTGTCATAAAGACGTTCGATCCACGCGCAAAGCGCCGATAGTAGCCATCCGCCAACTGGCACGCGCTGCCGACAAAACGCGTTGTGTGATCCAAGGGCAAGCGCACGAACGGGATGTCAAACTCATGCGCCAGCCGCACCACGGTTCGAAAAACCGACGGAATGATGTGCGTATGTTTGTGCGAGTCCAGATGCGTGATGGCCAATCCCGTGTCGCGAACTTTTTCCACCTGCGCGCGCAGTTCTGCATACACATCCAGTCGTCCGGCCGCCAGGGTACGCAATAGCTGCAATGGTGAATCCGGCAATGGCCTGCCTGTCAGAATCGAATGTCCTTGCACCAGGACCAAGTGGCATCCGATATCCAACGCTGGAGTTTCAAAAGCGAGTCGTACAGCATCGTCAAACGCCTCGCCATTCGCCATCAGCGTTGTCGATGTTAAAACACCCGAGCGATGTGCTTTCAGAATGCCGGTATTTACGTCGCGCGTGAAACCGAAATCGTCGGCGTTGATGATCAGCCGCTTCACTTAGAAAATATGCAGGCGAATGCTCAGGAACTTCTTGGGGTTCGCACGGAAATCCTTGAGCAGATCATGCAGTTCACGAGTCGTACCCGTCGCCTGATCGTAGAGCGCCGGATTTACCAGCAGTTGCCCTAGCGTCCCTTCGCCAGAGTTCACCTTGTCCAGCGTGACGTTCACCTTGTTGAGGGTAGTTGAAACCTGATTCGCAAGTTTGTCGCTCTTCAACAGTTGTCCCGCAGTGCCTTTCCCTGCATTCAGGTCCGCAAGAATCGTGTTGAGTTGATCGACAGATTGATTCAGCTTGTTGTACATGCTGGGATCCTGCAACAACATGCCAGCCGTGCCCTTGCCGTGCTGCAGCCCTTGCGTGATCTCGTCCACGCGCGCTAACGTTGCCTGCACCTGGTTGTAAAGTGTGGGATCGTTTACGAGTCGCCCGATCGTACCTGTGCGCGTGTTGAGAGTCGTTGCTAATTGTTGCACCTGATTTACGGTTGCGAGAAGGCTGTTGTAAAGGCTGTCGTCGACGAGCAATTTCCCAACGCTGCCTTTACCGTTCTGAACTTCGTCTAACACCGTCGAAATCTTCTGCAGGATCGCCTGCGCCGAATCCAGGACTCCGAAACCCTGCTGTACAAGCTGCTGGAACTCCTGCGTGTTGGAAGCTTTCATCGTTGCTCCGGGGCGCAGGGTCTGCGCGTCCTTGCCTTTGTTGACCTGCAGAAATTTCGTGCTGCCCAACAGATTGTCGGATGAAATCGATGCGATGGAATCGTCCGGAATCTGCTTGAGCATATCCTCGTCCACCTCAAAGTCAATTTTGATGACGCGGTTTGGATCGGTCTCACCCGAGAGCCGCACGCCCGTGACCTTGCCCGCCGAGATGCCATTGATCCGAACCGGCCCACCTTCCGTCAAACCCGAAGCATCCGACACGTAAACGTGTAGCGGCACGGTGTGCTGGAACCAACTGGTGCCGCCCGTGAGCAGAAAGATCAGGAGGGTGACAAAGAATAGGGCGACGATTCCGAGTATCCCTACTTTCAGCTGTGCTAAACCAACACGTTCCTTGCTGGGCATATTTATTCCTCGTGGCGCACGAACCGTTTGACGTAGGAGTCGCTATTCTGTTCCAGCTCATGCTTGGTGCCAAGAAACACAATTTCGCCTTCTTTCATCACCATAAACTTTGTGCGCGCTCTTATTGGATCGGTCTGTTCGTCTGCGCTCACCGGCACCAAGTCCTCTGTCTCCGCGTTATAGCGGAAATCGGCCATCAGCTCTCCGTCCTGGTACCGGTGAGTCACAATCAATGAAGCGGTGTTGCGGGTATCGCGCTCCTTCGCAATCAGGGCCATGATGATGTTTGCGGTAATAGGGTCCAAACCGGCCGTCGGTGAATCGTAAAGCACCAGCCGCGGCTCCGTGACAATTGCGCGCGCAATCCCGACGCGGCGGCGCATTCCACCCGACAACTCGCTGGGAAACTTTTCATACGTCTGTTCCAATTCGACAAAGCGCAGAGTTTCCCTGACATGGCGCTCGCGGTCCGCGGCTGAAAGCTGCTGGGTTTCGCCTCCGCTAGTTTGGTTCACGAGCGGATATTCGACGTTCTCGCCAACCCGCAGAGAATCGAACAGGCCGCCTTCCTGGAAGAGAAATCCAGCGCGGCTGCGCAATGGGTACAATTGTTGCTCTTTGAGCTTTGTCACATCCTCACCGAAGAGGTTGATTTCACCGGAATCGACAGCAACCAGGCCAATCACCGCCTTCAGCAGAGTAGTCTTGCCGCTACCTGCAGACCCGAAGATAATCCGCGTTTCCCCGGGATTCAACGTGAGGGAGATGTCGCGGAGCGCCCAAGCCTCTTCGAACTGCAGGTTCACGTTTTCCATCTCGATGAGCGGAGGGTCTTGTGGTCGAGGCGTGGTCACAGGTTCACGAAAATCTTGTCAATCAGGAACGTCACCGCGAAGATCCAGATGGAGGCGGTTACAACAGCTTGTGTCGTGGCAAGACCCACACCTTGTGTGCCGCCTGATGTACGCAAACCGTAGAAGCAGCCGACCAACGAAATGATGATGCCGAATAGCAGCGGCTTGATGAGTCCCTGCGCGAGATCGTTCAGCACCAGCGCGCGCCAGGAACTCGACCAGTAATAGGGACCGGTCAGCAGGTGCAGCAGAGGCACGGCAACCAGGTAAGCGCCGAAAAGTCCGATTGCGTCAGCGATGACCGTCAGACATGGAAGCATGATCGCGGTTGCCGTTAATCGTGGCGTGACAAGCTTCTGAATCGGATCTGTCCCCAGCGCGCGCATGGCATCGATCTGTTCCGTCACTTTCATGGACCCAAGTTCACTGGCGATACCTGAGGCATTGCGTCCCGCAACCAGCAACGCCGTCAGCACGGGACCGAGCTCGCGTACGAGAGTCAGCGAAACGATGGAACCTACTTCGCTGCTGGCGCCGTATGTGCTCAGCGCGCGTGCCATCTGGAGAGCGATGATCGCTCCGCTGAAGAAGCCGGTCAGTATGACGATCGGAATGCTTCCAAAACCGATGAGGTCCATCTGAATGGCCACATCGTCGTAATAATGCGGAGTACGGAAAACGTTACCGAAGGACCGCGCAGCGAGAAAGAGAAAGTCTTGGAAAGAGCCTACCCAAGTCGTCAGGAAGCGGCCCAAATAGGAGCTCCCAGCGTAGGTCTGGCCTTCATATCACCGAGGCTAGCATACGGTTGGGCCACTCGCGCGCGAAGAGAATGGCCTCAGAATGCAATCGGCTCAGTAGGTCGTGACTTGTTGCTTTCTACGTCTTTCTGACTGACTGCACTGATCTCGTAGCGATACGATTTTCCGTGTTCGACGGTGTTGTCGCTAAGTGTGGGGACATTCACCAGAGAACCAATGCGCACGAAATCGCCGCCATTCGTCGAGCGATAGATGTAATAGCCTTTCAGGTTTGCATCCGGACTGCGAGTCCAAGAAATCTCTATCGAATTCGGGCCGGCAAGCGCCGTCACCGAAACCGGAATCTCCGGCGGGAACGTGTCCGCGTGGTTCACGTTTATTTCACTGGATGGCTCACTTTGCGCCGTGCCGTTCTGTGCCACCACGGTATATGTGTACGGCGTGTCCCATTGTGAAGAACCGTCCACATAGAGCGGGTCTGTCGTTGTGCCGATCTGCACCGGGACCTTGTCTGTAGGACCTCGGCGGAAGATCAGATACTTTGTTCCCGCAGCTTCTTCCGGCCAGGTCAGCAGATAACCACGCTTCGTAGCTTCGGCCTTCGCTTTGGGGGGCGTGAGCGGCAGCACTACGTTCAACAAGACCCGATTCGACCACTGCGAGAAGTGTCCCTCTCTTCTCGTCGACGTGCGCACCGCAACGACGAGGTGTTTCCCGATCAACGGTTTCACAGGCAAGGTCTTCGAGACCGGTACCGGCTTGGGATCATCCGGATCAAAGGGCGGCGGCGCAGAAATCTGGTAGTGATCCGCCGTATCAGACCACGCGTCGAAATCGAATGGCGTCTGCGCCGGACCGATAGCCAGATCGATGTCGTTGTACCGCTTAATAAGCAAGCTGTCCGTCGTACGCGGCGGCACGTTGAAGTTGATTTTGACCTGATCGCCGATTTCAACAGCTTGGAGATCGTTCACCGGATTGGGAATGTTCGGCGAAGGCGGTAGTACCGGACCTACGTACCCGCACCCGACCAGGCAGACGAATGCCAGCGCCGTCGGGGCAGCCAGAGAGCGCACTTTAAAGAATGTACCTGCTCAGATCTTGATCTTTAACGATCTCGGCAAGCTGCTTCTTCACGTACGCTGAGTCGATCTTGACGTTTTTCTTTTTCAGATCGGGGCCCTCGAAGGAAATATCTTCCAGCAGCTTTTCCATGATCGTGTGCAGCCGCCGTGCGCCGATGTTTTCCGCTGACTCATTCACCTGTGCGGCGTTGCGCGCTACTTCCACCAGCGCATCGTCCGTGAACGTAAGCTTGATGCCTTCGGTTTCGAGCAGCGCCATATACTGCTTCACCAGCGCCGACTTCGGCTCCTTCAGAATGCGGATGAAATCGGCTTCGGTGAGCGATTTCAGCTCCACACGAATCGGAAAGCGTCCCTGCAACTCGGGAATGAGATCGGACGGCTTCGAGACGTGAAATGCTCCCGCGGCTACGAAAAGGATGTGATCGGTGCGCACGAAACCGTGGCGAGTATTCACCGTTGTGCCTTCGACAATCGGCAGGATGTCCCGTTGCACGCCTTCGCGACTCACATCGGGCCCGTGGCCGCCTTCACGGCCGGCAATTTTGTCGATTTCATCCAGGAAGACAATGCCATTGCGCTCTACGCGCTCGAGTGCGATGCGCGTCACCTGATCCATGTCCACAAGCTTCTGCTCTTCTTCCTGGATCAGGTACTCCATTGCCTCCGACACGCGCATGTTGCGCTTCTTGCTGCGCGGACCGAATAACCCGGGAATGACATCCTTCAAGTTGATGTCCATCTCTTCGATGTTTCCATTGGTGGAGACTTCGAACGTAGGGCCACGTTCCTTGACGTCGACTTCCACCATTCGATCGTCCAGTTTGCCCGCGCGCAGCCTTTCGCGTAGCTTCTCGCGCGTGCGATCCACACTTTCGGCGCCCTCCGGTTGAGGCGGCATCAGAAGATCCAGCAGCCTCTCTTCGGCCTGCTGTTCAGCACGATCGGCCACTTGTTCCAGGCGTTCTTCGCGAACCATGTCGATGGACACATCTACAAGGTCGCGAATCATCGATTCCACATCGCGGCCGACATAGCCGACTTCGGTGAACTTGCTCGCCTCCACTTTTAGGAACGGAGAGTTCGCCAGCTTTGCCAGACGCCGCGCGATTTCCGTCTTGCCGACGCCGGTGGGGCCGATCATCAGGATGTTTTTCGGCATCACTTCTTCGGCCATCTCGGGATCGAGTTTCTGCCGTCTCACGCGATTACGCAACGCGATTGCTACCGAACGTTTCGCCTCCGCCTGCCCGATGACGTGTTTGTCGAGTTCCGCGACAATTTCACGTGGCGTCAGTTCATCCAGCAGTGGCGTTTCGTCTAAAGATTGCTGTGGCAGATAGATAACCATCAGGCAAGCTCCTCATAAGTTACGTTGCCGTTCGTGTAAATACAGACATCGCCGGCGATCTTCATCGATATTTCGACGATTTCTCTTGCGCTCAGGTTTGTGTTTTCGAGCAGCGCAACAGCCGCGCACTTCGCGAACGGACCGCCTGAACCGATTGCAGCCACCGGACTATCCGGTTCAATCACGTCCCCGGTGCCACTGACGATATACATGTCGTTTGGGTCGGCCACTAACAACAAAGCTTCAAGATGGCGCAGCATACGGTCTGTCCGCCATTCTTTCGCAAGTTCGACTACGCTGCGGGGCAGGTTGCCCGAATATTGCTCCAGCTTGGCTTCGAAGCGCGCGAAGAGCGCAAACGCGTCCGCCGTAGATCCAGCAAAGCCGGAGATGATCTTACCGTTATATAAACGGCGCAGTTTTCTGGCGCCACCTTTCAACACTTCATTGCCCATGGTGACTTGCCCGTCACCGGCGAGCACAACTTTCCCGTTGCGGCGAACGCAAAGGATGGTCGTCGAACGGATTCTCTTACTCATTTCTTTTCTAGCCTGAACAGAGGATCAAAGGCGCAGATACGCGCCGGATCCGATTGGAACTTTCATTTCAGCACAGGGATTGGTTCGGGTTCCTGCGCTCTGGATAAAATCGCGTGCTGTGGATTACTCCGCAAACGGGCATTCAGCGGCTCAGTGAAATAGCGCGCGATCAGCGCTCCTAGCGCGGCGGACAAGATAAGAATAGCAGCGAACCAGAGTGGTAGCGGCCCATGTTGCCATCGGACGTAGAGCAGGACCGTCCAGATCACTACGAATTCGTGGGTCAGGTAAACCTCGTAGCTGTGACGCCCAAACCACCGAATAGGCGCTGTCCAGCGGCTCCCTTGGATGCCTCGCAGCACGGTCGCCGCCATCACCATACACGTGCCGATCGCCAATAACGTTCCAACTAAACCCAAGTCGCCGAGCGGCCTCATCCAGTCCCAGTGAGGCGCGATGCCGATGAGCAGCAGTAAGCCCGCACCGGAGAGTTGAATTGACACCAGCATCAGCCTTGAGAGATGTTGGCGGCGACTGCGCAATGCGTGTACAAGCATCGCGGTCAGACATCCGAGCGCGATTGCATCCATGCCGCCGAGATACGAATCGTCCTTCCAGATTTCATTGAACGCCCATGACGTCCGCGCAAATGGGCCCAAGATGAAAAACCCAATCAATAGAGCGACAAAGAGCCCTTGGCCCCGCAGAAATCGCAAGAGCGCTAAACAAACCAGCGGGAAGAATAGATAGAACATTTCTTCTACTGACAGCGACCAAAGCACGTCCCAACTCGGAGGCAGATAGCCTCGCACTGCCTCCAGCCAGTTCAGATGAAACGTCAGCGCCGCGAACAGCGCCCGAGGCAGGTTCGTCCGTTGCGAATTAATCGTGAAGACGGGCGTATGCAGCAAATCGAGAATGCTGAGCACCACCAGCAAAGCGAGCAGGAGCGGCGCGATGCGTGCGAACCGGAACCGATAGAACACGCGCGGGCTCACTTTCCCCAATGCGCCGAAACGTCTTATCGACGTAAACGTAATGAGGAAGCCTGAAACGGCGAAGAACACCGTGACGCCCGGATTTCCATTCCAGAACAAAAGGTGCGCCCACGGCGAAGACGCCATCGGTTCCAGCCCAACATGCCCCGCACGCAAGCGCAGAAAAGTGTGATGCACAACCACTGCGAGGATCGAGATTCCGCGCAGTATGTCTATGCCGTCGAAACGCGTGGCAACCTGTCGCGCAGTCCTCATTACTCGTTTCGCAGCGCAACAGCGGGTTCAATCCGGCCCGCGCGCCAAGCGGGGACAAACGCCGCCAACAGCGTGGCGATTAAGGTCAGACCCAGAACAATGGTCCAGGTGCTTGCCGCAGCCGGTGAGACTCCAAAGAGCTGATTGCGCAATGCCTGCCCGCCAAGAACTGCGGCCGCGGCACCGGCGACCAATCCCGTACCTACAATCGTCCCGGCCTGAAGGATAACCATGCCGACGAGTTCTGACCGGCTCGCACCTAGCGCGGCCCGAATGCCGATTTCGCGACGCCGAAGCTCCACAAAGTGAGCAACGGATCCGTACAGCCCGACGAGCGCGAGAAACAGGCCTGTCCCGGCCAAGCCATCCAGTAAATAAGCAACGCAGCGCCTCAGCCTGAGTGACGCTGCCACGCGATCCGCCATAAACGCGGTGTCATATAACGCGACATCAGGGTCGATCTTCTCGATTGCCGAGCGAACGCTTGCGGTTGGGTCTACATCGCCGTTCATGCGCAAGACGAGATACATGGCATCCACACGCTCCTGAAATTCGGGAAAATAAACCTCCGGTTCGCGCGGACCGCCCAAATCGCTGTTTTGCACACTACCGACTACGCCGACGATCCGCGCCGGCTTGGCCCCGCCGCTCGCGATGAATTTACTAAGAGGATCTTCCGATGGGAAGTAACGTCTTGCCAGTTCGGCGTCGATAATGGCGACAGATTCCCGTGCGCCAAAGTCTGCGTCAGGGATTGTGGCCCATCTGAGTATGGGGATGCCCATCGCTTTGAAATAGCTCGGAAACACAACGGCAATCTGCGCTTCCGGCCGGGGTGTCATCTGGGGACGGTGGGGAAAATGAATTTCTTCGGTCCAGACGCCGCTCGGATTGAAAGGAAGCGCATTTGTCCCGGAAGCTACCTGCACGCCGGGAATTGCATTCAACACTTCCAGCAGCGGTTTGTATAACTGTGTATCCCAACTCTGGCGGTCTTTGTACTTCCAACTCGGCAGGTTGATAGAGCCCGTCCAGACGTGCTGCTCCTGGAAGCCGGCCGGAACTCGCGACAAGTTCAGAAAACTGGTGGTTAGCTGCGTCGCGATGAAAACCAGCGTAACTGCGCAGCCAACCTGGGCGGCGACGATGACGCTTCGAATGCCGGTGCCTCTGGTTGACGTGCGGCTTGCTCCACTGCGAAGTGTCTGTTCGACGGAGACTCTGGCGCCAAATAGCGCCGGGAGCAAACCGGCCAGCACGGTGGTAAGGATCGTCAGTAGAACGGCAAACGCGATCGTACGCGCGCGAAAGGGAACTGGCTGAGACAGTGGGCCGTAGACATCGATCGCGTGTAGCTCCCACGCACAGAACACCAGCCCCAAGCCGCAGCTCACAAGAACCAGCGCGCCCGATTCAGTCATCAGTTGAGCGACAATCCGCGACGCGCTTGCACCCATTGCGGTCCTGATCGCGATCTCACCGGCTCGCGCCGCATTCCTTACCAGCAACAGTCCTGTCACATTGATGCAAGCGATCAGCAGAACAGCCAGCACAGCTCCAAACGCGAGAAGGATCCAGCGACGCATGTTTGCGGTCTGCTCGTCGCCAACTTGCCGCAGCGTGAAAGTCCAGCCTTCGCTGGTTGGGTAAAACGGCGGGTACCGACCGCCTAATTGCGCGGCTATACTTCGCAATGCGGAATCGGCCGCCTGCGTTGTCACTCCAGGCGCAAGCCGCACGATCATGTGCAGCCACTTCTCTAATCGCCCTCCCTGCAGAGTGAATTCATTGGGACGCAATGCTATCGGTATCCAAAGCTGCGTTTCTCTGGAGGGAAACTGAAAGTTTGCCGGCATCACGCCGATGATGGTGTGCGGCTCGCCAGCTAAATAGATCTGCCGTCCCAGCACGCCGCGGTCGCCGCCAAACGTAGTCCGCCATAGCTGATCGCTGAGAACCACAGTCCCGGGCGCGCCGCGTTGGTCTTCCGTTTGGTTGAATGTCCGCCCCAGTTCGGGAGTCATGTCCAGCGTTTCGAACAGCGTGGCGGATGCGTTCACTGCATCCACGTGTTTCGCCTCGCCCGTGCCGGTCATTATCAGATCGTTGTAGTAGAAAAGGCCGGCATTCACGAAGACGTCCTTCCGTTGCGCAATCTCGGCATAATCGAAGCCCGACACCCCCGCGACGGCAACCTGGCTTTTCGGAAAACGGTTGTGAACGAAGAACAGACTTCCCGATTCGTGATACGGCAACGGCTTCAGCAACACCTGGTAGAGCACGTTGAACACGGCTGCCGAACTGCCGATTCCCAACGTCAGTACGGCAACTACCACCAAGGTGAAACCTGGATTCGCACGCAAATGCCGCAAGGCGAATCGCAGGTCCTGGCCCGAATTGGCGAAAAACTGTGTCATGCTCGCGCGGCCCTCGCGAACCATGATCACAAACTTCGGCAAACAAAACAGGGCGCGGCCCGAGGAGACCACGCCCGTGCGGTTTGTTGTCTGGATACGGTTAGAAATCCAGGCGCATTCCCAACTCAATCCACCGCGCCGCGTTTGTGCGATTCGCGGGCGTGTATGTGCTGGTGATGACACCGAACGTTGACGGGCTTGTGTAAGTCAGAGACGGATTCGCGAAGTTCTGGTGATTGAAGATGTTGAAGAAATCAGCCGAGATTCCAAGAACTGTCTTCTCGGTGATCTTCGTCGTCTTGCCGAGCCGCATGTCGAGATTCCAGAACGGCAACCCGTACAGCGGATTGTCGCTGCCGGTGCGACCGTCTGTGGAAAGTTCGATATACCGGAAACCGCAGTACGCCGCGCCTGGGTTCGAGAAGATATCGAGACCCGTGCCGGAAACGCTGGAACCGACCAGTGTGTTGGCGATGCTGTTACTGCAAGTGGATGACGAGACGCCATGATCCACGCCTACGGAGGGAAGCGCACCAGTGGGAATCAGGTAATCGTTCGCCCCAATCGTCGATGTTCCACCGCCCCACACGTTGTTGCCTTCCAGGACGTGAATGGGCAAGCCGCTATACGCGGTGAAGATGCCGGAGGTGTACCAGCCACCGATGATACGGTTTACGAATCCGTTGCCGTGCAGCATATGGCCGTTTCCTGCGGGGAGATCGTACTGCGTGATGATGTTGACCACGTGCCGGCGGTCGTATGAGGACGGGCCGTACTGCACGTTTGGATCAAAGCTGTTAGAGAAAACGCCGGCATTGTTCTGATTCGACAATCCGTCGTCGAGCGCCTTCGAATAGGTGTAATTGCCCGTGACCATGAAGCCATGCGACATACGCTTGGTGAGCGTCAGAACACCGGCGTTGTAGTTGGCCTGTCCGACGTAGCCGCGAAGGACCTCTACCTGCGCCTGATCGCTGTCATAGGCCTGCAACCCCAGACTGCGGCGATAGGTGTCGAGATTCAGGAACATGTTGCCCACCGCACCATTGACGAAGTTCGAGAGGTTCTTCGAAACGACGTACGCCGTTGCACTGCTTGTCTTGTTTGCGGCGGCCAAGCCCGGGAATTGGTTTTCAAACCAGGGTTGAACCGGTACATTAGCCGCTGTCACTCCGCCGCGAAGCGCATTCGCTACCGCATCGTAAGCCTGTGCAAATGATTGCTTCGATGTGCTGTCGACGAACATGTAGGGCGCCGAGTTCACGTTTACAGACTGAGGCAGGTCGCGAGACATACGGCCGATGTAAGCCATTTCCATGATGATGCCGCCGGGGAGCTCGCGCTGATAGCTGAAATCGATGTTGTAGCTGCGACCGGTCTTGAAATTCGGGTCCACCTGGAACGACAAGGTTTCAGCTCCGGGTGCAGGAATGATTGGCGATGTCGCTGCGGTCGCCGTAGGCAACGGCAATGTACCATCGATGCCCACGCGGAAACTGGACAAGCCGTAGTTGCTCGCGCCAGCGGCCGCGTTGCAGCCCACGCCGCCGGCGCCCGTCGCGTTGCAAAGCGGCGCTTGTACGATTGCGTTTTGATCGAAACCGATGCCGAGCATGGGAATTTCCACGCTCTGGACCTGGTTGCCGCGATCGAATACAACGGCAAAGCCACCGCGGATGACCGACTTCCTGTCGCCGAGAAGTTTGCGCGCAATGCCGTTCTGGAAGGACGGCTGCCACGCTGCAGCGACGTGCGGACCGACTGCGCCGTAATCCACGTGGTACACGGAAAGGTGGGACGCTCCAACAGTTGCGAAGCCGAATGTGGGGTTGTAAATCTGCCCCTGTAGCGCAGCCTGTTCTTTTTGCTGCATGAACGAAGAAGTGATCTCCTGCCCAGTGGCTGCGTTGATCATGACTGTCTGGAGATTGTTCTGTTCGGTCGGCGATGTCTGCCAGCCGTAACTCAAGCCGTAGTAGAGGGTCAGCTCGGGGCGTATGCGCCAGGAATCCTGTGCATAGAAGTAAGGCGCCCACTGATTTGTAACGTCACGAAGCAGTGTCCCAAGCGGTTGCGGCTGCAAATTGCTGTTACGAACCGCGAGTACGCTGACGTTATCTACCAGGCCAAGCAAGGAAGCGTAGTAACGATCCCAGTTCGTCAACTGGCTCGACGGCAAACAACTCGCCGTTACGGTAGAACTGCAACTCAGAGGGCGATCGGCTTGCGTGAATGACGTGAGATAGGTCTGATCACCGTCAATTTGCGCTACAAGCGAGGTGATGGACCCGAGCACCTTATCCGCGCGTGCGTGCGTAAACGGCAATTCGTTCAGCGAGAACCCAAACTGAGTCGTGTGCTTGCCCCAGACCTTCGTCATATCGTCATAGAGTTGCCGATCTTGCAGCCACGAAGCCTGGAAGCGAGCACGTTGCGTGTCCATATCGATTGGTGAGTCGATGAAGGCGCTGACGCCGCTGCCAACTAAAAGCGCTATCGGGCCATCTGCTGTTTGCGATCCCGGGATGTTCAAAATGCCGGCCGCTTGGGTCGGCGTTGTCGCGTTGCCTTGCATTGTGTCACGCACCCAGCCGAGACGCGTCACGTTCAGCAAGGAAGGAGTGATTTGCCACGTGAGTTGGGCAGTGGGAACAATGGCGCGCTCCGGCGAAGTTTCGGCCGACGTTGCTTTGCCGTTCAGAATTGAGACGTCGCTGGTGGCGAGCTGATCGATGCGGTAATAGGTGAAGCTGGTATTCAGTGTCAGCCTGTCACTGAAAACGTGATCCAGCCGCATCACCCCGTAATCGGTTTTGATCGGGGTGGGGAAATTGACGAAATAACCACCCGTGTTCAAACCATCGCCGCCAGGCGTATTGGGCAGCGGCATGTCGGCGAATTGCGCAGCCACCGACGGATCAAGGCCGATACCGCGCGGATCGCAGGGCGCATTGCCCGATGTGCCGCAAACGGCTGCCGTCTTCAAGTTGAACTGCTCGATGCCACTTGGGCCTTGGAATTCGACAATACCTTGGCGTAGCGATGCCGTCGGAACTGTTCGCGTAGTCTGATAGACGCTGGCAAAGCGTCGCCCTTCGTAATTGGCAAAGAAAAACGTTTTGTCTTTTTGAAGGGGACCGCCCAGGCGGCCGCCGTAACGATTATCGTGAATGGCTGCCTTTTTCGCGCCCACGCGATTGTTGTCCCACGTATTTGAGTTCAGATCGCTGTTCTGGAAGTATTCATACAGCGCGCCATGAAACTGATTCGTGCCGCGCCGTCCCACCAGAGTCATTTGTCCGCCCGATCCGCGCGTCAATGTGGCGCTGGGATTCGCGACCGTCACACGGAGCTCTTCGACGCTGTCGGCCGGAGTCGGAATCGAAGTGCCTGTCGCGACCAGGTTTTGAGTGATGTCGATGCCATCGAGAGTAACGGTGTTCTGGTCGTCGATGGCGCCGCTGACTCGCATGGTCAGGTTGTTCCCGCCCGCAACAACGCCCGGCTGCAGATTCATCAGCTCGGTTGCGTTACGTTGCAGGGTTGGCAAGCGCAGGATATTTTCTGTCGACAAGACGTTGCCGATCTGCGCGTCCTGTGTCTGCAATTGAACTGCAGCGGTCGCCGTCACTTCTACCACTTGATTCTGGCTGCCCAACTCCAGGTGAATGGGAGCGCTGGTGCTCTTGTTGACCTCGACCGTGAGCTTTTGCACCGTACTGGTGCGAAAGCCGGTTGCAGTGACCGTCAGTTTGTAGTCGCCTGGAGCTACGTTCGAAAACGTATACTCGCCGGCGGAATTTGTGGATTGCGTCAACGCAGCGTTCGTGGACGTGTTGAGCAGTTGAACCCCAGCCCCTGGAACGGCTGCCCCGCTTGGATCGCTAACGGATCCGACGACCGCACCTGATGTCGCCGTTTGGCCGAAGGCTAAATCTTGGACAGCAAAACCAGTGGCAAGAACAAAGAATAAAAACAGCACTACTGAGTGGTGCTTTGAGCGATTGTGCATTCATGTACCCCCTGAAGACGTTAGGTAAGAGTAATAATGTTATCACCCTAGTGTTAGGGCTTCCTTATTCGGGCGGAGGCGCCTTCATACGCGGATGTAACTGAAACAAAACAAAAAAGGCGGCCCTGGCAAGAGCACGCCTCGGTGTGAACTGCTGGCAATTAAAAGTTGAATTTTGCGGTCACAACCAGAACGCGTCCGGACACCGCAGAGCCTTGAAACGATCCATAAGGACTGGTCGGGGGCGTGGCAGTAGCGACGATTTTCCCAAAGGAGCCGGCTGTTACGCCGGCTGTTGTAGCGGTATAGCTTGTGGTGCCCGGATTCAGGAAGTTCGGGTGATTCAGAATGTTATAGGTCTGCGCTCCAATGGCGAAACGGGCACGTTCCGTGATCCTGAATGACTTCGACAGTTGCGTGTCGATATCGAAGTACCAAGGGCCAGTGAAGCTATCTGGAGCAATGTTCCCGAAATCGCTCTGTATTGCCGTATCGCCGTAGCTGTTGCCCGGTGCTGCGGCGAACTCTGTATTCGCAAGGCATGGCGTATTGAGGCTGCTCTTTGAGCAAACTGTTCCCTGGGCCGCGGGGTTTAACAGATCTGCGAGAAACGTCAGCGTCGTTGACGGATAGACGTTGTTCAGCTTGCTCGAAATCGCCGTGTTTACCGCCGAGAATGGCGACCCGCTGTAAAGATAGAGCTTCGCTCCGATTGTCCACCCGCCTGCAATCAAATTCAGTGCCCGCGAGCCCAGCTTGGGCGAGTTCCATACGATGTCGCCGGTGAACTGGTGCCGAGAATCGAACGGGAGCGTGCCGTAATTTGCGTTGATGTCGTTCGGGTTCAGGACAAGTGATCCCGCGGTCGCAGTTCCTAGTGCGTGGCTCCACGTATAGCCGAACTGACCTTGGAATCCAAGGCTGAATGCGTGCCGAAGCTGCGCTGACAAAGCGTCGTAATTCGAGTAGCCTGACGTCAGGACCTGAGTGACGAAGTAGAACCGCGGATCGAGGGGGGCGGTAGGAAGTCCCCCGAATCCGCCGGGATAGTTGGCAGCACCGGAAGCGGTCAGGTAAAAGTTCGGCCAGTAGTTTGACAGCGCCTGGTTATAGCCGTGATTGCCGGCGTATGTCACATCAAGAACGTTGTGGGGCGTAAGAGGCTGCTGGATTTCGAAGCTCCACTCCGTCACCTTGGGCGCCTTGAATAACTGCGGCGGCGAGTAGTAGCTCGGCGGCGTGAACTTTATCTTGCCCAACGCCGTCTGGATCTGAGCCAGAGTGTACCCCTGTGAGAAACCGTTTTCGAACGCGGCAGCAGAGGCGGCAGCCGAATAGGCGGCGCTGTTCGCGTCTCCAGCCAGTCCGATGGCGCCGGATGGAACAGAAGGCGTGAATTTGTTCGGCGAGTTGTTGAACACGCTTGAGGCTACACTACCCGCGAACAAATTGGCGAAGACCCCGATGCCGCCGCGGAACACAGTCTTGTTCGGTCCGAACGGGCTCCATGCCACACCGACCCGCGGCTCGTAAATCATCGATTCGAGGCCTGCGTACGCAGTTGGCAATCCGGTTGTAATTGTCTGGTTGTACGGGATGTTTGCTCCGCCCTGATAACCAGAGGTTCCGAATTGCGTATTCATTCGAGCGAAGCACTTATCGACACACGACGGATTTCCATCGCGCTCAAACCGAATGCCATACGTCAACTTGAGGCTCTTGGTCACATTCCACTCGTCTTGACCATAGAAGTTGAGAGAATACAAACGGATGTGCGCCGCGTAAAGTAGCGGATAGGCTTGACTGAAGCTGCTAGCCGAACCTTTCGAACTGATGGCAGCGACGCTGCCGGCCGCGAAGTCGGCCAGGTCGGCAATCGCATATGTTCCCTCAAACGCGCTGCTGGCAATGCTGGTGTCCGTCACCTTGTTGTAGCGATAGTTAACGCCGGTCTTGATCGTGTGTTTTCCGACTACCCATGAGAGATCATCTATCAGTTGTGCCTGACCAACGTTTCTGCCGGTTGGGAATGTGGAGCCCACCGTGGCGAAACCGCCGCCATTCGCGCCGCCATCGGAGAAGGTGAAACGCTCGGGCACAAGTGATTGTGCCTGTTGGAAATTAGCGACGCCGAAGATTGCGGTGTACCAGCTTGCGGCCGCAATGAAGTTGTTTACCACGTTAGGCGTAACGACATAGCTGTAATTCAACTGCCCCTGATCCTGCGGCTGGTTGCTGACAGAGTTGAACACCGGGCTGATGGGACTGGCCGCAGTGGCCTGTAAGCCCCAATCGTATTCGTAGCGGAATGTGAGCTTTTGGTTATCCGTCAGCTTTTGGTCGACACGTGCAATGAGGAGATCCTCCGTGTTCAGCTGGCTGACGTTGGTGCCGAAGGCGTACGCGCAGGGAATGGTCACGCCAAAAATGCCGCCGCCCGGAGCCGCCGTCCCCGAGAAGGACCCTTTGCTCTGGCATCCAAGGTGGCCCGTCGCGTCCTGCAATATCCCGGGGCCGTTTGTCACAGGAACCGCGCGGCTGACGCCCAGTGCCTTGTTATAGAGGTTGAATACATCCTGATAAAGCGGTACGGAAGCCGCAGGTACGTGAGCCAGGGTGTACTGCTCGAATTGGGGTGATGGAATGGAGACCACGCCGCTGCTGGGGGTGATGTAGCGTAGACCCTCTATATCGAAATAGAAGAACGTCTTGTTCTTGCCGTTGTAGAGTTTGGGCAACCAAACGGGTCCACCTATGGACCCCCCGTACTGGTTCGAGATGGCCACACCCCGGGGCGTTCCAGACTGGTTGTTGAAGAAGTCGTTCGCGTTGAAGATCCGGTCGTTGTAGTTGTAGAGCAGATTGCCGTGGAACTCGTTCGTGCCGGTTTTGCCAACCAGATTCAACTGGCCGCCCGCCATGCGGCCGTACTCGGCACTGTACGCGTTAAGAACCACTGCAGCTTCCGCGATCTCATTTTGGCCGAGAAGATTGTTGCTGGCGCCCGAGTTATTCAGGTTGTTGTAAGGATCCATCACGTCCGCGCCGTTCAATGTAAACAGGACCGAAGACCCGGGGATACCTTCCGAGTTCATGTTTCCGGAGCCCCCCTGAACGTTTACTCGAATTCCGGGTGTCGTCATCGCGAGGGTGGTCAAATCGCCGCCGGGCGCGGGTAAATCGACAATCTGTTGCCGGTTCAACGCTGTTGTACGGTTCGCGTTTTCCGTGTCGACCAGGGCCGCTTCCGTCGTAACCTGTACAATCTGCTGCGTGCCCTGCACCTTGGCATGCAAGTCAAGGTGCTGTTCTTGTCCTAGCAGGACGGCAAACTTTTCAATGCTCGATTTCAACATCCCCTTGTCGGCGGAGATCTCGTAACTGCCGGGCTGAACCAGCGAAAAGCGATACTCGCCCGCCTCCTTCGTGATCGCGGTTCTTTCTTCGTTTGTTTCGGTGTTGTGAAGGCGAACCGTTATTCCAGGAACAACCGCTCCAGAGCTGTCGTATACAGTTCCGGCGACATCGGATGTCGTCTCGGTCTGCGCGTTCAGAACTGGGCTACACGTAACCAATCCAATCGCGAAGAGTATGCAGCTTGCGCATATTCGCAACGTCCTCATAGATGATCCCCTTTACTTATTTGCACTACGACGCGGGAAGCCTGAAGGGCCACCTGGAGGTCTTACTCAAAAGCAGTACTGAACGGGTAGGTTACAACGAGGTTACGAGAGCTGTCAATGTAACTATTTTTCCGGATGCGCGGCGCCGCCGGGCGTTGGTGTTACGTTGCCCGGCGAGGGTTGATTATGTGGCTGCGCCGTCTCCATTCCCTGTGAGTTCCGTCTCGTCCGTTGTGGTTCTGGCAGCGGTTTACGCGGCAGCATTTCGGGCCGGTTTGCCGTGTCGTAAACCAGCGAGGCAACAATCGCGGAGGCCTGCATCAGGTCCGCCTGTTGGATACGGTCGTACACATCCATATTGGAGTGGTGCGTCCGCGTCTCATAATCCATCGGATCCTGGATGAACTGGAATCCGGGAATCCCTACCGCATCGAATGAAAGGTGATCGGTCCCGCCGGTATTCCGGATTGTAATCGTCGAGACGCCCAGATCCTTGAACGGCGCCAGCCACGACTCAAAAATCGGTCGCATCATGTCGTTGCCTTGCAGATACACGCCCCGAATCTTCCCGGTGCCGTTATCCAGATTGAAGTAGCCAGAAATCTTCGAGTGTTCCGCCGTAAGCTTCATGGTTTCGGGGTCGCCGAAATGTTCTTTCACGTATGCCCGTGAGCCCAGCAATCCCTCTTCTTCGCCGCCCCACAACGCGATGCGAACCGTCCGGTCCATCGGCTGGTTGATCGCCTTCAAAACCCGTGCGGCCTCTATCATCACCGCGCTGCCCGCGCCATTATCCGTCGCGCCCGTTCCGCCGTGCCACGAATCGAAATGCCCGCCGAGCATCACGATCTCGTCTTTGTGCTTGCCCGTCCCCGGAATCTCGCCGGTAATGTTGAACGAATTCGGATCGTCCTCGAAGAACTGGTTCTGGATGTTGAACTCCAGTTTCACCGGGATGTTGTGTTGCACCAGGCGCGCGATGCGATTGTACTGCTCTGGCATGAGTCCCACGCCGGGAACCGCTGTCGGCTGCTTGGGATCGTACGATCCGCCCGAGGCGGCAAAGATGGTGCCGCCTGAACCGTTCTGGCTGGCCGAGATCGTCAGCAGAACGCCTTCATCTTTATAGAACTGCGTGATCTTAGCTTGTAGCTTCTGACGTTCCTCACGTGACATCGGCTGTTGCTGCGGCTGACCCGGACGACCTGGCCGGTTTGCGCCGTAGCCGCCATTGCGGCCCGGTTCCGGCGCCTCGGCTTCTTCCGCCAACTCCGCATCCGTGTAACGATGCCCTTCCGCCGTGGTCGGAAAAGGCAGATCGCGTGGCTCCACAGTCATCACGATCTTGTCTTTCAGCTTTCCCTTGTATTTCTCCATATCGGCTTCGTTCCGGATGGAGGCAATTACCGGCTCACCGGTAACTGACCCGTTGGTTCCTTCGGTCCAGGCGAGCGGAATGCCGACAATTGCGGAAAATTGCGGATCAACCATGTGCGCTTCGAAATACTTGCACTGCCAGCCCCGTCCGAACGGGCCCCACTTCTCTTCCTTTACGTTCGTCAGGCCGAATTCCTGCAGCCGCTTCACCGCCCAGTCACCCGCCGCCTTGAAGTTCGGCGACCCCGTCAGCCGCGGCCCGTAGACATCGGTCAGGTAGAACATGGTGTCCATTACTTTGGAATTGTTGAACTCCTCCGCCCGGATGTGGTTCACAATCCCCAGGTCCACCTTCTCCTCGGCCAGCAGCAGAAGAGGGATAGCCAGGGCGGACGCCAAGCAGATAACTCGAGTTTTCTTGGAAAGCATAAATGCGCTCTGACTTATAACGGAAACCCATAGTAAGAAGTTACGAGTTGCGGCAATTAGGCCACAGAATTAGCGCCTACCCCGCTCGATGTTGCGATTTAGACACACCTGATTTGATTATGTGTAGTGGAATCAGACATTTACTGGCTTCTATAGCTACTCCTCTGCTATGCTGAACGGTTCGTATGCACCACGAGGCTACGATCGGCCGTCCGGTCGAAATAGAGGGCGTTGGCCTGCATCATGGCGCGCCTGTGCGGTTACGCATCCGTCCCGCGCCGCCGGCTACGGGTATTGTCTTTATCCGTACCGACCTGGACAACACCCAGGTGCCCGCCAGTTGGGAATTCGTTGAACGCGTCAGCTATGCCACGAGCCTAATGCACCCCAAAGGCATACTCATCTCCACGACCGAGCATTTGCTGAGCGTGCTGTTCAGCATGGGAATCGACAACGCGTACATCGAGCTCGACAATTTGGAACTGCCGATTCTAGACGGCAGCGGATTGCCGTTTGTGCGTTTATTGGAGGAGGCCGGTATCGATCGATCGCGTCGCTTGCGCCGCTACATGCGTATCGTCAAGCCGGTGACTGTCGAATCCAACGGAAAACGCGTCTCCATTCTGCCGTCTGACCGTTTCGAACTCGAAACCCACAACTTCTTCAATCATCCGCTGGTCGGTGAGCAGAATCTGGAACTCGAAGTTACGCCCGAAACCTACGCCCGCGAAATTGCCCCGGCGCGTACGTTTGGCTTCGAGTATGAACTAGATCAGATGCGCGATATGGGTTTGATTCGCGGCGCCACACTCGAAAATGCGGTTTGCTTCACTCGCAAGGGAGTTGCCAATCCGGGCGGCCTGCGTTTTCCCGATGAGTGCGTCCGCCATAAGGCGCTGGATCTCATCGGCGACCTTGCGCTGCTCGGCCGTCCTTTATTAGGACGTGTGATTGCCGAAAAGGCCGGTCACGCCATGCACGTCGGGCTGGTGAATCAGATCATGTCCGATCCTTCGCTCTACGAAATCGTGACCATGGATCGTGTTGCGGCGTAAGCGCCGGTGGGTGCTGTCTAGGCTGTAGTCCCGTTACACTTCTCTTTTGCGGCAAATCCCGAACATCATTACACTGTTTCGCGTGTTCGCGGCGCCAGTGGCGGCGTGGTTGCTTGCCCAGGCACGCTATCGCGAGGCGCTGGCGCTCGTGATCCTGGCCGGTTTGACGGATTGGTTCGATGGATGGGCCGCCCGTAAGCTGAAGGCGTCTGGAAAAACCGGCATCATTTTCGACCCGCTCGCCGACAAAATACTGCTCGTCGTGCTCTTCGTCGAACTCGCCGTCATTCACCTCATCCCACTGTGGATGTTTCTTCTAGCCATAATCCGCGATCTGGTCATTGTTGTGGGCGCTCTCCTCGTCCGTATTTTCCGGAACGTGCACAAATTTGTGCCCTCCATTTGGGGAAAAATCAGCACCTTCTTTCAGATCATGTTGGTACTGATGGTTCTGCTGGACGCCGCCTTCCCGCATCGCCTCCTGAGCGCTCTTCGCCTCACCGCACTTGCCCTGAGCGGTATCTTCATTACGGTCAGTGGCATCGGCTATATTCGCCGTGGTATTGAGATGGCGCGCCAGCCTGCACTCCCGCGCGCTTGAGCCAATTCAGGAAAGATGTGTCGCTCCCATGAAAAGGTAATCCATCGGGAAATCCGGCTTCACACCGTGCTGGCGGACCAGCGTCGCCAACTGGGCGTAGTGTCGAATGGAGTGCATCAATGTGTGAACCAGGACAGTCCGTCGCGACGCGCGAAGCACGCCGGCACTCCGGGTTTGGAACTGAATAGATTGCTCCCAATCGTAAGCCTGGTCCAGCAGTAAGCGATTGAGTATTTCCATCGCCTTGCGATGTGTCTCGGAAAGCTCTTCTGCGCTTCCGAACGGTACCTGGTCGTAGGAACTCTCCGTCACGCCGAGCAGTCGCTGTGCGTACCGAAGTTCCACCGCGACAATGTGCTGAACCAGCTTTGCAACCGTGCCCGTGTTCATGACGTCGCACTCGATGCCGAGCGCTTCTGGATGTCTGCCGAGTAGTTCAAACCATCGCTGGGATGTGTGATCCGCCCAGCGCGTCAGTTCATCTGCACTCAATGCTGTCATTCCCCGCTCCTATGTACAAAGTAGATCACCCGTCCAGTTCTCCTTGGAAAATGTACGGGGTGAGCCAATCTTCAGCAAACGCAGGATTGACGGGCTTAGGGGTCGGGAGTAGCCTTAGAACATGGAGCCGAGCGTCGAGGTCTATTGCCCTTCCCATGTCTACGCTCGGGCCGGCTGGATTGCGCTCGCCGGCACGGCCGTCTGCATTCTCTGCGGTTTGCGTGCCCCCCTCGCTCTGATCCCCGGCGGCCTCTGTTCCCTAACCGCCGTTGTCCTTTTCTGGCTAAGCTCCCGTCCTGTCATTAAGATGGGAGACACGCAGTTCAACATCGGCGACCGCGCCATCGCTTGGCGCGAAGTCCGCGAAATCAATACCACCCGGCTGCGCTCGCCCCTTGTCCTTTCACTAAAGCTCACGAATTCTCGTAAAAAGATTCTGGTTTTCCCGGGCGAACCACTTCGCACGGCGCATTTGGTGGCGAACCTTCGCAAAAACGCCCAGCTCGCGACATTCGATGGCGTCGCCTACCGCGATTTCTGGACGTGGGCCAGCCTGACCGGTCTCCCGGGCGACGCTCCCGTGCTGGAACAGCCCGTCCGCATGCTCAGCAACGAGGAAGAAGATGAGATTGAGCGCATGTACCAGACCTTGCGTATTGCGGGTCGGTTGGATGCGCATGCCGATTCCAGCACCAGTTCGCATGAGGATTAGCTGAAACCACGATCGCGCCGAAAAGGCTGCGGTTGCTGGATCCCGAGTTTGGCCCTCATTGTGATCGCGGCCGTCTGTCTTTTCGCCTGGAAACCACTTTTCTCCTGGTTGGGCAATCGCCTCGTCGAAAATGACGGTCCGCAGAAGGTCCAGGCCGCGGTAGTCCTCGGAGGAGACGCCTACGGAGTTCGCGTCATCAAGGCCGCTCAACTCGCCCAGGCGGGATACGTTCCTTACGTTCTAGTCGACGCTCCCAAAAGCCTTCTCGGGCATGAATCCGATGAACTTATTCCCTACGCGGTGCAGCACGGTTTTGCCGCATCGCTCTTCCGTCCCATTCTTCTTCCCCCGGAAATCAACTCCACTCGCGCCGAGGCGAAGTTCGTCGGCGAATACCTGAAAAAGAATCGCATCACCAAAATCCTGTTGGTCACCAGCAGCTATCACACGCACCGCGCCGCTTGGCTGTTTCGGAAAATGAATCCTGCGCTGACCGTGATCGCCGTCCCGGCGCCCGATCCCGATTTTCGGCCGGATGACTGGTGGACTTTCCGCGACGGCCAGAAAACCTTCCTGCTCGAGTGGACGAAAACCATCGCATCCTACATTGGAATTTGATGTTGAAGTCGCTATCCACGCTGTGGCCGTACCTGCGCCGGTATCGCGGCGGCATGGCGCTGGGCATCGGCGCGCTGCTCATGAAGGATCTGCTTGCGGTCGCGCAGCCCCTTGTCATAAAGAGCGGTGTCGATTCCCTCACGCACGGTTTTCAGGTCCGCATTGTTGTGCAACTAGCCGCGTTACTCGTCGGCCTGTCGCTGCTGAAAGGCCTCTTTCAGTACTGGATGCGCGTCATCATCATCGGTATCTCACGCGACATTGAATTCGACCTGCGCAACGATCTCTTCGGCCATCTGGTTGAACTCTCTCAAGACTTCTATGCTCGCTATCGCACGGGCGACATCATGGCGCGCAGTACCAACGACCTGAATGCTGTCCGCATGATGCTGGGCCCGGGAATCATGTATTGGACTGAGACCAGCGTCATGCTTGTTCTCGCCGTTGCTGTCATGCTGCATGCCGATTGGCGTCTTACCCTCATGGCGCTCATTCCTGCGCCTCTCGTCTCTGTAGCGGTCATTTTCTTCGGGCGCAAGATTCACACCCGCTTCGAGCACATCCAGCGAATGTTCTCCGATATCAGCAGCCGCGTGCAGGAAAATCTTGCGGGCGTGCGCGTCATCCGCGCCTATGCGCAGGAGAAAGCAGAAGTGGAACAGTTCGAAAAACTAAACCGCGAGTACATCCGCGAGAACATCGGCCTCGCGCGCATCCAGGGTGCATTCATGCCGTTGCTCCAGGCGCTCATAGGCGTCACCTTCCTGCTGGTCCTGTGGATGGGCGGGCGTCAGCTCCTGATGGGCAAAATCACCCTCGGGACTTTCGTCATGTTCAACACCTACATGGGCATGCTCATCTGGCCCATGATCGCCTTCGGTTGGGTGGTGAACCTGATGCAGCGTGGTACAGCTTCCCTCAACCGCATCAACGAAATGCTGCATGAGCGCCCGGGGATTGCCCGTCCGGCCATCGAAAACGCCCCGAATCCCGCGAATTTCGAACCGGCCCTTCGTTTTCGTGACCTCCGCGTAACGTTCGATGGTCGCGATGCGCTAGGAACCATCGACCTGAACATTGATGCTGGCGAAACGGTCGCGATTGTCGGCCATACCGGCAGCGGCAAGACGACCTTGGTCAACTTGATCCCCCGGCTGATCGATCCTACAACCGGCTCGGTCGAGTTCGGTGGCGTCGACGTCCGCCGCTTTGATCCCCAGGACCTGCGCCGCCAAATTGGCTTTGTTCCGCAGGAAACGTTTCTATTCAGCGCCACGCTTGCCGAAAACATAGCGTGGGGAGCGCCCGATGCGTCACGGGAACGCATTCAATGGGCCGCCGAAGCAGCCGGTCTCGCGAGCGACATTGAGACCTTCCCCGACGGCCTTGGAACCGTCATCGGTGAGCGCGGTTTGACACTCTCGGGCGGCCAAAAACAGCGCACCGCCATTGCACGTGCTCTGTTGCGCAACCCGCGCGTCCTGATTCTCGACGACGCTCTTTCCAGCGTCGACACCGTTACCGAAGAGAAGATCCTCAATGGCCTAGCCGGCATTATGCGCGATCGCACTACCATTCTGATCTCGCATCGCGTCTCGACCGTGCAGAACGCGGACCGCATTGTTGTGCTGAGCCACGGCTCAGTGGTAGAAATGGGTACGCATGAAGAGTTGCAGCGCCGCGGTGGTTATTACGCGGAGCTCTATCAAAAACAGCTCCTCGAAGAAGAGTTGCAGGCAATCTAGAAGGAATCTATGTTGACCAGAAGAGATTTACTAAAAAGTGTGCCGGTTGGCATCGGCATTGCCGCGGGCGCACGCGCATTATTGAACGCCCAGGATTTCCAAATCGGGGGCGCCCACATCAAATTGGGCGTGGCGTCCTATTCGTTCCGCAATTTTTCGCGCGCGCAGGCCATCAGCATGACGCTTCAGTTGGGCACCCACTACATGAACGTCAAGCCCACAGAGAAGCAGCTACCCATGGACAGCACTCCGGAGCAGATCGACGCTGCAGTCAAAGAATTCCATGCCGCCGGCATCATCTTCGACGGATGTGGAAACGTTGATTTCAAAAAAGACGACGAAGCCGACATCCGCCACAACTTTGAATTCGCTAAGCGCGCCGGCTTCCCGGTGATTGTTTGTGCTCCTAGTCACGTCACACTTCCCAAGCTCGAGAAATTCGTGAAGGAGTACAACATTAAGATCGCCGTCCACAACCACGGTCCTGAAGATAAAGACTTCTTCCCCACTCCGCAAAGCGTGCTGGCTGTTGTCAAGGACCTGGACCCGCGCATGGGCTGCTGCGTCGATATCGGCCATACCGCGCGTGCCGGCAAAGATCCGGTCGAATCGATTGCAGAAGTGGGGCCGCGATTGTTCGACGTGCATGCCAAAGACTTGGCTGATCCGCACAATCCCGATTGGAAAGTCGCGCGTGACAGCCAGGTCGCAGTGGGCGAAGGCAAGCTGCCCATCAAACAGGTCTTCGCGCAATTGATCAAGATGAAGTATCGGTATGCCGTCGACCTGGAATACGAAATCCATGCCGACGACCCATTACCGGGGATGCAGAAAAGCTTCGCGTACATGCGCGGCGTTCTGAACGAATTAAAAGGAGCGTAGCTCCTTCAACTCGCCGTTCGTTCATGCTCCAGCAGCGTGATCTTCCGAACGCGGCACTCGTGATCCGACCGCTCGCGCAAATGGTCGATCATTTCTTTGTCCGCGTCTTCGCGGTTCACCAGCGGACGGCCCTTGCGGCCGCAGCTCTTACACACGTATTGGAAGCGAACTCCGGTGTCCACCAACGGCTAGTTTAACCGCTCTTCTTTCGAGGTCACCTGCTCGCGACAATTTTCTGGTGCGCACTCTCGGACACTTCCAGTTCGGGAATTTGAATCAGCGTGCGTGTGCCCGTCCCCAACTCACTAAACACGGTCATCTGATAGCTCGCCCCGAATAACACCCGCAGCCGCTCCTTCACATTGCTGATCCCGATGCCTTGCTCAAACAGCGTCTCGAGCTTCGATTCCGGCATTCCCAGCCCATCGTCTTCAATCGATATGCAGAGCAGCGTTCCATCTATCCAAACGCGCAGCGCCACTGTACCACCCTCAACCTTGTTCGCTAAACCGTGCCTGATGGAGTTCTCGATAATAGGCTGCAGAATCATGCTCGGCACCAGCATGTCGAATGCCTTCTCATCAATCTCTTTCTTGAACCGAAGTTTGTCTCCGAATCGGACCATCTCAATGGCCAGATAGTCGTCGATGAACGAAACTTCCTCCCGTAGCGTGGCCAGATTCTCGGTCTTTCGCAGCAAGCGGCGCAGAATTTTCGAAAGCCGGTAGACCATGCTGCGCGCCCGCTCCGGGTCGATCCGAATCAGTGTCGATACCGAATTCAGCGTGTTGAAGAGGAAATGCGGGTTGATCTGGTTCGTCAGCGCCGCCAATTGCGCCTCTGTTAACCGAGCGCGCTGCATCTCCAGTTGCCGCTCAGCGCGATAGCTGCCCCAAATGCGAATGGGAAGCGATACGGCGAACAAAGTGGTTGCAGCAGATGCCGCGAAGAAAACAAGCGGATTGCCCTTCGGAATCGTGCCAAAAAGGAAGAACGCGTCGTGCTCTTTGAACTCCAGTCGCACGCCCCAGCGCAACACCTCCGTAAGAACCACAATCGCGTTGCAGGCTACGTTGAACGCGGCCCGTTCCACCAGCCGCCTTTGAATCGCGCCCCGGCCCATGCGCAGCACTTGTTTGAACAGCCGATAGAGGTTCAAATCGACGAAAGGCGAAAAGTACCAGATGTCTTCTTCCTGGGGCGCCAAATCATGCATGACGGCTCCTAATATCCCAGCCGCAGCAAATAAGGGCATCGACATGTACTGCCCATGGAACATCCCCGGAACGGAAACGCAAAGGCCGGTCACCAGACCGCTGACATATCCGCCCAGCATGCCCGCAATCTGGGCGCCTTCGAGCGCCAGGTCAAACGCCGGATAACGATCCTGGCTCAGGATTCGAATCTCAGCAGTCGCCCCGAACAGAATCGAAAACACGAGCGCAAGCTGCAGCCGGTCCACGACCGTCCGCTCGTCTTTCAGCAGCAGCTTCTGTATGCGTCCGAAGCGCATCAGAATGCTCGCGATCGAGGCTGATACGGCAACCTTGATCAGGAGAGCGGCGAGTTCGGGCTTATCCACCATGCCTGCTTCCCTGATAATAGAAGGTTGAAGCCTGTCAATTCTTCTGATCTCACTTTGCGCAAAGTCGCCGAAGCTGATTTCCCTACCCGCTTCGGACACTTTCGTATCTATGGCTTCGAAGGCGTACGCCCGAATGAGACGGAAGAAGCCGTTGTGCTCAAACTCGGCGATCTCGCTGCTGCGGCTGGCGCGCCGCTCGTTCGCATTCACTCACAGTGCCTCACAGGCGACGTGTTCCACAGCCTGCGATGCGACTGCCGCTCGCAACTCGAACTCGCGCTCGATCAAATCGTCGCTGAGCACCGTGGTCTCCTCATCTATGAACACCAGGAGGGCCGCGGCATCGGGCTGCTCAACAAACTGCGCGCTTATGAACTGCAGGACGAAGGTTTGGACACCGTGCAGGCGAATGAACAGCTTGGCTTCCAAGCCGATCTTCGCGACTACGCCCTGCCGGCGGCAATTCTGAAGTTCTTTGGTGCCCGGGAAATTCGCCTGCTATCGAACAATCCGGACAAGGTAACGGCCGTTGAGAACGCGGGCGTCAAAGTCGTGGAACGCGCGCCCATCATCGTTCCTCCGCTCGAAACCACCGCCGAATACCTCAAAACGAAACGAGAAAAGCTTGGTCACCTGTTCTAGAATTCTCATCTTGGGCCTGCTCGGGTTATTTGCCCTTGCGGCGCAAACCGTCTCCGACTTTGGGTTCGTCGACACCGAAGGCCATCAGCACACGCGTGCCGAATGGGCCGGCAAGCATGCCATCGTCCTGTTCTTTCTCACTACCGATTGCCCGCTTAGCAATAACTATGTCCCCGAATTGAATCATCTGAGCGGCACATATTCGTCACGTGGGATCGCGTTTTACGCGGTGCAAGGCGACGCGAGCATCTCCGACGACGACGTGCGAAAACACGCTCACGACTTCGCCTACACGTTTCCTTATCTTTTCGATCCCAAAGAAAGCCTGGCGACGGAAACCGGCGCCACGACAACGCCCGAAGCCGCGGTGCTTTCTCCTGCAGGCCATTTGCTCTATCTCGGACGCATCGATAACCGCCTCGAAGACTTTGGCAAACAGCGGGTGCAGATCACTGAATTCGATCTGCGCGACGCGCTCGACGCGGTGCTCGCCGGCAAGCCGGTGGCTCAAGCGCGCACGAAGCCCATCGGTTGCGCCATCACGCGAAAACCCTAAGAATTGAGCGATGCGCGTGTCCTTGTGCCATGCTTCTCATGCGATAGTTCTCCCCGCCCAGCATGTTAGGTTAGTCGAAGACTGCCGCACACGCGTTTGGGCCCTTAGCTCAGCGGTTAGAGCAGAGGACTCATAATCCTTTGGTCGAAGGTTCAAATCCTTCAGGGCCCACTAATCGAATCAATTGCTTACCGCACTGAATCACTCCGCAGGTGCAGCTACAGGGACTTTCACAGGGACTGTATTTGGCTGAGCGCACAAGGTAACTGGCCTCTGAGTCGCCGAAATCAGTCCTTTCCGTCGGCTATCCAGCGCCGAAACAGCTCGACGACGGCCGCCGCTGAATGTGCTTCGTATGCTTTCTCGAAACGGTCTTTTACCTCAGGTTTTATGGTCCGCAGCCCCTCCCAGGCATAGAGAAGATATCGATGCTGGTTGGCTCTGCTCCCGATGTGTTCAATCAAAGATGAGTTACGAGCACCGTTGATGCGCTCTTCCAGAAAGCACTTGGCGATAGCGCTATTTTCAAATTTCGCACGCCGCAACGCGTCAAGAATGCTGGTACGGCCTGACATCGAAACACAAAGAACGGTATTTGAACCTATCCTTGCTCTCAAGTGACTTTCCGCGATGTGATCCCATGGAAGCGGCAGTGAGTATTCGGCAATAGCGGTCAGAACCCATTGCTTATCGCCCAAATTTGACGTTGTTCGCAAGTCACACCGACCTCCTGAATGTCGAGCACGGCCGTCCCGCAACATGTCCTGAACGCGTTCAACGATCCACTCGCAGCCTCGCCGTGCTGCCAACAGAACTAAGATCTCTGTCTTTCCCTGACTCAAACCTCCAAAAAAAACAGACGAGAAACGCCTGAGGTCCACGTTATTGTGCTTAGGCGGTGCA
>DATBEG010000117.1:0-10235 GCA_036276155.1 Bryobacteraceae bacterium | reverse complement strand
TCATCGGATGGAATGGATCGGGTTTGGACACAGTTTTGGCACAGCCGAAAAGCAGGTGCGTGAGTCCAGCGGGCTATTCAATTACGGATTCTGCCGTCAGCAGCAATCAGTGCGCCCGTGCATCTCCAGCCGTAGCAGTCCCAAGTCTTGAAGGATGCCGCCGGAAATTGAAGGGGCGAGTTGCATTGAAATTGCCAGAGGATCGTGTCGCCGTTGGGGAGAACTATAAATCGTGACCAGCAGCCTGGTCGGTCCTGCACTTCCAGGAAGACGCTTTCAGCCGAGGTGCTCCGAAACGGCTTGCAGGAGAGCCTCCCGGCCGCGGCCTTTCATATCCTCCCCTAAGCCCTCAATGGCTTTTGGGCTGATTGACTGGCCGTTGACGTACCTCATCTCGACTCGAACCTGGCGCTAGCGACTAATCAGTCCCTGATACGTTTTGAGCCGCGTGGAATCATAACGGCGCAAGGAGCAGATATGAACGTCCTTGCACAGCGATTGCCCTGGATGACGGGTGAACAGGAAGTTGGCCGGATTCCCATGTGTCGATTTTCAATGTACGAGTGCACCTGCGAACGAACCCCACAATCTGGGATTTGCCGACCTGCGGCTAGTTCACCTCATAGATCTGTTCTTGACAAATGTCCCCATCTCAGAACAACAGCTTCAGCCCAAACTGCAGAATTCTCATGTTGTTTAACAGCGACGTGATCGTCCCGCCCTGGGCCAAGTCCACGCGATTATTCGGTGTCCCGAACTGTGGGTGATTGAAGGCATTAAATGATTCGGCTCGGAATTCCAAATTGCCACGTTCGCCCAATGGGGGAATGGGAAAGTTTTTGAAAACACTGAGGTCGAAATTAACCGCACCTGGACCCTCCAAGATGTCGCGGCCGGCGTTCCCAAACTGATAAAACGGTGCAGCGACAAACGCCGCTTTATTGAACCAGTTATTAATCGACCGCTGGTCTGAGGGCAAATTTCCGTTGCCAATCCGATTCGGCCGGTCATCGCCCGTGTTCGCGGAGCTGAAACCAAGTTCCGGCGTAAACGGCAGTCCCGTGTGTAGTGTCGCGATACCGTTAATCTGCCAGTTGCCAAGAACTGCGTTTGCAATCGGGTTGGCAATGTTAAAACGTTGTCCGCGTCCAAACGGCAGATCGTAAAGGTAACTTCCTACAAAGTAGTGCCGCATATCGTTCGTGGCGAGCGCGCGCTCGAGCCTCACATTTTCGGCACTGCGCAACTGCAAATCGCCGATTAGCTGCTCGCCGCCGTCATCGATCGACTTACTGTAGGTGTAAGAAAGCAGCAGCGATAATCCATTTGCAAAGCGCCGCTCCAGGCGCGTCTCCAATGCGTTGTAATTGGAATTTCCCATGGGCGTAGTAAGCGTAATATTCCCAAAGCCTTGATATGGCCTTCGCGCTGCAACGGACGTTCCTCCCGGTAACGCGCTGTTGATGTTGTAGGTGATAGGGAGTTCGAAACCCGACGTGCCGACGTACTCCGCCTCGAATACAAATTGTCGTATCTGCTGCTGGACGCCCCCACTCCAGTGGTACACATAGGCCTGCTTGAAATTCGGCGTGAAAGCAATCAGACTAGCGTTCGCCAGATTCAAGCTCGTGCCGATCGTGTTCGCAGGGAAGCCTTGATTCAAGTAAATGATGGGCGTTATCTGGTTCGTAGGAAACGTGACGTCTTGATAGAAAGGTGGATTCGCCACTAGTCGGCCGCTGGCCCCAATCTCCGGATCGTCCGCAAAGAATTGTCCGAAGCCACCCCGTACCACCGTAGTTTTCGTCGCCTGGTAAGCAAAGCCGAGGCGGGGTGCAATATTGTTGGTATCCGTCTGGAGAAGCGATCGATTATTTAGGCCGGACGGTATCGATTGGACGTAAGCGCTCGGAATTCCGGCCGGAACGGCACTCAATGGATAGATGAACTTTTGAGTTCCGAGAAGAAAGTTCGCTTCTTGATTCTGCCTCTCTACGGGTTGTGTCCAAAGCTCATAGCGCGCGCCAATGTTCAACGTAAGTCGATCCGTGACCTTCCAATCGTCCTGTATGTATAGCCCGCTGTATTTGTAACGCAGGTCGCCTGAAATAGCATTGCTTAGCTCGGAGTTACTCGGGATACCTAGCAACAAGTCGGCTAAGCCGGACCCGGTGCCCGTCGGGCTTTGCGGGTTCTGCGTGAAAGTACCATTAAACGTAAAGTCTGACCGCGCTGCGGAGGAGATATAAAACCAACTACGGACCCAACGGTATTCCCCACCAGCCGTAAGCGAGTGTTTACCGCGAACCCAGGAGACGTGATCCTCCGCGGTCGCAGTCTCTGAGATCTTGTCGTTCGGAAGGAATGTGGCTTCGCCGAGAGTAGCAAAGCCCGATATAGTGAACTCCGGAAGACCATAAACTCCCGTCGTCTGCGGTACGCCGCTAATCCCGAACTGTGAATCCAGATATTCGTTTTCAAAGGGAGTCAGATTATCTGACACGCGGTTATAGCCCAGCCTTAGCTCGTTAACAAGCGTCGCTGAAAAGACATGCGTTTCGCCAACCGCTGCACCGTTCGCGGTTGAAGAGTGATTCGCACTCTGGAAAGACGATGTTCCATCCAGCGGCGGAGCAAAGGGACCAGGATTGACGACCGTTCCGGGAGCATAGCTGTACCGGACAAATAATTGGTCGACATCTGAGATGTGGAAATCGAAGCGACTATCCACACGGTTGATTCGCGTCGTCTCTGTCGGGCTCGTCACATAGTTATTGATCGCTCCAGGCAGATTTGGTAGCGGCTCCAGCGCAAGCAGCTTCGCTGCCACTGGGCTGATTCGATTGGGGGGAATAACATTGCCGCTGAACTGAGTTCGTGCGTAACCCGAGCTGCCCGAGGCAGTAACCGTTGTGTTTGGGTCGTAGATCGCGGCTTGGCCCGCTAAGTTGCCAGCTCTCATGGCTGCTGTCGGAACTGTAAGCACCTGCGTGTTGCCGCTGTTCGTACGGGTTCGCTCAAAACTGCCGAAGAAGAAAAATCGATTCCGGACGATCGGGCCGCCTACCGTTCCACCAAACTGGTTCTGTTGCAACGGCGGTTTCTTCGAACTTGGCGGAAGAAAGAAATTGCGCGCATCGAAAACATCGTTGCGTACAAACTCGAATGCGTCACCATGAAACTGGTTCGTACCGGACTTAATGGTTGCGTTCACAACCGCCCCCGCGGAGTAACCATATTGGGCAGAGAAGTTATTCGTTTCCACCTTGAACTCCTGCAGCGCATCTACAGAAGGCTGAATCACCACCGGTGAGCTGCTTTGCTGATCGACTATTTTTTCGTTGTTATCGACGCCGTCCAGCATAAAGTTGTTTAGTTGCGAGCGAACTCCATTCGCAACGAAAGAACCTCCTGACGCCGTGCGGTCGCCTGGCTTCGGACCCAAAACGCCGATCGATAAGCGTGCCAGTTGCAGGAAATTCCTTCCGTTCAGCGGCAGATCCTCAATCGGCTTTGTATCGATCACCTGTCCCACAGAAGCATTGGAAGATTCCAGCGGTGGTGTAGCCGCGCTGACCTCCGTGATTTGCTTCGTGCTGCCTACCTGCAGAGTGAAATCCATGCGGGCAACTTCACTAACAACCAGTTCGATTCCCGTCCGCGTGATCTGACCGAATCCCGACTTATTGACCGTTATGTTGTACGTCCCCGGGTTCAGTACGGGAACCAAATAGTTGCCGCTGTCGTTCGACGTCGTGCGTAAAGCAACGCCAGTAGCAGTGTTAACTACATCGATCATCGCGCCGGGTACGGCCGCGTTTGTAGCATCTGTGATGAGTCCGGTAATTTGTGCCGTGGGTTGCTGAGCCCACATCTCCGCAGCGAGCACTCCGCATAAAAGCGACGGCAAAAAGCGATGCATTAAAAGTCCCCGGTCGTTGATCATATCGAATCACACGTTATGCTTTTCGTGTTGGCGCGCCAACTGAATCACGAGAGGTTAACAGTAAGGAAACTCGCACGGAGTGAGCGTCGGATGTTCCTCGCTCGCTTCCGCTATTCGCGCCTGCACACGGCTGCGGAGATCCTCTGTGATTTTCGCGTAAGGCACACGTCCAGCCAGGTTGGTGTGCTGATATGGGTCCGCATACAGGTCGTACAGCATGTATTCGACGTACTCGTCACTGCGCGGCACGGGTTTCCAATTTGGATGTCGAGGCGCCGCTACGGCATACGTGTATTGTGGTGTCCGCAGGCCGCGACCGCTCACGAACTCGCTCATCTCGAAGTACACTTCGTTGCGCCACTCGCCGGGTTTTCCTTCTAACAGCGGCAAAAAGCTTCGGCCCTGCATGGTCGGTGGGACCGGAACGCCTGCCGCCTGCAGCAGCGAGGGAGCCAGATCCACGTGGCTCACCAGTTCCTCAATCTTGCGTGATTTATCGAAACCCGGTCCCTCTATGACCAGCGGCACGTGGATGGAGCTCTCATGTGGCGTTCGCTTGTATTCCGGCGCGCGTGTCTTGAAGTTGCAGCCGTGGTCGCTCACAAACACAACAATCGTGTTCTTATCTAGCCCCGTTTCTTGCAGGGTCTTGCGAATGGTTCCTACAGTCTCGTCGATTTTCGCGACACAGCCGTAATAGTTATCCAGTTGATGTGGCCACGACCCAGGCAGTGGGCGAAGGTCTTGCGGCACAAAGAAGTCCTTATAACGGCCCACATACTCTTTCGGTGGAACAAAAGCGTCTATGTCGTTCTGATGATGTACTTCCAGATAGGACAACGTTAGGAAAAAAGGCTTCTTCGCAGAGCGTAGGAACTTTTGCGCCAGTTGCGTCATGAAGTCCGTGCGATAAATCCCCGAGAAGTGGATCGGCTCGCCTCGATTGTCGTAAAGATCCCCCTCATATGGATGAGAGGTCAGCTCTAAAACGTTCGCCGCTTGCCACAGATCTTCAAATCCGCCACGATGCGCGGGACTTACGGGCCCTAACTTCTCCTTGTCACCCTGGCCATCATTGCCCGCCAGATGCCACTTGCCGATATAGTTCGCCGTGTACCCATCTCCGCGCAGAGCCGTTGCGATCGTGTTCGCGTTCGTTGCCAGACCCAAGCCGTTCTTCCAAACGCCATGCCGACTCGGATATTGGCCGGTGAACATGCTCGCGCGTGTCGGCGCGCAAACCGGCTGGTTGCAAATCGCAGAGCGGAACAGAACACCTTTATGCGCCATAGCGTCCAGGTTCGGCGTTAAGTTCATTGGGTTCAGCCCCATTGCTCCAACGCAATCCCACCGGAACTGGTCGGAGATGATCACGATGATATTCGGGCGCTCGCTTTCTCCACCTTGGCCGGCTTCAGAAGCCTCGCTCTTTGTTTCTCCGGACGCAAGCACGGCAGTTGCGGCCGATGCGGTCTTCAGCCACGATCTTCTCGTCGCCCCATCACGTCTTTCGTTAAGTTCATCCATGCTGGCTCCAGCGTCTTTAAGATCATATAGCCCCTCAATCGTCGAAAGGCGGCCAGGAACTGTCACACTCAAGGTGATCGGTTTATGAATCGAAGAGCGTTTATGAAGTCGACAGGCGCCGCAAGTTTGGCCGCTGCCGCGAAAGCCCCGTTGGGGGCAGCACCGGGCCAGGAGCCTCGGCAAGTGGTTGTCATCCTCGGTGAATCCGTCCGCTGGGACATGTTGAACTGCTATCGGACTACTGGTTTGAAAACACCGAATCTCGATCGTCTCGCCGCCCAGGGCGTCCGTTTCAATCGAGCCTATAACTGCCAGCCGGTTTGCGCGCCAGCGCGCTCATCTATTTGGACCGGCCTCTATCCTCACACGAACGGCGTATGGGGAAACAGCATGCCTCTAGGAGAGACGATACACACGATCGGCCAGCGGCTACATGACAGGGGCATCGAATGCGCCTTCATGGGAAAGTGGCATCTCTCTGGAACAGACTATTTCGATACCGGAATTCCGGCTCCAGGCTGGAATGGAGCGTATTGGTATGACATGCGCCGGTATTTAACTGAACTCTCTATTGAGGATCGGCAACGCTCTCGCAAGCCGTCCACCGGAGATGATCCAACCTGGACAGCCGAGATGTGTTACGGCCATCGAGTTACAGACCGCGCCGTTGATTTCCTGGCTGAGCATCAGCATCAGGACTATTTATTAGTAATTGCTTATGACGAGCCGCATGGCCCCAGTCTTTGTCCCATCGAATACTCGAAGATGTATGAAACTTTCGTGTTCCCATCCGACCCGAATGTGAACGATCCGTTAACACAGAAGCCGGTCGAGCAGCGTATCTGGGCGAATTCGCTGCGTGGTGTAATCCAACACCCAACACCAATTCGGAATAAGCATTTCTTTGGCTCCCACACGTTCATCGATGCGGAAATCGGACGCGTGCTCGACGAGATGGAGAAGAGCGCGCCGAATGCGCTAGTGATCTACACGTCTGACCACGGTGTTTTCTTGCAATCGCACCGGCTGAGCGACAAGGGGCCCGCCATGTACGACGAAATCACGCATGTTCCGTTCATTGTGAAGTGGCCCGGCAAAGCGCCCGAAAACGCGACATCGAATCACCTCGTCTCGCACATCGACCTGCATGGAACATTGATGGAATTCTTTGGCTTTGAAGTACCCAAGACTCTCGAGGGCGGCAGCATGTTGTCCATGTTTAAGGACCCCAACGCCTCGTTGCGGAAAGAAATATTCATCGAATGGGGTCGTTACGAAGTCGACCATGACGGCTTCGGCGGATATCAGCCGATTCGCTGCATATGCGATGGAAAATACAAGTTGTCCATCAACTTGATGGTTGCCGACGAGTTATACGACCTGGAGCGGGATCCTGGCGAACTGAATAACTTGATTGACTCTGCGGACCACGCGGCGATACGAAATAATCTGCACGACCGTTTGCTGAACTGGATGAACGAGTCGCGTGATCCTTTTCGCGGTTACTATTGGGGCAGGCGTGCATGGCGTCAAGACCTTCCGGAGACTTGGAAGAACGCTGGAATGACACGTCAACGCGAGAACGACGGCTATCTGCCCCGCGAGCTCGACTACGATACCGGCGTCACAATGGTGCGTGCCACGCGGCCGAAGTAAAGTAACGATCACTCCGGCGAGCTGGTCGCCGTTCTTTAGCGCTCTTTCGCCTGTGTGTCGCGCGTTCGGAAGCTAGCCTCACCCGCGTCGGACACCTCGACCCACTTCTTATCCGGGGCTGCCCCGGCTTCGTAGTTGTCGTGCCAGTTCCACCATTTGTACGTCGGGGTCTGAGGGTAACCCTCTGGCGAGTCCTCCCAAATCTCCTGACGGCCGAGCGGCGTAACGTCGAGATAGCTCCAGGTGCTCCCCATCGCCTCGTCGCCGCGGTTGTTGATGAAGTATGTGCGGAATACCCGCTCGCCTTCGCGGAAGAAGACGTTGTGCCCGTGCCACTGATCGACACCGAAGTCCGCGTCAAAACTGTCGGTGATGGTGTACCAGGGCATCTCCCAGCCCATTCTCACCTTCAGGCGCGCGATGTCGACCTGCGGGGCGCGTGAGGCGAAAGCGAGGGTGGTGTCGCGGGCGTTCAGATGAGCAAGGTGAGCGACCTGATCGGCGCCCATGGAGCAGCCACGGCAAGCGTGCTCGGGCCAGCCGAATACTCCGGGCTCGAAGAAGGCACGATAGACGATTAATTGACGGCGGCTTTCGAACAAATCGAGCAGGCTTACCTTGCCCTTAGGTCCGTCAAACTCGTACTTTTTGTGCACGGCCAGCCAAGGCATGCGCCGGCGTTCGGCGGCCAAGGCGTCACGCGAGCGCGTCAGGACCTTCTCCTTCAGGAGGAGCTGCTGGCGCGCGGCCTCCCACTCCTTCTCTGACACGATCGGGGGCGTGTTTATCGCACGATCCCCTTTCTTCTGTTCCATATCACTTGCTTTGCTTGTTGCCATATCAATTTCTCCTTTTTTCCTGAAAACCTATCGAGACGATTTACTCTGAGAACTTTTCTAAATCTGCCGATGCACAGCGCCAGAATTCCTCCCGCAGATCCGGCTCCGGCGATCATTACTGCTGTGCTTGCGAGGCATACTGGGCACATCTGTTCCTCCCCGTGAACTTTTAGCTGGCTGTAGCTTCTTTCGATGCTCGATATAACCTGCTATTTGGTGCTCACGAAATAAAGTTAGCCCAGAATGTGGAACAGCTGGGAGTGACAAGTGTGGCGGGATTTGAGAAGGAGCAGGGCGCCGGATCGACATGGACTCGCTAATCACGGCGGCGGCGCGCGCGCTGGCTGTGGGCGATCCCCTCGGCGCTCTGAGACGGGTCTCTCTACGCAACGACGCGCCGGCACTGGCACTGCGCGGCATTGCATTGGCACAGTTGGGCGATCTAGTCCGAGCCAAGGCTCTGTTACGGAGTGCCGCTCGCGCCTTTAGCCCGAGAGAGGCCGTAGCTCGGGCAAGGTGCCGGGTGGCGGAAGCCGAGATTGCACTCGCTTCGCGTAATCTGAGCTGGCCGGTGAAGTCGCTCGCGACGGCGCGCGCGACACTCGAAGCGCATGGCGACTGGCTCAACGCCACGCACGCGCGTTATCTCGAAGTGCGCCGACTGCTTCTGCTCAGTCGCCTGGAGGAGGCCGAGCGCACGCTCGCGCAACTTAACCCAACGAACTTCCCGCCCGTGTTCCAGGCCGTCCACGAGTTGCTAGCCGCCGGAATCGCGCTGCGGCGCCTTCAAACCGAGGCAGCGCGCGACGCGCTCAGCCGCGCCAAGCTCGCTGCCAGCCAAGCCGATATCCCGGCGCTCACGGCCGAGGTCGAAAGTGCATACCTGGTACTGAGCACGCCGGCCGCGCGGCTCATCACCAAAGGCGCAGAGCGGACTCTGCTACTGGAGGATGTCGAAGCGCTGCAGACCTCAAAAGCGCTGGTCGTCGATGCGTGCCGGTACTTGGTACGTGCCGCAGGCAAGGCGGTGCCGTTCGCGGGGCGTCCGGTGTTGTTCGAGCTCGCACGCGCGCTGGGCGAAGCGTGGCCGGGAGACGTTCCGCGGGACGTCCTGCTTGCGCGAGCATTCCGAGCGAAACTGGCGGACGAATCGCACCGCGCGCGATTGCGTGTCGAAATCGGGCGCCTGCGCCGAATGCTTCGAACGCTCGCCACAATCACGGCGACCAGGAGGGGATTTGTATTGGTGCCGTGCCTCGCCCGCGAGGTCGTCGTACTCGCACGACCCGTGGAAGGGGACTATGGGGCGGTGCTGGCCTTTCTCACGGACGGTCAAGCCTGGTCGAGTTCGGCCCTGGCGTTGGCACTCGGTACTAGTCAGCGCACCGTGCAGCGGGCGCTCGACTCGCTCGCGGCCGCAGGCAAAGTGCAGGCGTTCGGCCGCGCCCGGGCGCGCCGGTGGATGACTCCGCCGGTGCCGGGATTCACGACGACATTGTTACTCCCCGCTCCGCTGCCGGGTGATTAGGATGAAAGCATGACTCGATCAGCGGCCAAAATCGTTCGCGAATACGGGCCCTTTCCGGGGACCGGGAGAGTGCACGGCGTCACATATGACGGCCGGCAAGTCTGGTTTGCCGCGGGAGACAAGCTGAATGCTTTCGATCCATCAAGCGGCCAGACGCTGCGCTCGATCGACATCCAGGCACATGCGGGAACGGCTTTCGACGGCCGGCACCTGTTTCAGATTGTCGAGGACCGTATCCGCAAGATCGATCCGGAAAGCGGCCGAGTGCTTGCTACGATCCCGTCGCCCGGCGGCGGCCGAGATTCCGGGCTCGCCTGGGCCGAAGGCACGCTCTGGGTGGGCCAGTATCGGGACCGCAAGATTCATCAGATCGATCCGGAGACCGGGGCGATTCTTCGCACCATTGAGTGCAGCCGCTTCGTCACCGGTGTCACGTGGGTCGACGGAGAGCTTTGGCACGGAACTTTGGAAAACGACGAAAGCGATCTTAGGCGAATAGATCCGCAGACCGGAGAGGTCCTGGAGCAACTCGATATGCCGGCCGGTGTCGGCGTGTCAGGCTTGGAATGCGATGGCAAGGATCAATTCTTTTGCGGCGGGGGAACTAGCGGGAAGGTGAGGGCGGTCCGACGGCCCAGATGAGGCTTTCACGCGCTGCAGTGGTGCGCTCCGGAGTAGCTTCTTGAAAGCACAGGCTTCTCAATTCGGCGCGGCTGCCGCAAAGCTGTTTGAGCAACTC
>DATBEG010000116.1:0-30354 GCA_036276155.1 Bryobacteraceae bacterium | reverse complement strand
GCGCGCGAGATACAGGCCCAAGCGATTCACCCGGGCTATGGATTTTTGAGTGAGAACGCCGCGTTTGCACGAGCCTGTGCGGAAGCAGGAATCAAATTCATTGGACCAGGTTGGCAGGCAATCGAGCAAATGGGATCTAAGACCGCCGCCCGAAGGCTTGCGATTCAGGTAGGCGCGCCCGTGGTGCCGGGCACGGAACAAGGTATTCGCGATTATTCGGAAGCGCGCAACACGGCAATGGAGATCGGCTATCCGGTTTTGTTGAAAGCGGCAGCCGGCGGCGGGGGCAAAGGCATGCGGCGCGTGGATAACGAACGCGAACTGGAATCGGCCATTCGCGGCGCGTCGAGCGAAGCCGAGCGCGCGTTCGGATCGGGCGAGATCTATATCGAGAAGTACGTTGAGAAACCGCGGCACATTGAGATACAGGTACTCGGCGACGAGCACGGGCATATCATCCATCTCGGCGAACGCGAGTGTAGCATCCAGCGCCGGCATCAGAAAGTCGTGGAGGAATCGCCATCGCCATTGGTTCTTCAGAAGCCGGAATTGCGCGAGAAGATCGGTAATGCGGCGCTGCGAATTGCGCGCGCAGCCAATTACTCGAATGCAGGCACGCTGGAATTTCTCGCCGATCAGTCGGGCAATTTCTTCTTTCTGGAAATGAACACTCGTCTGCAGGTGGAGCATCCCGTGACGGAATGGGTCACCGGGCTCGACCTGGTGCACTGGCAAATTCGAATTGCCGCGGGCGAACCACTCACCATTCAACAATCTGACGTGAAATGGCAGGGATCCGCCATGGAATGTCGCGTGTACGCCGAAGACCCGGAAAATAACTATTTCCCAAGCCCGGGTGAGATTACGTTCTACGCAGAGCCGTCAGGACCCAGCGTGCGCGTAGACGGCGCTGCGTACACCGGCTGGACTGTACCCATCGAGTATGACCCGTTGCTGGCGAAACTCACTGTCTGGGGCCAGGACCGGCCCTTGGCGATTGCACGCATGCGGCGAGCGCTGGCGGAATATCGTGTCCTGGGTATCACAACGAATTTGAGCCTCTTCGATGCGCTGATGAACGATCCGGATTTCCTCGCAGGGCGTTTACACACAAGCTTTCTTGATGGCTATGCGGAGCGCCTGCGAAGCTCGCCTGATAAAGAAGAGGTATTGGCATCGGTTCTAGCGGCGGCCAGCGTGGAGCCTGCAACAACGCAGCAAGCGCCCACCCCGCAACCCGCCGGTGTTTGGAGAAACACCGGCAGGAAAGGTCTGCTCCGTTGACTTTGAAGGTGGAGTTTGATGGCGACGAGTTCCTGCTGGACTTTCAGCGCAGGAATCCGACCTCATCTAAGTATGCGCTCACCGGCGCGTGGAACCAGTCTGGCCAGGCATCCGTGGCCGCCACAATGCCCGGAGTATTTTCTGTGCTGGTTGATCACAGGAGCTTCATGGTCGCGGTCGCCAGGCGCGGTTCCGAACTGGAAGTGTGGGCGAGCGGTCGTCGCCATACTGTAGCGCTCCGTGATCCGCGGGACCGCGGTGGACAATCGGGCCGCGTGTCTGCAGCGGGACCGGTTGAGATCCGCGCACAGATGCCGGGCAAGGTCATCAAGCTGCTCGTCGAAGCGGGAGCTAGTGTCGAAACAGGGCAAGGCGTCATCATAGTGGAGGCAATGAAGATGCAGAACGAAATGAAGTCTCCTAAAACCGGCGTGATTCATAAGATCCACACCGCGGAAGGCGCTACCGTCGTTGCCGGCGAAGCGCTGCTCGTGATCGAGTAATCCCCAATGCCGAAATCGGATTGTCCTCTGTGCGCCGGGCATGGGTGGATTTCAAGAGACCACGACGGCATCTCCGCTGCGGAGCGCTGTGAATGCATGACGCGACCCAAGAGCCTGGACGAAAAGCAGGTCGACGCACAAATTCCGCGCAAATATTCCGACGCTTCGTTCGACATTGGCGCCCACGACAACCCCACACTGCGCAACGCCATATTCCTGGCAAAAAACTACGCTGACAACTTCACCCCGGAAGCGAAGAAACCTGGACTGCTGCTGGTAGGTCCAACGGGAACCGGCAAAACTCACCTTGCGGTTGCCGCGCTGCGACAGTTGTTAGCGCGCGGATTCGATGGAGTTTTTTTCGACTATCAAAATCTGCTGGAGCGTATATATGCGGGCTACAGCGAAAAGCTGGGGACTAGTGACCGCGAGGCTTATCGTATCGCCCTCGACAGCGAAATTCTCTTGCTAGATGACATCGGGGCGCACCGGATCAACGATTGGGTGGAAGACACCGTAACATCAATCATTACGTACCGCTACAACCACCAGAAGCCGTTGATTGCGACGACGAACGTGGCTGATCCGGATTTAGGCGGGATGGACAACAAAGAGCGCGTCACGCTGGAGGACCGCATTGGCCCGCGCGCGCGCTCCCGCCTGTTTGAAATGTGCACGATTGTGCCCACGTGGGGCGCCGCCGACTATCGCGTCAGATTGCGCAGATAATTACGCGCTGGCAGCGGCAGCGAAGCTCTGGATGGCTTGTTGCTCGTCATCGAAGGCCGGAAAAATAGTGTGTAGCTTCGTGATCTGCATCAGATCCTTCATCTTGCCCTGCAAGTGCAACAGCTTGACGGAACCGCCTTGATTTGCCGCGGTTGTATACGCGCCCACCAGTTCGCCCAACCCGGCGCTATCGACATAAGTAACATCCTTCATATTCAGGATGATGTTCTTGCTGCCTTGCGCCATGAGATTGCGCAACTCGTCACGAAGAATACCCGTGTTTTCGCCGAGAGTGATCTTGCCGCTCAGGTCGACGATGGTAACGTTACCCTCGCGTCGTGTCTTGATGTGAAGTGCCATGGATCAATTCCTTTCGTGAAGACCGCTAATAACTTAAGTTTTTCTATTGTATGCGAGCCGGGGCGAATGCGATACGGGCAACGTAAGCTGGCAGAAGTCACAGCACGTCGCGGGAACCGAATTGGCGGAGAAAAACGCTACGCCTGGCGAAGCTCACGATTGACGATGCGCGCCGCCCGTTGGCTAATCAGGTCGGCGACTTTACTTAGCAGTCCGGGTAGATCTTCAGGCTCGATGAAGACTGGACGGCGCCCGTCCGGCGTCTTGTTCTGATAGGTGGTGAGAATGGCCGTCGCTGGCTTGTAATCCATCAAACGGGCGTGCGCCAGAACCTTCAAACCGGCTTCGGGCGACTCCATTCGTAAGTCACTTAACACTAGTTCGTACTGTCGCTCGTCTAGTTTGCCCACTGCTTCAGCAGCGGATGCAGCGGAATCCACGAAGTACCCGCCGGCTTCCAGAACCGTTTTCAAGGTAAGGCGAGATGCAATGTCGTCATCAACGAGAAGAACTCTTGCTAGTTCCAGCTCCCTTCCCGGTGGTTTTCGTAAGGTTAACGGCATCGCTAAACTTTTGACTGACAACAGTGTAAACGAAAAATCCTAAATCATATATAGTGTTTTTTCAGGTAATTGCGAGGCTAATTCTCGCCAAAGACCCGGTGAAAGATGCGATCTACGTTACTGAGCTGTCGATCTACGGAAAAAATTGTGTCGAGTTGATGCCGCGAAAGACGCCTTTGCACCTCTGGATTGGCTTCGATAGCGGCACGGAAATCGCCCTCTGAGTCCCAGGCCTGCATTGCGTGCGTCTGCACTAGCCGGTATGCATCTTCGCGCGACAAGCCAGAAGCGGCGAGGTCGAGCAGAAGCTGGCCGGAGAACACCAAACCCTTCGTGTAGTCAAGGTTCTTGCGCATCCGCTCGGTGTCCACGCGCAAGCCGGAAATCAGCCAAGTGGTTTTCGATAGTAAGTAATCGATCAGGATGGTCGAATCCGGTAGGATGACTCGTTCCACCGAAGAATGAGAGATATCGCGCTCATGCCAGAGAGCAACATCTTCGAACCCGGCCTGCGCATTCCCGCGCACCACGCGCGCCAGGCCGGAGATCTGCTCACTAATGATCGGATTCCGTTTGTGCGGCATAGCCGAAGAACCCTTTTGCCCTTGCGCGAAAGGTTCTTCCGCTTCGCGAACTTCGGTGCGCTGCAGATGCCTAATCTCGGTCGCCATTTTGTCTAGCGAAGAAGCGATACCGGCGAGCGTCGCAATGTAATTGGCGTGTAAGTCTCGCGAGATGACCTGTGATGTGACGGGGGCGGCTTTGAGACCGAGAAAAGCGCAGATTTTTTCTTCCGCCTCTGGACCGATGTGGGCGAAGGTTCCAACCGCGCCGGATAGCTTCCCGATCCGAATTTCTTCTGCGGCAGCAGCGAAGCGCGTGCGGTGGCGGCGCAGTTCATCCCACCAGATGGCGAGTTTCAGTCCAAAGGTGATCGGCTCGGCATGGATGCCGTGAGTGCGCCCGATCTGCACCGTGTACTTGTGTTCGAACGCACGTGCCTTCAGAATGTCGCTGAGCTCTTCGAGATCCCGCGCGATGACGGCAGAAGCCTCTTTGATTTGGAGAGCCTGGGCGGTATCGACGACATCATTCGATGTCAGGCCATAGTGCAGCCACCGGCTCGCTTCCTCAGCGCCTTGCGCCTTCATGCTCTCGGCTAGCGTAGTGGTGAATGCGATGACGTCATGACGTACTTCGCTCTCAATCTCCTGAATTCGATTTAGATCGAAGTTCGCGTACGAGTGGAGTGCATCAACAGCTGACCGGGGAACTTGTCCCGCCTGCGCCAGAGCTTCAGACGCGGCGAGTTCTACTTTCAACCAGCATTCATATTTGTGCTGGTCGCTCCAGATTGCGCCCATCTGGGGACGCGTATAGCGTGGGATCATGCCAACTTCCTATTGTCTAGGAACAGGCCGTTAGTAGCAGAAAACGGGCGATTGGACGCCAGGCTCGGCGACAAAAAGTTTTGTGAAGAGCGGATTTCGAATGGCCCTGAGCGCTAGATTGCGCACCAGTTCGGGGTGATTGTTGTGCTCGCTGATGTGGCCCAGAATGACCGTCTCGACAGTAGAATCGAGATCCTTGGCGATAAATTCCGCGGCCACTTCGTTCGACAGATGACCGCGGCGGCTCATGACGCGCTGCTTTACCGACCAGGGGTACGGCCCAACGCGAAGCATCTCCAAATCGTGGTTCGATTCAAGCACCACAACATCACTATTCTTCAAATGAATCCGCAACGACTCGGTGATGTAGCCGAGATCAGTCGCGATTGCCATCTTGATCCCTTGCGAACGGACCGTAAACCCGACAGGATCCATGGCATCGTGAGGAATGGTAAAGCTGCTAACGTCGAAATCGCCGATCGTAAACCCGCACCCGGCTTGAAAGACCTCAATGGTAGGACAGCTTTCGCCCCAGTCAACGAATTGAAACGTGCCGCGCGTCAGGTAAACCGGAACCGCCCGTTTTGCGCCCCTCACAATCGCCGTGAGACCGCTGGTGTGATCGCAGTGCTCGTGCGTAAGCAGAATGGCATCGAGATTCGCCATATCTTCGCCGATAGCCGCCAGTCGCTTCCCAATCTCACGCCGGCTCAACCCTGCGTCGATAAGAATGCGGGTGCGATCTGTCGCGAGGAAGGCTGAGTTTCCGGCGCTCGAAGACGCGAGAATGCAAATCTTGAGGATGGTTATGCTCCTCGGCTGTTCTTATCGGTTATACCAGATCGCCTTTGAGTCTGCGAACATTTTTGCACAGGAATGTTTGCACGTGGATTCCGGCCTTAGAATGGAGTTCTAGCGATGAAAGCGCGCGTTTACGTTTCGATGAAGCCGACCGTCCTTGATCCGCAGGGCCAAACCATCTGCAATGCACTTAACGGATTGGGACATAAGGAGATCAGTGCGGTACGGCAAGGCAAATATTTTGATATCACCCTCGGCGCCGGTGCGACGCATGAGAAGGCGGCCCAGGATTTGGACGAAATAGCCCGTGACGTCCTGTCTAACGGTGTGATCGAAGATTACCGGGTTGAGATTCTGGATTAGTAAGCAGCTCTATTTTCTATGTGTGGAATTGTTGGCTACGTAGGCAGCCGTGAAGCAGTCCCGGTGATAGTGGATGGTCTCCGCCGCTTGGAATACCGCGGATACGATTCGGCGGGAGTGGCCGTACTCTCAGAAGACAAGTGCCTGGAGGTGCGCCGCGCTTCAGGCAAGCTGCGTAATCTGGAGGAGGCCATCAAAGCCAACCCCTTGAGGGGTGTTTACGGGATTGGCCACACGCGCTGGGCCACGCATGGCCGGCCTACGGAAGAAAACGCACATCCGCATCGCGACTGCAAGGGCGAAATCGTCGTGGTACATAACGGCATCGTTGAGAACTACCTCAAGCTGCGCAAAGAACTAACCGCCGAAGGCCACACGTTCAAGACCGAGACCGATACCGAAATCATTGCGCACCTGGTTGAAAAGTATCTGAACGGCAATCTCGAGAACGCCGTCCGCGCAGCGCTGAAAGAGATCACTGGTGTTTTCGCGATTAGCGTCATTTCAAGCGCCGATCCGAATAAAATCGTCGCGGCGCGTTCAGGCCCTCCCGTGGTGATCGGGTTGGGTGACGGCGAATTTTTCGTCGCCTCCGATGTGCCCGCAATCCTCAACCACACGCGCGACATGTTCTTCCTGAACGATGGCGATATTGCGGTGCTCACTCCGCAAGGCGTTAAGCTGACCGATTTCGACGGGAAGACTGTACGTCGTCCGGTCTCGCGCATTTTGTGGGACCCCGTCATGGCCGAGAAGGGCGGATTCAAGCACTTCATGCTCAAAGAGATCTTTGAGCAGCCACGCGCCGTAAAGGACACTATGATTGGACGCGTCGGAATGGAAACTGGCCGCGTGTTTCTCGACGAAGTCGACATCCCCGAAAAGGATCTGCGCGCAGTTCAGCAGGTGAAGATCGTCGCCTGCGGCACGAGCTGGCATGCTGGCCTCGCGGGCAAGATCATGATCGAGAGGCTAGCGCGTTTGCCGGTGGAAGTAGACTACGGAAGCGAATTCCGCTACCGCGATCCTATCATTCCGGCGAATACGCTCACCATCGTGATCTCGCAATCGGGCGAAACCGCGGACACCCTGGCGGCCTTGCGCGAAGCGAAGGCTAAAGGCTCGAAGACGCTGGCCATCTGCAACGTGGTCGGCTCGATGATCACGCGCGAGGCCACGGGCACGCTGCTAACGCACGCGGGACCGGAGATCGGGGTTGCTTCCACCAAAGCCTTCACTTCGCAACTGACTGCGCTGCTCATTCTCGGCATGTATCTGGGGCAGGTGCGCGGCACGCTGACGCCGGAAGCGAGTTCGAAGCTGGTGCAGGAGATGGCGGAGATTCCGGGCAAGCTGGAGGCCGTGCTCGCAAAGTCAGACGCCTTCGAAGAACTGACACGACACCTCTTCCGCGCACAGGATTTTCTGTACCTTGGCCGCGGCATTCACTTTCCGATTGCGCTCGAGGGTGCGCTCAAGCTAAAAGAAATATCCTACATTCACGCCGAGGGATACCCGGCCGGTGAGATGAAGCACGGCCCGAATGCGCTGATCGATGAGAATCTGCCTGTGGTCGTTCTGGCCACGCGCGATCCGGAATCGGAAGAAAGTCAGGTTCACTACGAAAAGACGCTTTCGAATATTCAGGAAGTGAAGGCGCGTAGCGGGCGCGTTGTGGCTGTGGCGTGCGAAGGCGATGAAGAGGTGGCCAAGATGGCCGACTATCTGGTTACGATTCCCACTTCGCGGGAACTCCTGTTGCCGTTGCTCGAGATGATTCCGCTGCAGCTTCTCGCTTACCATGTCGCCGTCCGACGCGGCTGCGATGTCGATCAGCCGCGCAATCTTGCTAAGTCCGTTACGGTCGAGTAGCGTTTGCAGATCGCTTCCACCACGCTCACGGTTTCGACGCGCGGCAAGGGGCTGTATCCTTTCACCAGTAAAGTCGAGGACTGGATCGGCAAACAAAAGCTCGCGAACGGTCTTCTCACCGCGTTCATCCAGCACACATCCTGCTCTCTCCTGATTCAGGAGAACGCGGACCCGGATGTCACGTTGGATCTGCGCGATTTCTTCGAACGCCTCGTGCCCGAAGATGAAGACTCCTATCGCCACACAGCGGAAGGGCGGGATGACATGACTTCGCACATCCGCTCCATGCTCACGCACACGAGCTTGTCGATTCCGCTGATCTCTGGCCATCTCGCGCTCGGGACCTGGCAGGGACTGTACGTGTTCGAGCACCGCAACCAGCCCCATCAGCGGCGCATAGTGCTGCAGTTGATGGGCGAATAGGCCGCCGATTGTGAAGCGATCCAGGCCTATCTGCACGATCCGAAACTCTACATAATCGCGAACTCAGTCTCCCGGCATTTCAGCGCCGCTCACGCGTCGAATGCTCAAACGACATTCATGCGGAGACACTCTGTAGCGGTAACAACTGAGCCGCCCACCTGAGCATCTGAGGATTACTGCACCATTCTGCGTTGTTTCCGCAAAATAGCCGGGGTGTCGTAGTCGTCCATCGGCTGCGGTTCTTCCACAACCTGCGGCTCCGGTTCAGGTTCCTGAGCAAATATGGAAGGCGCAGGCGCGAGCGCAGGTTCGGAGATCGGCGCCGGCTCCGGCGAGGTCGCGATCGTAAACGGGAAATGCGGATTACGGCGATCGATCTCCGGCAGCGTATCGCGTTGAAAACCGGTCGCAATCACAGTAATCTTCACATCCGAACCCATTTTTTCATCCAGCACAATCCCGAAGTTGATCTGAACGTCGTTGTTCTCGGTTGCGTTCCGAATCAGGTTGCAGGCCTCGTTGACATCGTGCAGACCAAGCTGGCTTGACGCCGTGATATTGATCAGGACGCCCCGCGCGCCCAGAACGCCGCCTTCTTCCATCAGCGGACTGTTGATGGCTCGGCGAGCTGCTTCAAGCGGCGCATTCATGCCACTCGCCACGGCCGTACCCATCATTGCGTAACCCATGCCGGCCATGATCGTACGAATATCCGAAAAATCACGGTTGATCAAACCCGGCGTCAGGATGATGTCTGCAATTCCCTGCACCGCTTGACGGAGCACATCGTCCGCAAGGCGGAATGAATCGAAAAAGCTTGTCCCTTTCGGCGCAAGAGCCAGCAGCTTTTCGTTGGGAATGCTGATGAGCGTGTCACAACTGCCGCCCATTTCGGAAAGGCCGCGCTCTGCCTGTTTCATGCGGCGCGGACCTTCAAATGCGAACGGCTTCGTGACCACCGCGACCGTGAGAGCGTTGAGTTCTTTTGCGAGGGAAGCCACAACGGGTGCGGCGCCGGTACCGGTGCCGCCTCCGAGCCCCGCTGTGACAAACACCATATCGGCGCCTTCAAGAATTTCGATAATCGCCTCGGTGTCCTCGAGCGCGGCCTGCCGTCCCACTGACGGGTCTGCGCCGGCGCCGAGCCCGCTTGTCAATTTTTTCCCAATCGCCAACTTATTCGCGACGGGCGACGCGGCTAGGGCCTGCTTATCCGTATTCAGGATGTAGAACTCAATGCCCTTCAATCCCTCCTGCATCATGCGCGCCACAGCGTTCGATCCTCCGCCGCCCACGCCCACCACCTTGATCTTGGTTCCCAGGTCCGCTTCGTCCTGGATCAGAAATTTCAAATCGTCCGTCATTCTTTTTCTCTCTCTTTTGCCATTTCGAAATCCTCTATCGTGCAAGCACGCCGGCTAAGCCGGCCGACGTGCGTTTCCATTCGCGCTTGAGCCGAAGACGCCCCGAATACATTGCCAGCCCTGCGGCTGTTGTCCAAAGCGGTGAATCCAATTCCTGCGGCCAACGATCGATGCCGATCGCCAGACCGTTCCGCGCTTGGCAATTCAGCACACGCTCCGCAACATCGCACATGCCGGGCAGCATTGCTCCGCCACCCGTGAGAATCGCGCCCTCCAGCAGTGAGCGCTCCATGCCGACGCGCAGCACCTCCGCATACACCCTTTCAAAAATCTCTTCGACACGAGCTTCCAGAATTTCGTTCAGTTGCCTGCGCGAGGCCTCACGCATGCCGCGGCCTTCCGCCGAAGGAATCTCGATGAGGCTGTGATCGGAAACCTGACCATTCAATGAACCGTATTCCCGTTTCAAGCTCTCGGCGTCTTCATAGTTGACCTTGAGTAACCACGACACGTCGCGCGTGAGGTGATCGCCTCCCACGGGCAGTGCCGTCGCGAGCAAGAGTGCATCGCCGTCATATACGGCCATGTGCGTTGACTGCGCGCCGATATCGATGACCACGACGCCGCGCGCACGGTCTTCCGGAAGTACGGCTGCGTAAGCCGCGGCAATGCCTTCGAATATCGACTCCTCCACTGCGAGATGCGATTGATGGACAGCCGCGATCAATGCCTGATGATCCTGTATGGACGCGGTGACCACGTGAATGTTGGCTTCGAGCCGAGCGCACAGAATGCCTTTCGGATTACGATAGCCGGCGCGCCCATCCAGCGTGAAATCCTGCGGGCAGATCTGCAGAACCTGGCGGTCATCCTCCAGGCGAACGCGCGCTCCCAGTTCGACAGCGTAACGCAGATCGTCCGGCTCTATCTCACGGCGCCGGCCAAACTCGTACAGCCCGCGGCTGTTGACGCCCGAGACAGACCCGCCTACTCCAATAACGGCTGATTCAGGCGACACTTGCGCGCGCAGTTCCGCTTCATGCAGAGCAAAGCGGATACTCTGCGCCAATGCCTCCTGATCGGCAATACGCGAACGATTCCAGGCCTGCACCGGCGCGACCCCGTAACCCAGAAATCGCAATGTGTCTTCTGCGAGTGCACAGATTACAACCCGCGTACTCGTGCTGCCTAGGTCCAATCCAACGGCGAATTTCGTTTTACTGCTCACGCTTGTCATCTCCTACTGCGGTGATTACTCCATCGACCCGCAAATCGATGGTGGTGGCATCCGGACGCCGAGTTTTGATCTCGGCATAATTTGACAAAAAGTTCTGAAGCCGGTCGGCATAGTTCTCGCCGCCCATCAGCAGAGTCAAGACGCCCGAATCCATATGCTCTTCTACAACCAGGTTGTTCGGATCGGCAACATTAATTTCCGAGATCTGTGCCGACAGCGTCCCCACTTCCTTGAGCATTCCCAACACGCGCCGGACGCGAGCGCGGCGGTCTGCCTGTGTCTCGTCCTCTCGGATCCCGGTGATCACAGGAAGCGTAAATTTCGCGGCCACACGCGGACGAAGAATGATCCCTTCGCCATCGATCAACGCCAGCCGCGACATCCCATCGCGCGCGTTCGGAGGCAAATGCACGAAGGCCGCCGGCACGCGCTCAGTGACATGCACCGTTACCGTTTTCGGCCAAATCTTCGACACCGTCGCGTCCTCCACCCAATCGATCTCCAAAAGCTGTTGCCGCCGCTTTTGAATCGGTACGAGGTAAAGACTGCGGCCAAGGTCTTCGGCGAAGACATGACGGATCTGGGAAGCCGACGCATAGTGAATGCCCTCCACGATTAGATCCGGGCTCTGCCCGGGATAGTCCTCCGCCTCCGCAATGCGAAAACGGTTGTCCTTGATCAAGAAATCTTCGGTCGTGCGCCAGGCGAGCAGAATGCTCACCATCAAGACGACTCCGGTGACCAGCCAAAACGTCAAACGGCCCCAGTGGATGCCGTCAAACATTCCTGCTTCCGGCGCGGCGGCTTTCATTGAGTTCGCGCCTCCCGCAGTCGGTCCAAAATCTTTTCAGCGGCTTGCGACACGTTGCCGGCCCCGAGAGTGACAATCAGGTCGCCGGGCTCGGCAGCGTTCGCGATTGCATCAACGCCTTCCTCGAGAGTCGGAACATAATGCGCCGAACGGTGCCCGAACGAAAGTACTTTCTCGAGCAAGCTTTCGGCATTGACGCCCTGCAGCGCTGGCTCAGATGCCCCGTAGATGTCGAGCAGGTATAAGTCGTCGGCCTGATGAAATGCGGTCCCGAACTCGTCCAGCAGATGTTTCGTGCGCGAAAATCGGTGCGGCTGAAACAGGACGTGGATGCGTTTGTAAGGTGAAAGCCGCGCGGCCGCAAGAGTCGCTTTGATTTCGGTTGGATGGTGCCCGTAATCGTCAATCACCGTAACGTCATGCTCCACACCGCGGATCGAGAATCTGCGATCAACGCCGGTGAATGCAGCCAGCCCTTCCTGGATCTTCGCGAGTGGAATTTCCAGTTCGAGTGCGACGCCAATCGCCGCGGTCGCATTCAGCACGTTATGCACACCGGGAACATTGAGATGGAATTCGCTCAGTTCGCCGCCCGGACGTCGGATCGAGAAATCGCTGCCATTCGCCGAAAGATCGACGTTCTGAATTTCCAGATCAACCTGAGCGTTGCGCCCGTAGGTAATTGTTCGGCGGCGAATGCTTGGAAAGATCTTCTGGATATTCGAGTCTTCCATGCAAACAACCGCCGCACCGTAGAACGGAACCTTGTTCACGAAATCAATGAATGCCGTCTGGATCTCTTCGAGCGAAGCGTAGTGGTCCAGATGTTCGCGGTCAATGTTCGTCACAACCGCGATGATGGGTGCAAGCTTCAGAAACGAGCCATCGCTTTCATCGGATTCGACAACCAGCAGCGCGCTTTTACCCACGCGCGCGTTGGAACCCTGAAGACCTGCCACCCGGCCTCCGACAACTACCGTCGGGTCCATGTCAGCCGCATTCAGGATGGAGGCTACCATCGAAGTAGTTGTTGTTTTGCCGTGGCTGCCTGCAATGGCGATTCCGAACTTCAACCGCATCAGCTCGGCTAGCAGTTCGCCGCGGGGGATCACTGGAATCTGCAGCCGCCGCGCCTCCGCGACTTCCGGATTCGAAGGATCGAGAGCCGATGTCACCACCACAGCTTTTGCGTCCACGACGTTTTCGGCACGATGGCCGACATGAACGGCCGCGCCAAGCCGTTCCAGGCGCTGCGTGATGGCGCTCGATTTGAGATCCGAGCCCGAGACCTGATAACCCAGGGTGAGCAGCACCTCCGCAATTCCGCTCATCCCAATGCCCCCGATTCCGACAAAATGGACATGTTGGGGCTTAAAAAACATTTCTTAACCGTATTGTTTCGGCTTTCCTGGGGCCTGTCAACGTGGAAAACGACATTTTTCTGTGACTGGGCATGCGCCGTCAATTTTCAACGCCCCCCCGTGTTGCGGCTGCCTCCAACACGTCGGCGGCGCGCTCTGCCGCACCGGGATGAGCGAATCGCTTCACGAGTTCACGCATTCGCTGGAGTTCATCCTCGTTTTGCTGCAATTCCGAGACTTCCCGAAACAGCCGTTCGCCGGTCATCTCCTGATCGAGCACCATACGCGCCGCGCCCGCATCGCGCAGAGCCCCCGCGTTCTTCTTCTGGTGGTCATCGGCTGCAAACGGAAATGGAATGAGGACGGACGCCATACCTGCTGCGGCGATTTCGTTCACCGAACCCGCGCCGGATCGCGCGATGACCAGATCGGCGCGGGCAAGCGCGCCTGCCATATCGTGGATAAACGGCACCACCTCGCCATTGAGACCCGAAGCGGCAAACTCGCGCGCCAGTTCCTGATGTTCGGCCGTGCCGGTCTGATGCAGAATGCGAATATCACCACCGCGCTCGCGGAACAACGGCCAGCTCTCGCGCGACGCCCGGTTCAATGTTCGCGAACCGCGGCTTCCCCCAGTAATCAGGGTTGTGAACGGCCCTCCGATTTTGCGCGGCACCTGGAAGAACTCGGGACGCACCGGCAATCCCGTCACTTCCGATTTCTCACGGGGGAAGCACCTTTTCGCCTGCTCGAAGCCGAGCAGAGCGCGGTATACATAAGGAGCAACGCGCCGATTGGCGAGCCCCGGAGTCGCATTCGGCTCCATCACAATCAACGGAACTCTTCGCAGCAACGCCGCAATCATCACCGGACCTGCGACGAACCCGCCCATGCTGAAAACTGCGGCCGGCAGATGCTTTCTCAAGATGCGCCTCGCAGTCGCGATGCTAATCGGCAACTCGCCCGCCGTTTGCAGCTTACGCACAATCCCGACACGGTTAAGCTGGCCGATGCGGATGTACTCCATCTCAAAGCCGGCCTCTGGCACCAGCCGGGACTCGATGCCGGTTTGCGTTCCAATAAACATCGCGCGATGGCCGCGGTCCCGCAGAACTCGCGCAACCGCGATCGCGGGGAACACATGACCGCCGGTTCCGCCGCCTGTCAGCACAAAGTTATGCTGCATGCTCGCTGACGCTGAGCAACATGCCCATGAGCAAAAGCGTGCTGAGCAGCGAGCTACCTCCATAGCTGATGAATGGCAGTGGGATCCCTTTGTTCGGAAGCAGGCCGAGAACGACGCTCATATTGATGAGGGCCTGCACCACCACGCACACCGTTACGCTCAGCGCAAGATAGCGGCCAAAGCTGTCGGTAGCGCGCAAATAGGTTCGCAGCCCTCGCCAAAGCACAACCATGAACGCGCTCAGGAGCAATACGGAACCGATCAGACCCGTCTCTTCGCCGACAATAGCGTAAATGAAATCGTTCTGCGCCTCGGGCAGGTAGAGCATCTTCTGCTTGCTCTGCATGAGACCCGCGCCTAGGAATCCGCCCGAGCCAATCGCGATTTTCGCCTGGCGCTGCTGATATCCGGGGTCGCTGGTTGAACCTGTTTGCTTCGCGTGTTGTTGTAGCCAGCCTTTAGGGTCTATCTTCGCGATCAGTTTGTGGTCGTTATCCACAAAATCGAGCACTCGCGCAAGCCGATACGGCTTCATCGCAATAAAGCCGAATGCAAGAAGAATACCTAGCCCCGCGCAAACGGCCAGATGGCGAATCTCCACGCCGGCTACGTAGATGACAGCGATTGTGGTGAAAACAAGCACGACAGCCGTGCCGAGGTCCGCGATAGCCACAGCCAGGGCAATCACAGAGATCACGACTGCGATTGGCCCGAGGGTATGACGATCATTCACGGCCCCAAGGCGCCGGCACAAGAAGAATGACAGAAAGAGTGCCAGTGCTGGTTTCGCCAACTCCGAAGGCTGCAGAGAGAACGGACCAGCTTTTAGCCAGCGGTGACTGCCCGAATCCAAAAAATACACCGCGACCAAAAGCAACAGCACGAGTCCCAGCCCGGCGAACGCATAGCGCGGATCGTTCCACTTGCGATAGTCGCGCTTCATGCAATAGAGCAGCAGGACCACCGATACAACCGCCCAGCCAAGCTGGCGCACCAGGAAAAATGTGCTCGAAAGATGATACTTCAGCTCTGCCAGCATGGACGAAGCGCTGTACACCATCACCAACCCGAAGAAGACAAGCGCGAGTACCGTGAGGAAGAGAATCCAGTCGGTTTTGAGCCGTTGCGCCATTCGCGTTAAAACAATCCTTGCACTAATTGTTTGTAGACTCTACCCCGCTCTTCGTAGTTGCTGAACTGGTCAAAACTGGCGCACGCCGGGGCTAGCAGTACCGTATCGCCTGGCCTCGCGTGTTCGTGCGCGTACACGACGGCCTCCGCCATATTGCCGCAGTCCACCAGCGGCAAGGCTGAATGGAGCGCGGTCTTGATCAGCGGCGCCGCAGCGCCGATCAGCAATGCGGCTTTGGCCCGCGCAGCTAGAGGCTCACAGAGTGGAGTGTAATCGCTTCCCTTGTCTTTGCCGCCGAGAATGATCCAGAGATTTCCCGGAAAAGCTTCGATCGCCTTCAGCGTTGCGTCGACGTTGGTCGCTTTGGAATCGTTGAAGTAATCGACGCCGTTGAGCCTCCGGACGAACTCAATACGGTGCTCTACGCCGGGGAACGACGCAACCGCCGCGCCAATCGCCGAAAGTGGCGCACCGGCGAGACGCGCGATGGCTGCCGTGCAGGCGACGTTCTCGACGTTATGCATGCCGCGCAAAGGAATTTGCGAGCATGACATGAACGGCTCCTCTTCCCAGCAGAGATCTTCACCCCGAAGAGACACGCCGTTTGAAACTTGCTCTTGCAGGCTGAACCAGACTACCTGCCCAGCGGTCTTCTCGGCATAGCCCCGGCATATCGCGTCGTCGTGATTCAGCACTGCGAGATCGTCCGCTGCCTGCGTCTCGAAGAGTCGCGCCTTTGCCGCGGCGTAATTGTCGAACGTATGGTGACGGTCCAGATGATCAGGGGTAACGTTCAGGCACGCGCCGATACGGGCTCTAAACTCAGATATTGTTTCGAGCTGAAAGCTCGAAAGCTCAATGACATTCCACTGATCGTGACGCGATGAGTCGACAAGAGACGTGACAGCAGTTCCGATATTGCCGCCCACCTGACACGGAATTCCGCACTCTCTTAGCACGTGGCCGGTGAGCGCGGTCGTGGTGGTCTTCCCGTTCGATCCCGTGATCCCGATCACCGGGCCTTTCAGGAAATGACCCGCGAGTTCGACTTCGCCAATCACCGGAACGCCACGTCCGCGAACCGAAACAATCATCGGCAGGTCGTAGGGCACACCGGGCGAGAGCACGACCAGGTCCGGAGCACTCAGAAGCAGGCTATCTTCCGACTGAGGAAGCACGTCGAGACTCGCAGGCTCAGCATCCATGAGCAGCACTTTCGCGCCGCGCGAACGCAGAAGTTCCGCCGCGGCGAGGCCGGATCGCTTTGCCCCGATGATGGTTACGCGATTGAACTGCATCACCGCAATTTCAGCGTTGTCAGCGCGAACAGCGCCATCACCAGCCCGGCAATCCAGAAACGCGTGATCACCTTTGATTCCGGCCAACCAAGCGCTTCGAAATGGTGATGGATCGGCGCCATCTTGAAAATGCGCTTGCCGCCGCGGAATTTGTAGCTGCCTACCTGCAGAATTACCGAAAGAGCCTCCAGCACATAGATACCGCCGATGAAAGCCAACAAAACTTCCTGCTTTATCAAAACGGCGACGATGCCCAGCGCGCCGCCAAGCGCCATAGAACCCACGTCACCCATGAAGACCTCGGCTGGATGGCAGTTGTACCAAAGAAACCCCAGACTCGCGCCTACCATCGAAGCGCAAAAGATGGTCACTTCCTGGGAGTTCGGCAGATGCGCCAGCGCCAGGTAATCGGCCAGTGCTTTGTTACTCGAAACGTAGGTCAACGCCGTCATCGCGCCCGAAGCAATTACCATCAGCCCGATCGCAAGCCCATCCAGCCCGTCCGTCAGATTCACCGAGTTCGATGAGCCCACCATGATAAACACAATGAAAAGATAGAACGGCACGAAGGCCAGCGGATACGTCCAGAAATTCTTTGTCCATCCTTCAATCAGAAGATCCGGTTTGAACTGCTTAAGGAAAGGGATGTTGATGGCGGTCGAGTAAGTCTGATGAGCGTGCAGCAGCAACAGAAAAAAGCCGATCAGCATCGCGACAAAGATCTGGTACCAAAACTTTTGGCGCGCCGTCAGACCTAGATTTCGCTTCTTCGCAATTTTCGAGTAATCGTCAATGAAACCAATGGCGCCGAAGCCAAGAAGACCCAGCAGCGCCAGCCAAACGTACTCATTGCTCAAGTCGGCCCACAGCACCGTCGGTACAACAATGGACGCGATGATCAACAGGCCCCCCATGGTCGGCGTGCCCGCTTTCTTTTGATGCGATTGGGGCCCTTCTTCTCGGATGTGCTGCCCAAAAGCGGCTTGGCGCAATTTGCGAATCATCCACGGACCGACCGCGATCGAGATTGCAAGAGCTGTCAGGCTAGCCAGCGCCGTCCGGATCGTGATGTATTGAAAAATGCGAAACGCCGGAATATAGCGGTGTAGCACCTGAAACAGCAGCCAATAGAGCATGTCTTATGCTTCCATGCTCGGCTTACTTGGCACGCTGGTAGCCGGAACTGCGCAGAACGCGCCGGGCCACTTCACGATCGTCGAACGGAATGGGACCGTCGCGCAGGATCTGATAGGTTTCATGACCTTTGCCCGCGAGAATAACCACATCGCCGGGACCGGCGGTCTCGATCGCGGCGCGAATAGCGCGTTCTCGGTCCGGCTCAATTTTGTGTGGCGTATCAAAACGGCTCAGGCCCACCATGGCGTCGTTCATAATCGCCAGCGGGTCCTCGCTGCGCGGGTTGTCCGATGTCAGAACCACATAATCGCTCAATTCCGCTGCGGCCATTCCCATCAAAGGGCGCTTCGAGCGATCGCGATCGCCGCCGCACCCAAATAGGGTGATCACGCGCTTCGGCCTCATGCCGCGCGCAACCGAGATCACGTTCCGTAGTGCGTCGTCTGTGTGCGCATAGTCCACAACAACCATGAACGGTTGACCTTCTTCCACCCGCTCAAATCTCCCCGGAACACTTCTCAATTCGGATAATCCTTTCCTGATTGCTTCTTCGGTCAAACCCAGCGTGAACGCGGCCGAGCAGGCAAGCAGAATGTTGTAAACATTGATGTGGCCGACGAGCGGCGATTCTATCTCGAAGTTTCGGTCGCCCGATGAGACGTTGAATCGCAAGCCGGTGAAACTGGATTTGATATCTTCAGCGCGAACCCAAACCTGGTTGAAACGGCCATCGTGAACAGGCGGTTCCCGGTTGATTCCATACCAGAACACCTGTGTTTCAGGCGTGGTCTCCAACTTGCGAACGGATTCATCGTCCGCATTCAACACCGCGAAGCGGGGGGGAGGACCGCTCCGCGGTGTAAACAACAACTGCTTGGCTGCGAAGTACGCTTCCATCGTGTGGTGGTAATCCAGATGGTCGCGGGTGAAGTTCGTGTACGCAGCAGTATGGAACTGCATGGCGAAAATTCTTCCGAGATCGAGCGCGTGCGACGACGCTTCCAGCGTCACGTGCGTGCCCCCCATCTGCTCGAGTTCAGCAAACATCTGGAACAGGTCGAGCGATTCGGGCGTGGTGTTCACGGCGGGCAGTACACGGCCGGCAAGATGATATTCGATTGTGCCGATCAGCGCCGTTGTCTTTCCAGCAGCACGCAGTATCGAATCGATCAGAAGCGAGCCGGTCGTCTTACCGTTGGTGCCCGTGACCGCAGTCAGCGCGAGCCGCTCGTCGGGACGGTTGAAAAGGTTCTTTGATGAGGTCGCAAGCGCTTGCCGACCATGCACAACCTGCAACCACGGCCCTGGAAATCCACCTGGCGCCGGTCGGTCGCTCAGAACGGCGATCGCGCCTTTTTGGAGCGCCGCATTCGCGTATTGCGCGCCGTCTGTTTTCGCGCCCGAGAAAGCGAAGAACAGAAAGCCCGGCTGCACTTTGCGGCTGTCATAGGCAAGTCCGCGCACTTCGGCTGTTTTCAAGGCGGGAGGAATGGCCGAAGACAGCGGAACGCCTGCGAGCACCTCGCGAAACTGCATCAGTGCCTGAACCTCACCTGAATCGGCGTGCCGGGCAACAGGGCCATGCCGGGTGCAGGATATTGCGTACGCGAAAGACCGCTGCCAACGAGTTCCACTTCGAGGCCGCTCGATGCCGCCTCCTGCATGACATCCTTCACAGTTTTGCCCACGAAATTCGGCGCTTTGGGCGCATTGGGATCTTCATCCGAATCGGCAGCGCCGGCCTGCATCTCTTGGGGTGTGAGCGGATCGAGAGAAGCAATGGATGCGTCGTCGATGTCTGCGCCGCCGGAAGTCTGTTTCTGTTCCTTTGCCAGAAGTGTTTCCACTTCCTCCGGCACATCGCGCGGGATGGTCAGACGCCGCAAGGCTGTGCCCATGACGGCCTCAAAAACCGGGCCGGCGGCCGAAGCGCCGAATCCCGCTTCGCCGGTTGTACCGGAAACAGTTACCACCACCACTAGTTTCGGATTTGTGCTGGGCGCGAAACCCATGAACGAAGCGTTGTATCTGTGCGTGTAAATGCGATGGGCAAAATCGAAAATCTGAGCAGTGCCGGTCTTGCCGGCTAGCGAGTAGCCAATCACGCGTAGACGCTGCGCCGTGCCGCCAGGTTCAACCACCCGACGCATCAGTTGGCGCATGGTCATCACCGTTTCGGGCCTCAGCACCTGAATGGGTTGCGGGCGCGGCGTATATTCCTTCGCTTCGCCGGGCGCCTGCTCCCAGGCAACAACGTGCGGGTGAATCAGGAAGCCGCCATTAGCGATGACGCTGCCCAGTTGCGCAAGCTGCAGTGAAGTGACGCTAATCTCGTGTCCCATGGGCACGGACCCCATGCTGTTCGGAGTCCAGCGCCGGAGCGGACGCACCATACCGCGCGCTTCCGCAGGTAATTCAATGCCGGTCTTCTGGCCGAAACCGAAGCGATGGACGTATTGATACATATTTGCCATACCGACGACTTTGCCGATGCGCACCGCGCCGATATTGCTCGATTTCGCCAGAACGTCAGCTAGCGTGAGCGTGCCATGACGCTCGGCGTCGTGAATCACGCGCCCATACTCGGGGAATGATCCGTTCGAACAATCGAACAAGCTGATCGGAGTCAGCTTCGTCGTTTCGAGCGCCGCCGAGACGGTCACTACTTTAAATACAGAGCCGGGCTCGAACGGAGAAACAACCGCCAGATTCTCACGGCCATGTGCCGGTTGGCCCGAGTGGAGACGTTCTTCCAAATCGTAAGTCGGATAATTCGCGAGCGCGAGAACTTCACCGGTGTTGGGATCCATTGCGATGACGCTTCCATGGTTGGCATGGTTCTTGATCACCGATTCTGCCAGCGCTTCTTCCGCGACATGCTGCACTTCGCTGTCGATCGTCAAGGCAACCGTTTTGCCTGGAACCGGCGCCACGGCGATCTGGGCATCATACGGACGGCCATGAACGTCGACCTTCACGCGCTGCCAGCCGGCTTTGCCTGCGAGATCCTTGTTGAGCTTTGCTTCGACACCCGCTTCACCGCTGCCATCCCCGCCCACATTGCCGACCACGTGAGCCGCAAGCTGATGGTTCGGATAGCTGCGTACGCTGCCCGGGCGAATATCGAGCCACTCCAGATTCAGCTCGCGCAGTTCCGTGGCTTTCTCGTCACTCACGTGCGCTTCGACCACGAAGTACCCCGGATGACGGGAACGAACCGCGGCTTCCAGATCCTGCTGCAGCCGCGCTTTATCCAGGCCGAGCACGGCTGCCAGCAGATCTGCTGCCATGCTCATGTTGGCGATACGCAACGGATCCGCAACCGCGATCATCGAGGGCGAGCTGATAGCGAGATACGCGCCATTGCGATCCACGATAGGGCCGCGTACGGCTTCCATCATCTTGCGCTTGTCCTGCTGCGCTTCGGCGGCCCTAACGTACTTGTCATGCGCGAACACCTGCAGCTCGACAAGCCGCAAAACAGCAATCAGGGCCCATCCAAAAAGGATGAGCCCTGTGATTACAAGACGCTCGATGGATTTAGAGGAAGGCCGGAACGGAGCGTTTTCCATCTACCCCCACGTTTCTGCGTTCTCCGCGTACTTAGCGGAAGGTAGCCGGCAGCTCCGGCAGATTATTGCGCGCATCGACGGGCTTTGACTTGCCGTCGAGGAACTGCACTTGCTGCGGAACGGGATCGACCATCTTCAACGAGACGGCGAGCTTTTCAAGGCGATCGTAACTCAGCAGGCTGGCTTCCGTCGCGTCCAGCGCCACGCGTTCCTGATTGAGTTTCTCCTGGTCAGCGCGAAGATTTTGAATTGTAAAACCTGCGAGCGTGTTGTAGGCCACCGGCGCTAAACCGGCAATAACAAGAACAACGGCCGTGAATCCAATCAGCGCGCTGTGACTGCGTGCACGGCGAGCGACAGGATCGACCGCGCGCTCCACAGTGCTGTTATCGATGCGCTTCACGAAGAGATACACATCTTCGTTCGCGATTGGGCGAAGGCGTGGCGCTTCGGTGCGAGCCCACGCGGCCGGCGGAGCGTCTGCAAGCTCGCCGGCGCCGACGAAACGATTAACAAAGGTTGCGAATGATGCCATATATGTATTCCCAAAAAGTTGTTTATGCCGCCACTTTTTCAATCGCCCGAAGTTTCGAACTTCTGGATGGCGGGTTCGCCAAAATCTCTTCCTCGGTTGGCGTGACTACGTGTTTCGTCAGGATCTTCGCCTGCCCTACTCTCGCCAACCCCTGAAATGCCTGCTTTACTTTTCGGTCCTCGAGCGACATGAACGTCAGCGCGACAAAGCGTCCGCCGGGCTTCAATCGCTTCGGAACTTCTTTGAGCAGACTCTCCAATTCCCCTAACTCATCGTTCACCCTCAGCCGCAGCGCCATAAACGTCTGCGTTGCCGGGTGGATTCTCCCCGTTCGCGGCACGGCTTTCTCGATGACAGCAGCCAGTTGGCCGGTCGTCCGAATCGGCCGCGCGCGAACGATTGCTCTGGAGATTCTTCGCGACCTCCTTTCTTCGCCGAGTTCATAGATAAGATCGGCGAGCGCCTTTTCAGGCATTTCGTTCACAAGATCCGCCGCGGTCAACTCCTCGGTGCGATCCATTCTCATATCGAGAGGACCATCAGACATCAGCGAGAAACCGCGTTCACCACTCGCAAGCTGGTGGCGGCTCACCCCAAGATCCGCCAAGACACCATCTACTTTTTCAATCCCGTTTTGCGCGAGCGCTTCAGGCAGCTTCGAGAATGCGCCGTGAAACCAGCGGATGCGTTCCGCCACTCGGGCCGTATTCGCCTTCGCCAGATTTATCGACTCCGCGTCCCGATCGCACGCAATCAGCAACCCGGTGGTCAGCCTCTCTGCAATTGCTCGCGAATGACCACCTAAGCCGGCGGTCATATCCATATAAATTCCGTCGGGCCGGATCGCGAGATACTCGAGCGACTCCTGCAACAGAACCGAGTAGTGCCCTGACCCCGATTCCATACATAAGCCCTAGCGAATCCCCTTCTTCTCTAGTGCGCCAACCTTGCCCGCCAGATTTTCTTTCGCCGCAGTCAGCCGTTCCGCGTACACCTTGCTGCCGTAGATTTCAATCCGCTGCTTGTAAAAGAGCAACTGGACATCGTCCTTCTCCAATTCCAACTCGCGCCGCAGGTTGGTAGGCAACAGCACCCGCCCCTGCGCATCCATCTCTACGTCTTCCCCGTAGTGGTTCGCCACAAAAGCGACATCGGATCGCGTGTCGGCATCGTCCCCCGGCTCCTGCAGCATTTCTTCCGTTCTCCGCCACACGGAAATCGGGTAAATTAGAGCTGTACGCAGGTTCAGCGTCGTGACAAAAACTTTTCGCTCACCAATTGCTTCCAGATATTGGGCCATGGCGGCCGGAAGTTTAAGCCGTCCTTTTTCGTCAACACGACCGCCGAGCGTGCCACGAGGGGCTTCCAACGACGGCGCACCTGACTGAGCTTCGGTCTCCACTACTAGCCACTTTCAGACCACTTCCAACCACTGAGTCGATGTTCTCATCGGCGTGGCTCGATTGCAAGAGTTTTCTTTAAGGAAAAGTCTGTAAGTCCTTGCTTCGCCTTACTTTCGCCCGCGAACGCAGGGACCACGGTGGAGTAGGAATATGGAGGAGCGGACTAAGCGTTCGGGACGACTTGCAGATCGTTTTCGACGCTGAACACATTCGGAACGCTGTTCGCGCGGATGTTGATCAGGTTCTTGTCAGCCTGGTTATTGACCACACCTTCTAGCTTCACGTGCCCGTTATCGACAATGATATGGATACTCGGGAGTGCCTGATGCCCGTACCTGTCGCCGATCTCTGGGTCACCGTAGATGGCCCGGAACTCGGCCCGGCGAATCTGCCAGTCCATAGGTGAAAGTGGGAGAACCTTTATTTGGTTGTCGACGGCGCTTACGCCTTCGATGCGTTTAGCCACGTTTTCGGCATCGGACTTCAGAACGGGATTCGTAACCTCTCCCATAAGAGTGACGGTGCTTCCGTTCACTCGAAACGCGAGGTCGTCAAAGATCGTGTAGTAAGGAAGCATCACCAACTGGTGCCGCACTTCTTGAATGAGGTGCGACTCCCCGGCCTGCCCACGCACGAAAGCGTCGTTGTGGTTATTTTGCTGGCTCTGCAGGGGCGTGACACACAAAAAGCCGAAGCAGATCGCGCCGGACAGCAAAGATTTACTCATAGTCTTCACTCCTCTGTCGGTGAGACCATTTCCCGTCGATCATCCGCTAGCCTTTGCCTCGGCCCTGCCAGACCGTGCTGCCGCGGCGGGCAAAGATGCTCACCAGAAAGGTGAGAATCGCTACAAAAAAGCAGAATGCCGCCGCATAAATCGGCCAAGAGCTGTCAAACGCCAGCCAGACTAGAAACACAATGCCCAGGATTAGAGACAGTCCCGAGATGATCTTCCAGGCCAAAGTCTTACCTGCCAGTTAGACAGCGCACATGACCCTTGCGCGCACTGGGAATGACGCTTATGTCGCGCGCGGAGCTTCTTCCATGGCAACCATTGCTTTGCCGGTCGAGAGACTCTTCTTTTTGCATTTCACCACCTGACCAGGTCCGAATTGCCAGGTTTCGCCTTCGGGCATTTCTTCGAGTATGCGGTAGAAATCGCGGCCAAGCGGCTCGGCACGAACCGAGCGCATCAGATTGAGTCCTTCTCCGAGGAGTGAGACGTAGATTTCAACTTCCTTGCCGGATTGCGAAATGATCGGCTGGGGCCCGGGATGGAAGGGCGTGGGCTCGGCGGGTGGCGGCGGAATACTGAAAAGGCTGGTGGCTGTAGATACTTCGAGTGGCTGCGAAAGCGGCTCGGGAACAGGCGGTCTCTGCACGGGCGCAGGTACAGGCCGTGCCGGCGGCGTTTGCACGGGAGCGGGCTCCGCCGCTGCGGGTGGCACAAAGGACTGGCGCACGGGCAATGGTTGCGGCGCAGGAGCCGGGTAGGAAGCCGGTTGATAGCTCACTGGGGGCGCGACAGGCGTAGCGATACCGCGCGGCACGCTGGTATCTGCGAACACGCGCGGCACCTGAATCGGTCCAACCTTGCGCGCGTTCATTCGCATCAGGTCAATGGCCCAAAAGATGGCCGTTCCAAATACGGCTGTGAGCGGCACGTACACCGATTGCCAGCGGCCATTGGCCAGATGAACCTCGCCGTTGTCCGCCAGGAAATGATACACGCCCGCCACCGCGATAGCAGCGCTAAAGCCGCACACTCCGCCAAATGCGAGACTTTGAACCGGAGTGCGATAGCCCTCTTGATCGAACGAAAACAAGACAAACAGCAATATCAGGCCGCCGATACTGCTCATCCACACGAGTGGTCCGGGCAGCAGGACAAGGGCGAGACCACCGGCGAGCATGGCGAGAAGTAGAGTTGCGCTGTCGATCTGAGTTTTTTCCATCCGTAGAGTACCGACGATTTCATGCTAGCGAAGGGGTACGGAGGAGAGGCTTTTCAGATAGGTTCAGGCGACAAGGGAGTGATACAGTTCCTCGGGCCTTATCGGTTTCGTGATGTAGCCGTCCATGCCGGCCGAGAGGCACTGCTCACGGTAGCCACCCATGGCATGTGCCGTAAGAGCGATGATGCGAACTCGCTTGCCGCGCTGTCTTTCACTTTCGCGGATGGCGGCCGTGGCTTCGAAGCCGTCCATAACGGGCATTTGCACGTCCATCAGAACAACGTCAAACTCCTGCGACTCAAGAGCTTCGACTGCTTCCAGGCCATTGTTGGCAACTGTGACGCCGTGACCTTCGCGCTCGAGAAGCCTTACGGCAAGCCGCTGGTTGACGAGGCTGTCCTCGGCAAGTAGAATCCGGAGTGGCGATTCGCGAAGCGAATGACGGGTAACGAGCGGGACGGGAAGACCCGGCGGCGTTTGCTTACCAAGGACACTGAGAATGCAACCCAGAAGCTCGGAGCGCCTCACCGGTTTACTGAGATAGGCAGCAACACCGGCCTCGCGGCAACGAGCCGCGTCGCCGCGCTGCCCAGCCGCGCTAAGGAAAACGATGTGGGTGGGACGGCGTGCGGGAATCTCATGAATGCGCGTGGCAAATGTAAATACGTCAAGGTTGTCATCCGCCAGCGGCGTGTCAACGATGATTAGCTCGTAGGGCGATCCAGAGGCGAGCGCAGCCGCGTAACGGTCGGTCCCTTCTTTGCCGCTTACGGCTATATCCACACGCATGTCCCAGTCCGCCAACGTTTCCTGCAGGATACGGCACGCGATGGGATTGTCGTCAATAGCAAGTACGCGAAGGCCCCGAATCCCGATCGCTTTCGGGATCAGACGCTGCGTGGGCGTGTCCAGCACCTGCAGCCGCGCGGTGAAGTGGAAAATACTGCCTTTGCCCAACTCGCTTTCCACCCACAGGCGGCCGCCGAACATCTCCACAATGCGTCGCGAAATCGAGAGCCCCAGCCCAGTGCCTCCGTAGCGCCCCGAAATGGACGCATCGGCTTGCGTAAACGGATCAAAGATCTGCCCCAGTGCATCGCGCGGAATGCCGATGCCGGTGTCGGAGACGCTGAAGTGAAGCGACATTTCCTTCTCTGCGACTTGCTCTGTGGAGACGCGCACCACGATGTCGCCCTTTTCGGTGAACTTGACAGCGTTGCCGATCAGATTTGTGATCACCTGACGCAGGCGGCCGACATCTCCCCAGAACATCTCCGGCACTTCGGTCTCCACGTGGCAGGAGACTTCCAGGCCTTTTCGCTGAGCAGCCACGGCCAGCACCCGCACGGCATCGGAGAGCGCTTCTTCCAAGTTGAATGCGATCGGGTCGAGCGTGATCCTCCCCGATTCGATCTTGGCGAAATCCAGGAGGTCGTTGATGAGCGTCATCAGGCCGTCAGCGGAAAGCCGGACGAGATCGAGGCATTCGCGCTGATCGGCCGAGAGTTCGCTGTCAAGCACAAGGCCCGTCATACCGATGATGGCGTTCATTGGCGTACGAATCTCGTGGCTAATGTTAGCGAGAAACGAATTTTTGGCTTCATTCGCCGCTTCGGCCTGCTCTTTAGCAACTCGAAGCTCGCAATTCGTGCGCTTCAGCTCTCTTTCGAGCCGAGCACGTTCGGTGACATCGAGGACCGTGACAATTCGTGCCTTGCGGCCGCCAAAGACCATGTCCTGCGCCGTGATGTGCACCAGGATCTCTTCGCCGTTCTTCTTTCGATGCCGGCCCGAGCCGCTTTCCGGAAGCGATCCCGAGTCCGCCACGCACATAATGTCGCTGTCCGAAATCTGCCACAGCGTCATGTGCGCAAATTCGTCATGGTCGTAGCCGTAGTGGCGAATGGCAGCTTCGTTCACGGCAAGAAAGGCGCAAGTCTCGGCATCATACACCCACGACGGCAGCGGGTTAGCATTAAAAAGCTGTCGATAACGTTCCTGCGCCTCCGACAAAAGGCCCGCGCTTCGGCGAATACGGCAATTTTCGAGCCCCAGCAAGCCGACAATAATCGCAAACGCCGCGATACGGAACAGCCGGAGGCGTTTCTCATCTTCGTCGTTCCGTAGAGCCAGTAGCATGTGAGTCTCAGACGCAGAGATGGGCGCCCACTTGTCGAGTTCCGCTGAGAGACGCTCGGCGCTATACATCCGCACAACCTGCTCGCGAAGTGCATCGGCGGCGGCCGCCGTTTGCCTCGTCGACATCAGGCTCATGCCCTTGTCCAAGCCGTTTTCGAACTTCGCTCTGAGATTAATAGCCTGGCACTCTCGCGGACGATGCAGCAGCAGATATTCGCCCACCCGATTCTCTACGAACGCAGCGTCCGCGCGATGTAAGCAGAGCGCGGAAACGGCTTCTGCAGAGCTGCTCACGTAAACGGCGCGGGCTTGCGGATGCGCCCTGGCGAGCGACTTGTCATTGAACGCCGCCTTTGTCGTCGCAATTCGATCAATGCTGTTGACCGGCGTGCCTGGCTGGGTCTCATCGCGGCTGAGAAGAAAATAGGCGGAATCAACCCACGACTTCGTTAAATGAAAGTGCACTTGCCTGTCCGGTGTCGCGTGTACAGCCGGCCAGAGATCCACCGCTTTTCCGACCACGTCATCTGGGCTTTTGTCAGTTATAGGTTCCCAAATTAGCGTGATGCCCAGTCTTTTGGCAGCTTCGTTCAGAATGTCCGGGACCAGCCCTTCTACAGTGCCGCCTTTACCGAACTGGTAATAGGGGGGTCGATCGTCGGCGCCCACGCGCAGCGTCATCCCGCGGAATAGATTCTCCCTGGTGCGCGAGTGCGCAACGTAGGCTGAGAGGCCGACGACGCCGAGGAGAAGAACTGTCAAAGCGAGTTGTTTCGCGCGGCCGAAGCTTCCGAGACGCATAGCGATTTGCTATTTAGATATCGGCTCGTTTGGCCGTAACTCTTACAAAAAAATGAATTTCCTAGAATATGATAGCTGCTATGCAGGGGCCTACGCTGATTCAAAAACCGTCGCGAGTGGAAGCGGCCGGAAACAAGCCGAAGTTGATCGACGAGTACGTGGGGCGAGTGAATTCGCGCACTGGGGATGTGAGCATCGCGCATATGCGTAGCCCAGCCGGCTGGCTCGAGCCGGGTCAGACACCGGAGTTCGACGAGTTTACTGTGGTGCTGAAGGGAACTCTGCGCGTGGAGCACGCGGGCGGTCACCTGGATGTGCACGCAGGGCAAGCCGTGGTTGCGCATGAAGGCGAGTGGGTAAGGTATAGCACGCCCGAAGTGGATGGGGCCGAATACATCGCCGTCTGTTTGCCCGCGTTTTCGATGGAAACTGCGCACCACGACGAGTAAGGATGGTATTCTGGTGGTGTTGGTCACTCTGTCGGCTGACAGTCAACATCCGGTTGTTGAGACCGGCCCACCCGAGACGGGCGCGTAGCTCAATTGGCAGAGCAAGTGACTCTTAATCACTAGGTTGTAGGTTCGATTCCTACCGCGCTCACCAGAAATATCGATCACAAACACGTGCGTTAGCTTGTCATAAGTGTGAATCACGGGTCCGCTAGAATTCGACCGTTTTGCTACTGTTGTTTCATCCGTATAGGTGTCTTATAAAGCTAATGTTAGTTTCTCGACTTATTTTTCCGCTTTAACTAACTATTTATCGATAGCAGACATTCAACGACTTACGATTAGCTAGAAATTGTTGCTGTTCTAACTTACTTCGAATACTTCTTACAAAGCCGCTGATCTTTTCCTAAATTACTCAGATGAGCTACGACCAATACACAAAACTTGTAGCTCGAGCGAGCCAGAGACGTCACGTTATTGCTTGAGACGCGAGTACGTCATTAACGTATACGCAAGTAAGCCACTATATTGACATACGAACGGCACTTACACGCGCAGGTAAATTTGCGCCGTCCGGCTGGTAGTAGTTTCCGCAAGATGATAGCCGGCGCTGCCGTTTCGCCATATCCTTCTACGACTTTTCATTCTGGTCGAAGAACTGCATGAATGATGTGCGGCGGCAACTTTACGCTCAATCCGAGGAGAGGTAAACATGAATGCTGTAACCCTGACTCTAATAATAGTTGCGGTTGCTGCGATCGCTTTTGGAGTATTCATGTACATCCAAAAAGAACGCACGCGGCGACTACGGGGGCAGTTTGGCCCGGAATACGATCGGCTGCTTGATGACAAAGGCAATCAGCGGAAGGTCGAGGATGAACTACTGAAGCGGCAGAAGCGCATTGAGAAGCTTCACATTCGGGATTTGACTCAAGCCGAAAGCGATCGCTTCAACAGCGCGTGGCGGAGTGTCCAGGCAAAGTTTGTTGACGCTCCCAGTGCGGCGGTAGCTGAGGCCGATCGATTGGTTCGCGATGTCATGACAGCGAGGGGATATCCCATGAGCGATTTCGAGCAACGCGCTGCCGATATCTCAGTAGATCACCCGCATGTCGTCCAGAACTATCGAGCAGCGCGTGACATTGCTGCCCGGGACGCTGGAGGCAAAGCAAGCACAGAGGATCTACGGCAGGCGATGGTGCATTACCGCGCGCTCTTCGAGGATCTTCTCAGCACGGCCCCTATAACGGCCGACAACCATATACAGGAGGCAAGAAGATGATACAAGAACGAACAGAAGTAGCTGAACAACATAGTGAAATGGATGCCAATCCGCCCCTCGGCACGGCCGACTTGGCGGCGCGCGCGCAATCCGATAAGCAGTTGGCGAAATCGACACCAGAAACGACCGAAAGTGCGGAGCGAGTCGCGCTCTTTCCAGAAAATGAACTCGGGGACTATCGTCGGCGCTGGCAAGATGTCCAGGGAAGCTTTGTGGATGACCCACGTATCGCAGTCCGAACCGCGGACGAATTAGTGGCCTCGCTTATGAGCCGCCTGGCTCAACTCTTCGCCGACGAGCGCGCCAAACTCGAGCACGACTGGGACAGTGGAGAGAACGTGTCAACGGAGGACTTGCGCGTGGCGCTACGGCGGTACCGATCATTCTTTGACCGCTTGCTGTC
>DATBEG010000115.1:0-24672 GCA_036276155.1 Bryobacteraceae bacterium | reverse complement strand
TCCTCACTGTAGTCGGGCAACGGTGCTCCTTGCTGCTCTTCGCCCTTAGGCTCGCCCATGACGAAAGCATACTTCGAGTCGATCAAAGCTTCAGTAGCATCTTGCGCAAAATATCAAGGCTGGCCTGCGTCGCGAGCGTTCGCACGCGATATCGGTCGGGGCCATACCGCACGCGAATGACGCGCGTTTCTGTGGGGCTTGCAATTCCCAGGTAGACCGTTCCCACCGGATCGTAATCCGTTCCGCCGTCCGGGCCTGCATAGCCAGTCGTCGACAATCCGTAGGTGGCTCCGCTCAACTTCCGTGCGCCTTCTGCCATTGCGGCCGCGACAGGGTCGCTCACAGCCGAATGCTTTTGAAGCAGATTCGCTGGAACGCCTAACACCTTTTGCTTCTGCGCCGTTGTGTAGGTGACGTAGCCGCCAACAAAGAAATCGGAACTCCCGCCGCGATCCGTCAGCCGTGCCGCGACCAGGCCGCCTGTACAACTCTCCGCAGTCGCAACCGTGGAATGCTGCTTTCGTAGCAGACAGCCGACAACGGCCTCGAGCGAGTCATCCGGGTTGGTGCTGTACACTTTGTCGCCCAGCAACTCCGCGATCGGGTTCCCCACCTCGCGCAGCAGATCATCAGCTTCCTTTTCCGTTTCCGCCTGAGCGCGAAGGAAGACAAACAGATCGCCCGGCGAAGACAGCACCGTGGTTACGGGGTTTGTGTACTTCGTATACACAGGAGCAATCAGGGTGTCGAGGTCGGATTCGCCAATCCCGGTAATGCGAAAGCAGCGTACCCGGATTGCCTGCGGTGGAACCACATGCTTGAGGCGCGGAATCAACTGCGCCGAGACCATTGGCTTCAGCTCGCGCGGCGGCCCGGGCAGAAGAGCGATGGCGCCGTGATCTGTGGATAGGAACTGGCCTGGCGCCGTTCCATTCGGATTCGGCATCGCCTGCGCTCCATCCAGCAAGTACGCCTGCCGGATGTTGTTCTTCGCCATCGGCCTGTTAATTTGCCGAAAACGGGTGATGAGAACCGATTCCTGCTCCAGTGAAAGCTTTAGATCCAGCCCTAGCGCGGCAGCCGCAGCGTCCCGCGTCACGTCGTCTTCGGTCGGACCCAGACCGCCAATCAGGATCACAATGTTCGAGCGCTGAACCGCAGCGCGTATCGCCTGCGTCAATCTCCCGCGATCGTCGCCGATAATGTGCTTCGCGACCACCTCGACACCAAGCAGGTTTAGTTCTTCGGTGACCAGAAGTGAGTTGGTGTCCATCCGCTGCGGGGTAAGCAGCTCAGTGCCAATTGCGATGATTTCGGCAGTTTTCGCCATCGCCGGTTAAGGAAGCGGCCCTCCGGCAATCTCCGCATCGACGCGATACAGCGCATTGTGAGTGGCGAGAATCATCGATTTTGACGGCGTAAAGGCCAAGCCTACGATACCGGGACCCGAGAGATACTGCTGCGGCTTTCGTGCTGGATCGACTCGGATTATGCCGCGCCGGCCTGCCAGCGATGCGGCCACATAAAGATTTCCAGCGGCGTCGAACGCGAGCCCCTGCGGACGTCCCAGGCCGCGATAAAACGCCTCCACCTCGCCGGCTTTCGAAATGCGGTGCACCGAATCAAAGCTGGAGGTCGTTGGCCCGGTGACGTACAGATAATCTTCCGGCCCGAATGCCAGGTGGTAAGCGGCAATCGACGGCTCGAGAGTCGCAAAGACATAGATCTGCCGCGAGCGGCTGATTTTGAATATCGTGCCGCTTCGGTCGCCCACGTACAGGTTCTCGTCGCGGTCGAATGCGATTCCCGTCGCCACGCCCATCCCCTCCACATAGACACTCATGTTGCCGGAATGGGTCACCTGGTACACGATGCCGTCATAGCGGCTTGACACGTACAAGATGCCTTCGCGATCGAACGCCAGCCCGGTGGGGTTCATCAGGTCCGTCACGAATGGCTTTGAATTGTAATTCGTATCGATGGCGTAGATCGAGACGGGAGACTTCTGACCGCGCGAACCGCTAAACGTGCTGAACACGTTTCCTTCCCTATCGACTGCCGGATTCGCAACCGGGTGGAGATTATCGGCAATCTGGAGGCCCACATGCGTCTCACTCAGATCGCTCTCCGCAGACCCCGTCGCCACCGCCACCTCGCCCACCATAGCGGCTTCCGGGATGCGCGCGATGATGTACGAGTCGCTGGCAACAACCAGATGCGCCGCCTGGTTGCCCAAACGGACGGCGGGCTGTCCTCCGGCGGTCAGATTTCGCCCGCGAATGTAGATTTCGCCTCCGCTGATAGCTGCGGCTGGCTCGATACTTGCGATAGTGGGGCGCTGTTCAGCCGCTGATTGTTTTGTCGCCATATCTAGTGGTTTTGCCAACTTCGGCCTATATACCCGCCTACATACAAGATAAGCGCGCCGTAAAATCCGGCGGCTAAATCGTCGCAAACGATGCCATAGCCCTCCGGCAACTGTTCTATTCTCCGGATCGGCCACGGTTTCCAGATATCGAAGATTCTAAACAATATAAAACCTGCTAGGAAGTTTTGCCAGGAAAAACTCACGATGCCCAGAAGCGTCACCCACTGCCCCAGAACCTCATCAATCACGACAAAACCCGGATCTTTTTTCTTAGTCAGGCGCGCCGCCTGTGTCGATGCCCAGAATGATGGCCAAAGGAAGGCAATCGTCAGCAAAAGAAAAGCGATCTTCCCGAAACCCAGCCAGGTATGCAGACCAAACGCGATCAGAACGGCCGCCAGTGAGCCGATGGTGCCAGGGCCCCATGGGAAGTAGCCGCATCCAAACCAAGTGGCCAGCATCATGGCCAGCCGGTTCACTGAACACGATCCTTGGGGGTAGGTGTCGGCGGCTCGGGCTCTTCCTCCAGCTCGGTGGGACCGGCGGGACTGGAAATCACATAAGCTTCGGAGGCCCAATTACCCAAATCAAGCAAACGGCAGCGGTCGCTGCAGAAAGGCATGTTGGGGTCGTTCAAATCAACTCGTTTGCGGCAAATGGGACAGGGAATGGTTTGCGCCATGGCAGCCCGATTCAATTATCGAACGGGAATGCTCGAGGCGCGCGATGAACCGCTCGGCAGAATCGGGAACGGATTCGCCGCCGGTTGCCGCTCAGTGAAATTCAGCTCGGGCGCATCCACCAGTTCGCCAACCAGATCATAATCGTGGGCTTCGGTCACGCGCAGCATTCGAAGCTCGCCCACGCGCGGCGCGCCCGGTCCGAAGTCGTTGATGTAGCAAACACCGTCGATTTCCGGCGCCTGCGTCGCCAGCCGGCCTTCCCAAAGCAGATCAGTTTCTTTGGATGGCCCCTCAATCAAAATTGGAAGCTCTTGCCCGATCAGGCGCTTGTTGCGCGACAGCGATACCCGCCGCTGGAGCGCCATCAGCTTTCGTTTACGTGCGTAGATGGTGCGCTTGTCAACTTTCGCATGCAAAAGATAGCTGCCGCTGGTCTCTTCATCGCTGTACGAGAAAACGCCCAGGCGTTCGAACTGCGCAGCCTTCACGAACTGGCACAACTCCTCGAATTCCGCGTCTGTTTCGCCCGGGAACCCGACGATCATGCTCGTCCGGATCGCCACATTCGGAATGGTCGCGCGAATTCGCTCCAGCAGCTTCAGAAAGATATCCGCGTTAGCGCCGCGCTTCATGCGCTTCAACGTGCCCGCGCTTGCGTGCTGCAGCGGCATGTCGATGTACTTCACCAGGGAATCATGCGCCGCAATGGTATCCAGCAGCTTCTGGGTGACTTTGTTCGGGTAAGCGTAGAGGAATCGAACCCACTTCGGCAGCTCAGACGGAAGCTCCGCCAGCCGCGCCAGCAGATTAGCCAGCCCGTCCTTCAGCCCGAGATCCTGTCCGTAAACCGTCGTATCCTGGCCGATCAGATTGATCTCGCGGACTCCCATTGCCAGCATCCGCCTGGCTTCGCTGATAACGCTTTCGAAGCGTCTGCTGCGGAACTTGCCCCGGAATTGAGGGATGACGCAAAACGAACACGGATGATCGCATCCTTCCGCGATCTTGATGTAGGCGGAATGTTTCGGCGTAGTGAACACCCGGGCCGTCAAATCGTGATAAAGATACGGCTCGGGGACACTCGCTTTCGGCTCCAATCCTTCGCAAAGCGCCGTGATCTTGGAAAGCTCGTTCGTTCCCAGAACGGCGTCCACTTCCGGCATGTTTTTGCGAATGTCGTCTCGATAGCGCTCTACCAGGCAGCCCGCAACAACCAGCCGTTGCGCGTTGCCGGTCTGCTTGTACGCGGCCATCTCAAGAATCGTGTCAACGGATTCCTGCTTCGCGGGATCGATGAAGCTGCAGGTATTCACGACAATCACGTCGGCTTCCGCGGGTTGCGGCGTGAGTTCATGTCCATCGGCCACCAACTGCCCCATCATGACTTCCGTGTCGACGAGGTTTTTCGGGCAACCGAGGCTTACAAATCCAATTTTCAAGGCAGGGAGTTTCGCGACCCGGATCGGTCGGCATCTCATTCTATCAGGCAAGGGGCGAATGTATGGCAAATCCAGTCGGGCCCGTCTCCCTTTGAGAGCGCGTAGTCTTAACGCGTCTCGGCGGAAGCTTCCAGCGGGATGCGGACGGGCCCGGCGGGAAAGGTGACTTCGAAACGGGAGCCCTCGCCCGGACGGCTTTGGACGTGGATTTCGCCGGCATGGGCGCGGACGATAGCGGCGACGAAGCTGAGGCCTAGACCCAAGCCCTTTTCCGGGTTCGGGTCCGGAACGCGGTAGAAGCGGTCGAAGATGTGGGGCAGATGGCTGGTCGGGATGCCGACACCGGAGTCTTCAACAACGAGGCGAACGCTGGAGCCGGCGGTCTCGGCGCAGGCTTTGACCCAGCCACCAGAGGGCGTGTACTTGATGGCGTTCGAGAGCAGGTTCGTGATGACGCGTTCAACTTGGGTGCGATCGGCCTCGACAGGCACGGGCTCGGAGTGCTGGGCCGTGAGACGGATGTTGTGGGCTTCGGCCGGAATCTGAAATTGATCGACGAGATCCTCGACCATCTTGCTGAGATCGAGCAGGGTTTTGTTCATCGGGATCTGACCGGATTCCGATTGCGAGAGCAGCAGCAGCGCGCGCACAAGGTTGGAGAGACGCTCGACGTCCTGCAGCGCGTTCTCGATCGCCTCCTGCAACTGCTCTTTGCGCGTGGCGGTGAAGAGCGCGACTTCGAGTTGGCCTTGAATGGCGGTGAGGGGTGTTCGCAGTTCGTGCGAGACGTCGGTTGAGAACTGCCGCATCTGATCGAAGGAGGCTTTGAGTCGTCCGCTCATCTGGTTGAAGGAGGCGATGAGGCGGTCGAGTTCGTCGTCGGCGCCGCGCTTGCGAATCTGCAGGCCGAGGCTTGAACCCGTGATGTCTTGGGCTGCGGTCTCGACAGCGTGTAAAGAGCGGAGCGCGCTTCCGGCCGAATACCAGATAATGGCGGCGCAGGCAAAGACAGCGATCGGAAGAAAAATCAGAAATTTGCGCCGGAAATTCCTGATGATCACCTGGTCTTCGCGCAGGCTGCGACCCTCGGCGAAGTACCACCTGATGCCGCGTTTGGGATCGGTTTTGAGGCTACTCAGAACCTGATAATAAATGCCGTCGCTGCCCCTCACTGTCTTGAGGTGAGGCTGATGCGTGCGGAGCAAAAGCTGGAATTCGGAGCGGATGGCGGCGGGATCGCAGATGGGTTTCTGGGACGCGTTGCAGGAGCCCCATGGTATGCGACCCTGGCTGTCGGCAATCACGTAGACCGCCTGGAGCCGGGCTACCTCGGCGCGGTCTTCCGGATCAGTGACGTCGGCAAACCAGTATGGCTGGCCGGTGCCGTCGTCGAACTGAATCGGCCAGTCCTTGAGGGTGCCAAGGAGCTCGTTCAGCTCGTCTTCGCTCTGATTATCGAGGACGGTTTGGAGCGTGGTGGTGCCGAATATGCCCACCACCAGGAGCACTGCGGCAAGCACACACAGAAAGGTTGTGGCCAGGCGGAAGCGCAGGGTTCGGAAGAGCTTCCATTGCAGCAGCTTCCTCCATGCGTTCAACATACGAGTTAGGCCGTTACTGGTTCAGAAGTGGTGGCGGGTGAATGCGTCGTCTCCGGCACGTCGAGCATGTAGCCGATGCCGCGGACGGTGTGGATCATCTTGCACGTGAATTTGTCGTCGATCTTGCTGCGCAGGTGGCGGATATAGACATCCACGATGTTCGTGAGGCCGTCGTAGTCCATATCCCAGACGTGCTCGACGATCATGGTGCGGCTCAGGGGGCGTCCGCGATTGCGCATCATGTACTCGAGGATGCTGAATTCTTTGGGAGCAAGCTCAATGTTCTCGTTGCTGCGCGTGACTTTTCGGCGGATGCAGTCGAGCGTCAAGTCGCCGACGGTCAGCTTCTCAGGCGTGGGCTGGCCGCGGCGTAGTAGCACCCGAGTCCGCGCGAGCAGTTCCACAAAGGCGAACGGCTTGACCAGGTAATCGTCGGCTCCCTGTTCGAGGCCTTTGACGCGGTCATCGACAGAATCGCGCGCGCTGAGGATCAGGACCGGAGGAATGGTTTTGCGGTTCTTGATTTTCTGCAAGACCTGGAGACCGTCCATGTCGGGAAGGCCCAGATCGAGAACCACGAGGTCGTATTCGGTGTTGTGCACGCGCTCAATGGCGTCACCGCCGGTGTGGACAACATCCACTGCATAGCCGGCACTTTGCAGACCTCGCGAAAGGAAATCGGCAATTCGTTTTTCGTCTTCGACAACGAGTACACGCATCGGAATTGAAGGACTGCTGACTAAAGTCTAACCAAGTCGACACGCCAAGGGAAAGCGGATAGGTCAATCGCCCGACGCGCGGCGCGGCTGCGGAACGGGCGCGGGCTTGAACCAGCCAAGAATCTGCTTGATCCGCGCCTGCCCGATGGACACGGCGACCATCAGCACCAGTAAGACGGCCGTGAATAGCAGCACCTGCGGAACCGATAGCGCTTCTTTCCAGAGACCCAGCCAACGCCCGTAAACAAGTTCGATATGCACCCAATAAACAATCAGCGAAGTGGTGCCGAGCTGCCGGAAGAAGCTCCAACGGTTGAGGTCGGAAGCGCCGACCCAAAGCCACGCAACCGCGAGCATCGCGAGCACTACACCAAGCTTGATAAAGATGAGGGCCGGGCTGTCCAGCCAGAAATCGCTTTTTGGATAGATGGAATAGGGCAACTCGCCAAGCTGGTGCGCGAGGAGCGCAATGCCGACGCCGGCCGCCAGAAACCAAAGCATTGCACGGCCCAAATCATCAGGCTTTACGATGCGGATCACGCTGCCGGCAACCATGCCGAAGGCCAAGAATGACGCCCAGGGGAAAAAGCCGAAGTAGTTGTAGCTGGGAAACAGATAAGCGCGCGCGATCCACGGCACCGAGGACGCGTCGATCATGGTGAGGACGGGCGCGAGTCCGGCGATCACGATGCCAAGTATCGTACACAAGCGAATGCGTTCGCGCGTAGTGAACACGGCCATGGGCGCGAGCACCAGCATGGCGAATCCCATGCAGTTGAGGATGTCGACCTTCAGCAGTTCGCCCGTGGGACTGGTGGGGTAGCCGAACACATACAGTTGAATACGGAACAGGAACGCGATGATAAACAGGTAGCGCGAGCGTTTGAGCGAACCGACGACGCGCTGCCACGCCGTGCCGCCCTTCCGCTCCTCGCTGTCCATGAGGAAAGCAAACGTGATGCCGGTAAGAAACAGGAAGATGGCCGGCGGCATACCGCCGAGAAACTGCGAAAGCATGAACGGGCTCTTGGTGCGCAGATCGGCGCGCGCAAATGAATCGAAGACATGGCCCTGGATCATGATCACGGCAGCCAGGCCGCGGGTCCAATCAATAAAAGCTAGTCTTCCAGCGCTTTTGCTCTTTTCAGCCATCCGGTCATGCAGAGCGGGTCAGCCCTGCTTCTTCGCTCCGAGGGGCAACTTGAGTTCCAAAGTCCCGGTGATGGGCGGATTGATCTGAATATTGCTATATGTCACTTTTCGGTAATTGCCGGAAGGCTCGAAAAACTGCTGCTGTACGGGGTTTGCGGAGTCGTTCGGGATCCAGACCCAGATCTTCGTCAGACGTTCTTTGACCTTCGCATCTTTGGGAATAAGCACCAGCTTTGAGACGTCCTGCCCGGCAAGATTTTCCGTTCCGGCGAGGCTGATGTCATAATTCTGTGCTAGTTCCTTACCTGACGCTCCGAAGCCAAGTAGCAGGAATTGATTCAAAACGTCAGCGTTCTTCCCAACTTTGATCTCCTGATATGTGTTGGTGTTTGGGAAATAGATTCTGACGATATCTCCCATGAACCCGATTGTCCGGTCCTTGGGAAATGTGAGTACGGCACGCACGCCCTTGTTGGTCCGCTGCATCTCGACGTTGCCGACGTCCTTGGTGGTGTCGTTCAGGATTGCCTGATATTCGTCCATGTTCACGTTGGCCTTCATGCCGTGGAAAGTGGGTGCAGCCTGGTCCATGCGCGCAAGAATGGCGTCGAGCGCCGAGTCCGCGGCGGCAGTGAACACAAATACGAGGCAAACTCCTGCTAATAGGCTTTTAGTCATTCCTAATACAAAGACGTGAAAATTAGGGAGCCGTATACGCAATGAAGCCTTTGATCTCTTGTTCGGCTTCATCACGGATCGGTTCCACCCTCACGACGTGTCGGAATTTTCCGGTGCGTTGGTGAATCAGGCTTTCGGCTCGAGCGGTCCGCTGAAGGTCGGGAACGTCCGCAAGAAGGTCGGTGGCGATAAACACTCGATTTGCGCCATGCAGAGATTGCATAAGCACGACGCTCGATGCCTTTGGCTGATCGTGGAACCAGTCACGCGGAGTGACGAAAATAAATAGGAGAATCAGCCCGACAACGACGTCATACCGCCACGACGCACGCGGAAAATCCCAGAAGATAAGCCGGCCCAGACTACGCGAAGACGTCGGCTGTTGGTCGGCTCGAATCACCCTATAAGTCTAACAGTTCAAAGCGCTTGCCTGACGTTGGTCGGCCTTCGGCGGAATACGAACGGCGATGAAAACAAGTAAACGCTCAGACGACAGTGACTGTGGTCGAGGTCGACACCGAATTTCCAGCAGTGTCCAGTGCAGTGGCCACGATCGTGTGATCGCCAGGCGATAGTTGATATTCCACGAGCATGAAGGGTCGTGCTGTCACTAATCTGCCCACCGGCGCCTCGTCAATGACAAACTTGACACCCTGCAGGGTCATTCCCACGCCTGGGGTGGCGATGGCCAGCACTGAGACATATCCCCCGGATCGACTTGGGGTCGGAAGCGAAATCGTCGGCGGCGCATTCGCCACTTGCACCCTAATGGGAGCAGAAGAGGTCATGTTGCCGGCCGTGTCTTTTGCGATAGCTACGATCGGGACATCCCCATTTCTTAGCAACGCCGCATTTGCTGTGACCGTATAAACGGATTGAGACGGATCTGCATTGATTGGGCCGCCGTAATCGTTACCGTTGAGCTTAAATTGCACGGTCTCCAGCGTCATACCTGTTCCTGCATTCGCCTGGGCAGTCACGTCAAATGTTCCCGAGACGGTAGCGTTGGCGATAGGAGACGTAATCTGAACTGTGGGAACCGGGTTCGTCACTCTTACGGTTACAGTGTCGGAAGTGGTCGTGTTTCCGGCCGTGTCTTCCGCAATGGCCGTGAGCTTAATATCTCCGTTCTTTAGCGTGGGCGCGTTCAGATTCGTGCTGAACGGCGAACTGGCAACGGGTGGGCCAAAGTTTTTTCCGTCCACTTGAAACTGTACGTGCTTGAGCGTCATGCCTGCTCCCGCAGTAGCATCTGCAGTCCACGCTACTGTCCCGGATATGTTGCCTGCAGCGGGCGCCGTGATGGTGACGGTGGGCGGCGGGTTCTGCACCGTAACCATAACCGCCACTGAGGTTGTCGTTAGATTTCGACTGTCAGTCGCCTCAACGGTGACTTGATACAGCCCATTCTTCAGCGTGGTTGTATCCAACGTTGTTTCGTAAGTGCCTGTAACAGGCGTGTTCAAGGGATTACCCTTTAACAAAAACCGGACGTTCGTTATCGTCGCGCCGGCGGCGGAGGTTGCCGTAGCAGTTAGCCGGGCGGCCGATCCAGATAAGGCGATTCCAGGATCTGCCAGTGTTATTGCCGAGAACGTTGTCGCGTCAACATGAGGAGTTACCGTGTAAAGATCACCCGTTGCAGTTCCTTGCTGCTCCAGGTTTCTTCTGTTTCCCACCATGTATTCGCGGCCGACAAATACTCGTTTGCGCAATGGGGGTTCGGTGATCCAGAAATTAAAGTCGCTAAATTGGCCGTCAAAGAAGGGAATCTCTCCAGCGGCGTCCGTCATGCGCGTGCCGAAAACCTCCTGCGTGGATGCCCTGGAACAAAACACCACGCAAAGCGGCTTAGGACGTCTGCCGCTATCGATCACGCGTATGCGAAAGCGCGGGGTCGCGTCGACCCACCCTCGATTGTGGTAATTGCAGAGAAGGGTCCGGCCCGTGTCCGATCGCAGAAAAGCCTGCAAGACCTTGACCGCTTCTTCTTCCCACCCAAGGTCTGCCTTTGAAAAGACTTCCCATTGTGCGGCGCCGGGCGGGATGCCCGAAACAGCAGTTACGTAGCGGGCCGGATGGTGCTCTTCGTCGTAGAGTTGGTCCCAGCGTATTTGGAGAAATTCAGTCCCTAGCGCCTTCTCAACGGTACGGACATATGCCGCGGAATGCCCGATGCCCCAATCGCACGCAAGCTGAAGCACCCTGGAAAGACGCAATGGTGGACACTCGTCATTCTTTCCGGGCTTGTGGCCGACATAGAACGCCGAAAAACGATGCCACAGAAACTGTACACCCGGTGTGCCGAACTGCTCGTTAGTGGAACCGGTTTCATTTTCGCTACCCTGACTTGCGCTTTTGAAGTTATAACGCAAGACGGGCAAGGACATCTTGGCTAGCCTTGCTGCGCTGGCCGAGCTAAGTTCACGTCCAATGTCGCTGGGGCACTCCCCCGGCGGTCCGAATAAGGCCCATGCCACTTCGCGGACAAGTAGGGCGTCTGCAACATCGCGAATCACCACACGGATGGGCTCGACCTGGGTGTTATCGGCGACATAGGCTTGATAAGCCAGCGCTGGATCGCGAGCAAATTCGATCAGGTAATTCTGCACATTGGGATTCGCCGTTTGCATTCCGTACTGAATCAAGAAAAGAGCCTTAGCGCGGCCAAGCGCCTCGGCCCAGTAGCGCTTCCAGAAGCCAGTCCACTGCGGGTTTTCAATGTTTGAAAACTCTTCGGTGAGAGTTCGCATGTCCGAATCGATAAATGGGATGCTCAGAGGGGGTATGTAAAACCTGCTATTGTCCAGGACTGTAAGGTCGCGCAGTGCAACACCATCTACTCCGGGGTCCATGCCCGCTCCAAACTTCTGAGTCTTCATCTCAGGCGAGATGCGCCGCTCCAGCACCATCATGATTTCCGTCTGGACAATGATGTACTTGCCGATAGTGGCGTTCTTCGCTTTTGCGAGCTGCTCGATTGCATTAATGGTGTCGCTGCGCATACAGCCGACAAACCATTCGCCGCCCACTCCCACAATCTCTTTCTCCCGTTGTACGTCTACGCCGACGTAGGCGACTCCAGTCTTGACGGAAAAGACGTAGTCGTCCTTGCCGCTCAGACCGAAGCACTCGGGTTTTGCGACCTCGCCGGCAAATACACCATTGACATAAAGCGGGAACTTCTTATTCGTGTTCTTGTTCTTGAAGTTGTCGCGCTCAATAACTGCTGTATCGAAAGGCCACCTGTTCCAATCTTTTTGCGGCCATGGTTGCAAGGCGTCCTTCACGCGACTTAACCGCATAACACAGCTTCGGGAAGCTGTTCGCCACATGTTCCAGGCGCCAGGATCCGTCGGTTCCTTCACTTGAATCATGGGGATTGGGTGCAGTTGATTGCTTCCGCTGGACCCTAAAGCTCTTGAATCCTCATCGTTGTCCCAGAAGTTATAGGGGAGCACAGCATAGCGCGGGAGATGAATCTTCAAAACCGACCGGGAGCCAACAAGTTCACCTTGGCTCTCAGGCAGCAAGGCGGCGGCCTCGATCTCCGGGGGCTTCAGGTCGGAATCTCTGGAATAAGGCGCCGGGCCGGATTTCAGAGCATCCAGCACCGAGTGCTGCTGTTTCCACCACCACGTGGCATACGAGAGCCGGTTGATTTCCGTTGGTGTGTGATCCGGAAAGAAAGATTCGCAGAGGGCATTGAAAGCTGGCGGCGGGATAGTATCCCGAACCCATATCTGCAAATCCGCCATGGCAGCTGCATACAACCCGATCTGACGAGATTGATTTGTCTTACGAAACTTAGGTTTGTTCAAAACCGTTTCATAAGTGAGCCACTCGAAACCGTTATTGACAAAGGCTGGATTTTCGAGGGATGTTCCCGCCACGAGTTCAAGCCGCCGCTCTTCACGGGCGGGCGTATCTTCAACGATAAGAATGTATTCGCACGCTTCGCCCTCTTTTGGGGCCGTCGGAATCTTGAAGCTTGTGGCAGTGTTAGTGAGTAATAATCTCGGCGTGCGGACATTGCCGGCCTTGATCGTCGTCGAAGGGGTGATGCCATCCACTTGCCACTGAAGAGTTACTTTACCGTCAACACTGCTCCATGTACCCGTGAAGCTAACGATATTTGGCATGAGTCAGGCAGCCTCAGCTAGGCAGGATCTCCTATTAATTCTTTCAATTTATTGACGGTTGCTGCCGACCGTGCGCCGTCTGCGGGTTCGATGCCGTTACTCAATTGGAACAGCCTCAACACGTCTTTCAGTTCCGGCGTTACACCGTCCGGCCAGCAGCCGTAGTAGCCCAGGTTCCTGAGACGGTCCTCGGCGCCTTCGGGAGTTTCCGCCGGTCGCAAATGACCTAGCTTGATGGTGTAGTCGAACTTCTCCAGAACTCGTTTGCCGAGTCTCTTGCCGCGTATGAAAGACACGGTAGCCTTTCCTATTTTGGAGTTGGGGAATATCCGAAAGGTGGTCCAAATCCCGCCATTATTGCCGGCCGCGTTTTCATCCACGGATAGTTCAAACGCGACATCATCACGTGCGATATCCGCCAGCAGAATCTGGACGCGATATTCCCAGATCCCTTTGAGCCGAAACTTATGGGTGAAAGTTGTCGGTTTAGTTACGACGTTTTGCCGCTTGGGAGGAATGGTGACGGTATCTCCCGGCAACAGTACACAGCGATCGTTGCGTGAGTTCCGCAATGCCTCGTTTGCATTGCTGTTCCAGAGATAATCGGGTGTTACTCCCGCCTTGAACGCGATGCTGGCGATACAGTCGCCCAGGACCACAGTGTAGGGACTTGCTACCAGCCCGTTGTTCCTGGTCACAGGCGCCCCGGTTACCGGCGGAGCATCAGTGCCCGCAGTGCTATCGACAAACTCCCACAGATCAGTGTCCATTTCCGGGAAGCTGATTTCGCAGTTTCCCCCGGGACGAATCTTATCCACCCTCACATAACCGCTGCCGCTAAGCTTGGTCTTGAGTGCTTTGCCACTTGGCGCGGTCACATTGTAAGTCTCTGTCGCAACCGCCCGGTTATTCTGGTCGACTAGCTGAATGGCGATTTGCTCAGATATGGTTACCCAGAGCGTCGCCGTACCGATATCGCCAGGATCTATGTGGACATTAACCGTCTGTGGAGCAACCAGTTTGGATTTTTCATAGCCTTTGACGTTTTGAGCAGATGCGGTAACCACGTAATCGCCGTCGGGCAGACCTCCAAAATTGCACCAGCCCGTTTTCGGTATCTGACCGTTTGGCTTGACAGGCCCCTTTGTCACGGTCACTCTCGCGCCCAGAATGACATTCTTTGTGTCCACATCCCGCACCCATACCCAAAGGGAACAGAGCGCATTGGGGCACTTTTTGACGAGTCGCGCGAAAGGCTGCGTGCTCAAGTGGGGTTCTCCACCAGTTCCGGAAGCTCCGGCGCTCTCCATGGATGGCAGTCTGCGAGGGCGCGCAGTTTGGCCGGCTCGGGAAGCGCAGGATCGTTGAGAATTTCTAGGACCATGGGGCGCTCGGGATCGGTATCGAAGTGTTCGCCCTCTCCGATAATCCACTCGAGCATAGCCTCGATGCCGCAGTCGCTAATGATTCCGTACTGCTCGGCTTTGGCGACGCCGCGGCGCACAAGGGCGCGCATCTCACTATCGCAAGGCCTGCCGTACGTGGCGGCAAGATGCAACGAAAGGTTCTCTTCAAACCGCTGCCTCATGGCGTCTTCCAGCGCAACCATCTGTGCCGTACGAAGGACTAACAAAAGGATCTCCTGTCAAAAAGGCCTCTACGAAGCTTATCTATACGGATCTGGCAAACAGTAACCGCACGGATGACGATATTACCGCACGTCGGTCGACTGGGCGACTGTGTTCGAAGGCCACGCGCTTGTCAGCCGGGTCCGACCCCGCGCTCGCTCCTGATCCAGCTAATGTAGTCCTGGTACAGCTTGGCCGAGTCTGCTGGACCAGCGAAAGCGGTCGATCCGGGCTTGTTCATCAATCCCAGATACTGATAGATCAAGATCTCGTCGACCCACGGTGATACTGCTTCCAACTGCGATAATACCCGCGAAAAGGAGGCGGGCACCAGAGCGCTGTGATACAGGTCCCCTTCAAACTCAAAGATCTCGACGTCCGCCCAAAGGCCGATCCGCGCGACTCGATCATGAGCTTTCTTCAGCCCTTCGTAGAACGCACTCGTCTCGGTCGCCTTGGACTTTCTGACGCCGATCTCGTCCTGGTAAGCGATGAAATCCACATCCAGAGAACCAAGCTGTTTGACATACGTGTCGTCCGGCTTCACAACTCGGGTTCCATACGGAGCAATCAGGATGCGCGTTCGGGGCATGAGTTGTCTTGCAAGCTTTGAGCATTCATTCACGTAGTGGATGAACTCGTCGGAATAGTATGGGTTGATAAACGCTTCATTTGGCCAATACCAGCCGTAAAAACTTGGGTGGTGTCCGTACAACCTCGTGAGTTCCTCGATCGCTTGCAAGCGTCGTTTGGCCGCAAGTGGATCTGAGACGATTTTGGGGCTGTCCCATTCGCCATAGAAACCACCGCCGATAAAGAACCTCACCCCGTATTTGTCAGCGGCAGCGAGCACGGCTTCCAGTGGATCAGGGCAGGATAGCTTCCATTGAGGAAAGATGCTTGTCCTATAAAATGCGCGATAGTAGAGCGCCGTACACATCAGGACGAGGGTTTTGATGCCGACGTCCGCCATTTCTTTGATCTTGGTGTCCCATTGCGCACAGCTAAAGCACGCGCAAGCGGGATTCCAATCGATGCCTTCTACCGTGGCATGATGCTGAAATTCGAACCAACTCCCCGAGATCGGTTTGATGCGCCCCGTATGAGTCGGCGTGGTCGACTGTGGCGAAACGGTCGCAGCCATTGCCGCACCCACTGTGAGTCCTGAAAGAAATGTACGCCGGTTGCAAGTAGAAACGGTATTACTCAACGCGAATCGCTCCAAATATGTCCAGGGAATCTATCTCTACTGCGGTGGCTGTCTTGACCGGGTAAGTCACAAGCGAACGGCTTTGTTGCCCTGACTGATCCAAAGTCGCTTTTGTCCAGTGCCCGAGCACGTGCAAGGTGATGTTTTCAGCGGGAGCATCGGTGTAATTCGTCATGAGAACCAGCGCACCCTTGTTGTCAGGCAGCGCGTAGGGCGCTGATAGCAGGCCAGCGCCGTTGAAGACGCGCAGACCATAATTGGTGCGCCCCACATCCACTTCCACCCGGCGATAAATCGGCTCTAAATCGTCCACGTCTTCTGCGCGAATAGCCGTTCTTCCGATGCTTGTCGCAGGGAACTTCACTAACGCGTTGTCGGCGAAGTCGAAGAACTTGTCGAAACCGACACTGCTGTTTGTGACTTGGAACGGAATATGTTGGGCGCCCACCATGTCGAGCACTCCACCGGAGACAAGGGCTCCAGTACTCGGACTGACGTTAATTCCCAGGCGGCTGTATGTTTTGAGCTTGGAGACGTCCGGCAAATTGTGAATGAACTCTACCAGACGACGCACGTTTTGCCAGGCGCTCAACGAGACACCATCGCCACGCATCGCTCCAGCGATTGTCTGCGGGTCTGGTGTAGCGATCCACCGCGCTCCGGCGAGTGCGGCGTCAGCGACAGCCTGCTGAAGTGCCCGGGCGGAGATTTCTGCCTTCTTGGGCGACGGACTGGTGATCCAAATCGTCCCTTGAACGTGACTACGCAGATAACGGAGATATCCAAGGTTGGTGTTTATCCATGGAGCAGACGAGGGCGTGGAGATCGTGTCATCGCCGGTTCGTATTTCGGGCCAGACTGCCTGAGAAATGGCAACCACCCCGCCAGAGTCGCCAAGTTCATTTCGGGATGTGAGGAAGACAGCGGGAACTTTCCCTGACCACGCGATGTTACGGTTCGGCGCCGCAATTACCACTGCATCAGCACCGGCCGGCGTCGACGTTGCTCCGACGTCGATCACCGCAAGCAGCTTCAGTCCACGTTTGTGGCCCTGCTCGACCAGAGCCGCATTCCACTGCGATTTCTGAATCAATAGGCAATTGACAGAAGAATCATTGAGAAGCGACAACGAAGCCGGGTCGGCGGATGGCCACTCAACAGGCACGCAGGCCGATAGAAAGCTGGCGACTACTGCCGCGGCAAACAGGATCATGCGGGCGTCGATTCGTCAAACATGCGCGCGCGTCATTTGCTTGCTCAGTGTTTCCTGCGGAAGATTTGCCCCCGCTTTGCGAAGCGTGCTTACCAGTTGTGCGGTGTCCAGATCATAAGCCGGCTGTCCGGTCTTCACGGATTGCACGGCCGCCGTCCCCGCCGCTTGCCCCAACATGGAACAGGCAGGTTGATCGCGAATGGCGCCGTTCACTTTGATATCTGTGCTGACACACCGACCGGCGGCCCACAGGTTCGCCCAGCCTTTAGGAACCAAAACGCCGTAGGGAATTCCGTAGCTCTCGCCTTTCTTGAGCCGATCTGCCTTGTTGAACTCTTCGTAGTAGCGTTGATACTCTTCGGGACTCAAATCGTAAACATGAATATCGATTGCTTTGCAGTAAAGAGCGATCTGATCCGGGAACTTGCGACGCGTGCGGAAATCGTCGTAGTTCATTTCGTACTCACCCAGAATGCGACGCGATTCGCGAACGCCCATTAGTGAACCGGTTGCTATGACCTGCATGTTCTCGCATCCAGCCATATATTTGCGATAGAAGGCGGCGTACTCCTGGGCCAATTGCCGGCCGTGCATCATGCCGTCCGACAAACTGCGGCAGTTCAGCGCATCCATATGAAACAGGTGGCCGGCGTTCATCGTTGCCGTCGTCAACCCACTGCGAAATAAACCGGGCACATGCCGGTCAGACTGGGTGAAGAAGTCTTCCGCAACAGCCTTTTCCACCATCGCTTGCTGCGTCGCTTTCTTGAATCGTGTGTAGTCGATGTCAGAAATCATGGCGCAAAGCGTCGGCGGCATAATGTCTTTCGTGTCCTTGCCTGCCGCACGGACCTTCGCTCCACAGACCTGCGTCAACACCGCGTCTCCGGTGCAATCGATAAAAGTAGACGCCCCGATATAACGGTATCCTTCGATGTTGCTAGTGATCACTCCTTTGATTCGGCAACGCTCGTGATCCACGTCGGCATCAATGACGCGAGTGAAATAGCGCACCTCAACACCGGAGTCATGACAGAGCTTGTCAAACAGCAGCTTTAGTGCTTCAGGATTGAATCCCACCGCGTTCAGCATTCTGCCCGATTCGATATCGGCAGCCGCCTCAGGTGCGACTTGCTTGTCCCGATACAGTGCATGTATCAGTTCGACGATGAAGCCTCCAACCACCACTGCCTCGCCGTTGTTCAGCGAGTACCAGTTGGACACGAAAGCATTCGTTCCCATTCCTCCCATGCTGCCGATCGCTTCGAGCAGGAGAACTTTCGCCCCAAGCCGAGCTGCGGAGATAGCAGCAGCGGCTCCGCTGGGTCCTCCGCCGGCGACCACAACGTCATATCCCGATTCGATCGGAATCTCGCGCGTTAGCCGAAAAGACTGCTTCGTTTCGGAGTTGCCGGACTGGCCGCTGGCCGCGTGTAGGGCCGGAGATACAACGGCCGCTGTCCCCGCCGTCTGCAGAAATCTGCGTCTCGAGAAATTCTTGAACAGCTTCATGCTCGCTCGCTTTCTATGGGACTCGCCCTCACATCACCCACGAACAATTCGATTGCTTTTGCATCGGATCCGCGGCTTCGCACATGAAGACCCGAACGCCGCTTGGACGGTGGCGTTCGGTCCATTCCCGACCCATGATGAAGTAGGGCTTGGCCCACGCCTCACTATCGATGGTGCGCGGAGCAATCACGGAAACCGAAGATCTACCCTGCGCCGGATATCCGTTTCGCGGATCCATAATGTGGCTGTAAACTCGTTCGTTGCTGACGAAGAATTTTTCGTAGCTGCCGGAGCTGGAAATTGATTGATCGCGCAGGTGCACTACCTGGACGTTTTCGTGCGGCTTTGCGGGATTCGGAATACTGACGTCCCAAGCGCTAAGGCTCGGTGGCGCACCGATGGCGTACACGCTGCTGGATGCCGCGGAAATCAGCGCTGACCGAACACCGTCGTGACGCAGAATCTCGGCCATTCTGTCTACCGCATATCCTTTCCCGATTCCACCGGGGTCCAATTGCACCCCTGGTCTGGCAAAGCGAACCGTCCTATGCTGTGGATCGAGCAATATATACCGCCATCCGACGTTCGCTCGCGCAGCATCGAGTTCGCTTGCGGTCGGCACGAACCCCGCATCTTTGAAGAATCCCCAGGCCTTCACTAGCGGGCCAACAGTGATATCAAATGTTCCTTCACTATGCCGGCTATACTCCTCGCAAGCTGATAACAAATTGAACAGCTCTTCGGAAACGGTCACGGGTTCAGATGCCGCCAGGCGGTTCACGCGACTCCATTCACTGTCTTCGCGATAGTTTGAGAGCAGGTGATCGAGCCTGTTTGCTTCGGCCAGCGCCAAGGTTACAGGACCTTCTATCGACTCGCTATCAACGCCGTAAGCAGTCACAGTAAACACGCCGCCCATTGCCTGACGCGACATCTCCAAACGCTGAGGGCCGCCCGCCCGTAGTACACCGAGGCCAGACAAGCAGAAGAGCAGAATTGACAGCTTAGCCAAAGGAGTAAAGCGCCTCTGCTATCTGCAGACCGCGCACATCTACACGATTCAGATCTGCGGTCCCGACCCCAAGCATTTCCGCAAGCGTCAGCATGTTGTCACAACTGGTGAACGGAGGTTGGCCACGTTGCGCGCGCGGGTTGTAGCCCATCACAGCCGTGGCAACTGTATCCGTGCTGACTGCGTTAGTGCCGGCGATCAACAGTCCTGGCTTGACAGCACGCAAGCCCTTGATCCAAGGCCCCTCGCCACCGGCTATCGTTTCAATCCCGTCGATAATCGACAGGTCAATCGGGCGGGCGGAATTTAGTTCAGCAACGATGCGCGGCATCCTATATTCAGGCTCGCGGCTTGTCGTTGGATCGAGTTCCGCTGGACTACTTCTCGAGGGCTGCCGCCCACCTTCATGGCAGGTCTTCAATCGTCCGGACGCAGGATTCTCGTTGGGCTTATCGATTCCCGCGTCGTCTCCATAGATGGAGGCAGGAGTGATCCCGAAAATGTTCTTCATCGAGAGAGTCACACCGCAAGTGGCATGGTTCTTCAACTTGGCGAGAGAAACAAATACGTCCGTGTCTTCGTAGGAGTGGTTCAAATCGTATGCCGGGTAGATGAGCCCTCCAGCAGGTACGCGAAATCGCGAATACCGTTTGCCTTCGCCGAGGAAATTCGTGTTCTCGAATTCAACGCGCTTCGAGGCTGCCTGCAATGTCCGAACGCTCCACCCGGAATTCAGAAGATATTCCTCGAGCGGGCCGTTCGAAGCCCAGCAGCTCTCGACGAATCGAATTCGCTTCGCTCCGGCTTTGTCCAATGCATATGTCAATGCCAAGGCGACCTGCGGATGCACGTAGTGCGTTGACCCAAGAGGCCGCCCTTGAAATCGCTCTGCCGGACTGCCCGTGAGGTTGAGCTTGACGGTAACAGTCTTATTCGCAACCAGTCCAGGGAGTCCGCCGAGCTGATCGAACAATGTATCGAGCGCGCTTGCGACACCGGCTGAATAAGACGGGCAGCGGGCAATTGCGACCGCTGCGTTCTTGCTACCTCTGGCCAATAACGGCAGCGTTGGAACCGCAGCCAGTAAGCCCAGCGCCTGACGGCGTGACAATCGAGGACACATAAACCCGTTTCGCTAGAAAACTATCTTCAATCCGAACTGAATGTCGCGAGGCGTATTCGCTTGGGCCGTGATGGTGCCAAATGACTGGGACGTGATGCTTCCGTTCGGAGCGGCAAAAAGCGGATGGTTGAACACGTTGTAGAACTCAGAGCGGAACTGCGCGGTCACGACTCGATCGGAGATGGTCACTGAGAAGTTCTTCACCAGCACCGTGTCCAGGTTTTTTACCCCGTCCGTGAAGACGGTCGGAAGAACCGGGCCAACATTCCCGTACGTAAATGCAGGCGCGACAGTAAAGTCGCTCGTATTGAACCACTGGTAGATGGATGGATTCGTTGCGTTCGGATTCAAACCCTTGTTGAGGGCCGTTCGACTGATGGAGACCGGTTCGCCGCTTTGGATAGTGACAATACCGTCCAGGTCCCAATCGCCGAATATGCCTGTCACAACACGATTGAAATCTTTTCCGTGCGCGCGGTCGCGGCCAAACGGGATGTTGTAGACACCGCTGAAGCGAAACATGTTCGGCACGTCGAAGCTGGATAGCGACTTCTCGAGTCGGCGGTTATAGACGTCGATAGGCGTGCGCACATCGTCAATTGCCTTCGAACGGGTATAGTTCGTCAGGAACGTCAAATAGGAAGACAAGCGTTTTTCAGCCTGAATCGTTCCCGCTTCGTAAGTCGAATTGCCGGCCGGTACGTAATCCTCCGTTACTTGTGTGTATTGCGGGAACGGAAGCAGCGACTGTTGTAGAGAGATCGTTTTTCCGGTTAGCGCTCCGGTCGTGACCACACCGTAGAAGGGATTGGCTACCTGGCTGTTGAGACGTGACCCAAGCGCAAGATATTGATCGGGTACCTGATCGAGGTTCCAGGTCTCCAGCAGACGAGTGGACTTGCTGCCCCAATAGTAACCATTGAGCACGATACCCCAGCCTAGTTCGCGCTCGATTCCGAAGTTCCACAGTTGCGAGTACGCGTTCTTAAAGGGATATTCAGCGGTGGAAATGGTGGACCCGACGTTGGCGTCCGGATTTCGGTCGTTGAGCGAAGGCAGCAGTCCCTGAGGAAACGGATTGTCGATCGTTGCGGACGGCGTGATGTTTCCATTCAGACTTGCGACCATCGACGTGGTTCTAACGGCTTCAATTGCGCCTGCCCCGTTGGCCTGTACTGTTTTAGGCAAATAGAAGATCCCGTATCCGCCGCGAATGACCGTCTTGTCTGTCAGCTTATACGCTAAACCGAACCGAGGGCCGAAATCCGTCCAGTCCGTCGCCTGCTGATTCTGTGGATTCCCCTGTCCCAGCCAGACAAGATCACCCCTCAAATTCGGCAAATTGGCCGGGGCCGCCAACGGGCTTATCGCGTTAGGGTCGAAGTACGCAATGCGGTTGTACTTTTCGTGATCCCCAATCGCGACGTCCCAGCGCAAACCGATGTTTAATGTCAGCTTGTCGCTGACTTTCCAATCGTCCTGAACGAAAGCCGCATAGTACAATCCCTGCGTCGATATCGGGTTTACCAGGTTCACCGATCCGCTGCTCGCATCGCCCAGCAGGAAAGAGGCAACACCGTATCCGGATGTTGTGCTCGCCTGGGCTGCATTGGGGCCCTGTGTGTACGCTCGATTGATGGCGAACGAGCCGGACGCAGTCGTGTTTTGCCCCTCGTTAAAGTCCAGAACGCGCCAATCGCCGCCGAATTTCAGACTATGCCGACCACGTTGATAGCTGATGGATCCCTTGGTGGCGAAGACATTGCGGGGCTGGAACTGCGTAATATCATCGCCGCCGTTCGGCCCGTTCACATAGTCGGTGCCGGTGACGTCACTGATGTTGAAAGCGGGAAATTGGGCACCGACTTGGGCAGCGTAGGATGCGGGCAGGTTGAGGGACGTCAGGTTGAAACCGAGCGAGGTTCCATACTGCGACGCTAGCGCTCGCGTGAAGGATGTCTGTATATCCCCTACCACCGATGCGCTGAACACGTGAGTCAAATCGGCAACCGCCTGTGTGTAGTGATCGTTTGTGTCACGGCCGCCGCCAATTGGATCAGGCATGTTGCCGGGGACGATTCTCACATCCTGCTGGCGCGAAAATCGCACGAACATCCGTGTTTCGTCGGTGAAGTTGTAGTCCGTCCTCAGGTCATATTTGTTGCTGTTTGTAATCGAATCCGCCGAATACACATAGTTGTTTTGGTTTGTGAGTGGGTTGCCCGCAGTATTAGGTAGCGGATAAGCAGCTAAAGTCGCTACCGCCACGGGGTTGAACCGGTTGGCAGGAATAGTGTTGTTCGTGAACGGAGTTCGCTGATACGTTCCGTTGTTTAGGAGCACCACACTGGCCGGATCGTAGATCGTAATCAGCGATCCGTTACTCGCGTACGTCTGTGAGAAGTTTCCCTGCCGCTGCAGAACCGTGGGCACAGTATCGATCGTCGTGTTCGGGTAAGCCTGGCGTAACCCTTCGTAGTCAGCAAAAAAGAACCACTTGTTCTTAATAATTCTTCCCCCAACGTTCCCGCCGAATTGATGGCGCTGAAAGGAGACCTTTGGCTGCCCGGTCAGATTGTTAAAGAAGTTATTCGCGTCCAGTACGCTGTGGCGTTCGAAATCGTAGGCCACGCCGTGGTAATCGTTCGTACCGGATTTCAGGATGATGTTGACGATGCTGCCGGAGGTTCGGCCAAACGCCGCGTCGAAACTATTTGCCTGAACGCTGAACTCTTGTACTGAGTCGACTGGCGGATCGATCACACCCCGATTGATGTCGGACGTCTCGTCGGGCGCCCCATCAAGCAGGATTTCCTGGTATCCCGACCGACCGCCGCCCACATTGAAATCCGACTTGAAAAAATTCCGGCCAACGTCGGACGCATTTCCGCCGCCGTTGCCGAAATTCGGCCCGAATACGACACCGGCCGTCAATCCGACAAGAGCGAGCGGATCGCGCACATTCAGTGGCAGATTCTGGATGCTACGCGTCGTAACTACCGTACTCACAGACGCTGTCTGCGTATCGAGTGGAGGCGCCTCGGCCGTTACCGTCACTCGTTCTGTTGTCTGCCCAGGCTGCAATGTGACATCCAGTTCCAGAACCTGGTTGACCTGCAGAGTGACGGGGCTCTGGTCGAAGGTCTTAAATCCCGAAACTGAACAGGTAACCCGATAGCGCGCGGGAACCAGATCAGCAAAATGGTAAATGCCGTCCTGGTTGGCGGCGGCGCTGTAGGCCGTGTTTGTGGCCAGGTCTGTTGCCGTGAGCTTCGCCCCCGGGATTACGGCGCCGGATGGATCCTTGACCACACCATTGATCTGCGCCTGAAACCCTTGAGCTCGAACTCTCGAAACTCCGACTGAAAGACCAATACTCGAGACGAGGAAAATGAATGCGATGGTTGTCGCCTTTGTCGCCACGTGGCTGCCCCTTACCGTCAATTTGAAAAGCCGGTGAATATATCGTCTTACCGAGCACGGCCTTCAGACAAGTTTCCGGGGGTTTGTTACGGCCTGTTACGCAATAGAATCTGAGCTTTGCCAGCAATCGGCATGGCGCGGGACGTGTATAATCGTCTCATTCCAAAGCTGCGTTAGCTTCCATGAAAGACACCGGTGTCGCGATCTCCCGTATCGTTATGCTCGCTTGACGAACAACAAGTTATCCCGGCTTACGTAAAATCTGTCATTGAGAGCCGGTGCTTTCAAAGTGCGCCCGCCCTCAGATCCCTCCTTCTTTTTCTGTGGCAGCATCGGGAGGAGCAGATCAGTGAATACGCCATCGCGACCGAAGCGCTGGGGCGAAGTCCCTTGTTTAATGCGAAGACTGACGCAACAGTCAGAGTCCAAATCTCCCGCCTGCGCCAAAGATTGGAGAAGTTCTATGAAGAGGAGGGTCGCAGTCAGACGTCGCGACTCTTTATACCGATCGGCTCACATCAACTCTGCGTAGACAGCCGCGTCATTACCGAAGATAAAGATGCTGCCATCGCGCCGGCGTCTGATCGTCAGACGTCCAGCCTTCCTTATTTAGCGAGGGCCCTTGCGGGGACATGTACCGTGCTTGCTGTTGCCTGCGCGCTGCTTGGGCTCAAGTTGACCGAACTGCAGCGAAGGGTGGAACACTTCATTACGCCTGTGTCCGTGCCTCGATTTTGGAGCACTTTTTACGGGAACGGCTTGGCGACAG
>DATBEG010000114.1:0-20538 GCA_036276155.1 Bryobacteraceae bacterium | reverse complement strand
TCAGTCAGCGCAAACGAGATCTGGCTGCCGCTGGGGAGCAGAGCTTTTCCGTTCGAATTGTCTGTCGGATGGGAAGTTGGTGTCCCCGCAACGCAAGCTAGCGCACTAAGTGCTCCGATCGCAAGTAGGCGCCACATGGGTTTCAAATCGATCATTCAGTCTACTGAACTTACTGATTGACACCGCTTGCAGCGCCGGCCGCCAAATTGGAACCAGAGGCATCGTCGATCTTTACCACCGATAACGGAGACACCGATAAGAGGAAGGTATGCCCATCCCGCAGGCTAACGAGCATATCCGCTTGTTGCGTCAGACGAAGAGAAGTCACCGCAAATGAGATTGAATCGATCTGCCAAAGCCTTTGCTGGATTGAATCCAGTGCAATCATACTGTCGCCGTGCGAGCAGACCGCAAGGTGATCGGGTTCGAGACCGCTTCCGATCACCACGGGAGAAGAGTTCTGAGCATCCACATTCTCGAGCAATACCAGTTGTTTCTGGCCTGCGTCGCTGATCAGCAGGTTGTGAGTGTTCGATACAAACGAAGCCGTCCGCGGAACGTAAGTCCAGGGCATTAAGCGCATCGGCGTGTTGCCGGATGAAAGAGTCATCTGCCCATTTGCGCTGATACCGGCAATTATCTGACCGTCGTCGCTGATCAACAAGTTTGTGATTTCGGCGGACAAGTGAGCCGAAACGGGCGTCTGAACCTCAGGCATACCGGGCAGCCCGGTTACAACCTGCACTTGCGCCTTAGCGGCGTAGTAGAAAGCGGCAGCTCTGCCAGTGGGACTGAACGACACTAGGTCGGCGCGCGTGGCCACTCCCGCAATCGGGCTCACAAGCTCGCGGCCAGCCACTGCGCGACGCACCGCAAGATCCCAGATCGCCACGGAATCGGGCGAAGTTTGTTCCACCAACGCATAATGCTGGCGAGGCGGAAGGAGAATGCGCCTCACGCCCGCAGGTTTGGCTATCGTTTCGCCAGCGAACGGCGCTGAAGCCAAACCGCGCATGGGAGTTAGTCCGCTACCATCCGCGGCGAGCACAAACCCCAATGTCGGAACGCCAATAGCGGACTTCCTACGTGCTGGAACCGGAACGGATCGTGATTGGGGCGCAGATTGGATAGCGACCACGGCGGTCTGCCCGAAGGCTGCCGCGCTCGAACTAATCAACAGCACCAGCAAGGAACGCATTCCGGCCTCCCGAAAAAACACACCCCAGAAACTTCTAGCAGGACTCTAGGTTTAACAGACGAATATACCCAATGTAAAGTGAGTACTCCGGGCCTGTAGTACCAGGGCCATTGATTCGCGTACTTTTCCAGGATCTGAGGAGGTTCTGAGCACAGTGGCGTTCTAGGCCACGTAGCGCGAAATCGTCCCCGGTAGCCGGGGCTATGGACTTGCTCGGCTTTAGCTGCGGCGTCCGCCGCCAAGTACGCGCAGAAGTATATTCAATGTCGCAACAAAGATATTGAACACGCTGGCGAACAGCATCAGTGCGCCCGGGATGGGGCTGTCCATATAGGGCGAGCGAAGAACCGCACTGGTGGCATAGACCAAGGTGAAAACACCCAGCGCTCCGATGCCGACGGCAATCAAAATTCCCATCAGGCCGATGTGCAGGAAGCCGTTCAGCACAATCGCGCCAATCACCGAAAAGAAGATTCCGGTCAGCAATCCGCGTGGCGCGGAAAACGTGCGCTTCGATCCCATAACGTAAAGCGTTATGCCTACAAATACGCAGGCCGTGATGAACAGCGCCGTCAGGATCAGTTGCGGCGCGTAGTGCCCGGCGACCCAAAGCAGCGGCGAAAGCGCAATTCCGGAGATGAATCCGTCAAAGACCAGCACAGCCACGCCAAGCTGCTGGTTATTTCTGACCGCAATCGCCACCCGCGGAACGATATTCAACAGAAGCAGCGCGGCAATCCAGCCGATCCAGGTGGAGAAGAACCGCGCCAATGTTTCTGATGTCGCGCCAATATAGCCGCCCGCCATTGCACTGAAGACCGCAAGCCCGAACAGCAAATAGGTTTGTTTCACCACCACCGCTGTCTGCTGCGTGAGAGGCGTAACCCCACTCAGGTTGTCCCAGACCGAAGGTTGACGATAGCCGTTCATATACCTACCATTCTATTGATGAGTTCCGTTACCGTATACGGCGCCGATTGGTGCCCTCTAACCAGATCTTCTCTGGCCCACCTCGACAAATTGGGTGTCGCATACAAATACATCAACATAGATCAGGACGCGCAAGCGGCGAAATGGGTAGCCGACCACAACCACGGTAAGGAGAAGAAGCCTACCATCGACATAGATGGCCAAGTTTTAACGACGCCCACCGACACTGAACTCGACAGCGTGTTACGCCGGAAAAGCTTGCTTAATTAGCCGCTAAGCCGCTGAAGTTGCCCGGCAGCCCGGTAGACCGGTACTCGCTGACCCGTGCTCGAGCGACTGCAGAAACGTCGCTATCTGCAAAGTCAGTGTCACCAAATCGTCTAACGCTGCGGCTTTGCTGAAGTACCGCTCAGCTCCTAAGAGCTTGCAGATCTCCTGGTCTTTATGGTCGTCGGATCCCGTTAGCACTGCCACCGGGATAGCAGCCAAAGCTGGGCTCTCCTTCAGTTCGGCTAGAATCTCATGTCCCGTCTTACCGGGGAGATTCAAATCGAGGAAAATAGCGTCTGGCCTGGTGCCTTCCTCGAGACGCTCAATGGCAGTAGTACCGTCTGACACAACGGTCAGGAAAGACGCGACCGAACTCTTTCGCAGGATTTGCTTGAACAGCACGACATCGCACGGGTTATCTTCCACCAGGAAGATCTCAAGCCGGGCCTTACTGCAGGAATCCCCCGAAATGATCAACTAGCCCTCCCTTGTCCCTTGACGGCAGACACATGCCGAAGGCCCCTAGAGCGATAGCAGCTCTAGCATCGTAAATACGCCAACAATGAAACAGATCGGGCGACCGCCCGTGAGCGCCGGTAAGTGTAGTACTAATCCTACTAAAAATTTGCCGACGATGCTAATCTTTTCTGCATATTCGCGGAAATAGATGTTATATTCCGCCCGTCTTCCGTCGTTATAGCAGCTTGCCGAGAAACGGGCTTGAGGGCTAATAGCCGCATCTGCGCGTAGGAATAGCTGGAAAGTTCAGATCCATTGTCCTTTTGGACTTCGGAATAATAGCCGCGAGCTACGTCCGAAAGCCCTAATTCTTCCGCGATTCTGCCGAAAATAGTCTCCATTTGGCCGGCATCTCCCGACAGTACGCATATTTTGTACCCGGTCGCGATTGCATCCTTTATATGCCCGTTGCTCGCTTGCGCTATCGCCAAGGTGTGGAAAACCGCGGAATTCCCGGACTTCATCATTTGTACTGCCTTTTCGGCGGCCGCTTCAGCCTCTGGCCCGTTCTGCGGAACAAACAACGACATCCATGCGAAATCATTCCAGTCGAGGGCGAGAGCGGTCGGCTTCGAGCAGATCTGCTTCTCGATGGCGACCGCTTCAGTGAAGTTCTTCTCTTGTGCAGCCAGATGAGCGCGCAGCCGCATAGCGGCAATCTCGCCGGCATCCGTCGCAGGCATAGCCTCGATATAAGTCTTCGCCTCCGACGTTCGATCGCTCTGGATGAGGCTTTCGGTCAAAATATAGGTTGCGTTCACATCAGTCGCCTCCTGAGCGTGCGCTTTCAGAAGAACAGCAGCGGCTTCTTCTGCTTTTCCTTCATTCAGCAACTGCTGTCCCGTGGCGACATCGATCACGTGCTCGAAGTCGGCATCCGAAACCGGCGGTCGTGCCGCTTCCTCGCGGCCCCAGTTCATCCACTGCCGCGCAGCAAGGGTGTTTCCGGCGCGAGCACTTACGACAGCCTGCACTATCGGAGTTTCGCTGTGTGCCAGGCCCGCAATCAGGTAATCTTTGTCCTGTTTCACAACATAGGCGACCGGAACCGGCATTCCTCTTCCTGCAACAGACGCTCTCACCCGAAAGCCGCTGTTTTCTGCTCCATCCACGCTGAAGCTGAGAGTCGTATTGATGAGATCGGCGGTATACGGCCATAGGTCCGCTGGCGGCAAACCGCCCATCAACGGTGAAAAGAATTCCAGGAGCGCATATCGCTGCGCCTCCAAAGTCTGCTTCCGATTTGCCGGTGTCGCAAATTTCTTCCACCCGTCAATGCTGTCCGCGTCGAGAATCGCCCGTATATATCGCTGGAATGCAGCCGTTGCGGGCTGCGAGGAAACGGCGCTGTCTTCATACGGTTTCAGCCGAGTCAGCCGATCAATGTCTGGTTGCGAGACTCCCGGCCCTTTGCCCGCGAAACGAAAAAGTCGCGCTGCCGCCGCATACTCGCGAATAGCAATCAGATGCCGGGCCGCCGCCACCAACAGAACGTGCTTGTCATTCCCGGACAGCGGGCTCAGATCGAGTTCGAGCTTCAGATCCGAGTCGGAGCGCGATGCCGCAAATGCCGCCCATTTGAGCGACTGATCCGCTCCATCAGCCTGCGGATACGAAAAAAAATCGTGCAATTGGTCGTATCTATGGTCGCGAAGCAGCAGGAGCGCATATTCATTCAGGCGGCCGGTTCGGCTGATTGTGTTCAGGTCGACACGGTTCAGGATAGCTATAGCGTTGTCAAGCCGCGCTCCTCGGCCGAAGCGGATGCCTGCGGCATTGTACATGTACAGCTCAGCCAGTGAAAAAGTCGCGGCGCCATTACGGGCGCCTGCTGCCTGCTTGAAGTTTTCTTCTGCTTTTGCTGCGTCCATGCCTGGCGCGAACATTCGCCCGTACTCATCGTGTTCGTAGATCCAGCCGAGTCGGTTGTAGACAGCGGCTTGCTTGGAATCGGACAATGGCTCGCCTGTGCCATCCGCCTTCGCTTTGGGCTTCAGCAGATCTTCACACAGCCTCACCGCGGCGGCGCGCGCACCGATCCTCACGTATCCGCTCGCCAGCCGCAAAGAAGGATGGATCGTGTCCTGCGCCCTCTCTGTGTCTTTCTTGAGCAAAGCGAGCGCCTCCATGTAATTGCCCGATTGCAGTTTGGCTTCAGCGACGTTCTCCAGTTGCACATTGATGTTCCTGTTTTTTGCAGCAAGCTTCCCATACTCACTGCGCATCGCTGCCGCTTCCTGTGGCGTGAGTTGCGTTTTTGGTTGAGTGATCGTCCAGGACACGCGTAGGCTCCCATCCTTCTCGAGGGTGCTCTTCGGGGTCACCATCATCGGGCCGATTGTTACTCCCGACGTTGCTGCCGGCTCCTTAATGCGATAACCGGGTGACGGGATCACGTGATAGCTTCTCTCCGCCACAAAGGGCGGACCAATGTAGTAGTCCGTCGTGCGGCCCGGAGAAAGCTGCTGCTTCGGATCATCGCCGTTTATTCCCAGCAACGGGCTCAGCGTCTGAAAATTCAGTTCTGTTGCGCCAGGCAACTCCACGAATCCGCCCTCGTCCGATATGGCCGAGTTCCCGTAGCCCTCGCCAGTGATCTCCAACCGGCTCTTTTCATTTGTCTGATGCGGGCTCGACGGCTTCACGGACTCGACGCGCTGTCCGCCGTTCGCAAGGAAAACCGGCGTCGCAATCTGGTTCCGATCGGCCTCTGGCGCGGCGAGCTCCGCCAAAATCGGCTGAAGAGAATCGGCAAATGAACCGGCCGCCTGAATGACCTCGGACACCTTAGCCGGATTGCCATCACCCAACCGGATCTCCGTTTCGATGCTTTCGACATTGTCTTTTTCTGTCGACGCCGGAGTACGCGTCAGGTGAGTGGTATCAGGATCGATGATCAGCGCCCATCTATTCTGATCCGCCACCGGAAGATGAGCCACTGATGCATAGTCCGTGCCAGGATCGATCCACATTGGTGTGGGGCCGTCCACATATACAAGCACGTGATTGAACGCCTCAAAACCTGGAAGGTTCGGCAGCACGTCGGGTTGAGGCGCACGTTCGACCAGCGCCAGTTTCGACCTGAACCCTGCCGCCTTCAGTTTGTCCATCAGGACAAGCGCCTGGTCCAACGTATCGCCGGTTCCGGCTTTCACGATCTCTGCCGGCGTTCGCGGCGTCAGTGGAGCACTGCTGAGATCGAGTCCATTTTGGTGCACCTGTTGCCGAGTCTCTTCCCAGAGCCTCTCCAGGGCTGCCATCCGATTCGGCGCCGGCATGTCATTCGACCTTCCCTCAGCCGGTACTGCCTTATCTAGAACACCCGCATACCACCGCGCAACAGCTTGCCAAGACGGAACGTTGCTGAACACCACCATGGGATAAATCGCCACATCGGGAGGAAGCTCCGGTCCAAGTGCCTCGGCAGAGAACTTCGATGCTTCTACTGAGAACGCGTGCCCTTTCGGCACGGACAATGGCTTAATTTTCGCCGCCGGAAAGCTTCTTGTCTCCACATGCAAATCTCCGGTGCCGAGACTTGTAATCATCGCCCGATAATGCCTTATAAGCGCCAGAGGCGGCACTTCCACAGATCCAAATTGCCCACCCGGCAGAGCAGGACCTTTATCGGACTGCTGCACTTCCACTTCGACAACGCTGTCGATATCTAGCGACGGCAATCTCGCTCGCAGCAGCTTCACCGCGCCCGCGGCATCCGGGCCCGGAGTGTCTTCCTCAACGATCCCGCTCTCATCCAGAACGTGCGCCTGCCCATCACTCGTAACGACGCGCCCTTTAATGACAGGCTTGTTTTCTCGCGCCGGAGACCACCGCAAACTGATCGACTGAGCTGGCTCAACCCCGGACAGCCGGAAAATTTTTCTCACAATGCGGGTCGATTTGGCAACCTTACCCGTTTCATCGATGGTGATATCCGTCGCGTAGTCGATCAATAAGGATGGTGTTTCTTCCTCCACCGCATAGCGATTCGCCTCGGTGAGTACTGTGTGCGGATCACTCGTGAAAAGAGGAAGGTTCCACTGCTGGGCAGGACAGTGCGCGCCAAATAGCAGAACACTCAGTAAAAGCACGCCTTGACGCAGAAATGACAAGAATGGCTGAGATGGGCTTTGTGCCACATACATTAGGCTGCCGTAGCTCCCAAGAATATAAGTGAAACATAGGTAAATCCAGCTCGGAAAATTCTTCCATACAGTGCATTTTTTTCCAGATTTCCTTCATGGCCCTGCGGGCAAATCCGATGAGTGGTTTAACGGAACGCAGTATCGGAATTATCTGAATAAAGTTCAGCTAACAGCCGGTCTTTGCTGATCGCCGCGCTTCCGGAATCCTCGTCCACGCAAGGAAAAACTTTGAACAACTTCGTACGCTATACGTGTGTCTTTGTCTGCCTGTTGCCCGGCTTGAGAAGCTTCGCGGCAGATTCTGCCGTAGCACCGGATGCTTCGACGAACACCGCGTTACCCGTACCGAAACTCGCGCCAGAGTATCCCGACAAGAAGACGGTCATTCTCGCGATGGCCAGAGATACGAACGAGGAGATCTTCACCCAGCTCCACTCCTTCGTTTGCAACGAAGAGATTCACAGGTTCAAGGGGTGGACAAACGAGGAGACGATAAAGCCAATCGACACGGTTCAGACTAACGTTTCCTTTGAAAACGGAACAGAACACTACTCCGAGATTCGCCAGAACGAAAAAGTGCGACCGAGCCTTTCGAGCCTTTCGGGTGCGTGGTCTGAAGGTGAATTCGGCACCCTCCTGGGCCAAACGCAAAAGCTGCTGCATGAGACACGGCCCATGTTTGAGAGCTTCACGGAACTCGAAGGTATCCCGGCGGCTATCTATGCGATCGATGTCATGGCGGCGGAGAGCCCCTGGGTTCTACAAGTCGGATCGCAGCACGGACAAGTTCCGTTCCGTACTCGCATTTGGGTCTCACAATCGGGCGGACAGATCCTGAAGATTGAGCGTGCCTCGCTCGGCCTGCCATTTGAGTCGGGTATCGGTGAGATCCGCTGGGATGTATCGCTGAAACAAGTGGAACTGAACGGACGCACATGGCTGCTGCCGAGCACCGGCAATTACGTAGTCGCGTACAAATCCTCGCGCCGCGAATGGAACGTGATGCAGTTTTCGAATTACCGCCGTTACGCCTCAGAAGTAGCCATCCGCTTCGAGTAAGTCAAAATCCGGGCGGTCGGGCCGCTGCGACATTGAAGCTCCGCTCGAGCGCCACTCCAGCGCGTCCGAGCGTCCCTTCTTCGAAAAGTTTGCCGATGAGCGTCACACCATGCGGAACACGGCGCGGCGGATTAAACTTCGGCAGCGGATGTTTCGGATCGGGCGCCCAGTCGCTGCGAGCCTGCGACACTTCAATGAAGCCGGCTCGCAAGGTCAGTGAAGGATGACCGGTAAAGTTCGTGATGGTGAGCATCTCGTCGCGCAGTGAAGGCACCAGTAGCAGATCCACTTCGCCGAATACTCGAGCCATTTCGATGGCCACCTTTCGCCGCAGCCGGTCTGCCTGGACATAATCCACAGCCGACAAAAAACGTGATTGGCGGAACGTGTTTGGCCACGCGTCCGGCACTTGCATTTTGAGCTGATCTACTTTGTGCGAGAGCGTCAGATCCTCAAAGGCTGCTGCGGATTCGGCGAAGAGAATGAGATCCAGCGAGTCGTACGGCCAATCGGGAATCGCAACCTCCACCGGCGTCATACCCACCTTGCGCACAGTCTCGAGCGCCATGCGGTCGACATCTGTCGCGGGATCTTCCTTCATCCATTTCGCAAAGTAGCCGACGCGCAGACCGCGCACGCTATCCGCGCCATCGAACTCCAGCTTGCTCGGCACGCTCGATGGGTCGCCTGCATCCGGCCCCGTAATGGCGGCCAGCGCCAACATGGTGTCTTCCACGGTGCGCGCCATCGGGCCCAGCTTGTCCAGTGACCAGCACAACGTCATCGCGCCCGTTCGCGCCACTCTGCCGAAGGTCGGCCGTAAGCCTGTTACCCCGCATCGCATACTTGGACCAACGATGCTGCCGCCCGTCTCGCTACCAATCGCAAAACCCACCAGCCCCGCCGCTGTTGCAGCACCCGGACCCGCGCTCGAACCCGATGAGCCCTCCTGCAGATTCCACGGATTCATTGTTTGCCCGCCGAACCAGATGTCATTCAGCGCTAGCGCCCCCAGGCTGAGCTTTGCAACCAGCACCGCGCCCGCATCGGCCAACCGCTGAACTACGACGGCATTCTTCTTCGGTATGCGGTCACGAAACGGCTCAGCGCCATAGGTGGTCGGAATGCCCTCCGTGTCGAGAAGATCTTTCGCGCCCCACGGAATTCCGTGCAGAGGTCCGCGATATCGCCCCGCGGCAATCTCTTCATCGGCCTGCTTCGCTTGGCTCATCGCCAGATCCGCCGTCAACGTGATTACGCATCGCAGCTTCGCATCAAACCTGCGTAGCCGTTCGAGGTAGATCTCGGTAAGGCGTTGCGATGTAATCTGCCGGGTTTGGATCCAGCGCGAGAGCTGTGAGACCGACGCATAGGAAATATCTTCCTCGCTCCCCGGCGCCGCTGAGAGCTCCGTGTCAGACCGTACAAATACATTCGCGTTCGGACCCACAGACCTATAGGCGAATGACGGATCAGACCGCGAATACGGCGCCAGCGTCGGTTCCAGTTCGATCTTGCGCGGACCAGCGCGGAACTCGAGCAGCGGCGCCATCGACACGCGCCAGTTCCCGGCCGCCTCCGCCCGATCCTTCGGCGTCATCTGAATCTGTACGAGCTTTTCCGCCTCGGCGAATGTTCCCGCCGACACGACCGGTCCCGCGGGATTTGCCGTGCCGAAAGCCGGCGGCGTACCTGGCGTAGGCGTCTGCATCGGCTCAGCGCTCGAAGCGGCAGCAAGTAAACCGGCCGAAGTGGTGCATAAAAGCTCTCTGCGAGATACACGCATGTTCTCTTTGCAGGCTATACTACGGGTGGAGTTCCCCCTTTTGAATTTCCGTGGATTCGTGCGTCTTTTCACGCACATACAGTTGTTACCTGTGCTGGAAAACGGCGAAGAGACCACCCTGATCGGCGGTCAGGCCGTGATGGAAGGCGTCATGATGCGGTCGCCCCGCAGCTATTGCGTCGCCGTGCGCAAGCCGGACGGTGAAATTGTCACCGAAGCCAAACCGCTTGCCCGAATCTCTGACCGGTATCCAATCTTCAAATGGCCTGTTCTGCGTGGTCTCGGCACCCTTGGTGGCGCAATGTGGCTCGGTATGAAGGCGCTCAAGTTTTCGGCCGATTGTGCCTTAGAACAACTTTCGGGTGGCCCGAACACAGGTGAAAAGAATAGCTCAGGTGAAAAGAAGGAGCTTGGCCCAGGCGCCATGGCGCTACAGATCGCTTTTTCGCTGATCTTCATGCTAGTGCTCTACAAGTTTGTGCCGTTGTATCTCGCCACGCTGCTCGGCCATCATTTCCACGCCGTCAGCGGCCGCATCGCTATCAATGCGATGGACGGCGGCATCCGCATCGCCATCTTCCTCGCCTTCATGTACCTCCTCTCGCGCATGCAGGAAATGCACCGGCTATTCGAGTACCACGGCGCAGAACACAAGGTCGTCTTCAACTTTGAGTCCGGCCAGCCCGTCACAGTGCAAAACGCGCAAAAATTTGTCACATGGCACCCACGCTGCGGCACAAGTTTTCTCGTCGTCGTGCTCGTTGTGGCCATGATCGGCTACATGTTCCTTCCCATCGACAACTTCTGGCTGAAGCTTGCCGCTCGCGTCGCGCTCCTGCCCTTCATCATTGGCATCAGCTACGAAATCATCCGTTTCGCCGCCCGGAAGCGCACCGGCCTGATGGGCGCTTTGACGCGTCCCGGCTTGTGGTTGCAACGTGTCACCACCCAGCCGCCATCCAATGAGCAGACCGAAGTAGCCATTAAGGCGCTGGAACATGCCATGGCGCTGGAAGCGGCGCAGGGCGGTCAACTGGTCATCGCTTAATGCAATATCGAGACAGATTAGACGAAGCGGAAGCACGGTTCAGCGAACTCACCTCCAAGATGGCGGATCCGGCCGTCATCAGCGACTCTGAACAATACCGCAAGACCGCCAAAGCGCAGAGCGAACTCCAGGAACTCGTCGGCAAATATCGTGAATACCAAAGGGCCGAGCAGGAACTCGAAGACGCCCGCGCCATGCTGACCGAATCCGATCCGGAGCTGCAGCAGATGGCCGAACTCGAAGTCGTTCGCCTCGAACCGCTTGTAGTCGCGCTCGAGCAGGAACTGCAGCTATTACTGCTGCCCAAAGACCCGAACGACGAAAAAAACATCATCGTCGAAATCCGCAAGGGCGCGGGTGGCGATGAGGCTTCCCTATTTGCGGCTGAAGTCTTTCGCATGTACACACGCTACGCGGAAGAGCAGCGCTGGAAGGTGGAAGTCACCTCTGTCAGTGAATCGTCCGTTGGCGGCTTGAATGAAGTCATCGCCATGATCAGCGGCCACAAAGTGTACAGCCGTCTGAAATACGAGAGCGGTGTTCACCGCGTGCAGCGCGTCCCTGCAACGGAGACTCAGGGCCGCGTTCACACTTCCACGATCACCGTCGTGGTTATGCCCGAAGCCGACGAAGTCGACATCCAGATCGATGCCAAAGACCTCCGCATCGATACCTTCTGCTCTTCGGGACCCGGCGGTCAGTCGGTCAACACCACCTATTCGGCGGTTCGCATCACTCACCTGCCGACCAACACCGTCGTCTCGTGCCAGGACGAAAAATCGCAGATTAAGAATCGCTCCAAGGCCATGCAGGTGCTTCGTTCGCGCCTCTACCAGATAGAGCTTGAGAAGCAGCAGGCGGCTATGGGCGCGGAACGCAAGAGCATGGTCGGCACCGGCGATCGCAGCGAGAAGATCCGCACCTACAACTTCCCGCAAAACCGCGTCACCGACCATCGCATCGGGCTCACGCTGCATCAGCTCGATCTCACGATGGAAGGCCGTCTGCAACCGATTATCGACGCGCTGACCACCTACTACCAATCCGAACGACTACGGGATCAGGGCGAGGCGGCATAACCCCAGGTCGCGACAAGTGACCTTACAAACCGCACTGCTGCAGGGCGTCGCCATTTTGGAAAAGGCCGCCGTACCTGTCCCGCGCCTCACCGCCGAAGTCCTTCTGTGTCACGCCGTCCGCTGCGACCGCGCCTATCTCTACGCCCACAGCAATGACGAGCTCACGCAGAGGGCCTGGATTCACTACGGCCGCTATCTGAATGAGCGTCTCAAAGGCAAACCCACTCAGTACATCACACACAGACAGGAGTTCTTCGGCCGCGACTTCTACGTCAACGAATCCGTCCTGATTCCCCGCCCCGAAACCGAGCACCTAGTCGAAACAGCCCTCGCTTGGCTCCGCGGTCGCCCCTCTGCCCGCGTCCTCGATGTCGGCACCGGCTCCGGCGCAATCGCCATCAGCCTCGCGCTCGAATCCGGCATTCCCCTTGTGGCTTCAGATATTTCTACCGACGCGCTCCGCGTCGCCGAACGCAATCGCTCCAAACTCCAGGCGCCTGTCCACTTCTTCGCCGCCGATCTCCTCACAGCCGTTGCGTCTTCGAGCATTGACCTCGTCATCTCGAACCCTCCCTACGTGCCCGGCGCGGACGCCCGCAACATGCAGACGGAAGTTCGCGATTGGGAACCGCACGTCGCTCTCTTTGCCGGTGACAGCGGTCTCGAGATTTACCAGCGCCTCACCTCACAAGCCCGCGCAGTGCTCCGCCCCCGGGGACGCTTGATGATGGAACTCGGTTATCAATCCCTGGTCGCCGTTCGCGCCATGCTGTCCAACCATTGGACAGACATCGAGACCGTCTCCGACCTCGCCGGCTGGCCCCGCGTGCTCGCGACGACTCTCTTGTAGCGCGATCACCCGTTCCGCATTCGGCAGACACTACTTAGCCTCTTACTTATCCCACCGATGTGGAGTTGGCCAATGCAGAATATCCTCCAACGAAGTCGATAAGAAGAGGGAGAGGAAGAGTCAATGAAGCGCAATGGAGGGAATAAGGTGGGGCCGTTTTCGGTCCTGCTCATAAGTGTTTTGCTGATGGCGTGCGGGAACAAGCAAACGTCAAGCAACCAGGCTCCTCCCTCATCAACTCCGCAGCAGACGCAGGTTCAAGCCCCTCCGGTGGAGACATACAACATTCCTCCCGGCACGCTATTTCGAGTACGCATAGAACAGACCGTGGACACAAAACACGATCGGGCGGGTGAGCGCTTTAGCGCCACGCTGAATACACCGGTCACCGTCGATGGCCGAGAAGCTATACCGCGCGGCACATTATTCACAGGGCATCTCACATCTGCCGCACATTCCGGACGTTTTAAGGGGCGTGCTGTCATCGGCCTTACGCTCGACTCCTTCACTCTGGACAACGAAAGTTACGACATCGATACTGGCTCAGACGTTCGCAGAAGTAAAGGGCATAAGAAACGCAATTTCCTATTCATAGGCGGCGGCGCAGGGGGAGGAGCTGCGATCGGCGCAGTCGCGGGCGGAGGCGCTGGAGCTTTGATCGGTGCCGGGGCTGGGGCCGCAGCAGGCGTGACCACCGCCTTCTTTACCGGAAGGAAGAACATTACCATACCGGCCGAGACTCTTCTAACCTTTCGTTTGCGCCAGTCCGTGGGTGTAACGGAGCAACAAGCGGCAGCGACTTATCCCGAACTTCCAACGGCGCGCAGATAGAGCTCAGGACCGTCTTACTCGCGCCAAATTCCTAGTCACAGCCGATCTAAATTTTCCTGGCTGAGCCAATCTCTCTGCCAGCTAAGCACTTATCGGCTTCGCTGCCCCGGCTTTACCGTCCGTTAAGCGGTACGTCGTGATTACTGTTAGCTATCGCGGAATCGCCGCGAGGAGAAAATGATGATCCTTTTATTGGTATCAGCGGCCATCGCCGCCGCAGTCGCGTTGATCGACCCGCCGACCCCGCGCCAGCCGTAGTCTTAACACTCGACGACATTCTCAGGGGCCGCTGAGCCCCTGAGAATTTTCTTACCTCCAATGCACTACCAGATGTGAGCCTAACGCTCGCTGACCAACTGCTTTGGCTTGGAACAGCCCTAAGCTCAGCGACGCTTCTAATACGTCTGATCTGCAATCGCTTATCAGCGCGACCGCTAAACGGTTTAGCGCTCCTGCTCGCAGTCGGTCTACTGCGCGACCTCGCCCTACTCGTTCCTCATTTCGACTCGCACGCTTACGCTGTGGTCTGGGAGGCAACGCTTCTGCCGGTACTCGCAGCCCAAATCTGGGCAACCGTCCTGACCTTGGATTCTGTCTCCAGGCTCTACCCCAAGATCTCAGGCTTTGCTGCCGAGCTGTTCTTCGTTTTCGCCGCCCTAAGTGCAATCGCCTGCTGTGCTGGCCTGTACTTCGAGACACGGCTCCTAACCGGAAGCGAAGCGATTCTACGCAGCTTCTTCCTGCTGGACCGGTGGGTTCACACCCTCCTTGCCGGAACGCTGGTTCTGACCATGATCTTCTTCGCGTGCTTCCCCAGCCCGGTCCGGAAGAGACCCGCTAACCTGTTTCGTCACACCCTGCTGCTCAGTCTTTATTTCAGCGCTTATGCGCTCTATTTTCTGTCCGAGAACTTGGCCCCGCTCGGAGACTTGAGGGCGCTCGACTACACCAAGTCTGCACTCGTGATTAGCTTGTACATCGCTTGGACATGTCTTCTGTCCCCTGCGGGCGAGCGCAAGGAAGAATGGCCGGGGATCGAACTGAACGTGCTGCAAGCAATTGAACAGCAAAACCAGAATGCGCTGGCACTCCTCCGCTACGCTGCGACGGGTAAGTAAATAGTTCGCACAATTCCAAACACCGCCGCGTCGCAGACGTCACAGGCACCCGGAATAGCAGCGGCAAACATCCAGCCGGCCAGCGTCAACATTGCTCGATAACGTAGGATCGCGACACCCTCACGAACATACTGCCGCAGCCCTGACCAGTCATTCGCCAGAGCCATAGCGGCTCGTTTCTGCTTTCGTGCAAGCGAGACTTCAAGATCAAAAAGCTCCTTCAGTCTGCGGTAAAGCAATGTGCGCTCGCGTCGTCTCGTCCTTGACGCCGACCGGGAGTTCGCCAACTCGAGCCAGCGAAACTCTTCCTCAGCAAGCACTTGTTGCATTTGGCGTGAATAGTCCAGGGCGCTTAAGAGGCACCCATTTTCTTCCTCCTGCACCGAGTTCTCGACGCGCTTCAGCGCGTTCAACCGGTCAGGGCGGCTGCCACCCCGAAGAAGCTCGTCCAACAGAGATTCCATTTCTTGATTTGCTCGTATCTCCCGTTTCAGGAGCTCTTGGATCAGATCTTCGGATATCGCCATTACCAAACGTTGTGAGATGCGGCTAGGATTTTTCTCACCGCGGCCCACGGCCGCTGCTTCCGTGAGCCACCATTCAGTCCTGCGGCCTCGGCCTGAGGGGGCCGCGCCTAACGACGATTCGCGAAGGCTTCGAGAAGGTTCTGGAACTGGGGGCTGTCACGTACGATTTGCCAGACGTCGCAAGGAGCGTCGGTTCGAATTTTGGCGATGCGTCCCAAAGCGGGCGCCTGCCGGTCTGTGATGGTGGGGGCCCCACTTGGCTTGAGCTCCACATGCACGGTGTGCCAGAATGCGGATTTCGATTCGGTGCCCGGCGTCTCCTCGTACGAAACAATGTAGGTTTTGCCGCGATACTTCTCTTGTACAAGTTCGTTGTAACGCGCGATCTCCGGAATGTTCTTGAATCCAAGATCGTGCTCCATGATGTAGATAAGGCGCGTGTCTTCCATGACACTGCGTGGGGCTTTCAGATACTGGGCAACCCAAGCCTCTAGGGCCGCTTCTGCAGCTTCCGATTCGATGATCTTCTCGGTTCTCTTCTCCTGGGTTAAGCTCTTTGCCATCTTGTCGCGATCGGTGCGCGGCGTTGCTTGCGGGTTGAGCTCATGGACGACGGCAGCGAACACGCAGTCGACGGTACGAAACTCCATCCAGTTGTATGCCGTGGCCGGAACGATTCGAGACGAGAATTTGTTGTAATCCGACGTTGAACGTAGTTCCTTGAACAGGTCGACTATTTTATTTCGCACCCATTGCTTGTCGGTCTTGGAAAGATCGGAATACATTACTTTCTGAGTGCCGACGAGTTCCTTCAAAACGTACGGCTTCTGGCCGAGGTAACGCATGACGGCGCTGGCATAGACGCTGGGAAGGATGGCCTTGGCGTTGGCATCGTAGGGGAACTTTATCCCCAAGTCCTCCGGCCCGACTGTCTGAACGAGCGATTTCAGAGAAACTTCGAATTCCCTGACGAGGTTCGGCTGGCTCAGATAATTGAGTTGCTCGGTACCCGCGGCCGCGGGCATTGGCATGGTGCCGAAAGCGGAACTGGCCATAGGAGACAAGTGTATCGAGAAAATGTAGTGCAGAGATAAATAATGCGAGCGTTATTTTGCGGAATGTAATGGAATTAGAGTCAGACGCGGGCACGCCAAATAGCAAAGGCAAGTTTGTTGGCAGTGTCCGCGCCCTTGCCGGAGCATAGGAGCTCAACGCGCGGCACTTGGCGGCCTGAAATCGCCATGATGCACATTTCTTGCGCTCGACGTGTCTCTTTTGGAGGCCGCGCACCCCGCTCGCCTATCGCTTTCCGTCACACTGGAAATGACCTTATGCATCGGCTGTACTGCCATGTGGATATGGACGCCTTCTTCGTCTCCGTCGAAGAGCTGTTCGATCCATCTCTGAAAGGCAAGCCTGTTGTAGTCGGCGGCAAGGCCGACCAGCGCGGGGTCGTCGCGGCCGCATCATATGCCGCGCGCAAATTCGGCGTCCATTCCGCCATGCCGCTCCGTACTGCTGCGCGCCTTTGTCCGCACGCCACTTTCGTTGACGGCCACCCGTCACGTTATCGCGAATACTCGAAAAAAGTCTTTGAAGTCCTGAACCGCTTCTCGCCTGTTGTCGAGATGGCGTCCATCGACGAGGCCTACCTTGACCTCACCGGCACCGATCGCCTTCATGGTCCGCCCCTGCGCGCGGGCCATGCGCTTCACGAAGCCATTCACCAGGCAACAAATCTGAACTGTTCCCTCGGACTCGCGTCATCACGCCTCGTCGCGAAGGTGAGTTCCGACCAAGCCAAGCCGAATGGAGTCCTCTATATCCTGCCTGGTCAGGAGGCCGCATTTCTCGCGCCGCTCGAAGTCCGCAAAATCCCTGGAGTAGGCAAGAAGACCGAAGCCTCTCTGCATCAGCTCGGCATTAGGCGCGTGGGCGATCTCGGCAACCTCGACGAAAGTTTTCTTGCCTCGCACTTCGGCCGCTGGGGCCTGGCGCTCGCTGGCAAAGCGCGCGGCGAAGACTCGGGCGGCTGGTTCGACGCGCCACTCGGCGGCCGCGATGAAGCCAAGTCCATCAGTCACGAACACACATTCGGCGAAGACACTGCGGAGTCGGCCAGACTCGAATCCACTCTCACGCGTCTCTCCGAAATGGTGGCGATGAGGCTGCGCGAACAGCAGCTTTATGCTCGCACGCTGCATATCAAAATCCGCGACGAAGATTTCGAAACCATCACTCGCGCCTGCACGCTCGATCACGCCACACAACTCGACCGCGAGATCGCAGCCAGCATCATTGGCCTGTTTCGTAAAGCTTGGGATGGCAACAAGCCCATCCGTCTGCTTGGCGTGTATGCCGGTCAGTTACGTCACGCGGAAGGGCAGATGAATCTGCTCGATGAGCCCCACACCGCCCGCCTGCGCGATGCATTCCGCTCAGTCGATCACATCCGCAATCGCTTCGGCGATTCCAGCATTTCGCTTGCAAAGAGCCTGAACACGCGTATTCGCGAGCGCGTCCACGAGAACCCGTTCGACCTGCCCGGCAAGGGCAAGAAAAAAGAGAGTACGTGAGTAGCTAACCCTCTGATGGCTGTTGAGGGAACATAAAGGACATGGCGACCCAGGCTGACGAACTGATTTCTCGAGCCTATACGGCGCGCAGGGAAGGCCGGACAGAAGAAGGACTCGAGCTTTACCGCCGCGCGGCGGAAGAGCTTCGTCCGGCCAACAATCCCTTGCGGCTCGCGCACACAGTTCGACATGTTGCCGACATCCTGCGAGAGGTGCACGAACCGCAGCAAGCGCGCGTACATTACGAGGAAGCACTCGCAATCTATCGACAACATCCCGAAGCGTCGGGTCTGGATGTCGCCAATTGCCTGCGTGGATATGGCCTGGCGCTGGAAGAATTGGCGAACAACGAGGCGGCCGCCGATTCCTGGCGTGAAGCCAAACGATTATATGAGGACGCCGGCACCGAGGCAGGCGTGCGCGAAAGCGAGGCTCGTCTTAAGCGGCTCACTCAGGCTTCCTAAATAGCGCCGCCGTCGTTGCGCCGAGGCGCCATTTTCCGTTTTCGGAGAGATGCCTCACCCAATCTGCACACGGCCACTGCAACGCTGGTGTCGCGAGTATGTCGGCAATGCGCAGGTTCAGAAATGCAGTTCGGTCCGCTTCGGCAGTTCGCGCAAATAGATCACGGTGTCGTCCGGCTCAGGCCGCAGCCCCGAGCCGCAGTCGAGAACTTTTCCGCCGGACCGGCGCACGGATTCGATCATTTTGCGAGCAACATCGTCGTACGGGTGCATGGATATGTCGTCCCATGCACCGATGTTGTGCTTGAGCTTGAATTGTGCAGACAGGAGGTTGAAAACCTTTCCATCATCTTCAAACCTGCACGCGCAAGCGGAGCAATAAAGTTCGCGCTCCCCCACCTGAAGACTTCCCCGGCAGTCGGGGCAGACCAGGTGTTCGAGTAACCATTCGCGTTTCTTCGCTCGTGCTTGAGTTGCACGTTCCGCATGGTCGCGGCTAACGCCGGACACGCCCAGAACCTTCGAAGCAACCACCGCTCCTTTGCGCGCAAGCTCGAGTTTGATTTGAGAGCCGCCCTTGATAGCCGACCCGGCAACCGCATCCAGGTCCGCAACGGCGCGAAATCCGTGCACATACGAACCGAAGAAGCCCTGGGCATCCGGGCTGTAGGAATCGCTCCTGATTCTGAAGAGAGGTGCACAGGAGCGAACTTTAGCCCGCCCCTGTCCACGACGCAAATCGCTAAAAAGTTATTGTTAGCGTTAGCGTCGTCGATGCCGACTGACCGCCGCCCATGCCCGTGATTGTGACCGTGTAAGTGCCGGGTCGGCCCTTATTCGAAACGCCCAAAGTCAGTGTTGATGTCCCTGAACCGGACTGGATCGACGACGACGGAGTGAAGCTGGACGTCACGCCGGCAGGCACGCCCGAAGCCTTCAAGCTGACACTCGTATCGAAGCCGGCCAAGGGAGTGCTGCTGATCTGCGTGCTGCCATTTGAGCCTCTTGCAATGGACACCTTGCTGGGCGAAGCCGAGAGCGTGAATGATGGATTGGTACTGCTGGTTCCGCTCGTGAGCGCGCCGACAAGGCTGGGCGTCGGACTGCCCCATCCTGTGACAAGGTCATACCCCGCGACGGCCGAGTAACTTCCCGATGTCCCACTAGTGATGTCGTTGAAGTTTGCTTTGTAATAACTCGAGGTCACGTTCTGCTGGTAAATGGTGGGATCAAGAAATCCGACGGGCGACTCGTTGCTGTTAGCCAACTGCTGATTCGCCAATGCAACATAGCCGGCCCACATCGGCGCGGCAAAGCTGGTGCCGCCGTATTCGTTCGCCGTACAAGTAGTCTGGTCGGCACACACATAAAAGGTGAAGTTTGCATTCGCCGCAACATCTGGACCGTTGCGCAAGGTGGTAGAGCCGCCATTGCTGGAGTTGATGACCCCGGAAATCTGTTGCCACGATGGAATCGGGATGTTATCCGGAGAAATGCCGCCACCGCTGTCGGACCAGGCGGTTTCACTTTGCCATGGACCCGCGGCGGTCGACGTGGTGAGATCCGTTCCTCCGACAGCAACCACATAGGCATTGTCAGCCGGCCACGCCTCATTTTTCGACGACCAAGTGGAACTGTCGCCCGATGCTACAAAGAAAGTCTGCCCTTGCGAGGCCATCTTCTCGAAGTAGGGATTCAATGTGTTGGGGTCGGCCGGCGTCCAGCCCCAAGAGCAGCCAATCGTCATAGGCAGAGGGTTGTGTGTGGTCATGGCGCTGATGATCGCAGTATCAGTGGATCCGATGTACATCACCAAACTGGCCAATCCCGGCGCCATACCAAGCGCTTGCGTCATATCGAGTGTTTGCTCAGTATCGTCGCAATGGCTGCGAGAGTACACGCAGGACGTGCTCGTTCCGTCCACCGAGTAAAGAGTAGGGTTTAACGGTTGCGTCTGACCGACATTCTTGTAGTAGGTCGTGAGATCGGCTAAGTCTGTGCCTTCGTACTCGAGCAGCCCGAGATTCTGTCCAGCCCCGGTCGAACTCCCGCCGTAATATGCCGCGCGCATATCGCTGCCCAGAAAAGAAGCCGAGGGGCCCGACCCTGTTGTGGCATGAGAGACGACTTGATCGGGA
>DATBEG010000113.1:0-35954 GCA_036276155.1 Bryobacteraceae bacterium | reverse complement strand
ATAGCAGTTTTCAGAACGTCGGCTTTGAATGCCGTTCCGTTGACGGCCGTGATCTGCATATCGGGCGTGATGCCGGCTTTGAATGACGGGCTGTTCCACCAGACGTTGACGAGCTCGCCGTTCGAGCGCACGGTGAATCCGATGGATGCCCCCAGATTCTCGCCTGCTTCGGGGCGTTCGCCGCGTCTCTGCCATTCGGGTTGCGTTTCGGTGTAGGTGAGACGATAGCCGCCCTGCTTGATTCCGTTCTCGGGGGCTTCGGGCTCGACCTCATATACGCGTTCCTTGAGGAAACCTTCCCAGTCGTAAGGCTGGACCTTGTTCAAGGCTGCTATCAAATCGTGCAGGGTATAGGTCTGGGTGACGAAGCTGCCGTTATCGATGCCGAAGAAGAGTTGCGCGAAATCGTCGAGAGATTTTTTGTCCTGGCTCAGCTCGCGAATCTTCGTATCGGCATCGAGCCAAATGAGCATGCCTTCGGTGTAGTAGTCTTCCGGCCGCTGCCAGCTCACCCAGGACACGGGGCGGCGCTGAGAGACGGTGGGTTGATTGGTGGTGTCGACGAGCGGACGCCATTCCCTGCCCGGACTGTGTTCGAAGTTGGCGGCGACACCGGCGATGAGATCGCGGGTTTGGTCGGGAGTACGCAAACCGGAGCGGGCCGTGAGAACATAGCCGAGGTATTGCGTCATGCCTTCGTAGACCCAGAGGAGGTCGTCCTGCATGGGCACATTGAAGTTGGGCGTCCAGAGGTCGGCGGCCCGGCGGAATTTTCCGTTCCAGGAATGAGTGTACTCGTGGCCGAGAAGATCGCGGTTGGCAACGTTGGCCGCCCAATCGGTGAAATAGTTGGCGCGAGTTCCGTCTTCACTCGACTGATGATGTTCAAGGCCGATGCCGCCGACCACATCGCTCAAGAGAAAAAGGAAATCGTAGTGGTTGTAGTGATGCGAGTGGAACAGCTTCTGGGCCTGCTCGGCGAGGGTGCGATGAAGCTTAATCTGCTCAGGCGTCATGACGATACTTTCCGGTGTGTCGCCGAAGAGATCGAGGAAGACCTGATTGTCGGGACCAGTCGAGAGATCGACACGCTTGTAGTTGGTTCCGGCGTACACGGGCGAATCAATGAGCGTGTTGAGCGGAACGCTTTTGAAACGGACGGAATCGGCTGATTTTGATTCGACTTCGAGAGCGGAAGCAAATTGCCAACCGGTTGGAAGCTTCAGCGTGGGGGCGAACTGAATACCGCGCGAGAAATAGCCGGCCGGGTAAAGCAGTTCGGTATTCCATTGCAGATCCGCAATCTTGTTCGAGATAGAGATCCTGCCTTCGGCGGCTTTTTCAGGCGCGAGGAATTGGAACTCAACCTGAACGGATTGGGCGCCCGCAATGAGCGGAATGTGGAATGCGTACACGTTGACGCGGTCGCGCACCCACTGGACGCGTTTGCCGTCGACACTGGTGATGAGCCCGGCGACTTTCGAGATGGGACCCGTGGGCGAATGGTTGCCGGGAATCCATTCGGGATATAACAACGTGAGTTCACTGCTGCCCTGCACGGGGATTGTTTCGCGCACATTCACGATACGGTGTTGCACGTCTGTGGCATCTACTAGAAGATCGAGGACACCGGGATAAGGCTTGTCCTCAGGCGCAGCGATCGGCGGCGGCAGGGGCGCGGGTTGGGGCTGCCTGACATCCTGTGCTGGAATACTGAGCGATATAGAAGTGAGAGCGGTAAAAAGCGTGATTATTCTGATGCGACGCGCGTACATCAACCGGGATGGTAGCACCAGCCGATGCGACGACTGATGCGCGATGCGCTTGAATATTGCGCCTACGGGCTGGCGATTGAGCTGGTTACCGTGATCGGGCGCGCATGGCGCCTGAATGCCACGACGACCGCTCTGATTTTTCTCTTGGTCGTATTGGGAGCGGCGACGGTTTCCGGGCTGGTGAAGGCGACGGTCACGTCGCTGATGGCGGTTCTGGCGTTCAACTATTACTTCCTGCCGCCGATTGGAACGCTGACGATTCAGGATCCGCAGAACTGGGTTGCATTCACAGCATTCTTCATCACCGCAATTACGGCGAGCCAGCTTTCCGGACGCGCACAGGGCAAAGCGCGCGAAGCGCGGCGGCAGCGCCTGGAAACGGAACGGCTATACCAGTTGAGCCGCGCCATTCTGGTGGACGAAAGCCCGTCGCGAACGGAATCAATGGCGCTGGGTCATCTGGTGCGCATCTTCAAAGTCAGGCAAGCGCAGTTCTTCATTACGGGCGAAGAATTGCCGGCGGGTCCGATTCAAGAGGACTGGGTGCGGGCGGCGCAGGTAAAGGGTGCGCCAGTTCGCGAAGGAGAGTGGCTAGTGGTTCCGGTGGAACTCGGCGGACGACATGCAGGGACGCTGGTGCTGCAACTTAGCCGCCCGGGACAGTTGACCGACGCTGTGGCCGGATCTATCGGGAATCTGATTGCGATTGGCTTTGAACGGCGATCTTCATTCGAACGGGTCGCGGCTGCCGAGGCGGCGCGGCGCAGTGACGAATTAAGAACGGCTCTTCTGGATGGACTGGCACACGATTTGAAAACGCCGCTTAGCGCGATCAAGACTTCCGCCACCGTCCTGCTGGAACACGAGCAGCGCCTGGATGATTCCGATCGCGAGCTTGTCGGAATCATTAGCGAAGAAGTAGACCGGCTGCAGGATGCGGTGGCTGAGGCGCTCGAGACCGGACGAGTGGAATCGGGCAAGTTCCAACTGAGAAAGACGTCGTGCATGGTGGCGGAATTGCTGCACGATTTGCGGCAGCATCGAGAGGCGTATGAGCGACGGCTGCGCATCTCGCCTGTGCCGGACGGACTTTCGATCTGGGCGGATCGCGATCTTTTTGAGATGGCGCTTCGACAAATCATCGACAATGCCATTCGCTATTCGCCGGACGGGGACCCCGTCGAGGTGAATATTGCATCCGATGCGCAGACTGTTTTTATTAGCGTTGAGGATGCGGGGCCGGGGATACCCGAAAGCGAGCGCCCGTTTATTTTCGACAAGTTCTTTCAGGGCACGACCGGCAAAGCAGTTGCGGGCGGAAGCGGGCTGGGACTAGCGGTGGCGAGGCGCGTGATCGAGGCGCACGGGGGAAACATTTCGCTGGTGGAGACAGAGCGTGGAAGCAGGTTTGTGATACGGATGGAGCGGGAGTTGGTTTGAATTCAGCCAAGATACTTGTGGTTGACGATGAGCCGCAACTGCGGCGCGTAATGAAAGTTGCGCTGACGGACTTGGGCTACACGATTATGGAAGCGCGGACCGGAGAAGAGGCGCTGCAGCGATTGCACGAGTACGATCCGGATCTGATTCTGCTCGACATCAACATGCCGGGGCTGGGCGGCATGGAGACATGCCGGGCCATCAGACGAGTGTTGAATGTGCCGATCGTCATTTTGTCCGTGCGGAATTCGGAGCAGGACAAAGTGGCGGCGTTGGATGCGGGCGCGGACGACTACGTCACGAAGCCATTCGGAATTCAGGAATTGCTGGCACGTATCCGGGCGGCATTGCGGCGATCTTCTACACAGGATCAGGGGCCACAGATTATCGCGACGGAAGATTTTCAAGTCGACCTGCGGCAACACACGGCAAACGCGAGCGGGCAGGCGATCAGGCTGACGCCGAAAGAGTTCGACGTGCTGAAATTTCTGGCCGAAAACGCGAATGAACCGGTGCCGCACCGGCGACTTCTGCAGGCGGTTTGGGGCCCAGATTACGGGGATGAAGTGGAATATCTACGAGTGGTCATAAATTCGTTGCGCAAAAAAATTGAGCCGAATCCGTCGGAGCCGAAATACCTGCTGACCGTGCCTTGGATCGGGTACAGGCTGCAACTGCCCAACGAACATTCTGCGTAACCACCCTTACGATTAATTAGTTTTGACTTTATGACTTCTTTAGCAGCGCACCGATAGCCTGTAGTTGAGTCTTACTACCGGGACGTCGGCAATTTGATGCGAATAAACGGCGAACCGGGACGGCTGTGCCATGCTTGACATCTTCTACATCTGTCTTCTCTGCTTCTTTTTCCTAGTGGCGTGGGCCATGACGAAGGCCTGCGACCGTCTGTAAGGGAATATTCATGCAATACACACTTGGGGGTCTGGTTGCACTGGCCCTGGGAATCTATCTGCTTTTCGCGCTGCTCCGGCCGGAGAAGTTCTAGAGAACTCACATGACAATCAACGGTTGGTTGCAGATCGCGATTTTCTTCGCGCTTATCGTAGTGTGCGTGAAGCCGCTGGGCAGCTTTATGGCGGCGCTATTCGAAGGAAAGCGGACCTTTTTATCGCCGGTGCTTCGTCCGTGCGAACGATTGATTTACAAGCTCTGCGGTGTGGATGAAAACCAGGAGCAACATTGGACGCGCTACGCCGGTTCGCTGCTGGCTTTCAGCGTGGCGAGCGCCGTTTTGCTCTACGCCATGCAGCGGTTGCAAGGCTTTTTACCATTTAATCCGCAGGCTTACGGCGCGGGTTCGGTCTCGCCGGATCTGGCGTTTAACACAAGCGCGAGTTTTACAACGAATACAAACTGGCAGGCGTACACACCGGAGACAACGCTGAGCTACCTGGTGCAGATGGCCGGGCTGACGGTGCACAACTTTCTGTCGGCCGCGGCGGGAATTGCGATTGCGATTGCGCTGGTGCGCGGTTTTGCGCGGCAATCGGCTAAAACGCTTGGGAATTTCTGGGTGGATCTGACGCGCGCCACGCTGTATGTGCTGCTGCCGATTTCCATCATTGCGGCGCTGCTGTTCTGCTCACAGGGCGTGATTCAGAACCTGCATCCTTATACGAGCGTGATGACACTGGAAGGCGCGAAACAAACGATCGCGCAAGGGCCGGTGGCGTCGCAGGAAGCGATCAAGATGCTGGGAACGAACGGGGGCGGATTTTTCAATGCGAACTCCGCACACCCGTTTGAGAATCCGACTCCGCTGTCGAACCTGCTGCAACTCTTTTTGATTTTCCTGATTCCGGGAGCGCTCACCTATACATTCGGCCGGATGGTGCACGACACGCGACAGGGTTGGGCGATTTTCGCGACCATGACAGTTCTGTTCCTGGCCGGAGTGACAACCGCGTATCACTTTGAACAACACGGCACGCCCGCGCTGGCGAAGGCGGGCGTGGAACTAGCGGCAACGAACACGCAGCCCGGCGGCAACATGGAAGGCAAAGAGGTTCGCTTCGGCATCGCGAACTCCGCGTTATTCGCGACGGTGACAACGGACGCCAGTTGCGGCGCGGTGAATTCGATGCATGACAGCTTCACCCCGCTGGGTGGGTTAGTGCCGCTGTTCAATATTGAACTCGGCGAGGTGGTATTCGGAGGAACCGGCGCCGGGCTTTACGGGATGCTGATGTTCGCGATTCTGGCCGTGTTTATCGCCGGACTGATGGTGGGCCGAACGCCAGAGTATCTGGGCAAGAAGATCGAGCAGAAAGAAGTGAAGATGGCGATGCTGGCACTGCTGATACTTGCTACCAGCATTCTGCTTTTTTCGGCCGCGAGTTCTGTAATCGGCTTCGCGGCGAAGAGCTACTGGAACTCTGCGGGGGCGGCAACGGCGAACCTGGGCAATCCAGGCGCGCACGGGTTTTCCGAGATTCTCTACGCCTACACGAGCGCGACGGGCAATAACGGCAGCGCGTTTGGCGGCATCAGTGCGAACACGCCCTGGTACAACCTCACGCTTGGTTTTGCGATGCTGTGCGGACGATTTCTGATGATCATTCCGCTACTAGCGGTGGCGGGGTCACTCGCGGAGAAGAAGCAAGTGCCGGTTTCGGCGGGAACGTTTCCCACCCATGGGCCGCTATTTGTCGGATTGCTGGTGGGTGTAGTGATTATCGTCGGAGCGTTAACTTTTTTCCCTGCCCTTTCGCTCGGCCCCATTGTCGAGCACTTGATGATGTAGGACTGCGATTATGTCGACTGCATTTTTAGAAAAGCCAGCCCCGACAGAGCCGGCGAGCGAACCACCCGACCTGGATCTGTTTGCGAGCAAGGGAAAGCGAGCGCGTCCGCTTTTCGACCCGCCCATTGTGCGGCGGGCGATTGTGGATTCGTTCGTGAAGCTGAACCCAAGCACGATGGCGAAGAATCCCGTGATGTTCGTGGTGGAGGTGGGCGCGGTTGTCACAACAATTCTGCTGATCTCCAACCTGATGCATGGCGCGCGTGGATTCGGCTTCTACCTGCAGATTGATATCTGGCTGTGGTTCACGGTTCTTTTCGCCAACTTCGCCGAAGCGATGGCGGAAGGACGGGGTAAGGCGCAAGCGGACGCACTGAGGAAGACGAAGACCGACACAGTAGCGAAGCGGCTGAAGGACAACGTCGTTCAGCGAATGAGCGCATCGGACCTGCGGCGCGGAGACGTGGTGATCTGCGAACCGGGGGACATCATTCCGGGCGATGGCGAGGTAATTGAAGGCATAGCGAGCGTCGATGAATCCGTGATTACGGGCGAGAGCGCACCGGTAATTCGCGAATCAGGCGGCGACCGCAGCGCTGTGACGGGTGGAACGAAAGTTCTTTCGGACATGATCAAAATCCGCATCATGTCCAATCCCGGCGAGACATTTCTGGATCGCATGATCGCGCTCGTCGAAGGCGCGCAACGTCAGAAGACGCCGAATGAGATTGCATTGAACATCATGATTGCGGGACTGACGCTGATCTTCCTGCTGGCCGTAGTCACGCTGGCGCCGTTTTCTTCGTATGGGGTGAAAGCCGCTGGCTCCGGATTTGTGCCCAGCGTGATTGTGCTGAACTCACTGCTGGTTTGCTTGATTCCGACGACGATCGGCGGCCTGTTGTCGGCGATTGGAATTGCCGGGATGGACCGCGTCATGCAGCACAACGTTCTGGCGATGAGCGGTAAAGCGGTTGAGGCTGCGGGCGACGTCAACACGCTGCTGCTTGACAAGACAGGAACGATTACGTTGGGGAATCGCCAGGCTGTGGAGTTCATTCCAGTGGCCGGAGCGACCGAAGCAGAACTGGCGGATGCGGCTCAGCTTTCGAGTCTGGCCGATGAAACCCCCGAGGGGCGATCGATTGTTGTGTTGGCCAAAGAGAAGTATGGGTTGCGCGGCAGGGAGCTATCGGAACACGAAGCGGAGTTCATCGCATTCTCGGCGCAGACACGCATGAGCGGCGTGAATCTGGATGGCCGGCAAATTCGGAAGGGCGCGACGGAATCGATACGACATTACGTGGAGTGGATGGGCGGCGTGTTTCCGACGAAGGCCGCCGAGGTCGCGGAACATATCTCGCGCAAGGGTGGGACGCCACTGGCAGTTGCTGAAGGTAATCGAGTGCTGGGTGTGATCTATCTCAAGGACATCGTCAAGGGTGGCATGCGCGAGCGCTTCGACCAATTGCGCAACATGGGAATCCGCACTGTGATGATCACCGGCGATAACCCGCTAACCGCGGCGTCGATTGCACAAGAAGCAGGCGTGGATGACTTTCTGGCCCAGGCAACTCCGAAAGACAAGCTGGAGTTCATCAAGAAAGAACAGCAGAACGGCCGCCTGGTAGCGATGACCGGAGATGGCACCAATGACGCGCCGGCACTGGCTCAAGCGGATGTCGGGGTGGCAATGAATACGGGCACAATGGCAGCCAAGGAAGCCGGCAACATGGTGGACCTGGACAGTAATCCAACGAAGCTGATTGAAGTTGTCGCGATCGGCAAGCAGTTGCTGATCACGCGCGGCGCGCTGACGACGTTTTCGATTGCGAACGACGTGGCGAAGTATTTTGCGATTATTCCGGCCATGTTCGCCGTGACCTATCCGGCGCTGAACAAGCTGAATATCATGCACCTGCATACGCCGGAGAGCGCGATCCTGGCGGCAGTTATATTCAACGCGCTCATTATTATTGCGCTGGTGCCGCTAGCGCTGCGGGGCGTGCGCTACCGACCGCTTTCGGCGGCGGCACTGCTGCGAAGAAATCTTGTGATCTACGGATTCGGGGGCATTATTGCTCCGTTTCCGGGAATTTGGGTGATCGACCGTTTGCTCGGCCTGCTTCACCTGGCGTAGGGATTTGAAATGTTCAAAGAATTGAAAGCCGGGATCTTGATTACGGTGGTGTTCACTGTGCTGACCGGGCTCATTTACCCGCTTGCGATGACAGGCCTGGCGCAGATGATGTTCCCGCGGCAGGCGAACGGCAGTTTGGTTGAGCGCAATGGGAAGGTAATCGGCTCGGAGTTAATCGGGCAGAACTTCACAAAGCCGGAGTATTTTCATCCTCGGCCGTCGGCAGCGGGGAAGGGCTATGACGCGACGTCGTCGAGCGGTTCTAATTTGGGACCAACGAATCCGGCGCTGATCGACCGGCTGAACAAGGGCGCCGCGGATTTTCGCAAAGACAATCCGGCTTACGCCGGTGCGATCCCGGCGGATGCGATTACGGCTTCGGGCAGCGGGCTGGATCCTGATGTGACGCCGGCGAATGCGATGGCGCAGGCGGCGCGAGTTGCGCAAGCACGGGGGGCGCCCTTGGAACGTGTGCAGCGGCTGGTTTCCCAGTACACTGATAATCGAACGCTTGGGATTTTCGGTGAGCCGCGCACAAACGTGCTGAGGTTGAATCTGGCGCTAGACGCGCAATTTCCCGTGCGTCATTGATTGCAAATGGGCACTCGCACACTGACACGACCCGATCCGGAAGAGTTATTACGACAGGTTGAGTCGGAGGAACTCGAAGAAAAGCGCGGTCGGTTGAAGGTCTTTCTTGGGTATGCGCCTCGCGTGGGTAAATCGCGGCGCATGCTGGACGAAGGCTGCAGGCGCAAGAGGCGCGGCCAGGATGTTGTGATCGGCGCCTTACAAAGCAAAGAAAGCGCCGACGTTTCGGGCTTTCTCAAAACGTTCGAAGTGATTCCGCTGCGGCGCATCGGCGAGGGAGCCGCAATTGACGTGGAGGCAATCATCAATCGGCAGCCTGGTATTTGCCTTGTTGATGAACTCGCGTTTGATAACCCGGCGGGCGCTGAACGGGCGTATCGCTGGGAAGACGTCGAGTATCTTCTGCGGCACGGGATCAGCGTTGCGACCGCGGTGAATCTGCAGCACATCGCGGAGCAGCAGGATCGCGTGGAAGCGATCACGTCCCGCCGGGCGCAGTACGCGGTGCCGGAGAAGTTTCTGCGCGAAGCGGATGAGATTGAACTCGTCGACGTGCCCGTGGATGATCTTCGCAGCCTATGCTGCGGCGCTGAAGAGGGACGCGTTCTGAGCGACCGGCAGCTTGCGGAGCTACGCGAGTTGGCGCTGCTGCTGGTGGCTGACGTGATTGAGACGCAACTGTTGCGCTACATGGACCGGCACGGGATTCAGCATGCGTGGGGTGCGCAGGAGCGCATTTTGCTCTGCCTGGAAGCGCACACGAAAGCCAAGCCGATTGTGGAGAGCGGAAAGCGCAACGCCGACCGTTCGCACGGGCAGTTATTCGCGCTGCACGTGGAAGAAAAAGAGCCAAATCGGGAAGACAAGGAGCAGATTGAGGAGAACCTGGAACTGGCGCGGCGTTTAGGCGCGGAGGTTCGTAGGGTCAAGAGCTCCGATCCGGTCGGCGCGATCATCAATTTCGCGAGAACGAATCGAATCACGCAGATTTTCGTTGGGCATCCACGCCACAGCCGCTGGGTACCGTGGGGCGAGAGACGACTCGACAAGCTTATTCGCGAGGCGGAGGGGATGGATGTCCGAATCTTCCCTCAAACCTGACACGCCTGCCATCGAAGCCGGCGAGGGCCAGGCAGCCAGGAAGCGCGGAAAGCTGCGCATTTTCCTCGGGTATGCGGCGGGTGTAGGGAAAACGTACTCGATGCTCGAAGAAGCGCAGCGCCTAAAAAAAGAAGGCGTTGATGTCGTGATCGGATATTTCGAGCCGCATGCGCGCAGGGACACCATCGCCAAGACACAAGGGCTTGAGCAGATTCCGCGCAAGTTGATTTCGTACCGACGCGCGAGCTTCGAGGAGATGGATACCGAGGGAATCCTTCAGCGTAGCCCGCAGGTCTGCGTTGTGGACGAATTTGCTCACACGAACGTGCCGGGCTCGGAGCATGGCAAACGGTACGAGGATGTTGACATTCTGCTGGATGCCGGCATAGATATCCTGACAACGTTGAACGTTCAGCATCTGGAGAGTCTTAACGATCAGGTTTGGCAAGTCACCGGTGTTCGTGTACGAGAGACGATTCCGGACTGGGTAGTGGAACGCGCTGATGAGATCGTGATGGTGGACGTGCCGCCGCGCGCGCTGATCCACCGCCTGGAACGGGGAGTCGTGTACTCGCAAGACAAGGCCCACAGAGCGCTGGAAAACTTCTTTACCGAGACTAATCTGACAGCCCTGCGAGAGTTGGCCTTGCGGCAGACAGCGCATCAAGTCGAAGACACGCTGGGACGTTTGACGGACCATCGCTCCTCAGCACCGGTGAATCCGAACAGTCCACTCGGGCGCGTGATGATTCAACTTAACGCGGTTCCGCAGTCTGCGATGCTGCTGCGGCGCGGGAAGCGTCTGGCCAATTATCTCGACACTGACTGCCTGGCCGTGTATGTGGCGCGGGATGAAAAATGGTCTGATCTTTCCCCTGAGCAGCGGGATGTTCTCGAAAAGCAGATGAACTTTGCGAAGAATATGCGGATTGGGGTGGAGATCCTCATCGGGAAAGATATTGCAGAGACGCTTACAAACTACGCGCGGCAGCAACAAGTGACGCAGTTGATCATTCTGCGCGGCATGCCAGATGCAAACCGGATTGTGAGCAAAGCTCGCGACATGGTGGTGACGGTAGTATCGGAGCGGAAGCGGGCACAATAAGCGTCAGGACCCAAAGAACAGCTTGATATAGCAGCTTTCTAGCGGCTACGGCAACCAGCCTTATCGGGCTCCATCCAACCCATGGAGGAGCAAGGAATGACAACTGCCGAACTGGCATTGCCGCGCGCGCACGAACGGACCTTGTCCACGGCGTGGTGGACCGTCGTGACGCGATTTCTTCTGCACGGATTGATCGTTTCAAGCTGGGTTTCACGCATTCCGGCGATTCAGAGCGAGCTTGGATTGGGCAACGCGGAATTGGGGCTCTGCCTGTTGGGAACGGCTGTCGGTTCGGTGGCGGCGATCCCAACGACCGGTTGGTTGATTGGGCAAAGGGGAAGTAAACGTGTTGCAAGCTTGAGCACGGTGGGGTTTGCCCTCGCGCTGATTGGGCCCGCGTTTGCGGTGGGACCAATTACACTTTTTCTGGCGCTGATGCTCTTTGGGGCCATGGCGGGCGCGAACGATGTCTCGATCAACGCGCAGGGGATTGCTCTCGAGCATGCGATGGCGGCTCCGGTAATGTCGCGTTTTCACGCGATGTTCAGCATTGGCGGCATGGTCGGCGCGGCGGCAGGTGGCCTGATTGCGGAGCATGGTGTAACACCGCATGCGCATCTGCTGGCCGTGTCGATTTTTCTGGCGTGCGCGGCTGTGATTACCGGGCCATACCTTTTCGAGGCACATGATGAGAAATCGCAGCATACGCAACGGATGGCAGTGCGGCATATCCCGAAGGTGCTCTTCGCGTTGGCCGCGGTCGCCACGTGCATGTTTCTTTCGGAAGGCGCCATGGCGGACTGGTCAGGCGTTTATCTGAAGCAGACTCTGCACGCCAATCATGCGCTGGCCGCGGCAGCTTATGCAGTTTTCTCGTGCGGAATGGCAATTTTCCGTTTGCTTGGGGACGCCTTAACGAAGCGACTCGGGCCGGTGCGGACTCTTCGGATGGGAGCATTAGTATCCGCGGCGGGTCTGACGCTGGCACTCTGTTCTACATCGGCAACCGGTGCTTTGCCGGGATTTGCACTGACGGGCGCGGGTTTCTCGGTGGTTGTCCCGTTAGCATTTGCGGCGAGCGGGCGAGTTGCGGGTGTCCCTCGTGAATTTGGTATCGCGATGGTGAGCGGCTCCGGTTACTTCGGTTTTCTTTTCGGGCCTCCGTTGATTGGGCTGCTTGCACAAGCAACGACGTTGCGAGTGACACTGTTCCTCATCGTCGGGCTGAGTCTGGTGGCCAGCCTGCTCGCGTACGCCGTGGATACAACGGAAGCGAAAGCCTAATCAATCGAGATCGATATCACTCAAGATCGGCACCGCACGACTTGCGGACGATCAACTCGCCATCGAGAAGGATTTCCCGCGGCGAGCGATGGGGATTGCGAATCCGATCGAGCATGACGCCGAGTGCTGCTTCTCCGATGTCATGTGTGGGTTGGCGGATTGTGGTGAGCGGGACAGGCAGCAGAGTGGCGTATGAAACGTCGTCCATGCCCACGATCCGGATGTCTTCCGGAATGCGCATGCCGCGCGCGAGAAAGATCTGCATGAGTTGTCCGGCGACGCGATCGTTGACGCAAACAAAGGCTTCGACTGCGTCGCGTTTATTTCGGCCGGACAAGATCCTGGTGTTGTCGGGCGCGTCCTGGGCCTCTTCGACGATTGGCCGCAAGCCGTTCGCGATGAGCGCCTCTTTGTAGCCCTCGAGCCGATCCTGAATGCTCGAGGCAGTGCCGTGGTAACCGAGAAAGCCAATTCGCCTGCAACCGAGATGGATCAGATGCTCGGTGGCGACATATCCAGCCTGGCGATTGTTGAGGGCGACGAGATCAGGGCGGCTTCTTTCCGCTACATTAGCGGCGCGCCGGTCAAGAAGCACGATGGGAATGTTCGCGTTCCGCAGAGCGGACACAATGCGCGCGTTCACTTTGACAGCATCGCGTTCAAACTCGAGCGGTGCGAAGAAGACGCCGGACACGGATTTCGCAATGTACTGCTGGCACAGATGCCAAGCCTGCTGCACTTTCGACATCTGCGCGCCCGCGCTGCCCCATAGCAGTGCGTGCTCGGAAGCTTCCGGCGCATTGGCAATGCCGCGGCATACGGGTTCGAAAATTTCGGTTTCGCCGAGATCGGGAATGAGCAGCCCGAAGAGGTATGGACGATTGCAGGCATGCGCGTCGCGAACGTACGTGCCGGAGCCAGCCACACGATCGACAAGGTTCAGGTTCTGCAACTCCCGAATGGCGCGTGTGACGGTGATGCGCGATGCGCCGGATTTATTGACGAGTGCGGCTTCGCTGGGCAGTTTCTGGCCTGGCTTGTAGCGCCCGGAGAGAATGTCAGCCTTGAGAGACTCGAATAGTTCCTTGTATTTCGGTACGGTGCGCTGCGACTGCCGACTTAACATACGCGAATCAGATATAGCAGCTTTCTGCTACCCGGAGCAACTACGGCAAAACGAAATCGTCTAACCAGTATGAGAAAGAAACAATATCTATTTCTCAGCGATTTCGACCAGACATTGAGTTTCAATGACTCCGGCCTGGTTCTCAGTAAACTTATCGGCGTCGACGGTTTTGAAGAACGAGTCAGGGGCCTGGCAGACATCCACCTCGTTCAGCAAGGCGGCGAGCTTTCCTACCTGTTGTTGCACGATCCACAGTTTCGATGCGTGCGCAAGGATCACTTGTCGGCCGTCGGCAAACAAATTCGGCTCAAAGAAAACATCGACCTTCTTTCGGATGCTCTTAGCGATCTCAACGGAAACGAGTTCGCGTTCCACGTCGTTTCGGCGGCTCCCGAAGAGGTAATTGAATCGGCACTGGAGGGAATCGTGCCGGCCGATCACATCCACGGCACGCGGTTCCGTTATAACGCCGCCGGCGAGATTGAAGCGATCGTGCGGCTGCCAGCCGGATACGGCAAAGTTGCCGTGGTAGACGAACTGCGGTCCGAGATGAAGATCGGCCACGACAGTATCGTCTATGTGGGCGATGGAAGCTCCGACGTACACGTCATGCTCCACGTGAACCGCCTGGATGGGCTGACCATTGCGGTTTCGGAGAACAAATACCTGACACCGATCGCGAAACGAACCATCCTCAGCGAGGATGCTTCGAGCGTACTGGTGCCCATGATGGAAGACTTGTTCGGCTGGACAGCCGCTCAGATTCGGACGTTTTTCCACTCACGAGGCATGACGCTACAAGAGTGGGACAAGGTCAGGACAGACACCATTATGCTCAGCCGCAGCACCGCCCCGCCCGCGACAGCGACGGTAAACTAGCCCCGGTCCGACTATGTTTTCGTCCTAGCGGCGCCGAGTTGAGGCCGTAGAAGATGGGAACAGGCTCTTGTCAGCCAGCGCCAATTGCGCCTGGCGCGCCTGTTCCGAGCCGGGATACTTCTGAATCAGTGCACGCAGTTCCTGTACGGCCTGCGTGCGCTGACCACTCTTCGCCAGCGCTTTTCCTTTCATCAGAGCAGCGTCCCTGGTGCTCGAGTTCTGGGGATAACGTTCGAGAACAGCATCCAAGGCTTGCACCGCACCGCGGTAATCGCCCTGCGCGTAAGCGATTTCCCCCAGCCGATACTGTGCCTGGGCGGCATATTCCGTGTTAGGGAAATAGGCGAGATATTGCTGGTACTCCTGAACGGCGAGCGGCGTGTTGCCGCTGATCTGATCGCGACGGGCGTCCGTGAATAGCTGTGCGGCGCTGACACCAGCCGGGGGTCCGGCTGCGCCCGGCTGACCCGCCGTACCCTGAGCGCCCGTGTTGGAATTTGCTGTACCGGGAGGTCCTGTGGTTCCCTGAGTACCGGGAGCGGCAGGCGGATTCTGCATAATCTGCATTTGATTCTTCAGATCGGTGATCTTAGCGTCCATGCGCTCCAGCCGCGCTCCCAGATCGGCCAATGCGTCGCGGAGAGAACGAACGTCCTCACCGGTGGCTTCCACCTTCGTACCCAGGTTGTTTACCGGACCGAGAGAATTCGCAACCGTGGCCTTCAGGACGTCCTGCATGCCTGCGACCTGGTCGGCTGTACGCCGGGTATCGTTCTGCATGGTGTTCAGCATCCCGGTCAGCACGTCGACTTTGGAATTCAGCGCCTGCTGTTGTTGCTGGAGTTGGTCAAACCGGGCTTCGAGATCCCGCTGTAAAGCAAGCAGGTCTTTGTTGACGGCAAAGCAAAAAGGTGCAAAAGCCAGCGCGACGGCGGCAACACGCAAGAATTTCATTTCAGTGAACTCCTAATGATTGGGGACGGCACAAGTCCGTCCCCGTTTCACGCTTGTCTTCAGTGTAGGTGAACGTAGTGTATGAGCGGGTTTGTTTACTGGCCGGCGGCGAAGTGGTCACGACGATTGCGCCCATAGCAATCTTCCGACGCATCTGTGCAAATGGGCCGCTCTTTGCCGTAGCTGATGGTTTTCAACTTGTCTCCAGGAACCCCCATGCCGACAAGCGCTTCCTTGGCCGCAGAGGCGCGGCGGTCTCCGAGCGCCAGGTTGTATTCGGCTGAGCCACGTTCGTCGCAGTTGCCTTCAATCTGCACGATGAAATTTGGATCCATAGAGAAGATCTGCTTCAAAGCGCTGGCGTTCTGCTGGAGGATTGGTTGATCTTCAGCCCGGATATCGCTCTTGTCGTAGTCGAAGTGAACGTCCTGAACCTGTTTGTTAAGGATCTCAGCAATGGTCATCTGGCCCGTATTGGAGGGCACGGGAGCAGGCGGCGGAGGCGCGCTGACAGTCACGGTGGCTTCGCCATCGGCTGTACCACCCGGCCCAGTGGCGCTCAGGTGATACGTGGTTGTCTGTGCCGGATACACGGCGCGGCGGCCATTCGGACTCACAGGACCTATTCCTTCAATGCTCACGTCGGTGGCATCAGTGACGCTCCAGCGCAAAGACGATGGCTGGCCGGCGTTTACCGTAGATGGCTCGGCAGTGAAGTAATTGATGGTCGGTTTATTGGCCGCAGGCGCGGGCGCGGGCGCCGGTGGTGGCGGGGGCGGCGGTGTTTTCTTGTGACAGGCCGCCGTAAAAAGCAACAACAGACTCGACGAGGCGATTAGCAAAGCCTTTCGTGCCATGGTGATGAGTTGATCCTCCCTCATTAAATTTCTTATTTTAATTTCTTATGTTACTTACTGTTCTGCATTTACCCAAAATGGTTTCTCATTACTGCCAGCCGAAGTAAGTGGGTGTTTACCCGTGCCGTCTGCGTTCATTACCCAGATTTGAGACTGCCGGCCGCGTTTCGACGCATAAACTATGTGGGCGCCATCGGGCGCAAAGCTCGGATTTTCGTTGCGGCCTTCGCTAGCTGTCAATTGTGTCACCTGCTGGCTGGCGGCATCCATGACAAATATGTTGTAGTTGCCAGGTTCGAACCCTTTCGTCCAGGCGAAGGCAATATGTTCGCCGTCGGGGCTCCAGGAGGGGTTTGTCGCTTCGCCGGTGCCGGCAGACAAACGCTGAGCGCCCGTTCCATCGAGAGTCATGTGATAGATCTGCGGTAATCCGGTTCGGCCGGATACGTCGACTAAATCAGCACCGGTTTTCGGGTTAACCTTCGGTTCAACTTCGATTGCGCCGGATGCCGTCAGGCGATGCAAGCCGCTACCATCGACGTTCGCCATGTAGAGTTGCGCGTTTCCGCCGGCTAGCGTGGACGAAAAGATGACACGCTTGGAATCGGGCGTAAATGTGACGAATGCGTTCATGGAAGCGCGCTGGTTGTAAAAGGGCAGCTTGCGACCGCTATCTAGCGAAAACATCTGAATGGCCGGGAAACCCACAGCCCATGTCGTAAACGCCACAATGTGGCCATCCGGCGACGCAGAGGGGAACGTCGAGATTGAATGGTAATTGGTTAATTGCCGCTGGTCAGTGCCATCCCAGTTCATGACCCAGATTTCTTTGGAACCTGTGCGATCAGAAACGAAGACGATGCGGGTGCCGACCAGGCTCTTGCCGCCAAATTGCGACAGGATGTCAGCCGCGTAGCGGTGACCGGCATCGATTGCTCCCTCGCGCGTGAGCGGCGCGGTATAGATTTTGCCGAAAACCTGCGCCTGTTGCAGGGTCTGAATCGAAGTCGACGTGCTGTAGAACCAGCCAAACGCGACGAACTGGCCGCGGTCTTCGGCGCCGTAACCGATGCCCAGGTAGTTAGCGGAAACAGGCGGCAAGCTCCAGTCGGTCAGACGATTCCCAACCATGTTGATGGCTCCTCCGCGAGCCGGAGGCGCAACGCCGGAGACGAGATCCGACGGCTGCTGCGGCACCTGCACGGGATAGAGTGTCTTGGGAACGAAATTGATCAGGGGTGAGCTTTCGAGATCAGCCCGTACTATCGCATTGAAGTCGCCCACGAAGGCCGCGGCAGCTCCGTTGGCACGAAAGTCGGTGACGGCTATGTGCGGCTTGCCCGGATTCTTTTCAATGGTTCCCTGCACCTGCTGGCCTAACATCCAGCTCAAGCCGCTCGAAGTAAGTAAGGCGATTAAGGTTATGAAAGTTCTCATCAGCGTAAGTTGAATGTAAATTGAGCCGTGATGGAGTTATCCGTGATCTGCGGGGGCAGCGGCGGCAAAGGATTCGACTGATAGACCGCGCGGAGAGCCGTGTTGTCAATGGTCGGATTGCCGCTCGATTGAACAATCTGCGGATTGCGGACTGAGCCGTCGCGATTGATTATGAAGGCGACAATGGCCGGCGCACTCTGGCTGGCGGCCGCAAGTCCATTTGTGTTCCAGTTCTGAGCGATGCGGTCACGAATCATCTGTGCATACCAACCTAATCGGTTATTGCCCAGAGGCGTATTGGGCCCGATACCGACTTGGCCTCCGCCGGAAGGGCCGCCATACATGGGATTCGAAAGGGCCTGTTTTTCTGCGAAGACCTGATTCCGCGGTGTGGGCTGCTGATATGTCTGCTGGTGGGTCTGACGCTGCTCCTGCTTCTTCAGCTTGTCTGCGATTTCGAAAGCGTTCTTGTCCGGAACGGGTTGTTTCTTTTCAACAGTCTGCTTTGCCGGAGCAGTGGGTACCTGCGACTCCGTGTCATTGGCGACCGGATTGGGCGGCGCTTCACGGCGCGGAATGGGGATGTTGTGCACCGGCGAAACGGTATAAGCAGGGCCGCCGCCGGATGTAGGGCCCCCCAGGATCTCACGATGTTGATTGAGCCAGAACAAAGCGATGAACAAAAGGGCAACAACTCCGCCGTGCACCAGGAGAGAGCCGACAAACGGCGCCGCTAACGGGTCGCGCTGATCGAGTATGTCGACCGGTTCAGCCATTTAGCGTCGCTGGCGCGCCGCCTCATCAATAGGCGCGGTCACCATTTTGACCTCAAATTTGGCTTCTCCCAACTCGGCGACAATCTGCGCGATTGGATCCCAGGGAGTCTCTTTATCGGCGCGCACATAGACAGCCGTGGCGTTGCGAAAACGCTGTCGAACCGTGTCGGCGAGTAAATGAATATTCACCGGCTTGTCGTTCAAAAAAGATTCGCCGTTCTTAGTAATACTGACCACCGGCAGATCCTGAGCGGTGTTTTGCACACGGCGGACCTGCGGTACCTGAATGTCGAGCCCGAACTCCATTACATTCGCAGTGATCATAAAAATCACCAGCAGGACGAGCACGACATCCACCAGCGGCACAACGTTGATTTCCGACATGGCGGACGGACCGCCGAACCTTCGTCCGCGCCGCCCGCCTTCGCTGAAAGAGAATGCCACTGTTAGCCGCCGAAATCCCGCTCCGCCAGATTCTGGAACTCGATGGCGAAGTCTTCCATACGCGTACCCATTTCTTTGATCCGCGTCCCGAACACGTTGTAGAAGATGGCGGCGGGAATAGCTGCCGCGAGTCCAATCGCCGTTGTTACGAGGGCTTCGGAGATGCCCGGGGCAACGGCCCGCAAGCTGGCACTCCCGGCATTGCCGAGCCCCTGGAAGGCATCAATGATGCCCCACACGGTTCCAAACAACCCTATGAATGGAGAGACAGAGGCGACTGTGGCAAGCCAGTTCATGTTCTGCTCAAGCTTAGTAACTTCCTCGCTAATGCCGAGTTGCAGGCTGCGCTCCACGGCAGGCTTATTCACCAACGCGCCGCGTTGCTTGATCTGGCGTTCGATTTCTCCGTAGCCAAAATCGAACACGGCCACCAGCGGAGCGGTATTGAACTGCTCACTCGCCACAGCGACAGTTTGTAAATTACTCGCCTTTCGAAAGGCTCGCAAAAAGTTACGGTTTTGGCGCCGCGCGCGACTGAAGACGCTGCTCTTTGAAAACGCAATGGTCCACGAGAACAGCGAGAACAGAATCAAAATGGCAATGACGGCTAGCGGAACCGGTCTCAGGTTCTGAATGATGTCCCACAGAGAAAGATCTGCAGGAAGCAGCACAAAGGGCAATACTTAAAAGTCCTTTCGGTTACTTCTCTCTCATTATAAGAAGCCTTGGGGGTTTCGCTAACCTGTTGGAAGCAAGTCGCCTGCGTCAAGTTTCGGGCGCCTAGATTAAGTTCCTTTCGCCTTTCACTTCGCGCGATAATTCGGTCACATGCTGCTTGAGCTCATCGTCGAGAACTACGCCGTCGTTGAGCAGGCTCGCATCCGTTTCCAACAAGGGTTGAATGTCCTGACGGGCGAGACGGGAAGTGGTAAGTCGATCGTGGTGGACTCGCTGGCGCTGCTGCTAGGCGCGCGCGCTTCGGCCGAGATGATCCGCACTGGCGAGCAGAAGGCACGGGTTTCGGGAATATTTTCAGTAAACGTGAACGAGCAGATTCGCGCGCTTTTCACGGAAGCAGGTATTGACCACGAGAGCGACGAAGAGCTGATTGTCGAACGGGAAATTACGGCCAACGGCAAGTCGCGCGCGTTTGTGGCTAACCGTTCTGTCACGACGGCGCTTTTGCGGCAACTGGCGCCAATGCTGGGCGACATACACGGGCAGAACGAGCAGCAATCCCTTTTTTCGACGCAGGCCCAGCGGGAGATTCTGGACGAGTACGCGCACGCTGAGACGCTGGGGTCGACCGTGGCGGAGCTTTTTGCGCAATGGCGATCTTTGGGCGAAAGGCTGGCGGAATTGAACCGTAACGAGCAGGAAAAACTGCGCCTGCTGGACCTCTGGAAATTTCAGGCGAACGAGATTGCGTCTGTCGCGGCCAGGGTGGGTGAGGACACGGAATTGGAGACCGAGCGCAAGGTACTGCAGAATGTCACGCGCTTGCAGACAAGCGCTGCCGAGGCGTTCGCGGTGCTCTATGAATCACCGGAGAGCGCAACCACCCAAGTCGGCCATGCGATCAAGCGCGTGGAGGAGTTGGTCCGGATTGACGAGACGATGGCCGAAACCGCTGCGGCGCTGAAACAGGCCTTCGTTGTGCTGAATGAAGCTTCCTATGGGCTGCGCGATTACCTTGGGCGGTTGGAGGGTGATCCGGCCCGTCTGGAGGATATCGAAGGGAGGTTGGCGGCGCTGGACCGGGTAAAGCGGAAATACGGGCCGACGTTGGAGCAGGTGATCGCATTCCACGCGGACGCGGCCCGGCGCGCGAGTGAGATTGAAAATGCGGCTGAGCATCGCGCGGCGCTGGAAAAAGAGCGGACGCAACTGGCCGCTCAATACGAACGCAAGGCGGCGGAATTAACCGAATTGCGAACCAAAGCCGCAGCCCGGCTCAGCAAGCAGGTAGAGACGGAACTGAAGGCTCTGGCGATGGCCGGGACGCAGTTTCAGATTGCGGTGAAGCAAGGAAGCTGGACGGGCAGCGGCGTGGATGAGGTCGCGTTCCTGGTTTCGCCGAATAGTGGCGAGGAGTTGAAGCCGCTTGAAAAGACTGCATCGGGCGGCGAGCTATCGCGCATTGCGCTTGCTCTGAAGACGGCTCTTGGCAGCACGGCTGAGCATGCGGGTTCGCACACTCTGGTGTTCGATGAAGTGGATGCCGGCGTGGGCGGCGCTGCGGCAGCCGCGGTGGGAAAGAGATTGAAGGCGCTGTCGCGGGCCAACCAGGTGATCTGCGTGACGCATCTGGCGCAAATTGCGGGCTTCGCAGACCATCATTACGCAGTAGCAAAGCGGGAGCGCAAAGGCCGCGTGACGACGGAGGTGACGGAACTGCCGCGGGAGGAGCGGGCGCGCGAGATCGGCCGCATGTTATCGGGAGAGCAGATTACACCGGAAGCACTGAAACAGGCCGAACAGCTCATGCAAGCCGGAAGCGCCGCATAGCTGATTCGACGAACGATCTCGATTCCTGAATGCCGAGGAGCACCGTTCCACCGAAATAGATCGCACCGTACACGGAAACCACCACTATTGCCGTCGCAATAGGATGCGTCTCGCCCAGTACGGTCTTGAGTCCGTAGCCAGCGGCGCCGGCGATGAACGCAACCAGCCACAGTTTCGCCGTGAATGTCGCGGGCAACGGAGTCGCGCCGATTCGTTTTCCGAGCGCGTGCCGGAGCAATGAGAACTCGACCCACCCTGCGATGCCGGCAGAGGCAGTGAGTCCCGCAACTCCCCATTTCGGATCGATTCCCAGCCAGCGCGGTAATGGAAAAGCAAACAGAAATCCCAAGCCAGTGGTAAGCGCGACACGGACGATGGCGAAACGCAGCGGCGTGCGTGTATCGAGCAGCGCGTAGAAAGCGGACGAGTAGAGCCGGCCGAGCGATGTCGCCAGCAGACCTACGGCGGACCCGGCCAGCACGGACCACACCCAGGTGGCGTCCGCTTGATGAAAGCGTCCCGAGACATATAGACCGCCCGCGAGAACATCGCCTATGGCGAGAAAGGCAACGGCCGAAGGAACAATGAAAAACGCGATGCGACGTAGTCCTGCGATGAGGCGTTTACGAAGAAAAGCGGCCACTTCCTCATCGGTGCCCACAGCGCTCGAGAGCGCAGGCAGCTCCGCGGCCGAGATAGCCATGCTGAATAAGCTGATGGGTAGGACGGAGATGACCTGCGCGTATCCCAAAACACCGACGGCCCCGGGCGGTAACCAGGTCGCGATATAGGAGTCGATATAGGCGCTGACCTGAACTACACCGCGACTCAGGAAAACCGGCCCGAAATTCCCAATAACGGAGCGGACATTGGGAGAGTTCCAGTCGAAGACGGGGCGGAATCCGGGCAGCAGTTCCAGCACGCGTGGCAACTGGACCAGAAACATCATGGCGCTGCCTGCTACGTATGCCCATGCTGCGAAGATGACAAGCCGCGGAACAGGCGAGTGGCGAAGCCCGATGACGATGACCAGAATGGTCACGTTCATCGCTACAGGAGCTAAGTAAGACAGCAGAAAACGGCGATGGCTGTTCAGCACGCCGAGGCACCAGGCGCTCATGACGGCCAGCCCTGCGGCAGGGAATAGGATTCTGACGAGGCGAATCGTCAAATCGCGCGTTTCACCTTTAAATCCCGCCGCAACGAGGTCGATAAACGCTGGAGTAAAAGAGACGCCGAGCGCCACCAGAATGGCGCAAAGGCCGGCCAGAATTCCGAACACCGCGGCTGCAACGTGCTCGGCTTCTTCCTCTTCGCCCGCCGCCAGCAATTTTGAGTAAACGGTAACAAACGCCGCGGCGAGAACACCTTCTCCAAAGAGGTTGCTTAGTAAGTTAGGAATGCGAATAGAGGCTCGAAATGCGTCAGCAATCGGTCCCACACCGAAGTAACTTCCGAGCACACGCTCGCGTACAAGTCCGGTAATGCGGCTGGCCAGTATGCCCAAGGCGACGCGTGAAGAAGCGCCCAGCGCGCCCGCCTGTTTCCTCTTCGATTCACTGGAAACGGGAATAGGAGTAGGTACGCCAGCTACCGACTTGCTGTTCGCGGAGCCTAAGAAACCGAGGGAGATGCGTATTCGGACTAACAAGAAGAGATCACGAATTTAGAGGTTAACAATACTACGCACTCCTGGATGGGGTCTGCTGCATCCAATCGGTGAGTTCTTTGATGAGTTTTTCTTCTTTGATGAGTTTTTCAGTGAAAGCTGCTTCGCTTCTGTTTCCCGCCGTTCTGTCGGCCTACGCATTTGCTCAGAAACCGCCTGCTAAGCCGAACCCCGAAAAGATGGACGTGCTGAAGCAACTAAGTGGCTCATTCGAGGAGATCTCTCAACGATCTGGCCGCGCTGTAGTTCAGATCTTCGTGCGGAGTTACGCAACGGCGGCAGGAAACAATGACAGCAACGAACTACTGACGGCCGAAAACAGCAGCGGGTCTGGAATCATCCTGTCATCAGACGGATATGTTCTTACGAATGCGCACGTGGTCAAGAACGCGCACAGCGTAAAAGTGCAGCTTAATGTGCGTGCGGAAGCGGAAGCGCAAGAGCAGGGTGACCGCATGAACCGGCCACTGCCCGGCACAGTGGTGGGCATCGATCGGGAAAGCGATCTCGCCGTCATCAAGATCGACAAGAAGAATCTGCCGTATCTAGAGTTCGGGAATTCCGACGAGCTGAAACAGGGTCAAATTGTTCTGGCGCTTGGTAACCCGCTTGGGCTGGACAATTCCGTCAGCCTGGGCGTGGTGAGTGCGGTTGCGCGGCAGATTAAACAGGACGACCCCATGGTGTACGTGCAGACCGACGCGCCCATCAATCCCGGCAACAGCGGCGGCCCACTGGTGGATGCCGAAGGTCACGTGATGGGGATTAACACATTCATCCTCACGCAATCCGGCGGAAGCGAAGGCATCGGCTTCGCCATTCCCAGCAATCTCGCGAAGCATGTATTTTCACAACTGAAAACGCAAGGGCATGTGCATCGGGCACAACTTGGCATTTACGCCGAGACAATCACTCCGGCGATGGCTGAAGGGCTTAATCTGGCCACAGACCACGGTGTGGTGGTTTCCGATGTTCGGCCAGATGGTGCGGCCGCGAACGCCGGCATAAAGCTGGACGACATTATCACGGGAATCGACGGGCGGCGTCTGACGAGCGTGCAGGAACTGAATTCCCTGGTTTACGCGCTGTCACCTGGAGCGAAAGCGGATGTTCGGTTGCATCGCGGCGAGCAGGTATTGAACGTGCCAGTCATGACGGAAGAACAATCGGGCGAAGAGTTGGACGCATTGGCGGACATGGTCGATCCTGTCAAGAATGTCGTTCCCGAACTGGGCGTCGTTGGGTTGGACATCACGAAACCCGTGCTGGAAGTGATGCCCGATCTGCGCCGGCCGCAGGGAGTTGTAGTCGTGGCGCGCAAATCACCGACAGAATTTTCGGGTCCCGCACTTCAAACCGGCGACGTCATTTACGAACTGAATCGTCAGACTGTCCCCAACGTAATGCAATTGCGAAACATGGTGGCGAACCTGAAGCCAGGGCAGCCGGCAGTGCTGCTGATTGAGCGCGAAGGCCACCTGGTATACATCGCGCTTGAACTCGATTAGCACCATTCCTCTTAATAGCGAGGGGCTGCTACCGTGGGGAATGCGATGAACGACGGCCCTGTTTCGACCTTCATAAAACATCATTTCCGCCATTTCAATGCTGCCACTCTGGTGGAAGCGTCTGAAGCCTACACCAAGCACCTGGAAAACGGCGGCAAGATGCTGGTTACTGTTGCCGGCGCTATGAGTACCGCAGAACTCGGAATCTCGCTTGCGGAGATGATCCGGCAAGAGAAGATACATGCCGTTTGCTGCACGGGCGCGAATCTCGAAGAAGATGTTTTCAACTTAGTCGCTCACGATTTCTATGAACGCGTGCCGCACTGGCGAGATCTGAAGCCGGAAGACGAGCAGGCTCTGCTGGAACGCCACATGAATCGCGTGACGGATACCTGCATTCCGGAAGAAGAAGCGATGCGCCGCATTGAGGGGGTCATTCTTCAGGAGTGGACAGCGGCGGACCAGGCGCGCGAGCGCTATTTCCCGCACGAGTTCTTCTACCGTATTCTGCAGAAGCCGGAACTCCAGAAGAGTTTTCAAATCGATGTCAAAGATAGCTGGCTCTACGCGGCGATGCAACGTAATCTGCCGATGTTCGTGCCGGGCTGGGAAGACTCGACGCTCGGGAACATGTATGCCGGCCACTGCATTGCAGGCGACGTGAAGCATGTGCACACGGTTCGCACGGGAATCGAATACATGATCTCTCTGGCGGACTGGTATACACGAACGGCGCCAGAACATTCGATCGGATTTTTTCAGATCGGCGGAGGCATTGCCGGCGACTTCCCGATTTGCGTGGTGCCCATGCTCCGCCAGGACCTGGAGCGCGAGGACACGCCGTTGTGGGGTTACTTCTGCCAGATCAGCGACTCGACAACGAGCTATGGTTCTTATTCCGGCGCGATTCCGAACGAAAAGATCACATGGGAGAAGCTGGGCATCGACACGCCGAAATACGTAATCGAGTCCGACGCCTCGATAGTCGCGCCGCTTGTATTTGCGCAAGTGCTGGGGTGGTAGAGTCACCGCCCCTAACCATTCACATCGCCGTCTACATAGATAATAGGTAGAAATCTTAAGACAGGTGGTGTGAATGAGACAGTTCCGTTGGGCACTTGCGTCTTTGCTGACAGCTTCGTTTGCTGTTCTCGGTCAGAGTTCCGACAGTAAGCTCATCAGCGACATGAAATGGCGCGAGATCGGGCCGTATCGCGCGGGCCGCACGCGAGCGCTGGCGGGCGTTGCCAGCAAGCCGTACACGTTCTACATCGGCGCAGTGAATGGCGGCGTGTGGAGGACCACCGATGCCGGCCAGACGTGGGAGTCGCTTTTCGACGATCAGCCAACGGGATCGATCGGCTCGCTCGCGGTATCGGAATCCAATCCGGATGTGATCTACGCGGGAAGCGGCGAAGGGCTCATCCGGCCGGATCTCTCGGTCGGCGATGGCATCTATAAGTCGACCGACGGCGGCAAAACATGGACGCATCTAGGTCTCCGGGATGGGCAGCAGATACCTAAGATCGCGCTGGATCGAAAGAATCCTGAGCGGCTGTTTGTTGCCGTGCTCGGCCATCCATATGGCCCCAACGAAGAACGAGGCATTTTTCGCTCGACAGACGGCGGCCAAACATTTCAGAAGGTTCTCTACAAAGGGCCGGACACCGGCGGCTCAGATGTGAAGATTGATCCCAGCAATCCGAACGTGGTCTATGCCGGCATGTGGGAGTCGCGGCAAGGCCCCTGGGAAAACGGCGCATGGAGCGGAAGCGGCGGCGGTCTCTTCAAATCGACTGACGGCGGCGACACCTGGAACCAGATCACGGGTCATGGACTGCCCGACGGGATCGTGCAGGTGGACGTGACGATTGCGCCCACCAACTCGAATCGTGTCTACGCGACCGTTGCATCGGGCCGCAGCGTGGGTTTGTTTCGCTCTGACGATGCCGGTGAAAACTGGAGTCGCACAACGGAAGATACGCGGCCAACGGCACGCATCGGCGGCGGCGACTTGCCGGTTCCACAGGTGGACCCCCAGAATCCTGACGTGATCTATATCTGCAGCACCGTGACGTGGCGCTCGACCGATGCGGGTAAGACGTGGTTCGGTCTGCGTGGCGCACCGGGTGGGGATGATTATCAAAGCATCTGGATCAATCCCAACGACACAAACATTCTGCTACTTACGAGCGATCAGGGCGCGATCGTATCGCTCAATGGCGGTGTGAGTTGGACCACCTGGTACAACCAGCCCACGGCGGCGATGTTTCACGTTACGGTGGACAATTCGTTTCCGTGGCGTGCATGCGGCGGACAGCAGGACAGCGGTTCAGCGTGCGTAGCAAGCCGCGGCAATGATGGTGAAATCACCTTTCATGACTGGCATCCGGCGGGCATCGAAGAGTACGGAACGGCTGCGCCCGATCCGCTCGATCCCGACATCGTCTTCGGCGGAAAAGTCACGAAATACAATCGACGCGACGGTCAGATTGCGGAAGTAGGACCCAAGCCTCTGCGCGATTACCGGGTTGTGCGCACACAGCCGCTAATCTTCTCGCCAATGAATCCGCACGTGCTGTTCTTCGGCGCGAACACAATCTTCAAGACGATGGATGGCGGGCATAACTGGACCGAGATTAGCCCCGATTTAGCGCGAAAGACCTATGACGTTCCGGCGAGTGTCGGCAAGTACTCCGACACGCCAACGGCGAAGCCCGTTCTGCGCGGCGTGGTTTACGCGATTGCTCCATCACCGCTGAGTATCAACAAGATCTGGGCCGGAACCGACGATGGCCTGATTTGGGTGACCAACGACGGCGGCAAAAACTGGAATAACGCCACGCCGCCACAGCTCAAGCCGTGGTGGAAGGTATCCATTCTGGATGCGAGCCATTTCGATGGACAAACCGCATACGCCGCCATCAACACCCTCCGAGTGGATGATATGCGTCCGCACCTTTTCCGGACGCATGACAACGGAAAGACCTGGAGCGAGATCAACAACGGCATCCCAGACGGCGCGCCAACTGATGTCATTCGCGAAGATCCGAAGCGCAAAGGGCTGCTGTTTGCCGGCACGGAAACGCAAGTTTATTTTTCGGTGGACGATGGCGATCACTGGCAAAGTCTGCGGCTGAATATGCCAGCGAGCTCCGTGCGCGATCTGCAGATCAAGGGTGATGATGTCGTTGTGGCGACGCACGGCCGCGGCTTTCTCGTGCTGGACGACATCACGCCGCTGCGGCAGCTCTCGCCGGAAATTGCAAGCGCGGCTGCCCATCTCTACAAGCCGGCAACTGCGCTGCGCATTCGCGGTGACATGAATCCGCCGACGCCATGGCCGCCCGAAGTTCCAGCAGGCAAGAATCCGCCCGATGGCGCAATCATCGATTACTACCTGGGCGACAACACGTCGGGCCCGGTGACGCTCGAAATTCTGGATAGCGCGGGCAAGCTGATTCGCAAATACGCGAGCACCGATCCGTTGCCGGCGCCCCCGTCCACATATCCCGTCCCGCTTTACTGGGCACGTCCGACGCAAGCGCTTTCCGATGCGGCCGGTCATCATCGTTTTCTGTGGGATTTGCACTGTACGCCCACTCCCGGCCTGAATGGCGGCCCTGATGCCGACCAGGCAGTTCCGCACAACACGCCTTCGGCTTTTACGTCGCCGTGGGTAATGCCTGGAACGTATACCGTGAAGCTGACGGCAAATGGGCAGACTCTGACGCAATCGATGGCAGTGACTATGGATCCACGTGTGAAGACGCCAATAACCGATCTGCAGGCGCAATTTCGGCTTTCGAAGCAACTGTACGATTCCATGATGGAATCCAGCGAGGCAATTGAGCAGATCAATGCTCTGCAGAAGCAAATTCAGGAGCGCGGGCAGGCCGACGGAGAGTACGCCAAGAAGTTGGAAGCGCTGGTGGGCCGCGGCGGTTTTGGCCGGGGCGGCGGAGGCGGCGGGTTCGCTGGGGGCGCAAACGCAGCCCCAACGTTCAACGGCCTTCGGGGCCAGATCGACCGCTTATTGCATGAAATTCAGAACGCCGATGCCGCACCGACCAGGCAACAAAGCGAGGCGGCCGGAAAGCGTCTAAAGGATTTTGCAACTCTCAACGCGCAGTGGTCGGCGCTGAAGGCCGATGCAGCCAAATCTGCTTTATGACAGACTGGGCTAAATGTTCAGAGGCTGTGCCACTTTCGTTGTTTCACTTCTGATTCTGTCCGCAGGCGCGCACGCGCAACAGCGCCAGGCACCCGACCCGAAGCTGGTTGAAAAGCGCAACGCGATCGAGAAGGAACTCGAAGACGTTGCGGTTATCGATCGCAAGGTGATGGTGCCCATGCGCGATGGCAAGCGCATGGCGGCCGACATCTATCGGCCAAAAGATACATCCAAGCAATACCCCGTCATCTTCGTCCGCACGCCGTATAACTTCAATTACTGGGACGTGCGTCTGGGCGCACCGCGCGACATGAGCGCGGAACTCGACGCGGTGAAGCGCGGCTATGCGTACGTGGAGATGAATGAGCGCGGACATTTTTTCTCCGAAGGCAATTACGACATTCTGGGCGCACCGCTTTCGGATGGAGACGACGAATTCACGTGGATGTCGTCGCAGCCGTGGTCTAACGGCAAGGTAGGGACGATCGGCTGCTCTTCCACCGCGGAGTGGCAGCTCGGCGTGGCGGCGCTGGGCAATAAGGCGTACGCGGCCATGATCCCGGAGGGATTCGGCGCCGGCGTCGGACGAGTTCATCCTTACTTTGAGCAAGGAAATTGGTATCGCGGCGGCGCAGTGCAGATGCTATTCATCGACTGGCTGTATGGCGAGCAGAACACGATCCGCCCCCTCTTCTCGCGCGACACAACGCAGGAAGAACTTGTTCGCGTGTCGAAATCGTTCGACTTAGCGCAGCAGCTTCCGCCGGTGGATTGGTCGAAGGCGCTCTGGCATCTGCCGGAGATGGACATCATCAAGGCGGTGGATGGTCCACACGGCATTTTTTCCGACTACGAACCCGTACCGACGGGCGGCGCCATGATCAAACGCGCTCCGAACGATCCCGCCTGGTACAAGGGCGGTTTGTGGCACGACGACAAGAGGATCAACGTGCCGGGATTCTGGTTCATGTCCTGGTACGACGTATCCGTCGGCCCGAATCTGGCAGCGTACAATTTTGTGCGCAAAACCGCGCGCCCGGATGTGGCCGATCATCAGTACGCCGTGATCGCGCCAACACTGCACTGCAGTTACAAGCGCGCAACGGAAAACACCAAAGTCGGCGAAAGGATCATGGGGGATGCTCGCCTGGATTGGGACGCGCTCACTTACGGTTGGTTCGATCATTTTCTAAAGGGTGAGGACAACGGCATTCTCGACAAGATGCCGCGCGTTCGTTACTTCACCATGGGGCTAAACAAATGGCAGAGCGCGGAGACGTGGCCGCCCGAAGGCGCGCAACCCATGAAGTTCTACCTCACGAGCGCCGGCAAAGCGAACACGGTGCATGGCGATGGCGCACTGAATAGCGGCTCGGGCAATTCCGACAATCCGGATAGTTTCACGTACGATCCCATGAAGCCGGTGTCTTCTTATGGTGGCAACGTCTGCTGCGAAGGTAACGCTTTGACGGGCGGCGCACTTGACCAGCGCAAGATGGAAGAGCGTGACGACATTCTTGTCTACACGTCTGAACCGTTCAAGGAAGCCATGGAAGCAAGCGGGCCGATGGATGTAACGCTTTATGTCTCTTCTGATGTGAAAGATACGGATTTCACGGTTAAAGTGATCGATGTACTTCCCGACGGAACTGCTTACAACCTGGACGAGACGATCCAGCGCTTGCGTTACCGAAACGGCTACGATAAACCGGTCGCTTGGATGGAGCCGGGAAAGGTCTACAAAGTGGCGTTTCAGCCACTCACGACGAGCAATTACTTCGATGCCGGACATCGGCTTCGCATCGAGGTGTCCAGCAGTAACTTCCCCAGGTTTGATCGCAACTTGAACACCGGGGGCAATAACTACGACGAAGCAACCGGGGTGGTTGCGCATAATTCGGTTCATCATTCGAGCCAGTACCCGTCTGAGGTCACGCTTACCGTTGTGAAGCATAAGCCGGAGTCGAAGTCGGCCAAGACGTTCGGGTTGCTTTCGTCAGCCAGTAACTAAGAGCGCCCGGCCGGGCGCTTACTTCCCGGCCGGAGCCTTCAAGTGAATCAGGTTATCGAGCAAACCCTCGAAGCCGCTCATGACGGTGAGTCGTTCGACCTTTTCGACGACCTTCTCCAACGTCTCAAGTTCCTTCAAGCGCACAAGGATCGGGTTATCCTCCAGCAGCTTCGCCGTGTTCAACAGCGAGCGCGTCGCAGCCGTCTCCTCGCGCCGGCGAATGAGGTTCGCCTGCGCCTGCTTCTCCGCAGACACCACCTGGTTCATGATCTCGCGCATGTCGCCAGGCAAAATGATGTCCTTCAATGCGATGGCGCCCACCTGCACGCCCAGCGCTTCCATCTCGCCGCGAACTACGGATGCGGTGCTTGCGTCCACCTCCGTCTTCTCCGCGAGAATCTCCTCAAGCGTCTTCTTCCCGAGTGCCTGACGCACGGTCAACTGCAGCAAACGGTAGAAGTACGCCTCGAAGTTGGTAATGGTCTGCCGCGCCTTCGCGGCATCCACCACCTGGTATTCGGCGACGATGTTCACACGCAACGAAACCTTGTCGCGAGACAAGATCTCCTGCCCGGGAACCTCAAGCGTCTGCCGCCGCAGATCCACGATCTCGACGCGTGGGCCGCCGGTCACCGCCCAGAAGCCGTACTTGCCGGGTGGAAGAGTCCGTACCAATCGGTTGTCGAGAAAGAGTAGACCCGTCTTGCCTTCCTCGACGAGGCTAAAAGTGACGGAAGCTTCCCGGCCGAGACGCTCAAGCGCAGTCAGCTTGTCCAACGGAATAGCCGGTTCGGCAACCACGTCGACCACTTCCGCAGTCACCTCAACCGGTCCGCGCCAGAAGAGCACGCGCTTCGCCGGCGTCAGCACCTTGTACAACTTGCCGTCGGCGTAAACCATCGCAACCTGCACGTCGTTCGTCTCCACTAGCATGAAGTGGCGCTCCACCACCTCGGGACGCTCTTTCACCAGGTAGTCAGTCCACGCGCTGTGAAATACGAGATCACGCACGTTGAACTTTTCTACTTCCAACGACACGCCCGGCGCGGCAAAGACACGATAGGCGCCCGGCGTGAGAATCGCGTCAAAACGGCCGTTTTTTGCCACCAGTACTCGCTCTTGATCGCCCACTACAATTCGCTTCCACAACATACGTATCTCCTTTCGTTGTTAGTTGCTGTTATTTCCACCCCTAACTGCCGGCTCACAGACTACTTGCGGAGAGCAACCAGAGTAAGGCCGTGTTACAGAAGCTACCAGTAACATCGGCAATACAGTTTCAATTGCCTGCAGAGCAAGGAACCTGCTGCAAAACGATCCGCGCAAACGTCGGACGGATTGCTGAGCTAGAAGTTAGGGACGGAGTTGATTAGAGGTGTCGATAGCGGGATTCGAACCCGCGGACCCACAGATCCACAATCTGTTGCTCTACCACTGAGCTATATCGTCGAATCGGCAGGCGACTGGCCTCATGCCCGCATGCAGTACTTCATTGAAGCTGCACGGGAGAGATTTTGAGAGTCTCGTCCTTTGGCATGTGGTCAACATTGGAATCACCTTCCGAGTTTCGAGTGTAAACAGCGCGCCTGCGGAAGTCAAGAGCAGAAACAAACTTTAATCACTTACTCGCCGTTAGTCGAAACAATGCCGATGCATGCGAACGAAGTGTAGCCTTCACTCGATCGGCCGTGCCGATGTCCTTGTGTTGCCAAACATCACGAATTGCAAACGATGTAGTCGCGAGGCCGAGTGACTGCAGCGGGTATTCGATATCCTGTTGGCCATCGCCTGTGTTGAACAATGCGACATAAGCAATGCCGGGCTTCTCACCGTGCGAGGCCCAGACAATCTTCTGACCCTCGTTCGACATCTGGCGGCCTCCGGTCGAGTGTTGATCCGCCGTGATCACTTCATCATTTGTCAACAGCGCGCGCGTGGTCGTGTCCATGCGCGTCAGATTCGTGCCGATCATCAAAGGCGATCGCATCATGCACCACAGCGTCATCATGGTGCGTCCTTCATCGGCAGTCAGCGCGCCCGTACGCGTTTTTCCCTGACCGGGTCGCGGTCCCAGAAATCCGAACGGCAACATGTCGGCGTCCGGCCAATGTCCTGGTTCTGCTAGCGACGCCCATTCTGCTGCTAAGGTGAACTGTCCCAGCACTCCTTGAGACCACGCCGCGTGCGGCCATTGCGCCCAGTGATCCCAGACGTCGTTGGAGATGCGCCACATCTGCGCATACTTCCTCAGATTTGCAATCTCGTCGATGGGCGTCGGCCCGGGCGAAAGACTCAGTACGAAGGGCCGCGTCGTTTTGTGGAGCGCTTCGCTGAACATCCTGATCTCATCGCCTTTGTATGGCGCCGAAATGCAATCGATCTTGACCAGGTCCACGCCCCAGCTTGCGTATAGCGAAGCAATCGAGTCATAGTAAGCCTGTCCCGCCGCGTTCGCCGCGATTCCATAGTTATCAGAATTCCAACCGCAGGTGTCTGATTTGTTCGCCGCATCCGCGGCACGGAACTGCGATCCGGCAATAGGCAGGTTCTTTACAACTGCCTCACGCGGAATGCCACGCACGATGTGAATCCCGAACAGCAGGTGACGGTTATGGATCTCGCGTGCGAGTTTCTTAAACCCGACATCTCCGCCCGCACCGGGGAACCTGCTTACCGCCGGCGTGAATCGGCCATACTCGTCCATGGTGTATTCCAATTTCTGCGGCGGCTTCGCTTCCGGATTCCGCAGAAACCAACCTTCATCCACAACCGCGTACTGCCAACCGTGCTGGCGCAGATTCGCCGTCATGTAATCGGCATTGGCGAGAAACTCTCCCTGCGAAATGGTCAATCCATACGAATCCCAACTGTTCCAGCCCATCGGAGGCGTCGGCGCAATCAGATTCGGAGCCTGCGCAGTAAGCGCGTACGTCAAAACAACGATCAACAGAGAAGCGCGCCGAGTTGCGTTTCGCATCGAACCGAAGTCTATCGCAGACGACCAAATTTTGTAGCCGACGCGACAATTTACTGCTACAACAGTTTCGACGAGGACAACATTATGGCCTGCGATCCCGCGCTTCTAAAAAACGTTCCGATCTTTGCGCTGCTGGATGAAGACGAATTGGCCGTTCTGGCCAGCCAGGTTGAGAACAAGAACTTCGCGCCGCGCCAGCGCATCTACCGGATGAAGGACCCGTCGGGACCAGCCTATATTCTGCTTTCGGGCGCAGTTCACGTCACGACAGTGGATGAGGATCACCAGGAAGTGATTGTCGATCAGCCTGCGGCCGGCGAGTTCTTCGGCTTTGCTTCCATGCTCGATCAAACTCCGCATCAGACAAGCGCGACGGCAATAGAGGCGAGCCAATGCATCGAGGTGGACCGCAACGATATCGCTGTTCTTCTCGGGCGCAAGCCGGAGGCCGGTATGGACCTACTTGCGGTGTTGGGACGCCAATTTCACGCCGCACAGCAACTCGTTCGCATCCGGTCTAATCGCAATCCGAACGCGGTCATTGCAGAGCAAACGACAGTAGGCGAACGGGTCGCCGATAAGGTGGCCCATTTTGGCGGTTCCTGGGCGTTCATTATTACATTCGCGGTTGTAATCGCGGCGTGGGCTGCCGTTAATGTCTTACTCGCGAGACAAGCGTGGGATCCGTATCCGTTCATTCTTTTGAACCTTTTTCTCTCCATGCTCGCCGCGGTGCAGGCACCGGTGATCATGATGAGCCAGAATCGGCAAGACCAGAAAGATCGGCTACGCAGCGAACTCGATTACGACGTGAACCGGCGGGCAGAGTCGGAGATTCAGGGCCTGGCGCGCAAGTTGAATCTTCTTACCGACAAAATAGATGACTTGGAAGGTCTGATTCGCGAACGGCGGTTGCAGCTCGAAGCATAGGCAAAGTCGGTCTGCTTTCAGCGGCAGGTTGCCGGATCAGTCAACGCAACCCACTGGCCCCAGCCAATTCCCGTATCGGACGCGTTCACCCGAACTCGTTTGCTCGCGGCGGGGATTGGAATGCGCCAGAAGTTCCAGTCTTCCATTCCATCCTGCATCGGCGCCGTTGCAATCACCTCGTCTGAATCGGCGTCGGTAACGGTAACGGACAGTCCTTCCACGCGAGGGCCGTGTAAGACTGGCAAGATCAAACATCCAGCGGCGGGCGTGTCGAATGCAGACGAATGCCATTCGCCCTGGTCGCGATCCGAATTCCCCCAACTGCTATAGATCCGATCGTGCGGCACAGGGCCCTTCGGCGCAGCCGGCACGTGCCCCTGCAGCCAAAGACCCGTCCCTGACCACTTCAATCCCGATATCGACGGCCCCGTTTGTTCGGCGGACGCGGCCTGCGCGGTGGGCAACTCGTATTGGCCTCGCAATCGAAACAGCATCGCCCTTCGCTTATCGACAAGATAAGCGGAGATGTTCTTCGCCGGATATTGCAGGTTCACAAAGCCGATCCATCCCAAGGACGGCGGCACTTGCCAGGCGCTCAGGTCGCGCGGAAATCCAGCCGGAGGTTTCTCTCCGATGCCGACGATTTCACCTTGTTCGTTCGTCAAGAGCACCCATTTGTAGCTGCGACTTAAGCTGCTTTCGTCAGCCCAGCCTGCGATCTCGACGCCGCCCGTAAGCGGATAGCTGAATGCAATGGCGCCAGGAACGGGAGTTTCGTTCGTGCCGGCGTAATCCTTAACATTGCGTCCTAACCAGCGGCTCATCGGCTTGTAGTAAATGGATAAGTTACTCTCCCGAAGCGTGCGGGACCAAGCTCTTACAGGCTCCGCATCCGGGAATATTCTATGAACGACGCTGGCGTCGATGATGCCGTTTTCAAGACCGAGTGCGGCCATCTGATAGTTCGCATAATATGTCGCATCGTCTGCAAGCCAGGGGCGAAGGCGCGAAAATCCCAGGCCCAATAGAATGGCAACCAGCAGCCCGTAGGCAGGAACATTCGTTGCCGCACCGCGGTTCAATCCGGCAAACCAGAACCAGATCAAGATGGTTACTGCCCAGGTCATCACTGGCATGCTGAGATACCTGGAAGCCAAGGCATTGTGGAGCGTGCGGTCATCTATCTGCATTCTTCCCGCAGCGGTGATGAGGATGGTACAGAGTGTAAGAGCATAAGTCCCGAAAAGCACTAATGCGGGGCGCGCTGCTAACAATCGATGTCGCGACAGAACGACAGCGATGGACAGCACGCTTCCCAGGTTCAACCAGCCAAGCACTTCGCCTAAAACGGGCGGCCTGTCCGGATAACTCCTGATCTCCGCGAACGGCATTCCAAGATAGGCAGCTAAGAATTGAAGAAAATATAGTGGATGCCGAACAATCAGAAGCGGATTGGCCTCTTTGGAGAATCGATAGCCGACAAAGTAAGCTCCGCAGAAGACGA
>DATBEG010000112.1:0-46918 GCA_036276155.1 Bryobacteraceae bacterium | reverse complement strand
CGTATCCGATGAAAGCAGGGCTGATGCCGTCGGCCAAACACTCGCGCGCGAAGCGCAGAATCCTCTCGATGGCCGTTTCGCGATCGAGCAGCCGAAAGATAGGAAGACCGAAGGTAGATTCGATGATCAGTCGGTCACAGGGAACTATTTCGGTCGTCTCGCCGGCCAGAGGTTGGCGGAGCTTAATATCGCCCGTGTAGACGAGCCGTTCGTTTCCGTACTCCACCAACAATTGCGCCGCCCCCAGAATGTGGCTGGCGGGATAGGCGGTAAGAGTCGCGCCATTCCAGGGCATGCTTCCGCCGAATTCAAGCGGGTGCATCTCGGGTTCTTGTTGCTCCTGGTTGAGCCAGAGGCGCATGCGATAGAAGCGAAGCGTGGTTGAGGTTGCGATGACCTTCCCGTGGCAGCCCCGCGCGTGATCGCTGTGGCCATGGGAGATCCAGGTGGCGCTGCACGGATCCGTGCTATCGAGCCAAAGGTCGATCTCAGGAAGATAAACGCCGGAATCGTGAAACTCGACTTGCACTACTGATTAGATGCTAAGGAAAAGCGCGCAGAGTCGATCGATAAACGTGTGCACATCTGCCGAATGGCCTTCGGTGGCATTGATCATCACCGAGAAGGCCACCCAGCCGTGTTGCCTTGTTTCGATGTATCCGCTCAACGCGTTTACATGCGAAAGCGACCCGGTTTTTGCGTGAATCCGTTCTGCTCCCGGAATATTTTTGAAGCGGTGTTCCAGTGAGCCATCGACTCCGCCGATCGGTAATGATGCCAGCCACACGTCACGCTCGGGACGCTGCCACATCGCCCGGAGCAGCGCGACTGTCGAATCAGGTGTCGTCAGGTCCTGACGCGCAAGACCCGAGCCGTCCTGCAGGGCGAGGCCGGTTAGGTCCTGAGTAATGCCGAGTTCCTGCAGAAACTTCGTCCGCTCTTCAACGCCTGCGCGCAATGTGCCGGAGCCCTGGGACACGAATCCCACCTCGCGCAGAAACATTTCGGCATGCAGATTCTGACTGACTTTATTGACCACGGTGAGGGTTTGCGCCAACGGTGCGGACTCATGCACGGCGACGACCGTTCCCGCGGTGGGCGGCCCCTCGTACTGCGAGCGCGGCTCACCCCTGACTGTGATGCCGCAATCTCGCAGAGCATCAATGAGCGTGGCCGCGGTCCATCGGGCGGGATCGAGGACTGCCAGATCCTGTTGCCACGGAATTGCTGCGGCGCCGATGTTTCCGGTCAAAACCACTTCGTTACTTCCCGGCGCGCGCCCAACATGCACTTGCGTTTCCCCTCCTGGGGACGTTGTGACTTGGTTGAGAAACAGCAGCGGCGTATTGACCGGCGTGGTTGCGAGCTCAGCGATGTCTCCGATTTCGCCGGGCGTCAGCTTCACCGTCACGGCATTGTCGTTGAACGTCAGGGCAGAGATCGGAGCGCCGTAATCGTAGATGCTGTCATCGATCGTCCAGCCATCAGGATATGGATCGCCTGAATAGCGTGTCGCGACGCCGGTCACATCGCCGGTGATCTCTTTGATTCCGGCGTCGGCCAGCTTCCCGGCTAATTGGCGCAAAGCCGTCAATGCGTCCCCCGGCTTCGCCTTCACATCGTAGGGGAGAATGCGGCCGGAGAGATTCGGATCTCCGCCCCCGACGATCTGCAGATCGCGCAATATGGTCTGACCCGGGGTCCATACCATAGTGGTGGTCAGTTGAGTTTTGAACGTGTAGGCGGGACCAAGCCGTGTCAGAGCCAGCGCTGTCGTGTAAAGCTTTGTGTTCGAAGCGGGCGTGAAAAACGCTGCCGCTTCATGGTCGGCAATGACTCTGCCGGTTTCCACGTCGACAAATTTGTAGCCGATGTGCCCACGCTCGAGTACGGGAGAGGCCGCGATCAGTTTTGCAATCCGTGCTTCCAGACTCGTATGGCGCGTTGCCGAGAAAGCTACGGCTGCAAGCAGAACTGAGGCGACGAAGCCCCGTGCGAAAGTCAATCCTGGCTCGCCAGCACGGGTTTGGGTTCTGGCACGGCCTCGTTTCTTGTGCCCATGACGCGCGCCTCCAGCATAATCAGCAGGGCGATAATCAATACCGCGACAGATCCGAATGCCGGAATGAGCATGACGTATTCCATTCCAAGCCCGCTCGCGACATATCCGAGCAGCCAGGGCGCAAGCATAGCGCCCGTAATGGCCACCGAGAACAAGCCGTTGTAGAAGCCTGGGTGATAGGAGAAGCGATCATCCAATGTTTCGGCGATCAGGGGATAGATCGGCGCGAAACCGGCGCCAATCAGAACCACCGCGATCCACGCGCCGGCCATCCATGGCGTGAGGCTGAGCAGCAAATAGCCGGCCATTGCAGCGAAAACGCTCCAGAACAGCATCTTGCGATGGTTGAATCGGCGCAGCAGCGGCTGTACGGCCAAGCGTCCCAGCAGTAGCGCCAGAAAGTAGGCGCCCAGCGCGAAGATGGCCCACACGGGATTTGCGCCTAAGCGGTGAATCAGAAAGAGCGGAAGCCAGCCGGCAATGGCCCACTCGTTGCCGAATTGAAAGAACAGGAGCAGGCTGAACAGCACAGCGGCGATACTGCGCAAATCTCGAAGCGTCTCACGCAGCCGATTTTCTTCTTCACGCAGCGGAACCGGCCGTCGCGCCAGCTCATATTTATTGGCGAGAAACAGCAGCAGAAATATCAGCGGCGCCACGGCCAGAAGCGCTGTTTCAATCTGGACAGACCCGGCGAAGTACGTCGCGCCAATCATCACCGTGGAGATGAGAAATCCGCATCCAAGGAGAGCGCCGGCGTGGTTGGCTACCGCGGAGGTCGAGCGGGAAAACTGCGGCTCGAGTACATATAAGAGTCCTGTTGCCAGCAAACCCGCCGAATACCCGAGGAAGGCAAGACCGAAGACTCGCCAGCCCGCCGAAGCCGGAGGAGCTACTGCGGATAAGAGAAGCAGACTCGCGACCGCAATCGCGCAACTGGCCAGCACAACCGTACGCATGGCCACGCGCAGCAGAATGCGTTGCGCCGTCGCGGCACCCAGCACGTAGCCACCGTTCAGTGAAAGGAAGTGAAGTCCAATCAGCTTGGAATCGGCGTCGATATGATACTGCCAGCCGATCAGCAGGGGACCCAGAAGGCCGATCAGGATACCGAGTAGCAGAAAACCGCTAATGTAGTCACGCGCCCCGCGATCGACAGAAATACTGGGCTCAATTTGAGCGCGCTTCGTTGACACTTTCGCTTGCCGACTTATAAAATCGAAGTATCACTGAGAAAGGAGGTGGTCCAGTCGAAATGAATTCTGGTAGTGACTGTAGCATACAATCCCCGCGCGAGGTGGCCGACTCTTAAGAAGCGCGCACAGCGGTCCTCGACCGACGTGTGCGCCTCCCAACTAGTCGCCGTTCGTACGTTCAGGTTTCGTTCAGTGACGAGGCCGCAGTTCCTGTGGACCGGCCGCCCGTCGCGCGTAACGTAGCTAGAGTGTCCAGCCGTGAGGCTGTAGCAGAGGCCCCGAAGTGTGCCGCAAAGCATGCTTTCGGGGCCTTGTGCATGTTAAAATAAGACTTAGTCCCCCCGGTTTTTGAAAGGATTCCAAACAAAATGAAAGCAGGGATTCATCCCGCCTACGATCAAGTGAATGTGGTTTGCGCGTGCGGCTCGACGTTCGTTACGCGGTCCACTCACAAAGGCGACCTGCGCGTTGAAATCTGCTCCAGTTGCCACCCGTTCTTTACGGGCCGGCAAAAATTGATTGACACCGAAGGCCGCGTCGATCGCTTCCAAAAAAAGGCCGCCAAGGCGAAGGAACTGCAGGCGCAAAAGAAAGCTGCCACGGACGCCAAGGCCGCCCGCAAGGTTCAGTAAGGCCCACGGCTCCGCCTTCCGGTTCCGCTTCCGTCCCGATCCGTCGGATCAACGCAAAACGAGCTACTGCGGGGCGACCAGGCCCTTGCGGATCGCGAATAGAACCAACTCCGCTGTCCGGTGGATGTTCATCTTCTCCATGAGGTTCGCGCGGTGGACGGAAACGGTGTTGACGCTGAGTTCCAGCAGCCGCGCAATTTCCTTGTTCGACTTGCCCTGGGCAATGAGCTGAAGCACCTGTTTCTCGCGCCCCGTCAGCTTGTTAACTTCGTCTTCCTGCTCCTGCGCAACGTACTTCAGTCCTGAACCGATGAACCGTCGCCCTTCGGCAACGGCTTTGATCGCGCCCACAAGATCCACATCAATGGCGCTCTTCAGAAGGTAACCCTTCGCGCCGGCATCCAGCGCGTTGCGCACGTAGTTGTCATCGGAATGCATGCTCAGAATCAGCACTTCTGTTCCGGGCAAATGCTTCACGATTTCTTTTGTCGCCTGGACGCCATCTAGTTCCGGCATGGAAAGATCCATCACCACAACTTTCGGTTTCAGTTCATAGGCGGTGCGGATGGCTTCCACGCCGTTGCTAGCTTCACCGACAACTTGCATTCCTTCGTCGTCTTCGAGAATGCGCCGGAAACCGCGGCGGACAAGGCTGTGATCGTCCGCGAGAAGTACACTGATTGGTTCGCTCATAGTATTCGGGATGCTACCTCTTCTTCAGGAATTTCGTGTTGTAATTCGTCAGTTACGGCTTCCTCAGTCCGTAACGGCATCTTGAGGGAGACTGCCGTTCCGAAGTTTGGTTCCGACGAGATTTGCAAAGTCGCGGCTAACAACTCGGCTCGTTCGCGCATCGCAATGAGGCCAAGGCCCGGTTTGTCGCCTTTCTTCTGCATCTTCAGGCCCTGGCCAAAGTCTTTAATGGTCAACTGCAGCTCGCGTGCCGTGAAATGCAGCCACACTTCCGCGCGTTTCGATCCCGAATGCTTCGCGGCATTCGTCAATGCCTCCTGCACAATGCGGAAACAGTGAATAGCGGGCTGCCCGGTGATCCGCACGGGAATGCCGGTAATACGCACTTCTGCTTGGATGCCATTCTGGCGCTGGAACACATCGGCATACCACTCCAAGGCTTTTGCCAATCCGTAGTCGTCGAGTACGGCCGGGTGCAGCATCTGCGAAAGACTGCGCATCTTCTCGAGCGTGCTGTGGGTGATTCCGCGGACTTCAGTGAGTTCGGCGCGGAACGGAGAATCCGGCGGCAATCCCTTGCGTTCAGCTCTGGCGAGCATCGCTCCTACCGCAGTGAGAATCTGTCCGAATTCGTCATGCAACTCGCGCGAGACCGAACGCAGCACTTCTTCCTGCACCGTAATCAAGCGTGCGGCAAGCACACGCCGTTGCTTCGAGAGAGACTCCAGCTTTTCGAAAATTTTGCGATTCGAATAGATCAGGTAAAGACTGGTTGCCGCAATAGCGAAGATGGTCGCCGCGAGGAAGGCATAGATGTCGCGTTCGACACCTCTGTAGATGGACGCAACTTTTTTATCGGCGCCTTCCTCTTCTTCCGTGTTACGTTCCAGTAGCCGCGATACCAGGTTTGAGAGTGCGCCTTGCTGTTCCGATAGCTGCGTGGCAACTAGCGCTCGAGCCGCTGCTTCATCGCCCCGTCCAGCTTCCTGGAAAACGTCGTCCGATGTCGTCCAGAACTGATCGAGAGACGCCATTAATTTATTGCGGAACGGCACAGGTCGCGATAAACGCGTCAGAGTCGTTTCATTCAGCAGCGCTTTATTCAGGTCTTGCTTCAGCAGCGCGAACTGGTCTCGATATTTGTAGATCCCGACTTTCTGCGGAGCCTGAGTCATGTCGCGCAGCTTCAGCCCCACCCTGTTCACGTCGTTCTGAATCTGCAACAGCAGAAGCGAGTCATGCCGATTGCGGTCGATAGTCTGAGTTTGCAGCGCCTGCAGCCGTGTTAACTGGTAAAGAGCGTACGAAGAGAATCCTGTCACAGCAGCCAGGGTCACCAACAGGCCAAGCAGCAGGCGGATCGTAGGTGAGCTCGTCATCTTCGAGTGCCCGCACTGCCCATATATATCGAGGACGAACTCAAGTGTGTAATGGTTGCTCCATGGCGGTCTATATTGCGGTCTATATTAACGACGACGGCAGACCTTGTTTGGATGCTTTGATTTGTAAAGAGTGTGCGTTTCCAGATCTGGAGGTTGACTTCGCGTGAGTGATGCCACCAAAGACGAGATGATTGGCAGGATTTACCGTGACAAAACGGGCAATCGCAAGCGCCTCTCGTTTGTGAACTCGGAGTTGGCGGGCATTGCTGTCCTGTTCAAAAAAGCGAGCAGCCAGCTTGAATGTTTGCTGGCCCACGAAAGATCGGATCTTAATTCGGTTCTGAGCCAGATCGACATTGGACATACGCTTGAATTGGTGGCCGAACGCGAGCAGTTAAATCGCCGCATCCACTCGGCTAACGAAGAGCTCAAGCGTTTAGGCGTTCCCCTATAAAAAGTGACGTTCAGCACACCTAAGTCGTTGGAAAACACGCAGTTTACCTAGTTCGCCGAGTCTCTTCGTTTTGCCTCTACACAGACGATGGGGAACAACAAAGCCAGCGGGTTTGGCGCTTGGCCGGTGCTGCGGCAGGTGAAGAATGGCGATGTCTGGGGACTCGGCGATTCAGCGGCGTCTAGCCGAACAGAATCGCTTGTGGCGCGCACTACAAAGGCTGACAAGATTGTGGACTCGGTCTGTCCCTACTGCGCTGTCGGCTGCGCCCAGTTGGTCTACGTAAAAAACAAGAAGATCATCGACATTGAGGGCGACCCGCGCTCGCCCATCTCGAACGGATGTCTCTGTCCCAAAGGCGCGGCGACGTTTCAGCTCGTGACCGGTTCACACCGCGTCACTGACGTTCTCTATCGCCTTCCCCACAGTACAAAGTGGGAAAGGATTCCGCTTGAACAGGCCATGGACATGGTCGCTGACCGCGTCAAGAAAACGCGCGATGCGAATTGGGAAGACAAAGACGCAAATGGCCATTCGTTAAGGCGCACCATGGCAATTGCGCATCTTGGCGGCGCCACGCTCGATAACGAAGAAAATTACCTCATCAAAAAGCTGTTCACCAGCCTCGGTATCGTTCAAATCGAGAATCAAGCCCGTATTTGACACTCCTCCACGGTCCCCAGTTTGGGGACCTCGTTTGGTCGGGGAGGCGCCACCGACTATCCCGGCGACATCGTCAACTCCGACGTCATCGTCATCGAAGGCTCGAATATGGCCGAGTGCCATCCGGTCGCTTTTCGATGGGTGATGAAGGCGCGCGAGCGCGGTGCCACGCTCATCCATGTTGACCCGCGCTTTACGCGCACAAGCGCTGTCGCCGATATCCACGTGCCCATTCGCGCCGGCTCGGATATCGCGTTCCTGGGTGGCATCATCCGCTACATCATTGAGAACGAGCGCTACTTCAAGGAATACGTCGTCAATTACACCAACGCTGTAGCGATCATCAACAAAGACTTCAAAGACACCGAAGACCTGGATGGTCTCTTTAGCGGCTGGCAGCAGAAGAAGGGCCACTACGAGACCAGAACCTGGATGTACGAAGGCGTCGAGCCGGAGCCCGCTGGTGGCGAGCGCGAATCGGAAGGAGGAAAGAAAGGCAAGCCCACTCAGCGCCAGCCGATTCAGGCCGAGAAGACCGACCCCACTCTGCAGGACCCGCGCTGCGTGTTCCAGATTGTCAAACGGCACTACTCCCGGTACACGCCGGAGATGGTGGAGCACACGTGCGGCATTCCGCGAGATCTGTTTCTGAAAGTTGCCGAGATCATTTGCAAGAACTCAGGTCGCGAGCGTACCGGAATGTTCGCGTATGCCGTGGGCTGGACACAGCATTCTATTGGCGTCCAGTACATCCGTGCTGCAGCGATCATCCAGTTGCTGCTCGGCAATATGGGACGTCCCGGCGGCGGCATCGTCGCGTTGCGCGGCCACGCTTCCATTCAGGGCTCAACCGACATCCCCACGCTCTACAACCTTCTCCCTGGGTATCTCCCCATGCCCAAAGCGAAGCACGACAAAGATCTGGAAACGTATCTCCAACTGAACCAGTCGCCTTCAGGCTGGTGGGGTGAGTTTCCGAAATACTTCATCTCCATGATGAAGGCCTGGTATGGCCCCGCAGCCACAAAAGACAACGACTGGTGCTATGACTACCTTCCCACTCTGACCGGCGACCACTCGCACATGAATACGGTTGCCGATATGGCGGACGGCGCGGTAAAGGGCTACTTCGTTATGGGCGAGAACCCTGTGGTTGGATCTGTCAACGGTCCGCTGCAGCGCAAGGGTCTCCGGAAATTAGATTGGCTGGTCGTGCGCGATTTCCAACTCACCGAGACCGCGGACTTCTGGCGCGAGGCGCCTGAGATCCAGCGCGGCGAAGTCAAACCTGAAGACATCGGCACGGAAGTCTTCTTCTTCCCGGCTGCCGCCCATACCGAGAAGGACGGCAGCTTTACGAACACGCAGCGATTGCTGCAGTGGCATCATAAGGCCGTCGATCCATCAGGCTCCTCGCGCAGCGAACTCGATTTCATTTTCAAGCTTGGTCAACGATTAAAGCGTTTGTACCAGGCTGAGTACTCCGAGCCTCGCAATCTGCCCATCCGCAATCTCGTTTGGGATTACCCCACGCATGGTCCGCTGGAAGAGCCGAGCGCGGAAGCCGTGCTTCACGAGATCAACGGCTACACGGTCCACGACGGGAAGCCAGTCGAAGGTTTCACTTCTCTTAAAGATGATGGTTCCACCGCATGCGGAGCGTGGATCTATTCAGGCGCCTACCGTGACGGCATCAACATGACGGCCCGCCGCAAACCGCATTGGGAGCAGAACTGGGTGGCGCCGGAATGGGCTTGGGCGTGGCCGCACAATCGCCGAATCCTGTATAACCGCGCCTCCGCGGATCCGGAAGGGAAGCCCTGGTCAGAACGCAAAAAGCTGGTCTGGTGGGACGAAAAGAAGAAGAAGTGGGTCGGCGACGACGTCCCCGATTTCATTGTTGATCGGCCGCCGTCGTATCGGCCCGGCAAAGACGCGCGCGGTAAAGATACTATCTCGGGCGCCGATCCGTTCGTGATGCAGTCCGATGGCAAAGGATGGATTTACGTTCCTGCCGGATTGCAGGACGGTCCCTTGCCGACCCATTATGAGCCGCAAGAATCGCTCATCCAGAATCCACTCTACGGCCAGCAGTGCAATCCCGAGCGTATGGAATGGATGCGGAAAGACAATCCATATCACCAGCCCTATCGAGACCCGCGCTTTCCATATGCAGTCACAACGTATCGCCTGACCGAACATCACACCGGTGGCGGAATGAGCCGCTGGCTGACTTGGCTTTCCGAACTGCAGCCCGAAATGTTCTGCGAAGTGTCTCCCGAATTGGCGAAGGAGTGCAACTTGAAGAACGGCGATTGGGCCACCATCCGCACCATGCGCGGCGAAATCGAAGCCCGCGTTTTGGTGACGCGGCGCATGAAGCCGCTGCGCATCAAGGGCGAGATCATCCACCAGATCGGGCTGCCATTTCACTGGTCGAGCAAAGGGATCGTGCGCGGTGACTGCGCCAATGAGCTCACCGGGTTTGTCGCGGACCCGAACGTTTCCATTCAGGAATCAAAGGCGTTCACCGCGATGATTGAGCCCGGCCGCAAGAGCAAAGGCCGCCGGCATATCACCAGCGGTCGTCTTGTCAGGAATTTGCCATCTCACCAGGAGCAGCGGGATCTGCCCAAGGCCCGGCACAAACCGGAAAACAAACACGGCTTCAAGGCCATGGAGACCAAGGAAGGGAACATCTAGATGGCGACCGCAGAGAAGGGCTTCTTTACTGATACGACGCTCTGCATCGGCTGCAAAGCCTGCGAAGTCGCCTGCAAGCAGTGGAATCAACTGCCCGACGACGGTTTTCTGTTCTCGGGCATGTCGTACGACAACACCCTTCACCTGGGCTCATCCACCTGGCGTCATGTCGCGTTCATTGAGCGCCCCGTCCCGTTGAAGCCTGACGATGACGGCGCCTTCTCCTGGCTGTTTTCATCCGACGTCTGCAAGCATTGCGCGCGTGCAGGATGTCTCGAGAGCTGTCCAACGGGCGCCATCGTTCGAACTGAATTCGGCTCCGTCTACGTGCAGCCCGATGTCTGCAATGGCTGCGGCTATTGCATCGTCAACTGCCCGTTTGGCGTGATTGACCGCCGCGAAGAAGACGGGCGCGCGTGGAAGTGCACGCTCTGCTACGACCGGTTACGGGCGGATATGGAGCCGGCCTGCGCAAAAGCCTGTCCCACGGATTCCATCAAGTTCGGTGATCTCGGCGATCTCCGCAAGACAGCGCGTGAGCGCGTAGACAAGCTGCACGAACAGGGCATGAACGAAGCGTACCTGTATGGCGAAGATGCGGCCAGCCAGCCCGGAACGGAAGGGCTCAACGCGTTCTTCCTGTTGGTCGATAAGCCTGAGGTCTACAATCTGCCGCCCGATCCCGTCGTGCCCACCAAAACCGTCAAGGATGCGTGGACTGCAATGGCAGCAGGTGCAATTGGCATGGCGCTGGTCGCGCTTGGCTCGGCGTTCTTCGGTGGTAGGGGCGCGCGCGAATGAGCAGCACCTCCACGGTCCGGTACAAGAACACAGTACAACCGGTCTATACGGACGGCCGCGACATCGACCTGCAAGTGGCAGAGTTGACCGGCGAAGCAGCACAGCAGAAAGCGTCAGGCGCATCAGAGAAGCACATCAAGAAGGAAGCCCAAACCTGGACGCAGATTCCCGAACCACTGGCAGCCGATCCAACTTACTATGACCGCCCGATGCTCAACGCGTCGGTCTGGAGTTGGGCAATTCCGGCTTACTACTACGTCGGCGGACTTGCGGGCGGCGCACTGGTTCTCGGAGCCGCGGTGCAGTGCAAACGTTCCAGTAGATTTCGTAGGCTGGTCAAGCGCTGCCATTGGATCGGTGTCATCGGCTGCTGTATCAGCGGCGCACTGCTCGTCTACGATCTCGGCCGGCCCGCGCGTTTCCTCAACATGCTGCGGGTATTCCGCCCGACATCACCTATGAGCATGGGCGCCTGGACTCTGTGCGCAACTTCCGGCGCAGCATTCACTGCTCTGGTTTTCCAAGGACGCGACACCCCGCTCGCCCTGCTCGGCGAGATTGCCGGTTTCGCAGCGGGCGTGATGGGCATGGCCCTCGCGACATACACAGGTGTTCTTGTCAGCAATACCGCCGTGCCAATATGGCAAGCGTCCCGGCGAATGCTGCCCGTGCTCTTCGCAGCGTCGGCGATGACCAGTGTCGGATCGTTCTTCGAGCTTCTGGATCAGAACGCAGAGGAAGCGCACATTACCAAGGGATTCGGAACCATCGGCGCAGTGACAGAAGTCACAGCGGCCATCATCACGGAACAACAAGCATCCGAAGTTCCCCGAGTAGGTCGGCCATTCAAACGTGGCGTCACGGGATTCATGTGGCGCAGCGCCGCAGTCCTCACTGCTTCGAGCGTTGTCATCGGCATGTTGCCTGGGAAAACGCGGCGCAAACGACTTACTTCCGGTGTGTTGGGTACGCTCGGATCTCTGCTGATGCGCTTTGCTGTGGAGCATGCGGGCAATGCGTCCGCACGCGACCCGCGTGCTGGGTTCCATCGCCAGCGCGCCGAAACATTTGCTCAAAGGGTAGCGTCCCCATAGCACACGAACAAAGCTTTATGGTGCATTTCTAATGCCCCAGTACTTCGCGCGAAGTGCGAATACGATCTATCGATTGGTGCTCTTCGCGAGTGCCGGGTCTGTCGTCGTGGTGGCTTGTCTTGGTTATCTGATTGTGCGCTCGCCTTACGAAAGCATGCAGAACGTTCCGCGCGAGCAGCCGATTCCGTTCAGCCATGAACACCACGTCGGCGGGTTAGGCATCGATTGCCGCTACTGCCACACCACGGTCGAAACTTCGGCATTCGCGAATGTCCCGCCCACCAAAGTCTGCATGAACTGCCACTCGCAGATGTGGGCCACAAGCCCCACGCTCGAGCCCGTGCGCGAGAGTTATCGCTCCGGCAGATCTATCGAGTGGACGCGCGTCAACGATCTGCCCGATTTCGTCTACTTCAACCACAGCATTCACGTTCACAAGGGCATCGGCTGCGAAACGTGCCATGGCCGCGTGGACAAGATGCCGCTCACGTGGCAGGCTCAGCCGCTCACCATGGAATGGTGCCTTAACTGTCATCGTCACCCGGAGCGTTATGTGCGGCCGCGCGACCAGGTCGTGACCATGGGGTACAAGTATCCGCCGAACCAGCTTGAAGTCGGCCGCAAGCTCATGACCGAGTACCACATTCAAAGCTTGACTAGCTGTTCCAACTGTCACCGATGAACGAAACTGTCCAACCCGGCTTTGTTCCGATCGAGGCGCTGACCGGCCCACGAGGCCGTGAATATTGGCGAAGTCTGGATGATCGTGACGCTGCGTATACGCCGGAAGAAAACGAACAGTTCAGCGAGGAAGGCGTAGCAGTCTCTGAAGCGAGCCGCCGTCGCTTCCTGTCGCTGATGGCAGGATCGCTCGCACTCGCTGGCGTCACCGGCTGCACGCGCCAGCCCACCGAGACGATTCTGCCCTACGTCGATCCGCCCGAAAACGTCATTCCCGGCAAGCCGAAATATTACGCGACGGCTGCGCCTGTGAACGGTGTGGCGGAAGGCGTCATTGTCGAGAGCCATCTGGGCCGTCCCACCAAGGTGGAAGGCAATCCGGACCATCCCGCGAACCTGGGAGCGACCAGCGTTCATTCGCAAGCGTGTCTCATGGATCTTTACGATCCCGATCGCTCCCGCGAGATCCTCAAGCTTGGTGTTCCGCAGACCTGGGACGCGTTTCAGATCGCATGGGAGCACGCAATTGGACCGCTGGCCGCGCGCAACGGCGCCGGTTTCCGTATCCTGACCGAGACAATCGTCTCGCCAACTCTGGGCGCTCAGATTCAAGCGCTGCTGAAGAAATATCCCGGCGCGCAGTGGCATCAGTACGATCCCGCTGGTTCCCACTCGGCCCGCGCTGCTTCCATGGCGGCGTTCGGCAAGTCGATCAACACGTATTACAACTTTGCGACTGCGGACATCGTTCTTTCGCTTGATGCCGATTTTCTGGCCTGTGGACGAGCGTCCACGCGCTATGCGCACGATTTCGCCGCGCGCCGCCGACAAGGCGATCGTCTCGACATGAATCGACTGTATGTCGTCGAAAGCACCATGACGGCGACGGGAGGAAAGGCCGATCATCGTCTCGGCCTGCCTTATTCGCAGATCGAAGCCTTCGCGGCAGAACTCGCCTCGCAGCTGAGTATCCCTGGCGGCGCGTCAGGCTCGCAATACGGCTTTTGGACAACGCGTGTCGCCCGCGATCTGCAGGCGCATAAAGGTGCTTCCGTCGTGATCACCGGCGAGCATCAATCGCCCGCCGTTCACGCCTACGTCCATGCCATCAATGAGACACTCGGCAACGTCGGCAAGACGGTGATCTACACCGCTCCCCTTGAAGAACAGCCTGTTGATCAGATCGCGTCACTGCGGCAGCTTGTTGACGACATGAAAGCCGGGCGTGTGGAAGTGCTGTTGATTCTCGGCGGCAATCCGGTCTACAACGCGCCCGTTGACTTCCAGTTCGCCGACGCTCTTAATCACGTCAAGACATCCATTCACACCGGCCTGCACTTCAACGAGACCGCGCTGAAGACAACGTGGCACCTGCCCGAAACACACTTCCTCGAAGATTGGGGCGATGCGCGCGCTTTTGACGGCACGGTCAGCATTACTCAGCCGCTGATTGCTCCGCTCTACGATGGATCGCATTCACAGTTGCAGCTTCTGGACGCGCTGATCGCCTTCCCCGGACGAACACCCTATGAGATCGTCCGCAGCTACTGGGGCGCAAATAGCGGCGCGGGAAACTTCGAGCAGTGGTGGCGCAAGTCTGTCCACGACGGCATGATCGCCAATTCGGCTCTCCCGGCCATAACGCTGGCAGTCGCAAAAAACGTGGTGCGAACAGCTGCGGCCGCTGCGCCGAACGATAGCTCCATGGAGATCTCATTCCGACCGGACGTCTACATGTACGACGGACGTTTTGCCAACAATATGTGGCTGCAGGAGTTGCCGCATCCCATGACGAAGCTGACGTGGGACAACGCGATTTATCTCAGCCCCAATACTGCTGCTCATCTCGGCTTCGAGAATCAGCAGCATGTTGAACTTCAGCTTCACGGCCGCACGGTATGGGGTTCTGTTTGGATTTTGCCGGGTCAGCCGGACAGCACGGCGACGGTTGAACTCGGCTGGGGGCGCTGGCACTCGGGGCGAGCCGGCAATGGCGCGGGATTCAACGCCTATGCGGTGCGCACATCCGATGCACTGTGGTCTGCCAATGGCGTGCAATTTCGCAAACTCGCCAATCCTTATCCGCTCGCCAGCACCCAGATGCAGCAGTACATGGAAGGCCGTCAGGTAATCATCGAAAACACGGTCGACTATTACAAGCGCAATCCCGGCTTCGTGCCGAAAGCAGAGCATGAACCCGAAGAGAACCTCACGCTTTATCCACATTGGGACTATCGCGGTTACGCGTGGTCGATGAACATCGACCTCACCGCGTGCGTCAATTGCCAGGCGTGCGTTGTCGCCTGCCAGGCCGAGAACAACATCGCGGTCGTTGGAAAAGAACAGGTTCTGGCGCGGCGCGCCATGCACTGGCTTCGCATCGACACATACTACAAGGGCGTCCCCGGCAATCCTACTGCGCATTACGCGCCCATTCCCTGTATGCAATGCGAGAACGCGCCCTGCGAACTCGTTTGCCCGGTGCAGGCTACGAACCACAGCAAAGACGGCCTGAACGACATGATCTACAACCGCTGTGTCGGGACGCGCTATTGCTCGAACAACTGTCCGTGGAAGGTTCGCCGCTTCAATTTCCTGCTCTTTCAGGATTGGACCACAGAAACGTGGAAGATGCAGCGCAATCCGGACGTCAGCGTGCGCAGCCGCGGCGTGATGGAAAAGTGCACTTACTGCGTGCAGCGCATTCGTGAAGCGGAGATCACATCGCAGGACGAGAACCGTTTCATCCGCGACGGCGAAGTGAAAACCGCCTGCCAGCAGGCCTGTCCCACGCAGGCCATTGTTTTCGGCGACAAAAACAATCCGAACAATCGCGTCTCGAAGCTGAAAGCCGAAAAGCTCAACTACCACATGTTCGCGGAGCTGAACACGCGTCCGCGCACAAGCTACCTTGCTGAGTTGCGAAATCCAAATCCGGAGTTCGAGCCAGGAGCGGCATCATGATGGCGCCGGTAGAGGAACGCCAGCGCCACGCTGCGCGCGAACTCGATCCCAACAATCCACTTCCCGTAGTCGCCCCTTCAACCACCTTCGAAACCGTCAGTGAGCAGATCAGTTCCATCGTGCTGACTCGCAAGACGCCGCTCTTCTGGTGGTGCTGTTTCGGGTTTGGCATTTTCCTGCTCATCTGGTTCGCCATCGCCGTCACCTACTTACTCGGCAAGGGCGTCGGCATCTGGGGCATCGAGATCCCGAACGGGTGGGGTTTTGCCATCACGAATTTCGTGTGGTGGATCGGAATCGGCCACGCAGGCACTTTGATATCGGCAATTCTCCTGCTGTTGAATCAGTCGTGGCGCAACTCCATCAACCGTTTCGCCGAGGCTATGACCATCTTCGCGGTCATGTGCGCAGGACTCTTTCCGCTGCTGCACCTCGGGCGATCCTGGATTTTCTATTGGGTATTCCCGTATCCAAATACAATGACGGTCCAGCCGAATTTCCGTAGCCCGCTCGTTTGGGACGTCTTCGCCGTATCTACCTATTTCACGATCTCGGTACTGTTCTGGTACCTCGGCATGATTCCCGATCTAGCCATGTTTCGCGATCGAGCCGTCGAACGCTGGAAAAAAGCGATCTACGGAATCATGTGCTTCGGCTGGCGCGGCGCGTCGCACGAATGGAAGTGGCACCAGAGCGCGTCACTGTTGCTGGCCGGACTTGCTACGCCGCTTGTGCTTTCCGTGCACACGGTGGTTAGCTTCGACTTCACCATCGCTATCTTGCCCGGTTGGCATTCCACAATTTTTCCGCCCTATTTCGTTGCCGGCGCCATCTATTCCGGGTTCGCAATGGTCGTGGTTTTAGCGATTCCGCTGCGCTCAGTTTATGGCCTGCACAACCTCCTAACCGTGCGTCACCTCAACAACTGCGGCAAGCTGATGCTGGCAACCGGTCTGGTTCTCGCGTACACCTATTGCATTGAGCCGTTCACTGCCTGGTACTCGGGCAACGAGTTCGAAATGGCGGTGGTGCGCAACCGCGCATTCGGTCCGCAGGCCTGGAGTTTCTGGGGAGTGATTCTGCTGAACGTCATCATCCCGCAAGGGCTTTGGTTTTACAAGGTCCGCGTCAAGCCCCAGCCGCTGTTCTTCATGGGTTGCGTAGTCCTCGTCGGCATGTGGCTCGAGCGCTACATGATCATCGTCACCAGCCTCGGGCGGGACTTCCTGCCATCTTCCTGGGCCACCTTCGTCGCAACGTTCTGGGACAACGCGACGCTCTACGGCTCCGTGGGTCTGTTCATCACGCTGTTCATGCTCTTCGTGCGTTTCCTGCCCATGGTCCCGGTCGCCGAAGTTCGTGAGTTGCTGCCATTCTCGAAACCCGGTGGAGGTACGGAGAAGTGAGCGACGCCTCCACCTATGGCATGGTCGCCGAGTTTGACGATCCTACGAAGCTCGTGGAAGCGGCGCGCGAGATGAGAAAGCTCGGCTATCGAAAGATGGAAGCATACTCGCCATATCCCATCAAAGATCTGCACGAGATTATTCCGGTAATCAATTGGGTACCGGCAATCTGTTTCCTCGGCGGGCTCTCGGGGTCAATCATCGCGTGGTCCATGGAGTATTACATCGCGGCCATCGACTATCCCATCAACGTTGGCGGACGACCGCTCTATAGCTGGCCGTCGTTCATCCCCATATTGTTTGAGTTGACCGTGTTGCTCGCCGGCTGCTCCGCATTCTTTGCCGTTCTGGGGCTGTCCGGTTTCCCGCGAGTGCATTTCCCGCTGTTCAACCTGCCCCAGTTTGCGGACGCCACCAGCAGCCGCATGTTCCTTTGCATCGAGAAAACAGACCCTATCTACGACTCGGATCTGACCGCCAAATTCATGCGCGAACTCGAACCGGTCGGCGTATGGGAGGTCAGCGATGAATAAGGCGGGCTTTTTCACTGCGCTCGCGGCGTTGTCGCTTTGCGCGGCCTGCCGTCAGGATATGCAGGATCAACCGAAGTACAAACCCCTGGGCGAGAACCGCTTCTTCCGTGATGGGCGTAACTCTCGCCCCGTTCCGGCGAACACCATTGCCGTCGATGAACTGAATGCCGATGACCCCGATCACACGGGTATGCAGAACGGCGCGTTCGTCGACACAATTCCGGCAACCATCAATGTGCAGCTTCTGAATCGAGGCCGAGATCGGTATGACATCTTCTGCAGTCCGTGTCACGGGCGTGTGGGAGATGGCAACGGCATGGTCGCGCAGCGTGGAGTTCGTGCGCCGGCGAATTTCCACACAGACCGTCTCCGCTCCGTTCCGCCTGGCTATATTTTCCAGGTCATCACCAATGGCTATGGCGGCATGGGCGATTACGGCGACCAGGTGCCTGTAGATGACCGCTGGGCCATTGTGGCGTACATTCGCGCTCTGCAGTACAGCCATGACGCAACGGTCAACGATATTCCAGCGGAGGCGCGCGCGCAGCTAGGAGTGCAACCGTGAGCTCGATAGCGAACGGAATGCCGTTTACCGCGTCGCCCGAATTGCGCGCAGATCTGCAGCGCATCTTTGTTCCAGCACTCGGGGTCGGCGTTGTGCTTTCCATTCTGTCCGTGGTTGGTGCATTCCTGAGTCCCGGCGATTTCTTCCGCTCTTACCTGATGAGCTTTCTCTTCTGGTTTGGGCTTACGCTCGGCTCCCTGGCCATTGTGATGTTGCAGTACCTCACGTCGGGCGCATGGGGCGTGATGACGCGGCGCACACTCGAGTCGGCCAGCCGCACTCTGCCGCTCTGCGCGCTGTTGTTCATTCCGATTGCGCTCGGCACACATCAGATCTACGACTGGGCGCATCCTGATCTTGTCAGCAAAGAATACGTCCTGGCCCATCGCTATCCCTTTATGAGCACGGGCTGGTTTATCGCTCGGGCAGTTGGCTACTTCGCCATCTGGGGCATCCTGACGTTCTTCCTGAATCGCTGGTCCGCGCAGCAGGACGAAACAGGCGGTCTCGAAAAACGCCTCGCTGCACTCAGCGCGCCCGGCCTGATTCTCTACGTTTTCACCCTCACGTTCGCTTCGGTTGACTGGGCGGAATCACTCGACACCGACTTTTATTCCACAATCTGGGGCTTTCTGTTCGTTGCCCAGCAGGCCCTCTCGGTATTTGCTTTCATCATCATCGTCATGGCGCTGCTGTCAAAGCGCGAACCGCTCGCGAGCCTATTCAAGACCTCTCATCTGCACGATCTCGGTAAGCTTCTGCTCGCGTGCGTCATGCTCTGGGCGTACTTTTCGTTTTCACAACTGCTGATCATCTGGGCGGGCAACCTCACGGACGAGATCCCGTGGTACTTGCGCCGTCTCGCAACAAGCTGGGGATGGCTCGGTGTCGCGCTGATTGTCGTTGAGTTCATCATCCCGTTTTTGCTATTGCTGTCGCGCCCCCTCAAGCGCAATGTTGTCGCACTCTGTTCTGTGGTCGGAATCATCATCGTAATGCGTTGGGTCGATCTCGCGTGGATCGTTTGGCCCAGCTATTACCAGAAAGGCTTTCGCTTTACGTGGCTGATGGTCTGCGTTCCGTTGGCCATGGGTTGCCTCTGGGTTGCGACGTTCGTGTGGAACTTGAGGGCTCGTCCATTGCTGCCCGTTAGGGCGCCCAATCTCGAAAAGGCTTTGCATCATGGCGAGTGAGACCACAGCCACAAGATCGGCCCTGACGGGCGAGACTCCTTCCGAGCCCCGCAACCAGGAGGTGCACTTTGAGCGGACGGACTGGAGCGTTCGCGTGAGTGGCGGCATCATCGTCGGTACCATCATCGGCGTCTGGATCATCACGGGCGTCGTCTATCTCTGCTTCTTGTATTTCGCGCATAGCCGGGCGGTCTCGAGTCCCCAGCCTCTGCCCATTGAAGTGCACGGGAATCCAATGCCTCCCGAGCCCCGGTTGCAAGCGAGCCCCCGCGAAGATCTAAAGGCCATGCGCGCGCGCGAAGACTGGACGCTCTCGCATTACTCGTGGATCGACAAGCCGAAGGGCATCGTCGAAATACCTATAGACCGTGCCATCCAGATTGTGGCGCAGCGTGGTATTCCGCCTCAGAAAGCGCCCGCGAATCTGCAACTGTCGCAACCACAAGCCGGCACGCGCCTCACAGGATTTGAAGGAAAAGTGGGGCCTGAACCAAGATGAAAACTCTACCTATAGCAGCTCCGCTCGCCTTGTTCTTTTGCAGCTTGCTTCCCGCGCAAACGCCCCGTCCGCTATTCAACGGGATCGGTATTGAACAGAAGCTGAATGCCGCTGTTCCCCTTGATCTGGAATTCCGTGACGAGAGCGGCGCCACCGTTCCGTTGCGCACTTACTTCGGCCAAAAACCGGTGTTGCTCGTTCCTGTCTATTTCCGCTGCCCCATGCTCTGTAGTCAGGTGCTGAGCGGCGTGGTAGCTGGTTTACGGCCGCTGTCCATTAAGCCTGGCCGCGATTTCGAAATCATAGCCGTCAGTTTCGATCCGCAGGATACCCCGGCGGAAGCGGCCAAGAAACGCGATCAGATTGTGCACAGCTACTCGAGTCGCGCCATAACGCCAGGCTGGCATTTTCTGACCGGCGATCAGAACTCCATTCAGGCGCTGATGCAGGCCATCGGGTTCCGCTACCGTTATGATCCCGTGCACCAGATTTTCGTTCACGCGAGCGGCGTTATGGTGCTCACGCCCGACGGTCATCTCGCGCGCTATTTATACGGGGTCGATTATGAGCCGAAAGATCTGAAGTTATCGCTCATTGAAGCCTCGCACGATCGCATTGGTTCTCCTGTCGATCAGGTGCTTCTGTTCTGTTACCACTACGACCCCAAGACGGGCAAATACGGTGCCGTTGTCATCAACCTTCTCCGCGGCGCAGGCGTGTTGATGATCGGCGTCCTCGCGATTGCAGGCTGGTTCCTGTGGCGTCGTGATCTGAGAGAACATCGCGCATGAGAACGGCGCTGCAGTTCTGGCCGGATTCAGCCTCAACGGTTTCGGGCGAGGTGAATCTGTTCTTTATCTGCATGCTGGTGCTCTGCGGCACTGTTGCCACGGGCATCGCCGTGTTTCTGATTTACTCTGCCATCCGCTATCACCGCAAGCGCGAGAACGAAATGGGCGATCAGACGCGCAACATCATTCCCGCCGAGGTTACCTGGATTGTTACGCCGACCGTGCTCTTCATGGGCATATTTCTTTGGGGCGCAAAGATGTACTTCGATATTGAGCGGCCGCCCAACGACGCCATCCCCATGTACGTGGTCGCTAAGCAGTGGATGTGGAAGGTTCAGCATCCGGAAGGGCAGCGCGAAATCAATGAACTACATATACCTGTCGGCCGTCCCGTCAAACTGACGATGACCTCGCAAGACGTCATTCACAGTTTCTTTGTGCCGGCGTTCCGTACCAAGCAGGACGTACTGCCCGGCCGTTACACCACCGAATGGTTCGAAGCGACGAAGCCCGGCAAATACCATCTGTTCTGCGCCGAGTATTGCGGCACTAAGCATTCCGGAATGATCGGCTACGTTTACGCGATGGCGCCCGCTGATTATCAGGCGTGGCTCACGCAGGGAGCGCCCGAAGGTTCGCTATCTGCCCAGGGTGAAAAATACTTCCATCAATACGGCTGCGCCAACTGCCATCACTTCGATAACCAGGGCCGCTGTCCCGATCTTCGAAACCTATATATGCGCCCCGTTCAGATATCGACGGGCCAATACCTCACGGCCGACGACTCGTACCTGCGCGAATCGATTTACGACCCGAACGCGAAGATCGTCTACGGCTTTCAGGCAAACATCATGCCCAATTTCAGCGGTCAAATCCCGGAAGATCAGGTGGTGGCGCTGATCTCCTATATCAAAGCGCTGGGTCCGTCACCGGGAGATCAAATGCCATCTTCTAACGGTGAGGTGCCCAAGGCTTATGGGCAACAACCCGGTATTGCCGGCCCAAACGCTACATCCGGCTCAGGCTCGCATCTGGAGCAGCGCTGACATGCTCATCGATACTGTCGCCAAACCGACCGTCAAGAACTACTTGAATGTGAAGCAGGGCATTCTGTCGTGGCTTCTCACGACAGATCACAAGCGCATCGGCCTGCTTTACACGTTCTCCATCACGGTCCTCTTCTTTCTGGGCGGATTCTTTGCCCTCATGATGCGGCTCGAATTGCTTTCACCACGCAACTGGCTGGTGAGCAACGAGACCTACAACAAGCTGTTCACGATGCACGGCATCATCATGGTCTGGTTTTTCCTGATACCGTCCATACCGAACACGCTCGGCAATTTCCTCGTGCCGATGATGATCGGCGCCAAGGATTTGGCGTTCCCGAAGATCAACCTGGCCAGTTGGTACGTGTTCATGATCGCGGCTTGCGTGACGATATACGCGCTCTTTCGCGGCGGCGTTGATACCGGCTGGACCTTCTACACACCGTTCAGCAGTCAGTTCTCCACCACTTACGTCATTGCTGCGGCAATCGGCATATTCATCAGCGGTTTCTCGTCCATCATGACGGGCCTGAACTTCATCGCGACTATCCATCGTATGCGCGCGCCCGGACTGACATGGATGCGAATGCCGATTTTCCTTTGGTCCACCTATGCAACCAGCGTCATTCTCGTGCTCGCAACGCCTGTTCTTGCGATCACGCTGCTGATGGTCGCGGTCGAGCGCATCTTTCAAGTTGGTATCTTCGATCCGGCGCTAGGCGGCGATCCCGTGCTGTTCCAGCATATGTTCTGGTTTTATTCGCACCCGGCCGTATACATCATGATTCTGCCCGCGTTCGCGGTGGTCAGCGAAATCATCCCGAACTTTGCGCGCAAACCTTTGTTCGGCTACAAGGCCGTCGCATTTTCAAGCGTTGCCATTGCTGTTATCGGGTTTCTAGTTTGGGGACACCATATGTTCGTCGCGGGAACTTCCGTTTATTCCGCAATGGCGTTCTCGATACTCAGCTATTTCGTCGCTGTCCCCTCTGCCATCAAAGTATTCAACTGGACCGCGACCATCTACAAGGGGTCCGTGTCGTGGGAGACGCCGATGCTGTACGCTATCGGCTTCATCGGCCTCTTCACAATCGGTGGGATGACGGGACTCTTTCTCGCGGCGCTCGGCTTTGACGTGCATGTCACCGACACGTACTTCGTCATCGCGCACTTTCACTACATTATGGTCGGCGGAAGCGTGATGGCCTTCCTGGGCGGATTCCACTATTGGTGGCCGAAGATCAGCGGCAAAATGTATCCGGAGGGTCTGGGCAAGATCGCGGCTCTTACCGTTTTTCTCGGTTTCAACCTTACTTTTTTCCCGCAGTTCGTCCTCGGCTATTTAGGCATGCCGCGACGCTACGCCGCATATCCCGAAGAATTCCAGATGCTGCATATCATTTCCACAGCGGGCGCAACCATTCTCGGCGTGGGCTACATTCTTCCGCTTTGCTATCTCATCTGGTCGTGGAAGTATGGCAAACCCGCAGGTCCGAATCCCTGGCGCGCAGTTGGTTTAGAGTGGACGACCAGCTCGCCCCCGCCGCCTCATAACTTCAAAGAGACGCCCGTCGTGTATTGGCGCGCATACGATTTCGAAGCCTGGAAGGATCGGCTAGGGTTGGTCGAACGCGAGGTCGAAGATGACTGAACCGACCCTTTCGGGCACTGCCCTGCTGGAACTCCGCGAGCACTTCGAAAATCCGGAGCAGCAGCGCGAGACGGCCAGCATCGGGATGTGGGTCTTCCTGATCACCGAAGTCATGATGTTCGGCGCGCTATTCACGGGATTCACCGTTTACCGCTTGAGCAACCCGGCCGCATTCGATGAGGGCAGTAAAGAGATGACTATTGTGCTCGGCGCGGTCAACACTGCACTGCTGATCCTCAGCAGCTTTACGATGTCGCTTGGCACCTATTTCTGCTCAATCGGAAAGACCAGGCTGCTGAGCTATTTCCTGATACTCACGATGGTGATTGGCGCGGTCTTCATCGGCATCAAGTTCACCGAATATTATCTGCACTGGCAGGACCACAAAGTACCCGGCTTTTGGTTCGAGTACCACGGAGCGGATGCGCGCGCTGTGCAGATGTTTTACGTTTTCTACTTCATCCTGACAGGACTGCACGTCGTTCACATGACCATCGGTATCGGCATTTTGCTGGTTATGCTTTGGCGCAACCTGTTGGGAAGTTTTTCGGCGACGTATCACACTCCGGTTGATCTCGCCGGCGTGTATTGGTCATTCGTCGACATCATTTGGATCTTCTTATTCGCAATCTTCTACATCCCGGGATTGCACCTCAGATGACGATTCCTCCACATACACCGAAGACGTTGACGCTGGTCTTCGCCTCGCTTTGGATTCTGCTCCTAGGCAGCGCGCTGATAGGCTTTCTAAACCTCGGCCACTACAACATCGTTGTGTCCGTTGCCATTGCAGCTGTCCAGGCATTCTTCATCACAGGCTTCTTCATGAAGGCTCTCTATGAGCGCAAGATCATCCTGGTTGTCGTGGCCGGCGGTATCATCTGGTTCCTCATCATGGAAACACTGACGCTCGCCGACTATATGAGTCGGGGTTGGCTGCCTTTCCCCGGCAAGTAAGCAGGGAATTACTGAGCGGAACTGACGTTTATCGCGTCGACAAGTTTGGCGATTGCCGGCGCAATCTGAATCAGGATGTCGGCGTGAGCGGCGCTCGCGTCCTTTACACTGCTGGCGCGTGAGGTCTTCCACTGTTGATCACCGCTGCCGGCCTGCAGCGCCTCGCGTCCTGTCTGACACAGATTCATGATTGCTTCCGCCACCGGTATGTCTTCGGTCAATAGCGAGTTTTGCTCGAGCGTTGAGTGGATGTTCGACGCCGTGTTGTACCAGTCGGTGAGTTGCTCACTCAGCTTCGTCTTCTGCGCATCGTTGGGCGAAGAGAGGTATGCGTCTACCTCATTTCGAAACTGTCGCGCGGCCTCGCTCTCGGGCGGCAGTGAGTCCACCAGGCGGTTCAACGGAGTGTCTGTTTGATACTTCTCCGCGTGACGCCCATAGCCCTTTACCGGTTCGAGAATGGCTGCAAAACGATCCAGTTCAGGGGCATTCGCGCCCGCAAGCCGTTGCCGCATCAACTCGATGTTCGAACGCTGCCTCAGACCGAGCCACATCAGCCATTCATTTGTCGGAGCCAGCCGCGCATACATGGACTGAACGTCTGTCGCGGACTGTGGAGACCAGAAGCGCTCCGCAATCGCTGCCAGACGTGGCCAGAGCTTCGCATCCAGGTTTTCGGCGTCCGCGATTTCCTCCCACATAGCCGCTTCGCCTCCCAGAATGTTCTTCGCCTGTTCCGGTGTAAGCGGCTCGGGAACGGGCTTGCCTTCTTTTTCGAGCTGCGCCTTGCGGTCCGGCGGAAGCACTAGCGGATCGATTGCGTAGTGGTACGAAGCCGGACGCATCAGGTCGAGGTAATAACCGGCTGACAAGATGCCCTGATACCCTTCGCGTGCGGCTTGCCAGAGCGACTCCTGCCCGCGCCACGATTGAATGACGATGGTCTTGGGCAGATCAGGCTGCAAGATTTCGTCCCATCCCTCCATGCGCTTGCCGTGCTTCGTCACGATTTTGAGAAGGCGCTGATTGAAATAGACCTGGAGTGCCTTCGCATCAGTGATGTGATGCTTCCTCATGAACGCCTGAATGCGAGGGTTCTCGTTCCACTGCCTGGGAGCGACTTCGTCACCGCCGATGTGGAAGTATTCGTCGGGGAAGAGCTTGGCCATCTCGCCGACGAATGCATTCAGGAACCGGTAAGTGGATTCCTTCGTAGGGTCCATGATGTCGGACAGAACGCCAAATCCGGGTGCGATCTCAAAGGAGCCTCGGCGCGCAGCGAGTTGTGGGTATGCGGGCATCCAGCTTGTCGCGTGACCGGGCATATCGAATTCCGGAACGATGCGTACGCCGCGATCACGCGCATAAGCAATTACGTCTCGGATTTCGGCCTGGGTGTAGTACTGGTCGTTCGAACCCAGCTCCTGTAGCCGCGGGAATTTCTTGCTCTCGACGCGAAAGCCCTGGTCGTCGGACAGGTGCCAGTGCAGAACGTTCAACTTCACTGCCGAGAGACCGTCGATGTTGCGCTTAACCTCATCGACTGGGACGAAGTGGCGCGAGACATCGAGCGATAAGCCGCGCCAGGGAAAGCGCGGCGAATCCTGAACTCGCAGACCCGCGGCCGAGAAACCGGGTTGACCGGAAGCGTTCTGCTGCACGGACTGCAGAAATGTCTCGATTCCATGCATGGCGCCGAGCGGGTAATTCGCTGAGAGGCGAATCCGCCCGCCGGTGATATCGAGTGAATAACTCTCGTCATCTCCCAGTCGCTGAGGCGGCTTGTGATCTCGCTGCTCAATGACGACGGACAGTGTTCCGCCGGCGGGCACGAGACGAGGGTGCAAAAGCATTCCGGTTTGCCGATTTAGTCTCCACCAGAGTCGATCGACGGACGCGATCACTCGCGGATCCTTCGCGCCGGCGCCAGAAAGGGATACCGAGAAGTCGCTAGTGATGGGAACACTGCCGGGCTGTACCGTGAGATTCGCCGGCCAAGGCATCAGGGGCGGGGCAGTCGCGCCGAACGCAAAACGAGCGCTCAGTGCCAACGCGACGAGCAACGGTCTACCGATAGCCAGCCGCCTGCAGTTCGAAGAGTTCGGCATATTTGCCGCCGAGTTGAACCAATTGATAATGCGAGCCCTGCTCCACAATCCGACCATGTTCCAGAACAATAATACGGTCCGCCATCCGAACAGTCGAGAAACGGTGGGAGATCAGGACCGCCATCTTGCCGTTGGTCAGGTCGACAAAGCGCTGATAGACTTCAAATTCGGCGCGAGCATCGAGGCTTGCGGTCGGCTCATCCAGGATCAGGATCTGGGCGTCGCGCATGTAAGCGCGGGCCAAGGCGACTTTCTGCCACTGACCGGTGGACAGATCGACGCCTCCTTCGAAGCGGCGACCGAGCATCTGCTGATAGTTTTTGGGTAGGCGGGCAACGACTCCCGCTGCCAGACTTTTCTCGGCAGACCCCGTAATCCGCTCGTTATCCTGCATCTCATCGATGCGTCCAAAGCCAATGTTCTCAGCCGCTAACATGTCATATCGCATGTAGTCCTGGAAGATGACGCCGATCTCGTGACGAAGCTCGTCAACATCGTAATCGCGAAGGTCCACGCCGTCGAGCAGGATGGAACCGCCAGTCGGGTCGTACAGCCGGGCGAGGAGTTTGACGAGAGTGGTCTTACCGGCGCCGTTCTCGCCGACCAGCGCGATGCGCTCCTGCGGATAGAAGCGGAAGCTTACGTCGGCCAAAACCTGTTGATCCGAACCAGGATAGGCGAAGGAGACGTTTCGAAATTCGAAACCGGACCGGATGGGCCGCGGAGCGGGGAGCGCGCCGGGTTTGGACGTGATGGTGGGGTTGGTCTGGAAGAAGTCGAACAGGTCTTTGATGAATAATGCCTGTTCCGACACCCCGGCCAGACCCGAAACCAGGCCTTCCATGATAGTGCGAGACCGGGAGAACGCGCCAGCCATCAATGTAAGATCGCCAACCGTTAATGCTCCGGCCAGGGCTTTTACCAGAATCAAGGCGTAGGCACCGTAGTAGGCACCCGTGGGAATTACATTGAGCAACGTTCCGTGAACTGCCCGATGGATCGCCAGATGCCTATTTTCGGCGTAGAAACGCTCGAAGAGCGTCCGCGAACGCTCGACTAGATACTTTCCAAGGCCGAAGATCTTCACTTCCTTGGCGCTTTCGTTGCTGGCACCGAGCCAGCGGAGGTAATCCAGCTCGCGGCGCTCGGGCGTATAGCGATAGAGCAGCGAGTAGTTCAGCATGGCGAAGCGGGTTTCGCCGAAGAACACGGGGATGGTGGCTGCGGCAAGCAGCAGCAGGAGCCACGGCGAGAAGAAAATCACTGCGGAAATGAGTGACAACAAGGTAATTAGCTGCTGCGCCATGCCGGCGAGACTGCCGAGCATTCCGAGACGGGCCGTGGTTTGCCGGCGGGCCCGCTCCATCTTGTCGTAGAAAACCGGATCTTCGAAGGAGACGAGATCGAGTGAGTTGGCGTGCTCCATCAGGCGGATGCTGATGTGGTTCGTGAAGCGATCGCCGAGGAGGCTGTCGACGAGCGAGATAAAACGGCCGGTGGTGTCGGCTGCGACAGCGAGCAGAAGCTCTATAATCAACAGCTTCCATATTAGGGAGCGGTCGACATGTTGGTGGCGAATTGTGCGCACCACCAGGTCAATGATCAGCTTCGAGACCCAGAGGGTTGCGAGCGGAAAGAGCGCAGCGATAAAGCGGAGCAGCAGGGTGGAAACGGCCAGTTTGGGGCTGGTCTTCCAGACCATTCCGAGCAGCGGCGGAACGTTCCTGAGCGCCTCGAAGCGCTCCCGCCACGTTTGGGGCTTCTCGGAAGGCTGCGGTGGGCGCGGCCTCACAAAACCGGGCCGATAATCAGTGTGGTTGGTGGTAAGTGCGTGAAAAGAAAATGCTCATTCGGTTGAATGAGCATTTGTCTCTCCTGTTTCCAGGCCCTTTGAATGCAAGGGTTACGTTTGATGGGAGAATCAGATCCGACGGCATCGCAACCGCCAAAATCCGTTTGTGATTGGAGTTTAGGGCCAAGGGGGGGTGAAGTCAAGGGCATTTTTCCCCGCTTGCGATGTGCTGCGTAAGTGACACTGTACAAACCATTTACAGTTGAAGATGTTTCTTGCGTCGCGTCCACGGGGTGCGCAAAACGCTGTGGAAAAACTGTGGTATTGAATCCGTAAGTGCATTTGCTGCAGCGGCTTACGGACACCATAAGCTTATTCACCGGTAAGATGCAACGTGGTCATCGCCTCTTGCGAGTCCAGAGTTCCGTAGCGTCGGCGGTAGATTCGCATACCGGCATACATCAGTCCGGCGAGGAGACAGATGGCTGACAGGAGGATGCTCAGGTAGATGATGTTCGTTAGCAATCGGTAGAGCGGTTTGATGGGACCAGGCGGCGGCGAATCATTCCAAGTGATCTTCGCTTCATACTCGATGCGGCTCAGCAGAGTGTCCACCTGAGCTTGCGTCGCGTTGCCGTAAACGATGGCGTCGAGAACGCCCGAGCGTTTGACTTGCGTACCTGGAGTCAACTTGAAATTAATGGCATGCAGGCGCGCCATCTCAGGAGACGGATAGTAGAAGAGCGCCAAGTGAATGGGGGTGGCAGAATGCGGGAGATTGTATTCAGCGATCTCAGCTTCAGCGCCTTGCTCAAAGCCGGGCTTGGTTGAATCGAGTTGCGGCGCGAACGCCTTCAGCGATTCGGGACCGAGGACATAGCGCGCGGAATCGGGAACAAGTCCCTGGTGAGGCAGGAAAGTCAGGATAGCCGGAAGCGATGTGCCGCGCTTGTTTGGCAGGGCCGCGAGGTATTGATCGATTTCCGCTTTCGTCGCTTTGCCGCGGAACTCAACGACATAGTTGTCTTGGGAGACCAGGATCTTATCGGGTTCCTGAGTACAGAATTCCGCAAACTGGCATGTGCGGCCTTCCGGAGACCGCTGCCATTCCCAGGCGGCCAGGGCGCCGGTGAGATCTTTCATCTGGTAAGCAGTGATGTCGACCTTGCCGACGTTCGCAGTCTGGGTGTGGACGAGGCCGAACTCTTTCCAGAGGGCACTGTCATGCACCGCGGGGTCATCCGCCGCGAGCGCAACGCTCGCGATGAAAAGCCCCAGTGCTAACCTTTTGCTCCGCAACATTTTTTGTATTTCTTTCCGCTTCCACAGGGGCAAAGTTCATTGCGCCCTACTTTAGCCGCTTTGCTAACTGTCTGCGGCCTGCTAGCGGCTTCGCCGCCAGAAAATTGCAGTTCAGCGAGTTCGCGCTCCTTCTTTCTTTGGATGTTTCGCGTCAGGTCGAGGACTGATTGTTGTGCCTGAACATTAGCCCCAACGAGCTCAGGCTCCCGCTCCCCCTCTTCTTCCTCCTCCTCGTCGTCGGCGTCCGGACCCATTTCAGGGTAGGGAAGCGGCGGAGTCGCGCCGGGAGCACCCGTCTCGATGCGCATGAAGTACAGGAACTTGATGGTCTCGTCTTCGATACGATCCATCATTTCCTGGAACATGGTGAAGGATTCCTTCTTGTATTCGATGAGCGGATCTTTCTGACCGTAGCCGCGGAGGCCGATGCCTTCCTTGAGGTGATCCATCGAGAGCAGATGGTCTTTCCACTGACTGTCGACGACGTTGAGCATGATGATACGTTCGGCCTGGCGCAGATTGTCGGGGCCGATCATCCGTTCTTTTTCGTCGTAGCGAGCGAAGAGGAGATCGAGAATCTTGTCCTCGATTTCGTTGCGGCTCAGATTGGCCAGCTCATCAAGGTCGATCTTGGCTCCGAACTGATTCAGAATGGCGGTCTGCAATCCGCTGAGATCGTATTGATGGTAGCGGGCATGCTCAGGGCAGTGTTCGTCGATAAAGGCGCCGACGATTCCGCGGACGATGTCCTGAGTGCGCTGCTTCTGGTTCTCGCCTTCGAGAAGTTGGCGGCGCATGGAGTAGACAGCCTGGCGCTGCTTGTTCATGACGTCGTCGTATTCGAGAACATGTTTGCGCGAGGCGAAATGCTGGGCTTCGACAGCTTTTTGCGCAGCCGCGATGCGCCGCGTAATCATTTTCGACTCGATGGGCACATCTTCTTCCATGCCGAGGCGCAGCATCAAATTCTGCATGCGTTCGCCGCCGAAAATACGGAGCAGATCGTCCTGTAGAGAAAGGTAGAAGCGGGAGCTGCCGGGGTCGCCTTGACGTCCGGCGCGTCCGCGCAACTGATTGTCGATGCGACGGGACTCGTGACGCTCGGTACCTAATATATGCAGGCCGCCGAGGCCGACAACTTCGTCATGCTCGACCTGAATCTCGCCCTTGATCTGCGCTTTCATCTCTTCGAGCTCTGCCGCAGGCATCAAGTTGGGATCTTTGCTGTACTTCTTGAGGCGTTCTTCCAACAACGCATCGGGATTTCCGCCGAGCAGAATATCGGTACCGCGGCCAGCCATGTTGGTTGAGACGGTCACTGCGCCTTTGCGTCCGGCCTGGGCAACGATGTGCGCTTCGCGCTCGTGATTCTTGGCGTTCAACACTTCGTGCCTGACGCCCATCTTGCGAAGGACGCCAGAAAGCTTTTCCGACTTCTCGACCGAGATTGTGCCGACGAGAACGGGCTGACCCTTCTCATGCAACTCCTTGATTTCCTTAGCCGCGTTTCGGAATTTTTCGCCTTCGGTGCGATACACGACGTCCGCATTTTCGATTCGGATCAGCGGCCTGTTCGTCGGAACGACGGTGACTTCGAGGTTATAGATTTTGCTGAACTCGGCCGCTTCCGTGTCGGCCGTGCCGGTCATGCCGGCGAGCTTTTTATACATGCGGAAGTAGTTCTGGAAGGTGACGGATGCGAGGGTCTGGGTCTCGCGTTCGATCTTGACTCCTTCCTTGGCTTCGACAGCCTGATGCAGACCATCGCTCCAGCGGCGCCCCGGCATGAGACGACCGGTGAACTCGTCGACGATGATGACCTGGCCCTCCTGCACGACGTAATCGCGGTCGGGGAGATAGAGGATGTGCGCGCGCAAAGCCTGCTGGACGTGATGGTTCAGTTCGATATTGGCGGGATCAAAGAGATTACCGCTGTGGAGAAGCCCTTCGACTTTCTCAATGCCTTCTTCGGTGAGGGCAACGGTGCGATGCTTCTCGTCGACAGTGAAATCGCCCGTGGTGAGGGACTGGCCGGGCTCTTTGCCTTCGATGACCTCACCACGCTCGAGGTACGGAATGATGTTGTTGACGCGTTGGTATTTATCGGTAGATTCTTCGCTGGGACCGGCGATGATGAGCGGAGTGCGGGCTTCATCGATGAGGATGGAATCGACTTCGTCTACGATGGCAAAGTTGAAATCGCGCTGGGCATAATCTTCCAGGCGGAATTTCATGTTGTCGCGCAGGTAATCGAAGCCAAATTCGTTGTTGGTGCCGTAAGTGATGTCTGAGAAGTAGGCTTGGTGGCGTTCCTGATCGTCGAGATCGTGCACGATGGTGCCGACGGTGAGACCGAGCAATTTGTGAAGGCGACCCATCCACTCGGAGTCGCGGCGCGCGAGATAGTCGTTGACGGTTACGATATGAACGCCTTTGCCTGCGAGCGCGTTCAGATAGCTGGGCAGAGTGGCGACGAGCGTTTTACCTTCACCGGTTTTCATTTCGGCGATGCGGCCCTTGTGCAGGACCATACCGCCGATCAACTGTACATCGAAGTGGCGCATGTTGAGGACGCGGCGGCCAGCTTCGCGGCAAACGGCGAAGGCGCGGACCAGAATGTCGTCGAGCGAGGCACCCTGGGCGATTTGTTCCTTGAACTTGATGGTTTCGGCAGCCAATTCGGAGTCGGACAGCCGCTGCATTTCGGGCTCGAGATCATTAATCGCCGCCACCATCGGCCGCATCCGCTTGATTTCGCGGTCGTGTTTCGTGCCAAAGACCTTGGCGAGAGCGTTTTCGAGCATAGCTATAGCTTTATTCCAGTTTAGCTGGGATGACGCGGGTGGGTGGCCTTTGTCTAATTAAGGCGAAGAGGAGGCGGCGAGGCACGGCTGTGATATTGGACGTGCGGGTTGTCCTATTTAAGAGAGACAGTTTGGGCACAAGTTCGCTCGCTCGGCGGCGACATCGTTCCTACGGAGTAGTTTCAGGCGGCGAGTTGGCGCGCGTTGAGCTGTTCAAAGACTACGGCAGCCTTCGCCGTGTTGAATTGCTGCTGCAGAAGCTTCTCGTTTTTGATGGCGTTGGTCACTTTGTAGTCTGCCTCGCGGCGATTTTCCTGATTTTCGCGGTGCTGAGCCGCAGTTGCCCGGCGGATCTCTTCGTTTTGCCGGCGGCGCTCCTGATTCTGTTTTCGGATTTCATCGGCCTGGGCTCGTCTTTCCCGTTCAAAGCCAATTTCGGCTAAACGTCGTCTTTCCCTATGTTTGTGGAGGTCGGCGGCAGCACGTGAGTAGGCGCGATCGTGCGCGGTCTGGTAGCGAAGGTGCAGATCGAGGTCGGTACGGACGCCAACACCGCATTTGCCGCGAGTTTTTTGTTCGTCAGTTTGCGGCTGCACAAGAAAGCAGCCGTTCTGGCAGCGGATGGCACGTTCCGACATCCAACTACTGCGCGCCATTTTGCCCACGAGGTCGAGTTCGACTTCGTCGACGGGCTGCTCGGCGCGAATGAAGCCTTGCAGGAATTCGTCGAATATTTCCTGTGATTCGCCTTCGATGACGCGAAAGTTGCCGCCAGAGAGACCGTGCTTGAGACGGTTCTGCGCGACCTTTTGCTTCGTTTCTTCGGATTTCGGGCCGCACGACTTCTCGGAATTGCGGCGATTGGCGGCGATTTGCTTGGCGGTGGCCATCGTTTTCCTCCTGGAAAATAGAAAAGCCGGAAGAGCTGAATGGCTCGTCCGGCTTCCTACTTATAGGATGACATGCCGCTCCAAGCGAATTCCGGTAAGCTGCTGATAACAAGCGAGAAGTAGGTTGTGACTATATGAGGGGGCCGCTGTAACGCCGTACCAGAAGCTTTTCTCTGGTGTGCTCTCGACCCAGGGGAAAACACGAACAACCACGTGCAAAACCTGTGCTGTTACCGCTCAACAAGAATTGTGGAGGAATGCGGCCGCAAAAGAGACTCATCGAGCTGATGCTATTATCTGTCTGTGCTGCGAGAGCCCTCGCAACCACCTTCGCCTGCTTCCGGACGCGAATCGGGTGGTTCTTACACCCGCAAGGAAGTATGTCGGCTACTCAGGATTGAGAACCGGCAACTAAAGAGTTGGGAGCGGCAGGAACTTATTCAGCCCGCGACCCTGTATAGCTTCTCCGATCTTCTGGTGCTGAAGAAGCTCGCGCGGTTGCGCAGCGAGCACGCCCATCCGCGGCTGGTGAAGCAAGCGCTCCACCGTGTCCGCGACGTTCTGCGTAAGCTGCCCGACCTGGAGCGTGATGTTCAGGTGTACAAAGAGGGGCGGCGCATCTTGATTCAGATCGGCAAGCAGAAGATGGAACCCGCCTCGGGACAACTGCTGTTCGACTTCGCCGAAGAAGAGATCAACAAGTTGCTACACTTGCCGGCCTCGAAAAAATCAGGCGCAAACGTTGCAGAACGGCTCAGGAGGAAGCTGGAAGCCGACCAGTGGTTTGAGCGCGGGCTGGAACTCGAGCAGACGGGCGCGCCGTACGAGCAAATCATTGAGGCGTATCAGAAGGCGGCGGAGTTGGATCCGCAATCCGCGGGCGCACTGGTGAATCTCGGTACCGTCTTCTTCAACGGGCACGCATGGTCCGATGCCGAAGCGCAATATAAGAAAGCGCTGGAGGTCGATCCGAGCTACGCGCTGGCACACTTCAACCTGGCAAATCTATATGACGAGCGTGGCGATCCGCAAAGCGCTCTCACGCATTATCACGAAGCGTTGAAACATCACGCCCACTACGCGGATGCGCACTACAACCTGGCGCTGCTGTACCAGAGCTTACGCGACAACCTGAATGCGATGCGGCATTGGCGGGCATATTTGAAGCTTGATCCGCAGAGCAGTTGGTCACATATCGCCCGGCGGGAACTGGACAAGCTGGAGTCCATGACTGTGGTGAAAGGCAGCCGCCCGCAATTGAAGATTGTCAAAGGCGATCAGTTTGACGGACGATAGCGGAGCTATCGGGTTGACGGACGATAAAGGATCAGCTATCGCGGTCATCATTCTCGCGGCAGGATCTGCGAGCCGCATGGGAAGGCTGAAGCAGGTTCTGGCTTATGGCTCGGGCACGCTTGTTCAGAATGCCGTGGAGCAGGCGCGGCAGGCTGGATTTTCTCCTATCGTCGTGGTTATCGGCGCTGAAGCTTCGCAAGTGCGCGCGAGTTTGTCGGGACTACCGGTCGAGATCGCAGAAAATCGCGATTGGGCGCTGGGCATGGGTTCGTCCATTATCTGCGGCATGAAGGCGCTGGAACAAAGCGGAGTGACGGTGAACGCGGTCGCCGTTTTGCTGGCGGACCAACCGCTGGTCAAAGCCTCCCATCTGAACCGAATGGGCGAAGCGTTCACCCCCGATCACTTCGCCCTTGCAGCCGAGTACGACGGGAGCATCGGCGTGCCGGCCATCTTTGGGCGCAAACTCTTTGCGGACCTTCGTTCACTGCCGCCGCACATGGGGGCGAAGCAGTTGCTGCGGCGATTAGGCGCCGATGTCGCGCGGTTTCCATTGCCTGAAGCAGGGGCCGACATTGACACGCCGGAGGATTACGCGCGGCTCACTTCCTAGGGGGCTGATCGGGCTGCGGCTGCGGCTGCGGCGTGCCGAAGATGATAGTAGATTCCGTGCCAAACTTCTTGTAATCCATGTAGCGGACGATAATCCGGATGCGCTGCGGCCAGTTGCGGAAGAATAGCGTATCGTCGGCGTAGGTTTCTATCGGGAAGAGCCATTTGCCATCGATAAGCCGCCGTATGGTTGTGAAGTGCGGAAACAGATTCTGCTGCGCGAGCGTGTCGATCTGAGGAACAGCCTGGCCTTCGCTTCGAACCACGGCGAAATCGGACTCACGAACCCACAACGTACCTTGAAAAAAGCGCTGAGTGGAAAGAATCTGTTTTGGCCGGATGTACTCGACGAAACACTTTTCGCCGTCCATCATCTCCTCGCCTTGATACTTGCCCTCATAGAGAGGCAGGGTTTCAGTGGTCAACAGAAACGGATCCACATTTTTAATGTCCGCGAAATCCTCGGGGGTCAGTTTGATATGGGTGAGCGTGTTCCGCGTGCGCTCGACCACGGTTTCGTAGCGGACCAGATTGGGCGAGAACGTCACGTCGTGAACTTCGTGGAACTCGCCCGTCACGAGGCCCTGCGTGCTGAATTCCTGTACTGTGACGGACTGGCGGTACGTATAATTTTCGCGAGCCCGCGCGAACTCAGTTTCTTTCTCCGCGATCTTTTTGAGCAGTCCGGGAGGCGGATCCGCAGCCCGAAGGGAAGAAACAGCAAAGATACACCCCGATGCTACGATGAGGGCGATGTTTCGGACAAACCGTCCGTTTTTCATAGCTTTACTGTGCTTGTGGATAGCGTTATTCATCGCCGCACGTGTCTATTCGAACGAGTATCCGCATCTCCATTGGATCACGACGGCAGCATTTCCAGCGTTCGTGGTGGAGGTTACGTTCTACCTCGCTACCATGTTCGAGAGCACGCGTAATGCCTTTGCGCGGATCGCTTCACGCCGCACGCAGGCAGCATTGATTTGGATCAGCGGACTACTGCCCTACCTGGTGTTCAGCTTGGCCGCGGGAACGTTTGCGCGCAACGCCTTTTATTTGCTTGCCATTCTGACGGTAATTTTTTCATTCTGGTACGCCATCCTGCCGAGGCGTTTTGCCTACGATGTTGGCTTTCTCGTGGTTGCAGCGGCACCCATCCTGCTGCACGTCTTTCCTCGAATCTACATTTCGCCTGATGCGCATCTGCGGATCGACGTTCTGGGTCATCTGATGTGGATCAGGGCCGGTGTTCTCGCGCTGCTGGTGCTGCGCGAGTGGGACGCGGGTGCATTCAGTTTGTGGCCGGATATGGCTGAATGGCGCAGCGGCTTCACCTGGTTCGCGGTGTTTGTATTGCCGATCGCCGCGCTCGCTTTGGTCCTGCACGACGTGCGTTTCGATCCGCTTGCCGGGCCGTGGTGGCGGACGCTGGGTATCGCGGTCGGGACATTCCTCGGGGTTCTATGGGTGGTGGCGCTTGCGGAGGAGCTGTTCTTTCGCGGCGTTATTGAGCGGGCTTTTCTGAATACGTGGAGGCAGCCTGTAGCTGCGATTCTGCTTTCCGCTCTCATCTTCGGTGCGGTACACCTCTGGTTCCACGAGTTTCCCAACTGGCGTCGTGCCTGTGTGGCGGGGCTGCTGGGTGTTGGCTGCGGGATCGCCTACTGGCGCAGCGGTAGCGTGCGGGCGCCCATGGTGACGCACGCTTTCGTAGTGACGACCTGGCGCGTGTTTTTCAAGTAGAGATCGGATGCGCGATTACGCCAGCGCGTTTTCGCGTTGCGTAACCAGCAACCGTTCGGCATTCAGCGCGCCCGCCGGCGTGTCTTCGTGCTTGAAGATGGCAAATGTCGGATAGCCGTTGCGCAGGTATTGGCCGACGCGGAAGCTGATGCTGCCGATCTCAGATTCCGTGTAGTCGGGTCTGCGCAGCCTCAGGTACACGAAGTCGGCGGTGACAACGTGCGGCGTTTCCAGGTTGTCGTTTTCAGCTTGACAGAGGCCGATTTGGCAGTCGGACAGAGTGCGGTAGGTCTCGTCGTGGAACCACGTTGCGTTGCGGAATTCGAAGGCCGCCTTCACATTCTTCGGCAGCAGCTTGCAAAATTCGGCGAGCCGCACTGTGTCGCGCTTCAGCGACGGCGGAAGCTGGAACAGAATGGGCCCGAGGCGGTTCGCGCTCGCGAGCGGATTCAACGATTCCAGGAAAACGCGTGTGAAGTCTTCAGCACCCTCCAGCTTGTAGGAGTGGGTAATCTTCATGTGCGCTTTCGGAAGGAACAAGAATTCCGCAGGCGTTGCAGCAATCCACTTCTCAAATGTTGCCGTCGAAGCAAGACGCCGATAGGTGTAGTTGACTTCGACCGCGTTCAGACGCGTGGCGTAATACTCGAGAAACTTGCTGGATGCGAGCTTTTCCGGATAGAACTCGGGCTTCCAAGTGTTATAGGCAAACCCCGATGTCCCGCAGTAAAGCTTAGCTTCCTCTTTCGTCATAATCCTGCGAACCAATCATAGCCCTGCTCATACCAGTAGTCGGTTGGCCGATCGTCGGTGTATTGGATGCTGCCAATCCGCTTGATGTTCTTGATGCCGTACTTGGTCGGGATCACCAGCCGGAGCGGCGCGCCGTGCTCAGGAGTCAGCGGCTTGTCATTCAGCTCGTAGGCCAAGAGCGTTTGCGGATGCATGGCGCTGGGCGTGTCCAGACCAACATAATAATCTTCGTCGGGCGTCGTCATGTAGACATACCGCGGAAGCTGGCGGGCCGGGGGGAAATACTTCTTCGTGAAATCTGAGAAGCGCACGCCCTTCCAACCGGCAACAGCGCTCCAACCTTCCACGCAGCAGAAGCGGGTAATCATGGTGACCGGCGGGAGAGTCTTGATGTCGTCCATTTTGAGACTCAGATCGGGAATGCCGTTCAAACCCATCTGCACCTTCAATTGCCAAGTGCCCGGTTTAAAGGCTGGATCGAGCCCGATATCGCCATTCGCTTTCAGATACGAATAGTCCGCCTTGGAATATGTGGGCATCAAGTGCGAATCGCTGACGTACTTCACACCGAGATTGCCATTCCCATTCAGAACCTTGCGTTCGCGCACGGGGAGGCTGTTGTCTTCCTTGCCGCCCATCAGCCACTCGTAGCCGCTAAATGCGGCGACGGCGGCGGCACCTCCAATCAGAAAGTCGCGGCGCGAGCGGCGTCGCAACTCCCACTTGAGCTTTTGCTCGGAAACGGTGAACTCCGGATGCCGGTTAGTCATGTCCCTGCACCAACTCGTAACCGATCACCATGCTTCGGAAGTTGTTCCAACCGGAAAGCATCACTTGCACGATATGAACAACAAAGAACGCGCAATAGCCGACAGTCAGCGAAAAATGGACCAGGCGAGCCATGGGATAACCGCCGAATAGCGCGGCCAGCCAGTAGAGTTGAGCGGGCTTGTAGATCGCGAATCCCGTTAATACGGAACCGATGCCCATGACGATGATGGCTGTATATGTGACTTGCTGGGCCGCGTTGTATTTGTCCTGGAGAGGTTTCTCTTTTCGGAGATGAAAGTCGTACAGTGCCACGTGCCACGCGTCGCGAAACGTGCTGAGTGAACGCGGCACAAGCAATCTCCATTCGCCGGAGAAGATCGTATAAGCGACGTAGAGTATTCCGTTTATGGTGAAGAGCCACATGAAGACGAAGTGCATCGCCATACCATCAGCCAGCCTGTGATCCATGTGGAACGCCTGGAAAATCGAATTGGGAAACCGGACCGGGCCCAGAAAATACGTCGGGAAGGCCCAATAAATCAAAAATCCGCTCCAGATCATCAAGGCGAGCAACGGGAAGTTGATCCAGTGGAACCAACGAATGGCGAGCAGGTGTTTCAGTTTTAGCGTAGGCATACGACCCCTCCTTCGAGCATTTCGATCAGATGCCCGCCGAAGTTACGAAGAAAAGTGCAAATCGGATCTTTAGTGTTCTATTAGTTAAGGTATCCCGAAATTCGGCCAGACGGAAATGAACTCCTCCCCACGCGACAGTTCCGAGCCACTCACAATTCTAGGACTCGCCAGCTACGAAAAAGGACGGCGGTTCCTGCAGCAGGCAAAGGAACTCGGCTGCCGGGTGCTGCTGCTGACGTCCTTAAGCCTCAAAGATAACGCGGATTTTCCGCGCGAAAGCCTGGATGACATCTTCTATATGCCAGATCGTGAGAACGAGTGGAACCTGCAGGACATGGTTCACTCGGTCGCGCATCTTTGCAAGGAGATGCGGATTGACCGCGTGGTTCCGCTCGATGACTTCGATTTAGAAAAAGCGGCATTGCTGCGTGAACATCTGCGGTTTCCGGGGATGGGCGAATCCGCAACACGCTTTTTTCGCGACAAGCTGGCGATGCGCATGCTGGCTTCCGAGCACGACATTCCGGTGCCTGAATTTACGGCGACCATCAACAATTCTGAGATCGCACATTTTCTGGAGCACGTGCAGCCGCCCTGGGTTTTGAAACCGCGCCTGATGGCTGGCGCGATCGGGATCAAAAAGTACCACCAGCATCAGGAAGTCTGGGATCGGATTCACAGCCTGGGTGATGAGCAATCGTATTTTGTCCTGGAACGTTTTGTCCCGGGCGACATTTTTCACGTCGATTCCATCTGGTTCGAAGGACGCATGGTCTATGCGGTCTCGAGCGCGTACGGCACCCCGCCGCTCGAAGTAACGCATGGCGGAGGCATATTCACCACACGCTTGCTGCAGCGGGATTCCGACTACGATAAGGGGCTGAAGTGGCTGAACGAGAAAGTTCTCAGCTCGTTCAATCTGAATAGCGGCGTTTCGCATACCGAATTCATTCGCGCCCACGAGAACGGCCGCATTTACTTTCTGGAGACATCCGCGCGCGTCGGAGGAGCGAATATCTCGGATCTGATTGAAGCGGCAACGGGCATCAATATGTGGTCGGAATGGGCGAAGGTGGAAGTGGCCTGCGCAAAAGGCACGAACTATCAGCCGCCCGAACCGGAGGACGACTATTCAGGGCTGTTGGTTTCGCTTGCGCGGCAGGAATGGCCCGACACGTCGTGGTTCCCGGAGCCAGAGCTTGTCTGGCGTTTGAATAAGCGCCACCATGTCGGCTTCATTGTGAAGTCACCGGATTACAACCGAGTTGGCGAGCTGTTAAATATCTACGTGTCGCGTGTCCGGGAGCAGTACCATGCTTCAGCGCCGGCACGGGACAAGATCAGAGAGTAGAACTTCTCCGATAACGGCAGGATGCTAGCCTGAGGACGATGCAACCCCTGAAGGTAGCAGGGCTCACCGCTGGAGCCGTGATTGGAGGACTGTCCGCAGCAGCAGCATACGGCAGTGTTTCTCGTTCATCGCAGCTCTTCGGTCCCTCTGTATATCGCGGTCCCGGCCGCAGAAAATCCATCGCACTTACCTTTGACGACGGACCCAGCGAACGCACGCAGGATCTGCTGGATTACCTCGCCTCCGAAAATGTATTTGCAACCTTCTTTCAATGCGGGATGAACGTTCGCCGTCTCCCCCACATCGCCGGACGCGTGGCGGCGTGCGGACACCAAATCGGTAACCACACCTATTCGCACCCGAAGCTTCTGTTCAAATCGCGCAACTTCATCGATTTCGAGTTCAGCGAAGCGCAAAAGATTATATCCTTCGAAACAGGAATCGTGCCCATGCTTCTGCGCGCGCCATACGGCTTCCGTTGGGTAGGCATGCGCGAGGTGCAACGGAAGCTCGCGCTGCTGGATGTGATGTGGACCGTGATTGGCTTTGACTGGCGTTGGAGGGCAGATCGCGTTGCCGGTCATGTGCTCTGCCATACCTCGGCAGGCGGGATTATCTGTCTGCACGACGGCCGCGGTGTAGAACGTAATCCCGACATCAGCGAGACGCTTCGCGCGGTCAAGAAGATTGTGCCTGTGTTGCGTGACCAAGGCTATTCCTTCGAAATCGTCAGCGATCTGATGCACGTTTAGAGGCGCGGCTTCGCTACGCTGGTCGTGAGAGCAAGTGGCCAGCGCCCGAAAAACAGGCAAGCTATATCTCATCGGCGCAGGTCCGGGCGATCCCGAACTGCTCACGCTGAAAGCGGTGCGGTGTCTCGCGCTTTGCGACGTTGTGCTGTACGACCGCCTAGTGAGTCCGAAGATCGTGGCGATGTCGCGTACGGGTGCGGAACTGATCAATGTCGGCAAGCATCAGGGCGAGCAGGAGCATACTCAGTCGCGAATCATGGAGCTGATTCGCACTCACACGCTCGGGGGGAAGACAGTGGCCCGGCTGAAGGGTGGCGATCCACTGGTATTCGGGAGAGGCGCGGAAGAATGGGAGTTCGCCCTGAGACTAGGGATCGAGGTCGAACTCATTCCCGGCGTTTCTTCCACTATTGCCGTGCCCGGACTAGCCGGCATTCCTCTCACATTCCGCAAAGTGTCGCAATCGTTCGTTGTGGTAACGGGACATTGCCGCGATGGCCTCGCGCGCGAATGGGAACGATACGCGCAAGTGGACACGCTCGTGATCCTGATGGGCGTGCAGAACCGCGTGTTCATCGCGCAGTCGTTAATCGCCGCAGGCCGAAGCGGAACAGAACCGGTCGCGTTCATCCAGCGCGGCACGCTTCCGGGCGAAGCCGTCGTTGAAAGCACGCTGGCCGAGGTGGCCGCGGGCACAGTGGAGATCCACAGTCCCGCCGTTTTTGTTGTTGGTGACGTTGTGAAATTGCGCGCGGGGCTTACGCCTACCGCTGCAACTCAACAAGCGCCAGCCCCTGCGATGGAATGACAATCGGGTCTGCGATTGAGTGAACCTGCCTCGGCGGCAAAGCAGATTCTCGAATGATTACACGAATCTGCTCGGGGGTGGGCGAAGCAGGTGACCCCATGTCTTTCCAAACTTTCAGGCTGGAGCCATGATCAGGATCCACCATCTGCACAAAATATCTGGTGAACCTTGCATCGACTCCGGCGAGATGAAAAGTTTTTGCGGGCGCCTGCGCACCAGGGTCGGCATAGTTCCAGAGCGCCAGAATGACGTCGCTGTTCGCGCGCTCTGTGACTAAGGCGTTTTCAGAGTCATTGGGCAAGCGCCTGTCGCCCAGCCTGTTCAGCAACTCGAAGGCATAGAAGGCCGCCTTCGGTATTCCGCGCTGGGCAATCAGGCCGTAGCCGCCATAGAAAGGCGTTTTCGCCACGCCCTGCTCTTCGAAGACATCAGAGAAGGTCCAGTACGACATCATGTCGGCGAGGCCGTCACATTCGCGAATATTGTTTGCCAGCCATGGGCCCATGAAGGCGCTATCGGTTGTGTTTTGCAAGGTCATGTAGGTGGCGTTGTATTCGGACCAGATGATGGGCGTGTCGGGCGCCGGCGACGCTTTCACCTGATCGAAAACTTTCTTCGCCGCGCGACCGACCATGTCGTGTTGCGAGATGGGCAGCTTCTTGCCAAATACATCCACCGGGTTTTCGTTGCCGTAGATGTGCGCTGAAACAAAGTCGAACGGCACGTGATTATCGGTGCAGTGCTTGATAAAGGCGTCCGCCCACGCCGCCTGCGCAGTAGCCGGACCACCAATGCGCAAGTGAGGGTTTGCGTGCTTCACCGCGCGCGCGGTCTCATCGTAAAGAGCGAAGTAGGTCTCCTGCTTGGGAACGCCGTCCCAAAAATCGATATTGGGCTCGTTCCACACTTCGAAATACCACTGCTCCACTTCGCCGGGGCCGTACCGTTCCAGCAAATGCCGCGTGAATGCTTCTACGAGCGCGCTCCATTTTGCAGGATTTCGGGGCGGCGAGGGCAGCGGCTTGTACCAGAACGGATGCGGAGTCAGATTCGCCGCCAGCTTCTTCGGCATGAAACTGATCTCGACGAATGGTTTTACGCCGTTTTCAAGCAAGCCGTCATAGATCTGATCTACATACGACCAGTTGTAAATAGGCTTGCCCTGCGCGTCCTCGTCGTAGACTCCGTTCTCGTCATCGAGAATGGCGTGGAAGCGAACATATTCGAAGCCCGTGATGCTCTTTACGGTGCGCAAATCGCGCCGGTAGTCGTCACGCATGCTCAGATTCGCACGTCCGGAGCCGAACATCCGCTCCCAAATGTGCGGAAAGGGTTGAGCCTGTGCCGCCAAATCGATTCGGATAGTTTCATCGGCCGCACCGCCGGTCTGGCCGTAAATCTTCGCAAATACCGCCAGCGCCACAGACAGAGCGGCCACTGCGACAAACTTCCGTGCCATGCCTGTTAGAACACGCCGCCGGTTACAGCGTTACCGCAACGGAGTAGCTTCGGCTGGAGTTGTAGCCTGCTTTTCTAGTTCCTTGGAACGCGCGGAAAGCTCGTCTTTGATCTTCAGTCTTGGAACGCCGTCCGTCCACCAGGCGGGCGCCGGCTTGTCCATCAGGAAATGGTCAAAGAACTCTTTCATGCGCACCGTGTAATCCTTCATGTCTTCCGGTTTGAACAAGCCGTGGTTTTCGCCGACGTACTCAAGCATGACGACCGGCTTACCCATCCGGCGGAGGGTATTGTAATACTCGATTCCTTGCGTGTGGTCTACCGCGCCGTCTTTGTCGTTGCAGAGAATCAGCAGCGGCGTTTGAACATTGGTCGCGTGATATACGGGCGAGTTGCGGATGTAAGCTTCGGTGTTTTCCCACGGTCCTCCGGTAAAGCGTCCCTGACTGCTTTCGAATATGGCCATGTTGCCGGTGCCTGTGTTCCAGTAGATGGCGTTATACATGGCGATCATATCCGTCAGCGGAGCTCCCGCAATGGCGGCACGAAATGCCTTCGTCTGGGTGACGGCGAAAGCGGTCTGATAGCCGCCCCATGAGTGTCCGTGGAGAGCGACTCGATCAGGATCAATCACACCCGTCGCTTCCGCAGCTTTCAGAGCAGCAAGAATGCAGTTAATGGACGAAACTCCGGGATCGTTCACTTTGTAAGTTATGTCAGGAGTAAGTACGGCATATCCGTTGCTGGTGTAATACCCCACACTGAAACCGTTGAAGCCCGGTTGCGGATAGGAATTCGCCGCTTGAGAAAGCTTTTCGTAAATATAAACGACTGTCGGATACTTTTTCTGAGGATCGTAGTTGGCAGGTAGATACAGCGCGCCCTGCAGTTTGTCGCCCCGAATGCCGGTGTACTCGACGAGTTTGACGCCCTTCGTCCACAGGAAGTTCTTCTGTTGCGGATTGGCATCAGAAACGCGCTTGCCGTCCGCTAGCGAACTGCCTGCGACATAGAAATCCGGATAGTTTTGCGTACTCTCCCGGCTATATGCGAAAACATCCGCATTCTTGGCCTTAAGCAGGTTCATGTACGCTGCATCGTCCCAATGGAGCATCCGGACGCCAGGATTTTCAGGATCAACGACCCCAATGCCGCCCTTCTTCGTCCATTCGCCGTAGGCGCGAACATAGAGTGGCTTTGAGAGATCAAAACCTTTGTCGTCGGGGTCGAGCTTCCAGATTTGCTCGTAACGAATCTTGTCCTGTTTGCCGTTGCGGGTGAGATTGACTGCAGCTCCGCCGTCGGCAGGCACCTTCCAGATGTCCCACTTGTCGGTCAGCAGCACACACTTGGAATCCTTCGACCAGCCTATAGAGCGTGTAGGCGGCTTGACAACGTTATGGTCGTCGTCAGTGTCGATGAACACTGCGGGAACAGATTTGGTGAGGTTCTGAGATCGGCCCGTTTCGAAGTTGTAAGTGAAGAAATTGCCGTCTTCGTAGTAGAGCATGTGGGTGCCGTCGGGAGAGACGCCCTGCGTCCACCGCGCTTTGCGTAATGCCAGTTTGCGCTCACCGGTTTTAAGATTCACCACGTACACGTCTTCATAGCGCCGGCCGTCGAGATTGCTTTCGAGTTCATAGGCCCGAACATCAATGCCGCTTGCGAACTTTGCTTCCGGAGCCGCTGAGACCTCTTTTACTTCAGGACTGCCGAGCCGGACGAACTTGTTCTCTGACGGAATGTACGCACACAGATAGCTAAAATTCTTGTCGCGGTTTTCCTGCACCTGCTGCATGGATTGCAGGCGACTGTCTTTCCAGTGCCAAATGACCAGATCAGGCTTGTCTTCGGAATCATCAGCCTTTGTAGCCGATCCTGCTTCCTTCGCTTCGCTCGAATCAGAGTCGGCATCAGCGGCCGGTTTTGCCGTCGCGCTGCCCCGCGTACCGGGTCCATGCGTCTTCGGTTCTTTTGGCTTGAGCTCGTGGATTCCGAAGGTAACTTCGGAAAGATCGGCCATCCAGGCGGGACGCCGCTCGGCGCTGATGGTCATCGCCTCCGGAAACGACTTGTCTTTCGACGGCTCGTAGACCACCTTCTCCGGCGGGCCATCGTTCTTGAACTCCTTAAAGGCGACCAGCGTGTATACCTTGTCCTCCCAGCGCTTATCATCGATCCCACGAACAGCGGCAAGCCCGTCGCCCTTCTCGGTCCAGTTCAGGCTCTTATAGACAGCTTTGCCCGAGTCAAGAGTGGCCACCATCCCGGTGTTCATATTGCGCAGATTGATGCCGTTGCCGAGTTTGTCCTGCGCGTCGACAATCCACGCAAACCAATTGCCCTTCTTGTCGAAAGCGAAATCAGACACGTTGCCGAGATTCAACTCTTCGTTGTTCGTAAGGTCGAGCAAAACGAGGTCTGAGCCTGCCGGTTTGTCGTCCGGCTTTGCGCCATTGGGCGCCGGGGTCGCCGCCGCTGCCGCACCGGCCGGTCCAGCCGGCGTTGCAGGATAGCGCTGCAGCGCAATCGCGGATGCACGTTCGCCGCTGAAGGCGAAGCGGCGGATACGATCGAACTCCGTCTTCTTGCCGGTTGCAAGCGCTACCAGCACCACCTTGTCTTCGAGCGGTTTGTGCTGTTTCTTGAGTTGCCGGCCTTCCGTCTGCGTGGGATGCACATTGAAGGCAAGCCACTTGGAATCGTCCGAGAATACAACGTCGTGAGGCACGGGCGGGGGCATACCCATGCCGCCGGCAACGTAAGGGTTCGGCCTCACGACTTCGCCTATGTCGAAGCGTTGTTCGGCTCCCGTATCGACGTTCTTCAGTACCACCTGCGAATTGCCGTCGTTCGGAACCAGCTTGTAGGCGAACCAGTGTCCATCATTGGAAATGACGGGCGTTTGCATGCGTTTCCAGGCCAGAACATCCGGCAAACTTAGCGGCTTCTGATCGGCTCGCACGGGTGCGGAAACGGCAAACGTAAATACGCATAGAGCGACTACAAACTTACAGCTACGCATGTGACGGATGCTAACACGAAAGCAGCCGGTGATGAAGTCCGACAAAGAGGCTATCCACTTCTAAGCAACAGCCCGGCAACGCACTTCGCGATGGCTTGGCAAGTACAGCGGAGTTGCTTTCGTGTGTCGACCAAGCATCACTTGGCTGCCGGGCTTCTAGGCGCCAGGTTGAGAGTAAGTGACCGAATTTGAGTTAGCAAGCAAGTTTTGGCAGTTTTGTGACGGCCTCGAGCCACGGCCGCGCGAGCTGTGTTGAATTGCTGTTGGAGAAGGCGCTCGTTTGCGATGGCGACGACCAGATTGTGCCGTTCCTGCTGGCGCTTTTCGCGATTTTGATGTAGTTGAGTGCGGGTAGCGAACGTTCACGGCGTCAGGCTCAGGCGTCCCCATTCGGATGGCCTAGACGCGCTTTTTTGCCTTGGATTTGATGGCGCGGTTCAATTTGTCAAAACCGTCGCGCTCGTACAAATTGACTCCATGCCATTTCGCCAGCCGGTTGGGTATGTCACGCTCTTCAAGCCTGACCGGGATAACGTAAATCGTTCCCTCCGGCTTTTCATCCGCAACGTCCAGCGCATATCGTATCTCCTTCTGAACGAATCCTGTTTTTGCGATTGACGACCTGGACAGGCAAACTAGAACGATGTCGCTGTGGCGCACAACGTGCTTGATCTCCGGCTCCCATTCTTTGCCAGGCAGGAGGTCAACTTCGTCGAGCCACGGCCGAAAACCCGCTCGGCGAAGATCTCCATGTAGGTTGCGAACCGCCTTTTTATCGTTCGAAGCGTGGCAAAGGAAAATTGTGACCGATGGTTCGCCTTGATCCCCCGGACCGTCCGCTTGCGCTGATTGTT
>DATBEG010000111.1:0-31797 GCA_036276155.1 Bryobacteraceae bacterium | reverse complement strand
GTTAGTCGAAGACTGCCGCACACGCGTTTGGGCCCTTAGCTCAGCGGTTAGAGCAGAGGACTCATAATCCTTTGGTCGAAGGTTCAAATCCTTCAGGGCCCACTAATTGAAACCAAGACGTTGCGAGTCGCTGAATTGCCGTCGGCCGTCGCAACTGGACCTTCCTCGGCAACGGTCGGGGCGGAAAAACGATGGCGATCCTGCGCAGTTTTGTCAGCTCGTGTGAATTGAAACAAAATCGATCCCTTCGCCTGGTTCCTCGACCTACTTGCGCGCATCCCAGCGCACTCCATCCAGAAACTCGATCACTTACTGCCACATAACTGGGCTGCACAAACCAGCTAACACGCTTGGTCGTTCAAAAAGCAACCTCACCAATGCTCTCTTACGGTGTTCATGTGATGGATACGATCTCTTTGTACTTCTGCAAACAGCGTTCGCTGTAAGGCGGGTGGGATAACCCGTCGCTTTCTCATGCGGTAAGTGTTTGGGGCTAGTGCGGCGTGTGCGCCTGATCGATATGCAGTCCGGCGTGCCCACAGCTGCCATTTGGACAAGCAAAGCGTCTGCTCTCTCCGCTCGTTCGTTCCCCGCTCGCCAGCTCCGAGTCGATAATTTTCTGGAATTCTGATACCGGCTGCGCACCGCTCAGAAAAATTCCGTTAATGTAAAAAGCCGGGGTACCGGAGACTCCCGAACTGGCGCCCGCTTGAAGATCACTTTCAATCATCGGTTTAAACTTCCCGCTCGCGAGGCACGTAGAGAACTGCGGCATGTCCAGTCCGGACGCCCGAGCTTGATCTGTCAACCCGGCCTGATCGAGTCTCGACTGGTTCGCGTAAAGCAGATCGTGGTACTCCCAGAACTTTCCTTGGTCCGCCGCGCAACGCGATGCTTCGGCCGCTTGCTGCGCTTGTTGATGGATCTGCCTAAGCGGGAAATCCCGAAACCCGAGCTGCACTTTTTCGCCGTATTGGTCCATTACCTGTTTCAGTATGGGTTCCGCCGCCCTGCAATACGGGCATTGGAAGTCTGAGAATTCAATGATCGTGACCGGCGCATGTGCATTCCCGCGCAGCCGCTGCGGATCTGCCGCGACCTCCATTCTCGGATGGTCTAACAGAATGGCGACTCCAGCTTGCCGTCGCAGCTGATCGAGGTAGTCCTGGTGAGCCTGCTGCCGCTTTGCTTGAATAAGCGCCTGTTCGAGCTGCGGCTTGACTTCAGCGAACGGACGATTGAGGCGATCTTTCTGCCCGAGATAGTACGCTTGAACTTCTGCGCCGCTTGGAGGAGCCAGATTCCGATCGACCGTCTGCTCCCAAAGCGCATCGACTGAGAGCCCCTTGCGCTTGGCTTCGTTTTCGAGCAAGCGCTGATTTACCACGTTTTCGAGAGCTTTGCTCTTCAGCTCGTATTCCTGATTCTTGAGCTGAAGCAACTGAGCCGCGATCGCGGAGTGCAGATCTTCCTCATAGATCGGCTGCTCGCCCACGCGCGCGATTGGCTGACGTGGAGCTACACTCTGAGCACTCAACGTCAAGCAACTCGTAATTCCGGCGAAAACAAAAACTGTGATCGCAAGTATCTTTTTTGTCATTCCTGTCCTTCAAAATGCAATATCTGAAAAATGCGGGTGGCGGTGTAATCCGCCACCCACTGCGAAGCGCTACAGCGACCCTACTGCGGAGGCGGTACGCAAGCGCCGTTCGGACAAACAGCGCACATGGCCGTCTGTGCGGCCGGAATATTTGCGGTGGATACGGGGTTGCCAAATTCATCTGTCGGAGTGGAGCTAATGCTAACCGTATCCGAGAAGTTACACCTGCCGTTGATAGCGCTGACAACGCCACCGACACAACCGTCAGGTGTATATGTCGGAGTGAAGGTCGCGCAATTCTGAGTGGGATTGGCTGTGGTTGCAGCCGGTAGGGTCAGATTTTGCCCAAAGCTGACGTCAGCCGAGGGACCGTGATCCACGGTGTTGGAGAGGCTGATACTTGAGATCGTGTCCTTTGTGCTGGTATTGCAAACAGTGATCGTATCGGCCAGTTGCAGCACAACTCCACCAGAGGTCTGCGATAGGTTGACTACGCAGCTCTTGGTCAGGGTCAGCATCGTCGAGGTGCTGATGGCGCAGGCGTTGACTTTCGGGTCGCCTAGGCTCGCGCCCCAAGTCGCCGCATTCCCATTCGTTTGGGTGTTAACGAGACACGGGCCACCGGAGGATGAGGCCGCGCAAACCTCTCCGGTAACGGTGAACTTACCCTCCTTCGCGTAAGTGACGGTTATCGTGAACGGCTCACTCGCACCGCCGGAAAGCGGACTCGCCGGCTGGGTAATGTTTGTAACCGTAGCTCCCGTGGGGAGCGAATTAGTATCCACAGTTACGTTCGGACTGAATAGTTCGCCGGAGGCCTGGTTTGTTACGGTTCCGTTGATTGTATAGGTAATGAGAGGCGGGCTAACCGTATACGGTGGCGTGCTCGCGCATGCGGCCGATGAGCCGATTGCGCAAAGCGAGAACCCTCCGCCGAGGAAGTCCTTCAACACGGCGCTAGGCGATTGCGAGGACCGGGTGTCAAACAGGAAACTGCTCACGCACGGAACGCTCTCGCCGACAAGGTTGAAGATGTCGGTCAAGTCAACGCCGCCGGTAAAAAAAGCGCCCGCGGGGATGACGTTGGTGCCGCCGGTTTGGTTGGATTTTGCGATGTATGCCCACTCGGCTGTTTGGGCGGTGGCGTTGGTGATGGCGCACGTGGGATTGCTGCCACAGACCGAGGAGGCACTGGCGCTATAAACCTCATAAAGGTTCGTTGCGGCACACGCCGGCAGGCTTGTTGGAGTCGAGTAGTTGCTATTGGGACATCCGCCAGCCAGGGCGTTAGGCTGTCCAGCCTGGTTCCACAGGAATACAGAAATACCGGAGGTGCCGCCGCCGCCGGTGAACGCGGAGATGATAAATACGTCTCCGTTTGCATGCCCGCCGGGGCCGAATGATCCTCCCGCAACGGGCGCCACGTTTTGCTGGAAGAACCAGATCCCGATGTTGGCGTCTCCGCTGGTGGAGAAGCGGTCCGCGCCGAACACAATCACTGTATGGTTGTTTGCGGCCGCCCCCGTGTATGCTGCGGCGTAAACGTTTGTGATCGTGTCTTTATCGGGCGTAGGGCCGCTTGTCCATTTCCACTGGGAAATTGCGTTCGGGTCCTTTGAGCCGCCACCTGTGAAGCTCTCACTGCTGACGCCGCCGTTTGCCACGAAGGTATTTACGTTGAAGCTGTTGAATGTCTTCGTGTTGGTATACGGCAATGAGAAGGTGCCAAAAGTACCAGTTCCGGTTCCATTGATCCTGTTCCAGTAATCTAGCGCGGGCGGGTTTGGTGGCGGCGTACTCGTATACGTAGGGCCGACCGTGCCGTCGAGCGTTGTCAATGTTGCAGGAGCCTGTGCCATGGCTACCGCGGCGCAGACAGCAACTCCGGGCAGCAAAATCAAACATCGTTTTCTTAACTTCACTTGCTTTTCTCCTTAGAATTGAATTCCAAAAACGAACAAATTTCCGAGGAGAAAATGACCCGGTCGCCCTGTTACATTCGTACAGGCGTTGGAAAGCGCCCGGGGACAATTTTGCTCCCCGCCAGCCGGTCTCTGTTCACAGCAGGGACCGGCGACATAAACGTCAAGGCGTAACTCTCGTGTACCGCCGCCTGACGCGATTAGTTTTTGCAACCGGGAGCGTCTAGATGGTAGGCTTTGGGCAGGCAATGCTTGGGGCTACCATAACGCTCCAGGACGCCCCCCCGGACCCCGTCTTCAGCGGGGCCGGGGAGTCTTGTCCAACTCAGATCCTCGTTTTTCCTCCTATCGCCACACATCTCCGGCGAATCCGGAACAACATGCGGCAAGTTGTAGGCTGGCACACATCATCATAGGGTATTCCTATGAGCGACAAAGCCTATCTTTCGATGGGTATTTGCAAACAGTGGTCCAGTTAGTACTAGAACTTATGCTGGCATAAGCTTCTTTGGGCGCACCCGAATCTCCACTAGTCGCTCTTGGCAATTGATAGCAGTTCCGAGCAAAATGAGAAGCACCGGTGAAGTTCGACGTATTCAACAGGCTCCCCAGGTTTAGCCGGCGCACTCGACTAATCGCTGCGGCTCTCATCTTGGCTGGGACCGCCGCAGCTGATTCAAGATCCGCTCCCAACGTGTCGCTGGGTCTCTTGTATCTGTTGCCGATCATCATCGTCGCCAGCGAGCTGAATCCTCTCGATCTCTTCGGACTCGCCTGGTTTTGCGCGCTTTTACGGGAACAGTTCGGGCGGCTCGACTGGGGGCCCGGTCTTGTACCGCGTCTTACGATTGCGTTTGTTGCATATTTCGGAACCGGCCTGCTGATTCGCGAAACGGACCGCCACCGGAAGGAGGCTTTGCAACATGCCCAGCAGCTCGCCGACGAAATAAAACGGCGAAAAACAGTCGAGGAACAGCTCCGCGGGCTCATACATAGCATGCCCGCCGCGATTCTCACGCTCAGTGCTGGTGGAGAGGTGCTGCTCGCCAACGACGCTGCACACCAGTTGCTCGGATGTGAGCCGGAATCGTTAATCGGCAAACTGATTGACGATTACCTGCCCGACATGGCCCGGCTTCGCCGAGCTACCCGCGCAGGCCGCGTTGTCCGGACAATGATCGAGGGAACCGGATATAGGCGGAGCGGCCAAGCCTTCCTCGCGCAGGTTTGGGTCTCCAGTTATGGACCGCACCCTGCGACTGGGTTCGCAGCGGTTGTGTTTGATGCCACCGAACAATTGCGGGCGCGTGAAGAAGTGGGGCTGCATTCACTTACTGCAAGCGCCCGCGTCGTTCTGGGCGCCTTCTGGCACGAAATTCGCAATTTGTGCAGCGCCATGCGGGTTTTGGTGACCTCGCTCATGCATCGACCGGGCGTTGCCGAGGCCCAAGAGGTCGAGGGATTGAAGTCGCTCGTGGAAGGGCTGGAAAAATTGGCTTATGCGGAACTCCATCCCGATTCCGACAGCTCGGATACCGCGAGCCTTCGTGCGGCACTCGATCACTTGCGTATCGTGATCGAGCCATCCTTCCAGGAGAAGCACATTGCACTGAAATGGTGCATTGAAGACAAGCTGCCGCTCGTTCGTGCGGATCACCACGGTCTACTGCAAGTGTTCCTCAATATAGCGAGAAATGCGAGCCGTGCACTAGAGCAATGTGAGCGCAGAGAATTTACCGTGACGGCTACCACCGACGACGGACGCGTTCAGATTCGGTTCCAGAATTCCGGGCCTCCAATCGCCAACCCGGAAAACCTGTTCACGCCGTGGATCTCGGGGTCCTCCGAGCGCGGTTTGGGACTCTATGTGTCACGGGCAATTCTCCGGTCTTTCGGTGGGCATCTTAGTTATGAGCCAGTCAGCAGAGGATGTTGTTTTGCCGTGACCCTCGAACGATCCGACCTTTGGTATATCTACAATCGTGAGCCCGAACCCGAAGAAGATCCGCGTGTTGCTCGTTGACGACCACACCGTGTTTCGGCAGGGTCTAGCTCATTTGATCAACTCCCAGCCCGACTTGGAACTCCGGCTTCACTGTGGCTCTGTCCGAGAGGGACTTGTTCTCCTCGGCAGCGGCGTTGTAGATGTGGTGCTTCTGGACGTCGACCTTGGCCCCGAGCGCGGAATCGACTTTCTCGCCCGCGCACGTCGGAACGGATTCCAAGGGCCTGTGCTGATCCTGACCGCCGGCATTTCGCAAGACCAAGAACAGTCCCTACGGATGCACCGCATTTCGGGCGTTATGCGAAAAGATGTATCGATTGAAACCTTGGCCACTAACATCCATCGAGTTGTAGACCAGCTCAGTTGCGAGTCGCCCGTGCTCCACACCGAAGGGGCCGTTCGACCCCAGAAAACTCTAACGACCCGGGAGACTGAGGTGCTGCGACTAGTAATGGAGGGTTATGCTAACAAGGAAATTGCAGCCGAGCTTGGCTGCTCAGAACCCGCAGTGAAAGGTATTATCCAGCAGCTCTTCCATAAGAGCGGTACCAGAACGCGAAGCCAGTTACTTCGTGTCGTATTGGAGCAATATGACACTCCCTCTTCGACGTGATGGTGTCGATTTTGACTCACCCTCTCCGCCGGCGGCTCCGCAGGCGGCGTATGGAAGAGCGACAACGCTGGCGCCACATGGCGCGTCCTGGCAGTTCAAAGGTCTTGCCGATGCCGGCCAGATTTCGCGCGTGGTGGTCGATCCAAAAAATGCCAACAAGATCTGCCCCCCAACTCCCTTACTTCACATACCACGGTATATTCAGCACCGAAGTCCGATTGTTCCCCTTCACCAGCAACAGCGTCTTCAGCAGCGCTGCGCGTTGTGAATGCAGGAAGTAGTTGTACCACCGATTCTCAACCAGCTCCGGCACTGCTGCAATCACGCGCTTGTGTGGATTCTCGCGCGACACTTGCAACACATAATCCACAATCGGATTCACCACAAACCGGTACGGCGATTGCAGCACCACCAAATCGGGCACCGCGTGGCCTGCCTCCTGCGCCGGTTTCACCACGTAGTGATCCCACATATCGCATAGCTCTTGCGAACGCTCTTCTTCGATCACAAACACTCCCCGCACCTCGTCGGAAATGGCCAGCGCCGCGCACAGGGCATGCTTCGCAATCTTGCTCCACTGCTGCAGCGGGACCACGACGATCGGCTGCTGGTTGTTATGCAGATCCAGAGGCGTTGATGTTTCCACCTCATGCAGAATCCTTTGGTAATGCCGCCGCACGCCGTAGAACAACAGCAGGATCAGCGGAATAGTGATCACCGTCACCCATGCGCCTTCCATGAACTTCGAGAGGATGACAACCACCGTAGTCGCCCCCGTGGCTAAAGCGCCCAGCCCATTGATGAACATCTTTCCCGGCGCGCCACTCTGTCTACGCCAGTGAAAAAACATGCCCGCCTGCGACAAAGTGAACGCCAGGAACGCCCCCACGGCATATAGCGGAATGAGCCTGTCCGTCACGCCGCCGAATACCATCAGCAGTATTCCCGTGAGCACTGCCAACGTCAAAATGCCCTGCGAATAAACGAGCCGCCGCCCACGGTTGGCAAGCGACAACGGCAGAAACCGGTCCTCCGCAATCACGCGGCACACCCGCGGAAAATCGGCAAACGCTGTGTTCGCTGAAAAAATTAGCACCAGCAGTACAGACGCGATTGCCACGTAGTAAAACCATCCGTGGCCAGTAACCGCATTGAAAACCATCGAGAGAACGCTTTGATAATTGTTCGAATTAGGATCTGTGGCAACGATGCGATAGGCGCGCACCAGGTACGCAATGCCGGCCAACATAATCACCAGGCACGCGATGATGATCGCCAGGGTGCGTTGCGCAATCTTCGATCGTGGTTCGCGAAACGCGCGCACGCCATTGCTCACGGCTTCGACGCCAGTCATAGCCGTACATCCGCTCGAGAAAACTTTCAACAGCAACCAGGCACTGATCGCCGCGCTTACCGCGGGCGCCGCAGGCGGAGGCACAACAGGCGTCGGATGACCTCCACTGAATGCAACTTTCGCTAGCCCAATGCCGATCGCCGCAAACATGCACGCAAGAAAGATATACGTCGGAAAGAGGAACACCTTACCGCTTTCGCCCACGCCGCGCAGGTTCACCAGCGTAATGATCGCCAGTGCAACCAGGCACAACGTCAATGTTCGCGGATGCAGCGAAGGAACGGCTGACGTCAACGCTCCAATGCCGGCCGAAATGCCCACCGCAGCGGTCAGCACATAGTCGATCATCAGTGCCGCAGCCGCCAGCAACCCCGCAAACGTCCCGAGATTTTCGTGCGCCACCGTGTACGATCCGCCGCCTTGCGGATACGCTTCGATCGTCTGGCAATACGAGAAGAACACGATCATCAGCAGCGCAATGATGCTGAGCATCACCGGCACGATGTAGTGCAGCCCCAGCACACCCAGCGGTAGCAAAAGCGTCAACGCTGCCTCGGGTCCATATGCCGCCGAACTTAGTGCGTCCAGCCCGAATATCGGAATGCCCTTCGAGACTCCTATCTGTTCGGCGCGTTCGTCCGACGTGGGAATCGGCCGCCCGATCAGGAAATCGATTATTGACATTGGCTTCTTTTGCTCACACGAACAGTACCGGACTAACTACTGTCCCTGCTAGTCTCGCATCATGATCGCTAGCAAAAAAATCATTCTTGCGGTTGCCCCGCTCCTGCTCACCGCCATGACCATGGGAGCCGCCGACACCCATGTCGACATTTATCGTGCCAAGGACATCGACGCCATGTTTCAGGCTCTCGCTCACGGGAACAAATCGTTCGCCAGCCGCGACCTTCCTCGTTACGGCAATCATTATTTGATGCTTGCCCAGCGAGAAGCCACTGGTTCATCCGAAGTACACGAGCACGAAGCCGACATCTTCGTCATTCAAGGCGGTACGGCAACCATCATCACTGGCGGGAAGCTCGTCGATCCGAAAACCACCAAGGCCGGTGAAATTCGCGGCAGTTCAATCGCCGGTGGCGAGCGCAGCACTCTCACAACGGGCGACATCATCCACATCCCAGCGGGCGTTCCTCACCAACTCATCGTCGAAAAGTCGCCGTTCAATTATTTCGTCATCAAAGTGACCGGGCAGTAGATGGCCGTTGCTTGGCTCATCACGCTTCTCGCCATTGCCGGTGTATTCGCCGGCGTTTCGCTCGGCGCATCGCGAATGTTTTCACCCCAGATTGGTGCGGCTGGCGGCGGTCTTCTCGTCGGAGTCGCTCTGTTTTGGGTATTGCCTGAAATCGCCGAAACCAGCAGTTGGCTCGTTGCCGTGTTACTCGCCATCGCCGCTTCGGGCGGCATCGCGGGCGTGGACGAACTGCTCATGCATGCGGGTCACTCGCCGCGCTCTGGTGCCCTAGCCCCGCTCCTCGCCGCAACTGGCATTCACTGCTTTCTCGACGGTTGGAGCGTCCGTGCACTCGGCGGACGCCCCATGACCGACATCGCAGTCGCGCTCGGCCTCGCCCTGCACAAAATTCCGGAAGGCTTCGCGCTCGGATGGGTCATTCGTCGCGCTTCACGAACCGCCCGCAAAGCCGTGGTGCTCGCCACCGGAGTAGAGTTGCTCACCGCTCTCGCTGCTTACATCGAACCGCGCGCCAACTCGTCTGCTGTTTCAGCTCTTGGTTCCTGGTGGACGACCAGCGTGTTGGCCGTCATCGCCGGCGCATTTCTCTTTTTCGGTTTTCACGTTGTGATTCCGGAGCGCCACAAGCGCGGCGTCGTCCCGCTCTTCACGACGTGCTTTGTCCTGATGGCGGCCGTCGCCTGGTTTAAGGGCTAGACGGCAAAATGCCGACCCCGCAACCGCCCCGTCTTTACACGATCTTTATTGATTACTCGAGCCGGTTGCATTTGCCGGGGTCGTTCTCACCGTCGGGTATTTGATCCCGAGTTGCTGCAAATAAGTGTCGTATTTCGAAGGATCGTAGTAATAGGGCTTCATCAGCGGACGATACTTCTCCATCGTCTTTTGGTTCAGCCAAATCGCCGGCTTGTCATCAGCCCGCACGAACGGAATGTATTTGGTTTCCTTCGTCTGCACGCTATTGAAGTAATCCCACGCGCTCTTCACCAGTTCCGGATTTGTCATCAGATCCAGCAGCGTCATCGCCTGCACTTTGGCTCCCGCGACAATCCCCTTGTGCGCGATCGGCGTCGCCATGGAAACGCCGTTGGCCCAATTGTGCCCTGGGCCGCCGGGAATATTGGACGGATATCGCAACACCACCGTCGGCACGTTCCAGGAAATATCGCCGATATCGTCTGATCCGCCGCCCGTCGGCTGCTGCTGGCCCATGCCTTCCTCGTCGGCGTTGTCCGACGGCGGCTTCGGCTCCCGCAACTCCGGAATCTTTTTCGCCAGCCCGCGTTCCGGCTGCTTCAGTTCGTGCTGCAATCCCTTCGCCAGTGCCTCATCCTCAGGCGACCATTGGGGTAATCCAACCTTCTTAATGTTCGCGTACATGTCCTGCGCGATTGCCTTATTGAAGTAACCCGGCCACGCCGTACCCAGCAACCGCTCTGTAAATGTCGTGTCCGTCATCAACGATGCGCCTTTGGCCATGTTGTCGCCGATGTCCCAAAGGTGCTTGATGTGGTCGTAATCGGCTTCGCGAAAATAGTACCAGACCGCCGCAGTCGGAGGCACGACGTTCGGCTGATCGCCTCCGTCCGAAATCACGTAGTGCACGCGTGTCGCCAGGCGCAGATGTTCGCGCCGGAAGTTGTATCCCACGTCCATCAGTTCCACGGCGTCCAGTGCGCTTCGTCCACGCCACGGCGCGCCGGCCGCGTGAGCGCTCTCGCCCTTAAATAGGTACTCAATGGAAACCAGCCCGTTTTGGTTCATCGCCGGGCCGTAGGACACGCCGAAGTTATTCGCCACGTGGCAGAACAGCACCGCGTCTATACCCTTGAAAAGCCCCGCGCGCACGTAATACGCTTTGCTGCCCACCAGTTCCTCAGCGACGCCCGGCCAGAGCTTGATGGTGCCCTGAATATGCTCGCGCTCCATCACCTTCTTCGCCGCAATCGCCGCCACAATATTCAGCGGCACTCCCGAGTTATGTCCTTCACCGTGCCCCGGTGCGCCTTCCACAATCGGATCGTGATACGCAACGCCTGGCTTCTGCGACGCCTGCGGAATGTCGTCGATATCCGAACCTAAAGCAATCACCGGCTTGCCGTGTCCCCACGTCGCCATGAACGCCGTGGGAATTCCTGCCACCCCGTGCTCAACCGTAAAACCCTCTTTTTCCAAAATCCCCGACAGGTACTTCGAGGTTTCAAACTCCTGGAAACCAAGCTCGCCGAAGCTGAATACTTCATCGTTCATCACCTGCGCCTGCTTCTTCATTCCGTCGATCTCGCCCATCAGGTCCGCCTTCATGGCAGCCAGTTTTTCCGGGGATACCGCCGGTTGCGTTTGCTGTGCCCACAGGGCGTGAGCAGCGAACAGGGCTGCGAAACATAAAGCGAATGATTTTGCGTGTGGCATTCGAATCATTGTAAGCGCAGTGCCTCGATTTGGCGATTGCTGAAACTTAGATGCCGACGTGTTTACCGGAATCTTACACAGTCCCGCATTGATGCCATCGAAAGTTGAACGGACCGCACCTCGACGCCCACGGGCATGATCGTGGGCACTATGCAGTACATGGCCCCTGAACACATCAAAGGTGAAGCGCTGGACGGACGCGCCGATCAGTTCTCCTTAGCTGCGATTCTCAGCTTGTCTTGTAAAGCTTGATCTTGTTCTTCTCGGCGAACTTGCGCGCGTTTGCCTTGATGGTGGGCCAGAGATTCGGGTTCTCGAGACCCTCCGGCGAGATCACCATGCAGTCGATATGCTTGCTGAATTTTAACTCGCCGAAGTGGTGCGCCTCGATCAGGAAGAACTTGCATAACGTTTTGATCTCATCGTCAAGCTGCTTTCCCATGACGCAGGATTCGAAAATTGCTTCCGTGAGATGGGCATCGCCGTTCCCCGGGAACAGCGCGCCTAAACTATCGAATGGGACCTGGAGAGTGTCGGGATCAGCGCCCTTGTCCAACTGCAGGTAGGTGTCCTGCGCATAGAAAAGACACTTCGGCTTCAACTCGCTCTTGAGCACGAAGTAGCTGTATCCGAAGTTTGGGGCCGACCCATGCTGCCGGTGTCCGTAGTTAAGTCCTAGAAAGATCTGCTTAGCGTGCGGGTTGAAGTGGGGGTTTCCCGCATGGAACGCTTTGTCTTTCGGGTTGCCCGTCGGTAGCAGTTCACCGGTGTCCATTTGTTTCCTGATCCGGTCGCCGCCCTGCGGGCCCACTTGCAGACTCGGTTGCTGTCCGCGCTGGAGTGGCGTCTGACCTTGACCGGTCTGCCAGTTTTTTGGAAACGTGATCTGGTTGTCCACCCTGCCACGGTAATCGGCGTCGTCCATTTCGGTGCTTTTGAGGACCATCTTGTTGCCCACGACGGCCCGCTCGTACATCTGGGTGTATGAGTCATACGGGTTCTCGGTCGTGAACCATTTGTCGCATTTGAAATTGATGGTGAGCTCCGCACCTTGGAGGTTTCGTTCCATCTGGTCGTAGACCCGCAACAACTCCTTGGGAGGGATACTCTGCTGAGCTGCGTTTCCGGGCAACTTCTTCAGCAGATATGTTTCGAGTAATTGGAGCGCCGCCTTCTTGCCTGCTTTGCACTGGGCCTTTAGTTCCTCTAGACGCAGTTCGACGTACCGGTTCTGGACTATCTCGGCACTGGGATTTTTCTTTTCGACCCAGGGAACCTGGGGAAGGATCAGGGGTAGCGGACTATACTGGCCGCCTCTCACATCGGTCGCGGTCGGCTGCAAAGTCACCGGATTCTGCGGGACCGGGCCCTGAGGCGCCGGATTCTGGGGCCGAGGAGGAGAAAGCGGAGTCTGGGACGGCGGAGTCTGCGGATTTTTAGGCAGCGCAATCAGGGGCAGCCGAGGCAGCATCACGCGAACTGGCGGCCTCTGCGTCGGCACTTCAGCCAGCGCAATGGTGTCCACCTCAAGCGGCTTCGGCGTTGTTGGTGCGACCTTTGCCGCACCGGTGAGCGTAGACTTTGGCGTTGAGGGCAGCTTTGGAAAACCGCCAGAGGGGCTGGACACGTTAATGCTCCTTTGGATTAGATGCTAATTATACCTGCCGAATCGCCGACCCGTGGTTGCTATCACCGTGCGGCAATTTTCGGTATAGAATTCCGAAGTAAGCTCAATGCTCAGGAGGTTGTTACTCAGCGGCGCGACTGCGAAACAAGCTCCACTTAAGGGGAGCTCATAATACAGTCACAGCGCCCACCAAAAAAATCGCAGTCCCGCTTCTCCTCTCGGTCCAACAACTTCCACGCATTTCCTTCCTTCGCGTCCGCTGCTTCCCGCCCAAATCCGTTCTACTCTCAGACCGAAACGAGGTAAAGATGACACCACGTCAGCAGCGCCGTCTCGAACAGAAAGTCGCCCGCAAAGCCGCGAAGAAACAGCACGCCTGCGCCCCAACGGTCGTCGAAGCGCTTGTCCCTGCACTCGAAGCGGTGCCGGATATCGCCGCTATTGCGCCCTCCGGCGTGGCAGGCGCAAGCATGCCAGATAGCAGCGCCGAGTTCGCTGGCCATGCGCCCGCCGTTGCCGGGCCGGTAAGCGAAGCGAGACTTCTCGCCAACCGCGCCAATGCCCAACTCTCACGCGGTCCTGTCACGACCACGGGCAAACAGATCGTCTCGCAAAACGCCATGCGCCACGGTCTCACCGGCAAGTTCCAGGTCCTGCCCGGCGAGTCGCAAGCCGATTTCGATCAAATGCTCGCAGGCTTCATGCGCGCCGAAGCTCCCGCAGATCAGGAAGAAGTCGAATTTGTCCAGCAGATGGCTCAGTCGATGTGGCTGTCAAGTCGTTCCGTCCGGATGCAGGACCAATGCATCCTCGCCATGCAGTCCGGCACGCCTGAAGAGCAGAAAAAGGCGGAGAAAAGCTTCGCGCTGTATCTCCGCTACATGAGCACGCACGAACGCACCTTCATTCGCTTCTCCACCGAACTGCGCAAGCGCCGAAACGAAAGACGAAAAGCGGAGCGTGACTTTGTTTCGCAGAAGCTGCGCGAAGCCGCCGAACTCCGCCGCGAAGCTAACGAAACTCGTAAAAAAGAGGTGCACGATCTGCGTCAGGTTATCGCAAATTGTCGTCGCGAACGTCTCGAAATCCAGAATCGCCTCGCGGAAGCCAAGGTAGAAAGCGCAAAAACGCTCGCAGCGGCTGCCTGAATACCATCCAATTGAGCCCCGCACCGCTGTAGAATTGTCCCAAGCTCCTAATGCGCGTTGTCCTTCGGTCGGGTGTGCTCCTGCTGTGTGCCTTCGCGCCCGGCCTGGCCCAAATTACACCCCCGCCGTCGGCAGAGGTGAAACCGGCGCCGGAGATGGTGTCTCATGATGCTGCTCCTACGTTCTCCAGCAAGGTCAATCTCGTGCTTGTGCCCGTGGTGGTCCGCGACCGCAACGGCAGGGCTATTGGCAATCTGACGAAAGACGACTTCCGTCTGTCCGATAAGAGCAAGCCGCAAGTCATCTCCCGCTTCTCCATCGAATCCACATCGCATCCGGCCGCGGCAACGAACTCCGACGGCGCCAACGGTGCCTCGGTCGAACGCGCGAATGACGGCGAAAAGAAAAGTTCCGCGGAACTGCCCGAACGCTATGTCGCCTACGTGTTCGATGACCTGAATACGCAAGCGGGCGACCTGATTCATGTACACCAGGCGGCCATAAAGCATGTGGCGGAACATTTGCTGCCAAGTGATCGCGCAGCCATCTTCACCACCTCGGGTCAAGTCACTCTCGACTTCACCAGTGACAAGGCCAAGCTCCAGCAGACCATCCAGCGCATCCAAGCGAACAGCATGTTCAGCGGCACGCCCACTCAGTGCCCCGATATCAGCTACTACATGGCCGACAAGATCGTGAACAAGAACGACCAGATTGCCCTCAGCGTAGAAACCAACGAAGCCATCTCCTGCTTGGCCTTGCAGGATCCACAATCAGCTAAACAGATGGTGCTCGCCACGGCCTCGCGAGAGCTCAGCATAGGCGAGCAGGGCACTCGCGTCGCTCTCTCCACGCTCAAGAATGTTGTGCGCAATATGGCCGCCATGCCGGGTCAGCGTGTGGTGGTCATCATCTCGCCTGGGTTTCTCACGCTCAACTCAGAGTCCTTGTATTCGAAGACCGATATCATTGAGCGCGCCGCCCGCGAGAACGTTGTTATCAGCGGACTCGATGCCCGTGGCCTTTATACGGATTCCACCTTCGACGCAAGCCGTCGCGGTTCGTCAAATCCGCAAACGGACATCCTCAAGAATCAATACGACCGTGAGAGCGCCAGTGCCCAGGCGGACATTCTCGCCGAGCTTGCCGACGGAACCGGCGGAACATTCTTTCAGAACAGCAATGATCTTCTCGCCGGCCTCAATCGCGTCGCTGCCGCTCCTGAATATGTGTACTTGCTCGGCTTCTCGCCGTCAAATCTCAAATCGGACGGCAGCTTCCACAAGCTCAAAGTCGAATTCACCCAGAAACAGGCATTAAACATCCAGGCGCGCCGGGGCTATTTTGCTCCCAAACATCCGGACAATCCCGAAGATATCGCTAAGTCCGAAATTGAAGACGCCGTCTTCTCCCGTGACGAGTTGCACGAGTTGCCGGTCGACCTGCACACCCAGTTCTTCAAGCCCGATCCTGCCGACGCGAAGCTGACCGTTCTTGCACGCGTCGATCTGAAACATTTGCGCTTCAAAAAAGCGGAGGGACGCAACGAAGACAATCTCACGGTGATCTCTGTCGTGTTCGACAGAGATGGTAAATACATTTCCGGTATTAAGAAGACCATCGAAATGAAATTGAAAGACGATACGCTGGAACGTCTCAGCTCAGGCATCACCGTGAAATCCAGCTTCGACGTGAAGCCCGGAACCTACATTGTTCGTCTCGTTGTTCGCGACGATCAAGGCCAGATGATGGCCGCCGCGAACGGAGCAGTGGACATCCCCTAAGGAGTGACTCATGCGGCTTTTTCTTTGCACCGTTTCATTCGCGATGGCGTTAGCGCTACAAGCGCAGGACACTGGCATCACGGTCGCTCCGCTGCCCTCCGGTCCGGTGATTAAGGCGGAGAAGCGTCTCGTTCTGGTCGATGCCATCGTGGCCGACAAGCACGGCAACTATATACGCGATCTCACCGCGAAGGATTTCCGCGTCTGGGAAGACAAAAAGGAGCAAAGCATTGAAAGCTTCTCGTTTGAAGCGGGAACGAACAGTCCCAATGCACAGAAGCGCTATCTCGTTCTGTTTTTCGATAACTCGACGATGGCCTTCAGTGAGCAGGTGCAGGCTCGCAAGGCCGCTCAACAATTCGTCGACACGAATGCGGGGCCTGACAAAGAAGTCGCAGTCGTCAACTTCGGAGGCAGTCTGCAGATTGCGCAGAATTTCACGGAAGATACCGACCGTCTGAAGCAGGCCATCAGTGGTGTCAAGTTCTCATTCGTCTCTCCGAACGGAGATGTGGGAGGCGCCGCCCTCTCGAGCGCCGCGGCTCAGTTCGGTGCGCGTGATGCGCTCCTCGCTATTCGCTCCCTGGCCAAAGGACTCGCGTCCGTCCCCGGACGCAAAACGCTTGTGTTTCTCAGTTCCGGATTTCCGCTCGACTCCGAGCTCCGCTCGGAGCTGACCGCCGTCATCAACGTCTGCAACAAGAACAACGTTGCCATCTACCCCATCGACGTTCGCGGACTCGTGGCGCTGGCCCCTGATGGCCATTCACAGCTATTCAATTCATACGCTGGCGTGCATCTCGTCACCGCTTCTTACGTTCAGCAGCGCGGAGGCACCCCAGCTGGTGGAACTGGCGCCGGAGCAGGACGCGGCGGTACAACAGGCGGAACTGGCGCGGGACGCGGCGGTACAACCGCAAGTTCCCCAAGCCGCGGGACCACTGCGCCGGTCAATAACAACATCAATCGAAACCCGCTCAATTCGCCGCTGAATCCGAATAACCCGTTCAATCAGGCGCGCTCTCTCATACCGCAAATTCCGAATGTTTCGCGCAATCAGGAGGTGCTGTACGATCTCGCGAATGGTACCGGCGGCTTCGTCATCGTGAACACGAACGATCTGCTTGCGGGTCTTCAAAAAATCGGTCATGAGCAGGACGCATACTACGTCCTTGGCTACACTCCCGAACCATCGAAGGAAGGGGCCTGTCACGACCTGAAGGTGAAGGTCGATCGCGGTGGCGTCGAAGTTCGCGCTCGCACTGGATACTGCTCAACCAAGCCTCTTGACGTTCTCGCCGGCAGTCCCGTCGAGCACGATCTCGAAACCCGTGCCGCGGCCGCGGCTCCCGGGAACGTGCAAGCGTCCATGGCGCTACCGTTCTTCTATACCTCTTCGAACACCGCGCGTGTAAACGTCGCCATCGAAATTCCCTCGGAGACCCTGCAATTCCAGAAAGAAAAAGGCAAGCAGCACTCTGAGGTGAACGTGCTCGGGATTGTCACCGATGAGCAGGGTTCAGTCGCCGCCCGTTTCAGCGACAACGTCAAGGTTGACTTCGAAAACAAGAAGCAAGTCGAGCAGTTCCAGGAAAAATCCATGCATTATCAGACCCAGTTCGACATCGGGGCGGGGAAATACAACGTGAAAGTCGTGTTCAGTTCCGGCGGCCAGAGCTTCGGCAAATTGGAGATCCCGATCAATATTGATCGCTATGACAATTCAAAGTTCGGCATCAGTTCTGTCGCCCTCAGCCACGAAGTTCACAAAATGTCCGATCTTGATGTCGCGCTCGACGCCACGCTGCTCCAAGACCACACGCCGCTCGTTAGTGAGGGCATGGAGATTGTCCCCACCGGCTCCAACACGTTCTCGAAGTCTGGCTTGGCCGTCGCTTACCTCGAGGTGTATGAGCCTGTGCTGCAGCAAACTCCGCAGCCTGCGGCCAACTTTAAGGTGGGCGTCGACTTGAAACTGGTCGACAAAAAAACAGGGCAGCAGAAAATCGATACTGGATATATCACGCTGGCGCCCTATATCAAGACGGGCAATCCGATGATTCCTGTCGGCATGCGCATCCCCATCGAGAAACTCGATCCTGGCACGTACATCGCGCAGTTCCAAGCCGTCGATACTACCGGCAATACATCCGTCCTGCGCTCGACAGAATTCGTAATTAGGTGAGCGGACGCAAGCGCGCGGCAACATCTGTTTCCGCGTGATGCAGTGACCACTGCTCAACGTGAATCGCGCGCTCGCTCGGCGCTAAGTCTTGAAGCGCCCCAAGAGTCTCGACCTCCAGGAACTCGTGATTCGTGAAAAGTTCCAGTGAACAATGAAAGTCAGCATAGGGCGCATTTGGATCGCATGAACAGCGCTTTCGAAAAACAGTGCTTCCCAACACGTAATCGCACGACGTTTCGGGGTTGAACAGCCCTGCTTTCTGCGGCGTCATCGCGCTCGGATCGCAGCTCAACATGAGATGTGTCTTCGTGAAATGCCAGCGCGGATCTGAGAAATCGGTATACGCCCACATCGTCAGCGGATTCGTCGGCACCAGCACTTCCTCGTGGCTGGCTCTCGGCGGAAATGGTGCGATGGCAACTCCACCCGGAGCCATCACCGACAGTGCCCACAGCGCGAAACGCTTCGGCCCGGAACTGCAGTTCTCGATTTCGTGCGTGATAGTGACTTCGCCCGTCATCTTCACCGAAATTCTCTTACGCAAACCGGTCTCCGGCTCGACATCTGCCGTGAGAGTAAGCATATCGCCGTCAACGGTTGCCTGTACCGGCTTGTTGTCCAGGGCATAGGTATCCGGAATCAGCTCCGGAGCGATCCACAACCTGTGACCGCCGCGTATCTGCCAGTAAGCCTCGCCCGACTTACCCGCCTGCTGCTCGAAAACGGCAAACATGTTGCGGCCGCCAACGAACCCGTAGTGAATAATTCTCGGTCCTACGTCGGTGGTCGCAATCAGTTCCACTTGGTCGTTCGACACGCGATAGCAGTTCGGCCATCCGGCGTACGACACTCGTTCGATTTTGACGCTACTCATCGAAGTGGTCCCATCCTTTTACGTGAAGTCGCTTACCGCGCATGCGAATCTCGCCCGCTCTGCCTTTCTGAATTGTCCCGATTCGTGTTCCGCGAACCTTGCCGCGCGAAGTAAATAGCAGTTCGTAATCTTCGCCGCGATACAGAGCATCGTCGAGACTCGCGCCTTCGGCAACAGGAACGTCGTCTATCTCTGCGCTTACTCCCGACTCAACGCAGAGACGATGGAGATCAATGACCAGCCCGTCGCTGATATCTATAGCAGCCGTCGCTTTCCCTCGCAGCTCCACACCTTCAGCCACTCGCGGTTCGGGTTGGTGCACGCTGCCAAGATCCCCTGTGACATAGATCGCATCGCCCGGCTTTGCGCCGCTTCGTAGCAGGGCCTTGCCCCGCGGAACTCGCCCGCAGCACATCACGTCGGCAACGACCTTGTCGAACTGCGACAAGTCTCCACCCGCCAAGGTCACCTTGTGTCTCGATGCCAGCTTCAGGAGACCCCTGTAGAATCCATCAAGCCATTTCCCCGTGAGCTTGCTTGGCACGGCTAACGAAACAAGACAGAACACCGGCTGGCTGCCCATCGCGGCCAGATCGGACAAGCTTCGCGCCAGAGCTTTGTGCCCAACCTCAGCAGCGGTGGACGTCTCCAGAGTGAAGTGTCGCCCCTCCAGAACGAAGTCCGTTGTGAACACGAGATCTTCGTTCGATCCCGGTCGAACTATCGCACAGTCGTCGCCGATGCCACGGATTAAAGATCGATTGGCGCTACCCGAGGCCATCTTGCGAATGCGTTCAACAATATCGGTCTCACGCATTGGCGCTTGCTAACACCAAGCCTGCCGGAAGTTCTTCGCCGAACACGCGACTCGATGCTTCGAGACCCACATCTTCCCCTGCAAGCTCACGCAGCAGCTCCGCCGCTCTCGAACTCTTCTCGATCGCTCGCCGCACAGCTTCTGCGGTTGCGCCGGGAACATCACGCGCGGCATCACCAGTACGTTGCGCCATTCTGACAACCGCTTCGAGAAGCGAAGGAGTATGTGTCAGTTTCAGGAGTGTGTCTATCCAGCGCACAACCACGCTTGGCGAAACCACCAGGTTGATCGGCCCGCTGAACAGCTTTCTCGCACCCAGCCGCGATAGGGACCAAACACCTGCCTCTACCATTTCGCCTCGCCTTACGGCATCCAGCAACGCGTCCCCAAGTTGTCCCTTTGTCTGCTGCGGCAACAGTTCCAGACTCGCAGCCGTGCGCCACATCTCGCGGTAGAGACTCTGGTTCATGCGCTGCTTCTTCTTCTGCTTCGGCAGCAGCACCGGCGACAAGCGCTGGAAAATGTCGCCCTGCTGGTTCCGATTCAAGCCGCCTGCAATGCGTCCGCAGAAGATCCACCACTGCGCTTCGTTCTCAACCTGGTTGCCGAAGACTAAGCCGGACGAATACACTCGCCGCGCCTGCTCGATTCGGTAATCATCACCCGTGAAGCCGAATCCCGGCCGCAAACAGAAGCCCGTCAGGTTCAGCCATCGTGCCTCATGCGGCGCGTTCTTTCGCCGCCCATCCGCAAGCGCCAGCAGCTTGTCCGCAAGCGCGCGAATAGTGGATAGCGGCCATGATAATCGCCCCAGCCCAAGCGCCTGTTCCAACCGGGCGGGTAACTGCTCTGGCGGGAATCCGGGACTGCCCTTTCCGAATGCCTGTTCGATCAATGTCTCCGCATTCGCCAACGCTTCCGGACTGACCACAGCAGTAGAGCGAATTGCAGCCGCGGCAGAAGGCGCGATCTCCGCATCCGCCGACTTGCGCAACTGAAACTGCAATCGCCAGCGATGCTCGCTGACTTTTGATTCGGCCCAGGCTTCCAGCGTTCCGACTTCACTCAGTCGCGCCCCGAGCGTCACCGGCACTCTGCGCTCGCCACCTTTGCCGAACCGAATCACCGCGCGCAGCGGCATGTGCAAACGCGGATCGCTCGCCGGGTCCAGCAGGTCTTCTGCCGGAGTGAAGGAAACTATGTCGCCCGCGTGATCCTCTGTCCTGCTCAGCGAGCTATACAGCCGAAATGCAACCGGCGTGTTGGCCAGCAGTTCCAGTTCCGGCTGCTCCAGCTTGATCTGCTGGCCTTCTTCTGTGCCGCGCGGAACAAGACAGACTGTCTGAATTGACGATGATCCGCTATCCTGCAGACCGACATAATAAGCCCGCGGCAAACCGCCTCGAACCAAGACGCCGGCGCCAGAGCCCCGTACGTAGGAGTAATAAGCCGCGCCTACGGCGACTGCAAGATCCAGGTCGTTGTTCTCAAAGACAAGGGGCCGTCGCCCGAACCATTGTTCGACTGCATCACGCACCCGATCGCGAAAGATCTGGGGGATAAAGAAGCCGCCGTTGAACAGAATCGCGTCAATACCCTTCTCTGCTGCCGGCGAATTATGCAGGAACTCAGCCAGATGGCGCGTAATCGCCGGATCGGACACATACGGCAAGCCCAGCTCTCGAAACACACTCTGCTTTTCCTGCTGCGGGGTATCGGTCACTGCGCAAAACGGCAGGAATCCGCCGAGCGCCAGTTCCATCACTTCATCACGCGTGATCGTGGTCTTCAGCGTGCCGCCAATCAGCGCCGATCCCGCTCCCACAACGGTCACATCCACCGACTCCGGACCGCCCGACGCAAAAAGCTGTTCCTTTGCAGCCGAACACTGCCGTCGCAGTGCACTCCGCTGCCGCAGCGAAAGTGTCTTCCCAAGCTTCGATTCCGCCAACCACGAAATCGTCAAATCTAAGTTGTCGCCACCGAGGAGTAGATGCCGCCCGACTGTTGTTCTCGTGAACTGAACGCGATCTCCCTCGCGATCGACACGTACCAGCGTGAAGTCGCTCGTTCCGCCGCCCACATCACAGACAAGAACCTGCTGCCCATCGAAAAGCTCTTTGTTCGACCTCGCCAGGTGAGCCGAAATCCACGCGTAAAACGCGGCAGCAGGCTCCTCCAGCAACGTGATGTTGTCAATGCCGGCGTCGCGCGCCGCTTGCACTGTGAGTTCGCGCCCCTCCTCATCGAAGCTGGCCGGAACCGTCACGACGACCTGCTGCGCAGCCAGTGGCGTTCCCTTCATGCGCTCCCACGCATCTCGCAAATGCGCTAAGTACCGTGTGGAAGCTTCAACGGGAGAAAGAACGCGTCCTTCTTCTTGCGAGTCCCACGGCAGAATCTTGGCCGTGCGGTCCGCTTCCGAATTCGACAGCCATGATTTCGCAGAGTGCACGGTCTTCGTCGGCACCAGAGCTCCCTGGTCGCGCGCGTAAGCGCCTACAACCGGAGGGTCGCTCAGATAGAGAAACGAAGGCAGTGTTCGCAATGCGGCGCTACGGCTCACGTCAACCTGCTGCTCGATGGGTAAAACGTGTATAGGCGGGAAGTCCGCTTCGGCTGCTTCTTCTGGATCAACGTATGCGAGAGCGGAATTAGTCGTGCCTAAATCGATACCGACGTTCATGCAGCAGCCGCAGAGCGTTCGCGAACGTTAAACTCCAGCTTCCAGCGCCGCCCATCCGCTGCTACGCACCAGAGCTCGAGCATGCCAGTCTCGGTGACGTTGCTTTCGAGCGTTACCGGAACCACTTCCTCTCGTTCTCCGTCCTTAGCGGGCAGGAAGACTTCAATGGGCGCGAGTTCTTCCAGATCGTCACCGATCCCTTCGATCAGAGCGCCGGGCTGGTCGTCCTTGCGCGAGAGAGACGAGAAGAAACGGAACTCCGCCGGCTCGCCGACAAGCAGCGCAAACCTGCGCTGCGGTAACTCCACTTTGCTGCCCTCTTCCAGTCCGAAAGGAACAACCGTCAAGGCCTTCATCGGTGCAGGTATGCCGGGGACAGCCGGGAGAGAACTTTCAATCCCGACATAGTAAGTCCGGGGAACGCCACCGCGAATGCGCACTCCTTTACCCGTTTTCGCTAAACCGTAGTACGCGGCGCCGTACGCGACAGCATGCATCAGATCGGCCTGTTTCGATTCGTTGTGCAGCTCCACAACGGGCTGCTGCTGCCAGCTATTCACCACTTCAAATAACCGCCGCTCGATGGCCTGGGCTTGCAAAACGCCGCCGTTCAGCAACAGGTGCGTCGGTTGAGCGTTGCCCGCCTGGCGGAGAAATTGCGCCAGATGTTTGGTCACGGACGGATCAGCCGCATAGTTCAACCCGACTTCCATCAGGGCCGCGCGTCGCTGCTTTTGTGGCGCTACATCGGAAGATACAACAGGGAAGAATCCATCCAGAAGCAGGTTGCGTACTTCGTCGCGCTTGATCTTGCCGCGAATCGTTCCGCCGATCAGTCCCGTGCCCCGGCCAAGAATCGTCAAAGCCTGTTCTTTCGGCGGATCGTTCGATAGCAACAGTTCTTTCGCTGCACGGCACTGCTGCCATAAAGAGTGGAACTGCATCGCATCCAGCTTCTTGCCCTGTTGTGCAAACTGCTGCTCGGCATAGCGGGCGAGCGCCAGATCCATGTTGTCGCCGCCCAACAGAAGATGTTCGCCAACCGCAACGCGCTCCAGTCGCAGCTCACCATCTGTCTCTGTTACCGAGATCAGCGTGAAGTCTGTCGTGCCTCCGCCGATATCCACAACCAGAATCGAATCGCCCGGTTTCACCTGTTCGCGCCAGTTCGGGTTGCGCTCGAGCCAAGCGTAGAACGCCGCCTGCGGCTCTTCAATTATGGTGACTTCGGGATAACCGGCCTGATGAGCAGCTCGTTGCGTTAAGTCACGCGCCGCTGCATCGAACGAAGCCGGTACCGTAATCAAGACCGTTTGGCTTTCGAGCTTCTGCTTCGGATGAGCAGCATCCCACGCCGATTTCAAATGGAGCAGATAGTGGCGCGATGCCTCCACCGGCGAGATCTTCGGGATGCCGTCTGGCGCGGCAAGCGGCAGCAGCGGCTGCGTGGGATCGGCATTCTGATGGGACAGCCACGACTTGGCCGAACTGACGAGCCGCGTCGCGTTTTCGATGCCGCGCGTTCGCGCCAGCAGCCCGGTTATGTACTCCGGATGCGGATTCCAGGGCAGCGCCAGCGAGCCCTCTACAAATTCGTTTGCTCCGGGAATATATAAGGACGACGGAAGCAGATCGAGCGAAGCCACTTCGCCGGGATTCGTCAACTGTGGTACAGAAAAGAGTTCGACCTTGGCGGCTTCACTCTCCGCGGTAGTCAGGGCGAATGCAAGTGCGCTGTTGGTGGTCCCGAGATCGATGCCAATGACGTAATCCGGCAAGCTACTCTACTTCCAATTCAGCGGGCGCGACAACAGATGGATCTTGTTTCCCGAGCGGAGGCAGGTTCACGGAAGAAGCCATCCACCCGCGATGACGCAATGTGCCGCCGGCGGCCTTACCTGATGGCGGAACATTGCCGATCAGCTTTATGCGATTCGGATCAGGGGCTTTGCTCGGGTCGAGCTTCTGAAACGTGCCTTCGACACCATCGATAACCGGTGTCAACGACACATATCGGTTGAGGCTGGCTTTGGAATCCGTGTGCAAGCTGCGAACGGCTGCGCCAATCTGATCGTCGGCATAGCCGCTGATGTCTTCCATCAGGAAGTCGATCAGGCGGGAATCACGCTGAAGGATCTGCAGAATCTGGAGAGCGCCATCAGCCGCTTTGATCTTCGGTTGTTCCACCGGAGCAGCAGCAGCTACTGGCTTCGCCTTAGTGAAGCCAAACTCTGCAGCGATATCTTCCGGCAGAACACCCGAGAAAAGGATCGAAAAAAAGCTACGAAACGCAGCGGAAACTCTTGACAATAAAAGACCTCTTGAAACTTAAGGATAACAAGCGACACTCTATTTAATGGAGGATTATGGCTACCAAGAAAAAGTCATCTACTAAGAAGTCTTCTTCGGGATCAGATCCCAAGTCGAAGAGCAAAGTAAAGAGCAAAATGCAGAAAGTGATGCACGAGTACAAGCATCACGAACTCGAGTCGGGGCGCAGCCACAAGAAAGTGAAGAACCCAAAGCAGGCCATCGCCATTGGGTTGAGCGAAGCGCGCAGAAGCGGCGCGAATATTCCACCGAACCCGAACGAGAAGAAGAACGCAAGCAAGAAGAGCGGCGCAAAGAAGAGTACCGCGAAGAAGTCGACGACAAAGAAGACAAGCGCGAAGAAAAGCACCGGCCGTAAGAAATAGCTGAACGTATCAGGGTGACCGCCTCCGCGGCAGTAATATGGGCGCGACAAGATAAGGTGGAGTTCGCGTCCCATGAAAAAGCTGATCAATACACCGGCTGACGCAGTGAACGACATGCTGCACGGTATGGCGGCACTCTATCCAGGACTGTCGCTGGTTCCTGCCGCACGAGTCCTGTTCCGCGCCGATATTGGGGAGGTGCGGGATAAGCAAGTCGCGCTAGTGTCCGGTGGTGGTAGCGGACATGAACCTGCTCATGCCGGGTATGTGGGCGCGGGAATGCTCAGCGCTGCCGTTGCGGGCGAGGTTTTTACATCGCCTCCACCCGTCTCTGTGTTTACTGCCATCAAGCAGGTAACAGGCGCCCCGGGCGTTCTGCTCATCATCAAGAACTACACGGGAGACCGCCTGAATTTTGGGCTTGCCGCGGAATTGGCTCGGGCGGAAGGCATTCCCGTGGAAACCGTAACTGTTGCCGACGATGTCGCGCTTCTGGATTCTGCTGATTATGCAGGTGCACGAGGATTGGCGGGGACGGTTTTCGTTCACAAAATTGCGGGCGCCGCCGCTGCATTGGGAAAGCCTCTCCCGGAAGTAGCAGCCTTGGCGCGATCGGCTGCCGAGGATGTCGCGACCATGGGCCTGTCGCTTTCTGCGGGGATAGTGCCGACGGTTGGCAGGCCGAGTTACACACTTCCCGACGACGAAATTGAGCTTGGACTAGGGATACACGGCGAACCGGGTGTGCGCCGCATGCCATTGCGAACCGCCAATGAGCTAGCCGAAGAACTGGTTCAAACCATTCTTTCGAGGGCGCGCGTTCACTCTGACGAACGAATTGCGCTGATGATCAATAATCTCGGCGCCACCACCGCAATGGAACTGGCGATCTTCGGCGGTCACGCAGTGCGGCTGCTGCAATCACGCGGTCTGCGTGTGGAACGTGTCTATTCGGGAGCTTTCATGACCTCGCTAGAGGCTGCGGGAGTTTCATTATCCATTCTGCGCGTGGATGATGACCGTCTCGCGTTGCTGGATTGGCCGACGGCGGCTCCCGCGTGGCCGAATGCCATACAGAAGAATGTTGGATCCGCCGATCAAAAGATAGTCGCAGTGCGGGTGCCGCAGAGCGCGACCAGCGCGAGGAGCAATCGCGGGAATCTACTGCTGCAAGCTGCCATCGAAGCTGCGTGTGACGCGCTGATTGAAGCTGAGTCGCACCTGAGTGAACTCGATCGTAGGACTGGTGACGGCGACCTCGGAACCAATCTCGCTCGTGGCGCACGTGCGGTTAAGGCGGCGCTCGATAAGATGCCGCTCGACAATGCCGCTGCGACGCTGCGAACCATGGCCTCCGTCTTTCAGGAGGCAGTTGGGGGAAGTTCCGGGCCCTTGTACGCGGCGATGTTTATTCGTGCAAGCCGAACGCTCGAGGATGGGCTCGACTGGGCGAACGCCGCGATGACAAGCTGTCAGGCGATCGCGGAACTCGGCGGCGCACAACCGGGAGATCGCACCATGCTGGATGCGTTGCTGCCTTTCGCGACCTCTTTGCAAGAGTCAGATTTGGACGAAGCCGTGCGCGCGGCTGAAGAAGGCGCTCAATGGACTGCCACGATGCCGCCCCGCCGTGGTCGAGCAAGCTATCTTGGGCAGCGCGCTCTCGGCCATCCCGATGCTGGAGCAGTCGCCGTTGCCATTTGGCTGCGCGGCGTTCAACGGGCGCTGCAGAAATGAAAAGCCCGTCCGGCTTCAAACCGGACGGGCGGAAGTAGTAATAGGACTGCTTCTTAGTAGTCCATGTCCGGGCCGTGACCGGCCGGAGGACCGGCAGAAGCCTTCTTTTCAGGCACTTCAGCGATCATCGCTTCGGTGGTCAGCATCAGAGCGCTGATGGAAGCGGCGTGCTGCAGGGCAGAGCGGGTCACCTTGGTCGGGTCAATAACGCCCGCCCTCACCAGGTCTTCGAACTGGCCAGTGGCAGCGTTGAAGCCGAAGTTGGGCTCGTCGTTGGACCGAACCTTCTCGATGATGATGGCGCCTTCGTAACCGGCATTGCCAGAAATCTGGCGCAGCGGCTCTTCGGTCGCCTTACGGATAATGTCAACACCGATCTGCTCGTCGCCCTCACCCTTGGTAGTCGCGAGAACTTTACCGGCGCGAAGCAGCGCAACGCCACCGCCAGGAACGATACCCTCTTCGACGGCCGCACGGGTTGCGTGCAGAGCATCTTCGACACGGGCCTTCTTTTCCTTCATTTCGGTCTCGGTTGCGGCGCCAACCTTGATGACGGCAACGCCACCGGCGAGCTTCGCCAGGCGCTCCTGCAGCTTCTCGCGATCGTAGTCCGACGTGGTCTCTTCGATCTGATTACGGAGCTGTTTGATGCGGCCTTCGATGCTCTTCTGGGTGCCCGCGCCGTCGACGATGGTGGTGTTGTCCTTGTCCACAGTCACGCGCTTCGCACGGCCGAGGTCTTCCAGGCGAACACCTTCCAGCTTGATGCCGGTCTCTTCCATGATGGACTTGCCACCGGTGAGGGTCGCGATGTCGTCGAGCATCGCTTTGCGGCGATCACCGAAGCCGGGAGCTTTCACCGCACAAGCATTCAGGGTGCCACGCAGCTTATTGACCACAAGAGTGGCCAGCGCTTCACCTTCCACTTCCTCTGCAATGATCAGGAGCGGCTTCCCTGAACGGGCAATCTGCTCGAGCAAGGGCAGCAGATCCTTCATGTTGCTGATCTTCTTTTCGTGGATCAGGATGTAGGGATCTTCGAGGACCGCTTCCATGCGATCGGGGTCGCTGACGAAGTAGGGCGACAGATAACCGCGATCGAACTGCATACCGTCGACGGTCTGGAGTTCGGTGACCATGGTCTTCGACTCTTCAACCGTGATGACGCCGTCCTTGCCAACCTTTTTCATCGCCTCGGCGATGATGTTGCCGATGGTGGCATCGCCGTTGGCCGAAATCGTGCCAACCTGCGCAATCGCGTCGCCCGAGACGGGCTTGGAAAGCTTCTTCACTTCCTCAACGCAGGTTTCGACAGCCTTCTCGATACCGCGCTTCAGCGCCATGGGATTGGCGCCGGCGGCGACCGATTTCACGCCTTCGCGGAAAATCGCCTGAGCCAGGATGGTCGCGGTGGTGGTGCCGTCGCCAGCGATGTCGGAAGTCTTCGAAGCAACCTCACGCACCATCTGGGCGCCCATGTTTTCCAGCGGATCCCTGAGCTCCACTTCCTTCGCGACCGTGACACCGTCTTTCGTGATGGTGGGACCGCCGAACTTCTTCTCGAGAACGACGTTGCGACCCTTGGGGCCAAGCGTCACCTTTACGGCATCTGCGAGCTGGTTGACGCCGCGCAGAATGGCCTGACGGGAATTTTCGCTATAAACAATCTGTTTTGCAGCCATTGTTCCTATATCTCCTTACTTCTTTGAACCGTTCTTGCCGTTCGAAAGAACGCCGAGGATCTCGTCCTCACGCATAATCAGGTACTCGTTTCCATCCAGCTTGATGTCGCTGCCGGAATATTTGCCGAACAGGATGCGGTCCCCGACTTGAACGTCCATGCTTAAGACTTTGCCGTCTTCCGTCTTCTTCCCTTTGCCGACTGCGACGACTTCGCCCTGCTGCGGCTTTTCCTTGGCAGAATCAGGGATGTAGAGACCACCCTGGATGGTCTCGCCTTCTTCGATCCGTTTAACTACAACGCGGTCGTGTAGCGGACGAATATCCATACTCAAAACCTCCACTCAGTTGAAACTTGAATTGATCGGGCCGATCAGAAGCCCGACCGCCCACTGGTTGTTTTAGCACACTCGGGGCTAGAGTGACAAGTCCCAATTCTAAGCAATTGAAACTAATGGGATTGTGGCTTTGGCAGACACGGGGTTGATAGTATGACGCTAAATCTTTCTTCGCTTGCCTGCATCTCCCGTCGCGCTGTTATCCTTATCTCTAGTATCCCAATCCATACGCCATGCGGCGACTATCTGTCTTTCTTGCGGTTGCCGCCATCTTCATTTCGGCGGCAGTCGGCTATACCCTCCTAAAGCGCGTCGAAAACGCCCGACATGCGCACATCACCCCAACTCCGCCGATTCAGCCGGGTTTAGACGCGATATCGCCGACCGGGTGGCGCTGGCAAAAATCCGACCCGGAAAGCGGAAAGCCGATCACTGTGGCAGAAGCGGAATCGGCGCAGGCGACGCATGACCCGTCGACATTTGAAATTCACGGACTCTCGATGCGCCTGTACGACAAGGCCGCGACAGGTTACACCTACATCAAAGCCGAGAAAGCATTGTTCGATGAAGGCTCCGGCCTGCTGAAATCCGAAGGCCCCGTCCTGATTGTCATGAATGTGCCTGCGGACCAGGATGCCTCAAAGGCGGACGTGGTGGCCAAGCGAGTGCATGTCACGACCTCCGGCGTAGCGTATGAAACCAAGACCGGAAAGGCGAACACAGACCAGGCTGCGAACTTCACCTTTTCGGAAGGCGATGGAAAGTGTGTCGGTGTGGAATACGATCCTTCCACAAAGATTTTGCACCTGAAGTCCCAGGTGGCTCTGGATTGGATCGGCAAAAGCTCGGCGGCGAACAAGATGCACATTGAGACTGGGGATCTGGTCTACAAGGAAGCTGAGAACAAGATTTATCTTTCGCCGTGGTCGAAGATGCAGCGACAATCGACTGTCATTCAAGCCCGGACATCTGTCGTGACGCTAGAGGACGACTACGACGAGGGGCCGCAGGGGCCGGGCTCAATCGTCCCGGGAACAAAGAAGACGCATTTACATGAGATCGAAAGCGATCATGCAATCGGCAGCGACGACCGGGACGGGCGCCACACAGATTACTCGGCCGACAAGATGACGGCCTTGTTTGACGACTCGGGAAATCTGGTTAACATCGTGGCCGAGAACAATGCTCGTGTTGTGGCAGCGCAAGCCGACGCGCGAAATACAGTAACGAGCAATCGTGCGGACCTTCGCTTCGCGGTGACCAATAAGGTGACGAACGGTGAATCGACGCAGGAGAGTGATTTGCACCTGGTGCTGGCGGATGGGAATGCTGTTGCGGAATCGGTGCCGCAGCCACGCCCGGACGTGCAATTGGCAGAGACGCGCATTCTGCGAAGCGAGCATCTGGAACTCGAGATGAAGCCGGGCGGCAAAGACATACAGGAGATCCGGACGTCTTCGAAAGCGCAACTCGAGTTCAAACCGAACCGCCCGGATCAATCCCATCGCATCATTGATGCGTCGCATCTGCGAGTCGTCTATGGCGAAGGCAGCTACGTGGACACGTTTCTGGCATGGAACGCCGCAATCCGCACGGAAAAACCTGTGTCGAATGTGAAGGCAAGCGCGGATGCGAGGGTGAATTCCGGACCGCCGCCGCCCGCACTCACATGGAGCGATGACTTGAAGGCCAAGTTCACTCCGAATACGAATCAAGTGGCCAGGATCGAACAGGATGGGCATTTCCGATACGAAGAAGGTGTGCGTAAGGCGTCATCAGACAAGGCGCTGATGGAGCAGACCATCAACCGCATTACGCTGAACGGAAATGCGCGCGTGCTGGATGACACGGGCTCAGCGCTGGCGGACATGATCGTGATGAATCAAGCCAACGGGGACATGGATGCAGCCGGGCACGTTCTTTCGACGCATGAGCCGAACAAGAATCAGAAGCCGGGCACATCGATGCTGGATGATTCGAAGGCCATGCAGGCGCAAGCCGACCAGATGCAGACACGCGAAAACAACACCGTGGTGCATTATCAGGGTCACGTGGTAATGTGGCAAGGCGCAAACCGCGTATCGGCAGCAAAGATTGATATCGATCGCGATTCGCAATCGCTACATGCAAGCGGGAACGTTGTCAGCGAGCTGGTTGATAACAAATCGAATTCAACCTCAAACACTGCCGCACAGCAAGCGAGTGGAGCAGCGGCCGCAACAATGGGAACAGCGTCGATGACGGATCCACCGATCTTTACGATCGTTCATGCACCCGAGTTGAATTATCACGACGACACGCGAGCGGCGCTCTACTCCGGCGGCGTGAAGCTGATGCGAGAGAAGATGACCGTGGTGTCCGATCAACTGCAGGCGTTCCTGACGCCGAAGACGAAGGACAGCTCCGATCAGTCATCGCTCGATCGTGCCATTGCGAGCGGGCACGTGACAGTATCGGAAGTTCTGCCGAATCGAACACGCGTCGGGACATCAGAGAAGTGCGAGTATTTCACGAAGGACAGCAAGGTGGTGCTGAACGGCGGCGTACCCCAAGTGGTGGACAGTTACAAGGGTCTTACGAAGGGCCAACAGCTTACTTACTTCAGTGATGACGATCATCTGATTGTGGAAGGCGAAAAGAAACAGCTCGCCTACACGCGCATGAAAAAGAAGTAACGTTGTGCTACTGGTGGATGCAAGCGTCAATCTGCAACTCTGGAAGGCCATCGAAGAAAAGCGCCTGATTAAGCTGACGTACCAAGGCAAACCGCGTATTCTGGAGCCGCACGATTATGGAATTCAAAACGGTGTCGCGACGCTGCTCGGATATCAACTTGCTGGTTTGAGCAGCCACAAACTTCCGGGTTGGCGGCTGATGGACGAAAGTCTCGTGCGCGACATTGAGCTCTTGGACAGTCGATTCGCGGGCGGCAGACCGTCGTCGCCAGGCAAGCATCACAAATGGGACAAGCTTTTCATTCGGGTGAAGCCGGCCGAGCCGAAGCGCTGACGCAGCCGGTATACGTTTACTACGATAAGAGTGCGAGTTTGTGCTCAAGCCCGGGTGGCGAAATCGGCAGACGCAAAGGACTTAAAATCCTTTT
>DATBEG010000110.1:0-12437 GCA_036276155.1 Bryobacteraceae bacterium | reverse complement strand
AACAGCAGCGGCTTTTTGACCGATCAGCGCACCTCAGCCCGACAATTCAGCCCCCGAATGCCCCCGGCCTTCAGAAAATGGCCGCCTGACCCCCACGGTATGGACACACTTTCCTCCGATAACACAGAACGTGCGCCTTCTCTTGCCGGGATCGGCGCCCAGTGATGAGGACATCGCCGCCCGTTTGGGCATCTCGCCCCGTAAATTGCGACGGCTCTACAAGCGTGAGCTGCGTGGCGGCGCGGCCCGACGGCAAGGCCTGGCGGAGCAGCACGTGGCCTTGGTCATGGAGCAGTATGGTTTCGATTTCAATTTTTCTGGCGAGATTTGCTGATCTGTGCTACTACTTATCCAATTCAGCATGTTTCGCAATGTTTTTCGCAGTGTCTGCCGTGATCGCCGGGGTCGCACCCTGGTCGCGGGCGTCGTCGGAATTCTAACCGGTGTGCAGTGTCTCCTCTCGTCGCGCGAAGTCAAACCTCCTGTCGCCGCACCGGGATCGCAACCCGCACCGGTCGGGGCGGATGTTCCCCCTGCGCCCAAGCCGCGCATCAAGATTAGCCAGACCCGCTCTGAACTGGGGTATGTCTACTGGGTGGTCCGCGAGTTCGGTGCGAACCCGAGCTACGCGCTCTTCGATACTTGGCAGGAAGCCATCACCGAGGTCGCACAGCGTATGGCCGCGGCACAACCACCGGCGGCACAGGTGGAAGCCTCGCTCGTTACGGCGTAGCCTACTGCACCAATATTTCGTAAGTCAGGTTTACGTCTGCGTGAACATCGATCCGTCCCGGCGATATCGGCGTCACATCCGTCGATTGCGCCCGTCCGAAACTGATCTGCCGCGCGGGGGAAACCACAACCGGCTGGCCTTCTTCCACCCGAATCAGGCGCCCGAGTTTCATCTTCAGTGCCGCTGTCAGTGCGATAGCGCCCGACCGGGCCTGTTCGGCCGCATTTCCCAGTGCCTGGGCTCGCACGGCTCCTTCGTTTTTTAACGAAAAGGTCAAGCGATTCAGGCTGTTTGCGCCCGACTTCATCGCGACGTCGATCACGTTGTGCAGAATGTTGATGTCGCCGATCTCCAGGCGAACGGTATTCGTAGCCGTGTAGCTGGTAATTTTCGCCGGGCCGGTGCCCAGCGCGTAGAGGTAGTTAGGGTTGACGGAAAAGTTGATGATTTTTACGTCGCCGGTCGGCACCACGGTCTTTAGCTCTTGCACCACCGTGTTGGTCTGAGCCGCATTTTTGTCGGTGGCGTCCTTTGCTGTTGCGGCCTGAGTCTCAATGCTGATATCAAACTGTGCCTGATCGGGCTCAGCCGAAACAGTTGCCTCGCCATGAACTCGAATAGATGGCCCGCTCGATACCATCTCCTGCGCGGAAGCAATCGCGGAGAAGCAGACTAGCAAAATAAGAAAGGAGCGCATGCTTGGGTCCTGTGCCCCAACATAGCGTAACGATTGGCTTTGAATTGCACAACTGGGATTTCACGCCGTGGCTTTCTTGGAGTTGCCGCGGCACTGCCGCTCACAGCCTCCCCTACCTGGGAGGCTGCTGCTAAACAAGCGCAGAGGACGACTGATGCCCGTGGTGCGCCCTTGCAAACGGCCCAGCGCCACGCGCTTTCGCGCTCCGATGACGCGTTCCTCGAAGATCTCTCACGCCGCGCTTTCCAATTCTTTTGGGAGCAGGGCGACCCCAACACCGGCTTGGTGCTTGACCGCGTTCGAGCCGACGGTACTCGCATTCCCGGCCGCAATCTGGAAGCTGCCAGCACCGCTGTCACGGGCTTCTACCTGACTGCCCTTTGCATCGGTTGCGAGCGCCGCTGGTTGAACCCCAACGATATTTTGCAGCGTGTGCGTGCGTGCCTTCGCCATCTGGCAAATGACCAGGAGCACGTCTTCGGCTGGTACTACCACTTCGTCGATCGCAAATCGGGCGCCCGCATCTGGAACTGTGAACTCTCGTCTATCGACACCGCATTGCTGCTGGCGGGCGTTATCACCGCGCAACAATACTTCAAGGACGACGCCGAGATTTATAACCTGGCCTCCGACATATTTGGCCGCGTCGACTTTCCGTGGCTGACAGATCCGCAGACGGGTTTGATTCGCATGGGATGGTTTCCTGACCGCGGCTATATCCGCGCCGAATGGGTAGATCTGAATGAAAACTCCATTCTGAACATGCTGGCGATATGCTCCCCCACCTACCCGCTATCAGCGCGGTCCTGGTATCTGTTTGAACGCCCCCCCATCGAACTCGCCGGCTACCATTTTGTAGGCCACGGGCCTCTGTTCACGCACCAATATTCGCAAAGCTGGCTTCAGCTATCCGGCCTGCGCGACGGTCCGCCCTTCGAGATTGACTATTTCCAGAACTCCCGAACCGCCACCTATGCTTTCCGCGCCTTTTGGCTGAGCCTTCGCGGCATGTATCCCGATTTCTCAGAGAAGATGTGGGGCCTCTCTCCGTCAGACAGCGACATCGGATATATCATCTGGGGCAGTCCTATCTCGCGCAGCGACGTTGACGGAACGGTCGTGCCCTACGCCGCTGGCGGTTCCTTGATGTTCGCGCCGGAGATCTGCCTGCCGCCCTTGCGCTACATGCACGACACCTTCGGCAGCCGCATCTATGGCCGCTATGGATTCGTGGATAGCTTCAACCCAATAACTGGCTGGGCCAATCCGGACGTGGTCGGTATCGACGTCGGCATAACGCTCATGTCTGCCGAAAATCTGCGTTCAGGAAATATCTGGCGCTGGTTCAACCGCTCACCGGATGTCCAGCGGGGCATGCAGCAGATTTTTCAGCCATGGCCGTCCGTGTAGTTTTACGTGAATTTCTGATATGTTTCTAGCGCCCGGGTCGTCATTAGTGCATGATTCTGCTGCTGATCCTGTTGATTCTGCTTATCGGAGCTTTCCCGGCTTGGCCCTACTCGCGCGGTTGGGGCTACTATCCCTCTGGCGGTCTCGGCCTAGTTCTGGTCATCGTGATTATCCTGTACCTGATGCATGTAATCTGACCCTCAGTGGTAACCTACCGGGCCGGGCTGTCGCCTCACTCTCTTCACCTAAACAGGAGAGTATATGAGACTTAAGGGCATTGTCGCGTTAAGCGCGACGTTGCTGGTCAGCTGCTTTGTATCTTCCGCGCAGCGCAGTCAATCCGCCGAACAGACCCCGGGACCGTCCATGACCACGCCACCCGGTCAAGCGCCACAGCGTGGCGGTGGGCAACGGCAGCAGCAGCCACAAGAAAGTAATCCCCAGCTTTCGCAATCGGGTCGCGCGCAGGGAGAGACTCGCGCCGCAGCGCCACCGGTTGAAAAGAGTTCAGTAACGCACCACCGCGCCCGCATTGCTGGCGAGGAGATCGCTTACACGGCGACCGCTGGAACTTATGTCATCAAAGCCGATGATGGTACACCGAAAGCGACCATTTTCTTCGTCGCCTACACGCGTGATGGCGTGCAGGACCTTACCCGGCGACCCGTCTCCTTCGTCTACAACGGTGGCCCGGGTTCCGCGTCGTGTTTCACTCACATGGGTCTGGGTCCGCGTCGCGTCGCTCTCGAAGCCGACGGCCACGGAATGCCGGCGCCCTATGTTCTCGAGGACAATCGCGACTCGTTTCTCGACGCCACCGACATGATCTTCATCGACGCGATCTCTACCGGCTATAGCCGTCCCGTGCAGGGCGAGAGTCCGAATCAGTTTCACGGCGTCATCGAAGACGCAAACTGGTTCGCTGATTTCATCTATCAATACGTAACGCGCAACGAACGCTGGGCTTCACCGAAGTACCTGATCGGCGAAAGCTATGGCACCACGCGTTCGGCTGAATTGTCCGGCGTCCTTCAGGAGCGCCACCAGCTTTATTTGAATGGCATCATCCTTCTATCATCGGTCGCCTTTTCAAACTTTGGAGCCGACGATCGAAATGTGTTCTTCCTGCCCACCTACGTCACCACCGCCTGGTATCACCATCTGCTTTCGCCAGATCTCCAAAAGCTAACGGTCGACCAGATCGCCGAAAAGGGCCGTGAATTCGCTCACGGTGAATATGCCCAGGCACTCGACAAGGGCGACCGCCTCACCAAAGAGGAGTACGACAAGGTTGTTGCCGATATGGCGCGCTATACCGGGCTCTCCCCGAAGTACATCATGGAAGCCAATCTCCGGGTGACTCCGTTCCGCTGGTTCAAGGAACTGGAGCGTGACAAGCGACGCACGGTCGGACGCCTTGATTCGCGCTTCGAAGGGATGGAAGCCGATGCCGCCGGCGAGCGTGTCGAATACGACGCCAGCGAAGCCTCATACGAGGGCGCATACGTCGCCGCCTTCCAGGATTATGTTCGCCGCGAACTAAAGTGGGACAGCGACATGTACTACACCGTCACCGCTCGCGTGCAGCCTTGGGACCAGACCGGAAACACCGCCGTCGCCGAAGTTCTTCGCGCGGCGATGACACAGCAGACTTATCTAAAGGTTCTGGTGCTCTGCGGCTACTACGATGTGGCAACGCCGTTCAATGGCATCGAGCACACGGTTAACCACATGGGGCTCGAGCCGCCGGTTCGCAAGAACATCAGCTTCGCGTACTACGAATCGGGACACATGGTCTACATCGATCAGAAGGCAGGCGACAAGTTACGCAAGGACGTGCTCGGCTTCATCAACGGCAGTTACAAGCACGGTGCGGAGGAAGGCGTTTCCGCGGCGGGTAACCAGCAGTAACTCAGCTTGAGCTAGGCGCCTTGTTCGAAGCGAATGACGGTCCTGCCCAGGTGAATCTCATCGCCTGAGCGCAGGACCGTTCCTCTCTCGCCGCGGTGAACCGGCTGGCTTAGTCCATCGCGAACAATCCACAGTCCGCAGTTCGCTTCGCCCTTGTAGTTGCGATCGTTGAAGAGCCGGCACTCGCCGGTTTTTGCTGAACGTATGAGGTGCGCGTGCTCTCGCGACACGGTTCCGTTGCGCTCGCTATCTTCTGTAAACGCAAGATCGTTGCGGCGTGATGGTCCGCCTCCGCGAAACACCTCTTCCGTTCTGCCGATGTTTACACGCGCTTTCTCAATCGGCAGTTCCTGTAAGTTCGCCACGCCGTTGATCACCATCAGCTTCGCCGGGCAGGTTTGCGGGACGGCAGCGTGGACCACTGGCGTTCGCTGGGCAGTCCGAACCACGATCCACGGTTCGTGTTCCAGCGGAATCATCGCCGTCGCGGTAATCTTTACTTCGAGATCGGAAGGGAATCGATAATTCGAGCGGCTGAGAGACGTCTTGATCTCCTGCGCAAAATACCCCGCCAGAAAATCGCCCTCAAACACGCCTACCTGGCTTTCGGGGATGCCGCGCAGCTCCACCTCTATCAGATTGTAGGGAAAAACGTGCTTCCCGCTGGCGCGGTGGCTTTTCGCCTTCACCTCATCAATGACCGCGACGCGGATCTCCGCCATCTCCGGTGCATCCTTCGCGATCCGGTGAGCGCCAAACGGCGTTTCAAAGATCGCTTTTCCTAGCTTTTCAAACACAGTCGAGATGGCCACTCTACTGTCCCTCCGAGGAATTCCCCTTAATTATCCCCAACTGCACTGCAGCCTCAACTACCTGGCGCGCTATCGGCGCGGCAAACTTTGCGCCATATCCGCCATGCTCAACAACAACGGCGAACGCAATCTGCTGATTGTGCGGCGCCCCATACGGCGCAAAACCGGCAAACCACGAGTGCGGATCGCCAGAATCTAGCTGCGCCGTTCCGGTCTTGCCCGCAACATTCACGTTAACGCCTGCCATTGCCGTGCGTGCTGTTCCACTTGTCACTACCGACCGCATCGCTCGCTGCAGAAACGAAGCTGAGTCCGGCGGTAGAACTTTCAGAGGCGTATCCGTCCGTGTGTTGCTGCCGTCTGTCACCCAGCGACCCTGCGGCATAGATCCGTCATTAGCAATCGTGGCTGCTACCCGCGCCATCTTGAACGGGGTGGCCAGTAACGGCCCCTGACCGTAAGCCGCGAACGGCATCATCTTCTTGAGATCCTTCAACTCACCTGAAGGTATGCCGAGCAGTTCGGTGGTGTCACGCAGCGCCTGTGCGCCGACGTTGTACACGCCCAACTGGGCGAAATAGGCGTTGCATGACACAGTAATCGCTTGCGCCATATCGAGAGTTCCGTGGGCGTGATCCTCAATATCGTCGCGAATGGGGCGACGCCAACCCGGAATGATGGTTCCCACTCGGCCATCACCGAGACCGTGACAGTTGTAGGTCTTCTCGGTCGCTCGCGGATCGAGCCGAAGCGCCGCCATCGCGGTGACTAATTTGAAAGTGGATCCCGGCGGATACTCTCCGTATCGCGCCCGATCAAGTAACTCGTCAGGTGTCGGCGTGTCGCCGGCCGGTACAGGCCAACTCACAAGCGCGAGCACATCTCCAGTTGACGGATTCATGACGACCAGTGCGCCCTTCTTGCCTACTGTCTGCAACTGATCGCGCAGGATATCGGTTGCCTTCTGCTGCAGGCGGATATCGATCGTCGTGTGCACATCGCGATCACGATTCATCAAAGCCTGGAGCTGGGCATTGCTCTTCTGATGTCGATAGCGGACGACGGGGGCCAGGTCCGCGTAGTCCTTATAGCCTTGCAGCCGCGCGTTGGAGTCGTGCTCAACCAGCGATGCATTTGTGGCGTGGAAGTTTTCGCCGGTCTGTAGATCGCCGAGGAAGTGTATCGTCGTGCCGCCGAAGGGATACGTTCGCTTTCCCTGTGGATCGTTCGTACCGAGAACGACACCATTGCGGTCATAGATAGTGCCGCGCGGAATGGACGCCGCGAGCAGATTCAGTCGAGGATTATGTTGCGGCCGTTTTACTTTGTCCTGGGTAAATACGTGCGCATCTCGCGCGATGAGAGCTTCGTCATCGAACGCCTCAACCTTTACTGCGCGGTAGAGCAGGGCACACGCGCACACAACAAATGCTCCCGCGAGAATGGCAGCGGGAACGCCAAACAACGGTTCCAGTGTCTCCTCCGATTCCTCGATCTTGGTCGACTGATTCGAGATGCCGGCGAGCACGGCGAAGATGAAGAAGTTGGCGAGCATCGCCGTATTGCCCGAACTCAGGAATGGGGACACCACCCCCGAAAGTGGAATTGCCCCCAAAACGCCGCCGGAGATCAGCAGCATTTCGAGCGAAAGAAGCGTCGCCAGGCCAAGACCGAGGAACATCGCATATTCATCGGGAGCGCGCAGTGCAATGCGCAAGCTTCGATGGATGAGCAATCCGAAAAGCAGAAAGATGGAGACAACGCCCGGCAATCCCCATTCCTCCGCAATGGCCGGCAGCACCAGATCGGTGTGTCCAGCGGGAATGACGCTCGGATCTCCCCATCCAGGCCCCGATCCCCATGGTCCACCGGTCGCGAAAGCCCAGAGCGAATGAGCGAGTTGATCGCCGCCGTGTACGTCATTGTCCCAAGGCGACAGCCACATGGAAACGCGGTCCACAACCGTGTGCGGCGTGCCGTGTTGATAGCCGATCCAGACGCCGGCCACTAACGCGGCGATGCCGAATAACGCTAATCCTGCACGCCCTCTGGCGATGGCGAATAAGCTCAGAAACACAAAGCCCATCACAAGCGCCGGGCCCATATCCTTCAAGAGGAAAAACAGCAATAACGCGCACGCAACGCCGCACATCACGGGCAAAGTGTCGCTGAAGCGGGGAACATGGAGCCAGCGAAACAGGAAAAAGCGAGGATGCAATTCGCGCAGTCGCTCCCAGTTGCGGGCGAAGTATCCGGCCAGGAAAAAGACCAGCAGGATCTTTACCACTTCCACTGGCTGAAATGGCCCAAGATTCACCTTTGCGTCGCTGCCGGTCGGCCCGGACCCCAGGGCCACCAGCGCAATGAATAATCCGAGAGCCAAGAGCAGCGGCGTGTAGATCCAGCGCGAGAAGTTGCGGTATTGAAACGCGCGGAAAAGAGGCAGCAGCAGCGTCGCACAACCGAGCACCACGCCCCAGGCAAACTTCTTGAACTCGAGCGTGTCGCGGAGAGGATCACGCAGGCTGACCATGAGAATCAATCCCAGGCCAGTGAGCACCTGCAAGGCGGGCAGAATAGCACCATCTCCGCGAAATCGCATGAGGCGCCATGCGAAATGGACAACCCAGAATGCAGCCAGATAGGCGCCAGTCCAGACCAAAAACTCTTTCCTGAATTCCCGAGGAGTCCTGACGATTACCAGCGGCTTGATCTTTGCAAGCTGTATGTGAAGATGCGCGAGCGCTCCCACATTTGGCAGCGGGTGATGACTAGCGGCGTAGTCCAAAATTCGAGGATCGAGAGACGCTCGCTGCGCCTCGGTCCAATCCTCAGCGTTCAGATTGATGACCTGAGGTCCGTACGCGACATCCTGCGTCTTCGCAAAGAACACCGCCATCAGACCGAATGCTACGACGGTACTTGCGCACGCAAGCCAGAAGAACTCGCGCTGCCGCTCGACCGGCTTAACGGGTTTCTCGCTGACAGCGAGCTTCTCGGCGAGCGCGGATTCCCAGGTCTTAGTGACCGCCATAGGCGCTACCGATAAACCTTCCAATGCTTCTTGGGGGTGGTCAAGTGCAAACTGGCCGTCTCCAGCTGCACCTGTGTTTGCTGGTCTTCCTGCAATTGCTCGAGTGCCGAACTGACGTTCGCAAATCCCGCTATTGGTGCATAAAGCTCGCGTGCACGGTCCATGTCATTGCGCGCCATGGTCAACCATTTGGCCCGATCGGTCGTGCTGTGTTTGGCCTTTGTCAGCTCCGCTTCGCCACGAAACAGGTAACCGTCGGCTTCCTGTTCCATTTCTCTCGGTCCCAGTTTGTAGCCGAACTGCTCGGCCAGATGGAGTTCACCCAGAGCTTGTCCGATGTTGTGAAAACAGCTCACGTACACACGCGCCATTCCGATGTGCGGATCGGGTGAGTGCGGCATGTATGAAGCAGCCGTTTTGAAACTCTTGAGACTGGCGTTTCCACTTGCCGGGCTTGTGCTGCGCGCCAGAATTGTGTAACCGGTCACGAGCGCCAATTTGCTCTTGGCTTTCGTGTTGTCGGCATCAATCTCCAGGGCTTTTTGCAAGCACAGCTTTGCCTTTGCCCAATCGAAGTCCCGGAGCTGAGCATCCGTGCTGCCGCGGTACTGGTCCAGGATATTGTCGGCGGCACTTACAAGATGGTCTTGCATGACCGTGTCGAGATCTGCAACAGGTACAAGATGCCGTAGCACGCCACCACTGGTTCTGAGTTGCTGATATACGGTCCAATCAGCGTTGATTACTTCCGGGGTCTGATGAGCGTAGTCCTTCGTCAGTCGAAGCTTCGCAGCCGATGTCCAGAAACGGTAGCAGTACGAAGCGGGTATCAGAATCAGAACGCCCGCCAAAATGCCGGCGAGCAGCGCAATAGCCACGTTTGACCACTCATTCCAGCGGCGACGTTTTTTCGATACGGGTGCTACCGCGGGCGGTTTGGTCGCGGCAGGCTTCGTGGGGATGCCGACAGCTCGCGCCAGTCCCTTGACAACGGTCGCGTTTGCGTCCCATGCGGGCTCGCGGTCCGCTGCCGCCGCGGTGGGTTGCCCCTTCAGAAATGCATGCAGATCGCTTTCAAATGCCTGCGCGGAGTTGTAGCGGCGTCCGATGTCGGCTGCCAGCGATTTAGCGACGATTGCTTTTAGCGCGCGCGGGCAGTTTTCAGGTAAAGCTCGCGGCGGACGCTTGGAGAGGATCAGATTCTCGAGGCGGCGCGTGTCCTGCGCCTGGTATGGCGGCATTCCCGCCAGCATCTCGTACAAGCTAATGCCCAGCGCCCAAAGATCGGCGTACTGGTCTACTTGCGATTTGCTGATTCGTTCAGGCGAGCAGTAGCTCGGACTGCCTAGCGTATGGTGCGTTAGATTGTGCGTGGACGTAATGACTTTAGCAATGCCGAAGTCGAGGAGCCGCAGCTCATCTTGCGGACTGATTTGCACATTTGACGGCTTCACATCGCCATGAACAATCGCGGTTTTATGGCCGTTGAAATCTGAAACAAAGGAGTGAAGCGTGCGGAGCTGGCTGCAAATCTCGGTGGCATAGCGCACGGCGCGCCGCGGTTCGAACCGCTTGTCAATCTGCAACAGCTCAGCGAGCGTTTTGCCGCGAAAATATTCCATCGCGACGAAAAAGCAGCCGTTCTGATCACCGAATTCGTAGATCTCCAGAATTCGGCGATCGAGCGCGTGCAGTTGCTTCTGCAAGAGAGCGCCACGGCGTTCGGCCTCAATGATGGTTTGCGTGTATTCGTCCGGCAGTTGCTCAATCAGCTTGAGGACGACGGGCCGGTTCGCTTCGGTGTCGTGAGCGAGATAGACGTCCGTCATACTGCGGCTCAGCTTGCGCTCAATCCGGTATTTGCCAAATGTTTCGAAGTGCCGCACGCGATTCTTCCTAGTGCCAGAACCGCTGCACGCCAAGCCAGAGCGCGATGCCGAGAAACATGCCGACAACCAGCAGCACCAATGTGCGCACGACGGAACGCCAGCGGCGCGCCTTCGGCCGGATGCGCGTAACGGCGTGCCGTTGCCGTGCGGCGGCAACGCTGGCTGCATTGCTCCCAATAAATTCCGGGCCGGGCACAAAGATGACGCTAATGTTATCTTTGCCGCCAGCACGATTGGCCGCATCAACAAGCTGAAGCGCCACTTTACTCGGATCGCCTTCGTAGCGTTCGATGACGGCGGAGATCTGCGCAGCCGTCAGCGTGTCGCTCAAGCCATCGCTGCAGAGAAGCAGCGCGGCATCCGTACGGAATAAAAGGGTTTTGGTCTCGATGAAATTCGTGTCGTCCAGGTTGTGCCACTCGGAACCGATATCGCGGTAGACCTCGTTGCGCCGCGGATGGTTCATTGCTTCCTCTTCGGAGATTTCGCCGTTATCCTCTTGCTCGCCGACAGGAGAATGGTCGGATGTGAGCTTGCGTAGTTCTCCATTCCAGGCGAGATAAAGGCGCGAGTCACCAACGTGGCCGACGGTCACGTGATCGGAGTGGGCTACGGCGAGGGTGAGGACGCAGGCCATGCCGCCGTATTCGCTTTTCTGCTCGGATAAGCGCCGAACGGCGTTATTCGCGGCCGTAATGGCTGCGCGCACCTGGTCTTCAACGTCCCGGTCGGAATCGAGCCCGGAAAGGTTCGCGCGAACTGAATCGAGCGCGGTTTCGGCAGCGATTTCGCCGGCCGCATGTCCCCCCATGCCATCCACGACGAGAAAAATACCATGGCTGTCGTCGGCGAACACGCGATCTTCATTTGAGGACCGCTGCTTGCCAGAGTCCGTCGCCACTCCCGCCCGCCATGTGGCCATTGTTCTCATTACCGCTTCGTTTATCGCTTGGACATTCGCCAGTTGGAAAACACAAAACAAGCTACAAATGCGATAAGCAGCAAATGTACGGGGTGAAGCGTGAGAAGTGTCATGTGCGTGCTTCGAAAGCCAGGTTGATGACTTCACCGACGCTGATGTTGGCTTTAGGCGCTAATGCTTCCGTTATCCCTTTGCGTAGGCGGCGGCCATCCACCCAGGTCCCGTTCGTACTCGAATCCGTGATAGAGAATTGGCCCGTACCAGCGTCGCGCTCGATGGCAACGTGCTCACGGGATACCTCATCGCTCGTATACAGCGCAAGATCGACCGATTGTTCGTCGCCTCCGCGTCCGATCCTGATTCGGTTTTGCTTAACCAGATACACCTGCGGCCCCGATTCATCCTCGTAACGCAATTCCGCGAACACAGGTTCCGCGATATTTCTGACAGTTGCATGGGAGCCAGTAGTTTTGTGCCCGGAAATGACGGGCTCCCTGCCCATAAGCGTCGTTTTTGTGCCGCGATACCCCGGCTCGGCCGTCTCGTTGAGCTCCGAATGGATCTCCACGTCGCCGGGTGGCACCTCGGACTCAGGAAGAAACTCGATGCTCCAATCCCGGCAAGCGATCTTGAACTCACGGCTGGACTTCGCACGGCGTTTGAAGCCGAGCAACATACCGGTGTCGCTGTTCAACTCGGCTACACGGGCGCGCAAAGCTTTCTTTGCATCGTCCACAACCAGATCAAACACGCCGCGAAGAGTAGCGTGATCTTGCGGATTCAGGTAGACCGTAAACACGCAAGGAAGCAGGACGGTATAACTCATTTCGAACCGGCCCAGTTCCATGTTCCGGATCAGTTCGCCGATGATGATGTTGCCATTCAGGCGAGCTTCGGCAAGCTTCCCCCCCGACTTCTCCTTTTGCCCCAATCCGTTCCTTCTGTCTGGACTGACGTTACGCACCTAACAGGGTTTCAGTACAACCGCTGCGAAATCCGAAATGACCGGTTCTCAATGGAATAAGCATA
>DATBEG010000109.1:0-4165 GCA_036276155.1 Bryobacteraceae bacterium | reverse complement strand
TTCGAGCCTCTTGCTCTTCGCCCTAGGAGTCAGCGTAGCCGCAGGTCTTTTGAGCGGGCTTGCTCCAGCGTGGCAGGGACGCCGCGATTCGCTGTTCACAGCGCTTCGTGAGCGCGGCGGCACGGCCTTCCGCGGCGTGCGGATTCGCAAGGCAATCGTAACGGCGCAGATCGCTTTGACTTTAACGCTCGTCATCGGCGCGGCTTTGTTTGCCCGCACCCTAGACGCGTTGATGACCAAGGGGCCCGGGTTCGACACCACAAGCCTTGTCTCGTTCGACATTCAAACAGCAGAAAACGGATATTCGCCCATCGACGGTAACCGTATGATTCGACGCCTGGATGAACTCGTCAGTGAATCGCCGATCACGCGGACATCGGCCGTTGCTCGGTTCCCATTGCTCACCGGGGGCAGTTGGAGCGATCCAATGACGATTCTTGCGAACAACCGATTTGCCACCCAGGACGACGTGAATCTCAATGCTGTGACTCCGGGCTTTTTCCAAACCATGGGCATCAATATTCTCGCTGGCCGCAACTTCGACAATCGCGATGTCCGCGCGCCCGGCGACCCCGGCTATCGTTCCGCGATTGTGAACGAAGCTTTCGTCAAACGCTACTTGGGTGGGCGGAATCCACTAGGTGTACGGATCGGCGAGGGCAGCGGACCAGACACAAAACCGAACATTGAGATCGTCGGCGTCATGTCGAACTTCAGTTATCGCGGCTTGAGAGAGGACTCCGAACAAGCGTATTTCCCATACCTCGAAGGCAACGAAGCAGGTGGCACGTTTTATGTCAAAGTACACGGCACGCCAGAAACGGCGCTGCACACGATTCGCACAATCGTCCGCAGCGTCGACCCGACACTACCGATCGTGAACTTCCGAACCGCGAACGAGCAGGTCAGCCGATCGCTCATTACGGAGCGGATGCTGGCGACTTTGTCGAGCAGCTTCAGCGCGCTTGCCTTGTTGCTGTCGCTGGTTGGCTTATACGGAGTCATGTCGTTCGTCGTCACGCAACGTACCCGCGAGATTGGGATACGGTTAGCCTTGGGCGCACAACGCTGGTCGGCCGTGTGGCTGGTTCTGCGTGATGCGCTGGCGATGATCATCGCCGGCATCGCGATCGCACTGCCTCTGGTTTGGGCTCTGGGCCGGCTCATCGAATTGCAGCTCTACGACGTGAAGCCGACCGATCCTTCAGCCATTGCGATCGCAATCTTCATCCTTGGATCGGCGGCCATCGCGGCTGCTGGAATCCCGGCGAGGCGCGCTTCGGGACTGGATCCCACAGAAGCGTTACGGGTTGAGTAGGTTTGCGAGCAACCTTGAAGCTCACGGCAGCATTTCCAGCACAGCGTCACTCGGCTCGAGTTCTGCTGCCTGCGGAGGAATTGTCGCTCCGGCTTCGAGCAGAGCTCGAATCGTGCCCACGAAATCTCCCGTCTCTCGCCGCCAACCGTTGCCGGATGCGTACACAGCCCACGAAAGCGCCGTACCGGAGTACTCCCGCGATTTCAATTCGAGCGTGGGGTGAAATCGCAGGATCTCGCGCGCCATGTCGGCGTTCCCATTGAATGCCGCCCAATGCAGCGCCGTAGCGCCGGCTTCACCCGGAGTGTCCACCGGCCAACCGGCCTCCAGCATCAGCCGAACCGCCTTCGTGTTGTTATTCCGCGCAGCGTTCGGTAGCTTTTCTTTCTCCGCTCCCGACAGCGTCTCTATTGCTTTTGGATTGTGCGAAAGAAAGTCGCGAAAACTTGCTTCATCGCCAAGTTCACACGCGAGCGCCAGCCTTAGGTTCTCCGGCGTCCGCTCCATCAGGAACTGAAAGACATCCTCATGGCCGAAGTCGCGAGCAACGGAGTGCGCAGTGCGATGGGGTCCTAGTGTCCAGATGTAAATGGTTCCGCCTGCGCGCGGATTCTGCTTTGGAAACCATTCCTCTGATACGGACATCCGTATGCAGGTCGGATCCTCGTCAAGGTGCCGCCGTACCAGAGCAGTATGACCAAGCGCGCTCGCCATCAAAATGTCCGTCTTGCACCCGCACGACACGAGGTAGCGAGCAACATCCTGCCGATCCCTCGGATAGTGTCGCTTGTGGTCCACGCGCAGCATATATTGAGCGGGCGTTGATTCATGATCCACATCGCGCGCGTCGATGTCGGCTCCGTTCTCGATCAGGAATTTCGCAACCTCCACTGTGGAGGCGAAGTGAAGTGGAGTCTGCCCGTCGCCACCTCTGGCGTGCACCACGCCCGGATCCGCTGCCAGCAACTCCTTCAGCTTCGACATGTTCCCAAGCCTCGCAGCGGAATGCGCATCCAGCGCAGCGCCGCGCTCAATCAGAAAATCGACCAAGCTTGGGTCGCAATCATCCAGCACACCGAATCCGCCTGCCCACCACTGGGTTCGCTTGTGGATGTCGGCACCCGCTTGCAGCAGCACGTCGATCGTTCTCCGATCGCCCCGCTGTACTGCCGCGAACAGCGCGTGTGCGCCGAAACCGTAGTTCGGCAGCGGATCGTCGATCTTCGCCCGCAGCTCCGGATAGCGCTCGAGAACTTCGCGGACGCGCTCTGCGTCGCTATCGCACACAGCGATTTCCAGCGCCTCTGCGGGACTGCGTCCGAGGCTCTCCACGTGCGACTTCAGCTTTGCCCAACTGGCAAAACCGTACTCATTTGCTAATGAACGTTGCGCCTGCGATAGGCTGCTGCCCGGCATGGTACGCAGCAAATCCTTCGCTTGTTTTCGAAGATGCTCGAGACTTGGGTTTTGGGGTAATTCGCGAGACATAAGCTCCTCCTTCTATGGCCCTGTGTCCGCTATACGGGGCAGAAGAGAAGTAAATGCTCGGTGCTTAGCTCGGAATCAGGTGGGATCATCCCTTTCCGCGGACGGGCTGCAACCTGAATTGCAATGAACAAGCTAACAAATCTTTTTGAGGCGGTCAAGTGCTCGTGTTGCATCAGCGCGCAGGCAACCGGATTTACTTTAATGTTGGAGACGTGTTTAGAAGAGCGGCAGAGTTCCGGTCCAGATAGATCTTCGCTCCGGGGTGAGTCACCACCAAGGATGCCGGACAAGCCTCTGTTAGCGGCCCCTCCAGGGCGTTCCTCACCGCCTCCGCTTTCCTGGATTCGGGAACACAACAGATCAGCTGGCGGGCGCTCATCAAAGTCGGGCAGGTAAGAGTGATCGCCTCTTGGGGAACCGCTTCAATATCCGGGAAGTGTCCCTCTCCTACCTGCTGTTCACGGCATTTCTTGTCCAAGGTGACGCGTTTTATGATGAGCGGATCGTGGAAATCGGCAACATGCGGGTCGTTGAAGGCGATATGACCATTCTCACCGAACCCCAAAAAGCACAAGTCGATCGGGACTGACGTTAGCGATTTACCGTAGTGGTCTGCCTCCTCGTCCAAATTTGCAGCATCACCGCGTAGGTAATGAACCTTTGCTAGATGCACCTTGTCTGTCACATAGTTCTTCACCCAACCAGCGAAACTGGCTGAATGAGAGCTTGGTAGCCCCACATATTCGTCCATGTGAAAAAGTTCTACTGAGCTCCAGCGGATGCTCCGATCAGCGGTCAACGAAGTAATCACATCAAGTTGAGAATTGCCGGTCGCGACGATGATCCGTGCATGTCCTCGCTGCGAAATCACATCACGCAGGATCTGAGACGCGTCGGCAGCAGCAGCTGCCCCCATCTCGGATTTGGAGGAGTAGACGGAAACGTGTGATTGTCCAACGGGAAATGTAGTTAATGGATTAGCCATTTGGTCTGTTTCCTGATCGAGTTTTAGAATGCAGAACCGGCGAAGTTGACCGCCAAAGCCGTTACGGCGCAGGATGCCGCACCCCACCTGTTGGCCCGTCGCTAAATATCCCGAGTATGATGCTGATGCCAACGAGAGTAATACCTATGCCAATGATGCGGCCGTATCGCGAGGGAGCGAAATACTTCTTATAGACGTCATTTGGGGCTGGCGCGGTGAAAATCGCCGCGGCTCTCATGGCATTTCTGTCACTTGCATTTGTTGACGCGCGCCGCAGACGATTGCAGAGTTGGTTGCCGCCATCATGCAACAGCCACTGCTTTTGGCTCCGAGTTTAATGTCTGATAACAGATATTATGTAAACTTGTCGGGTA
>DATBEG010000108.1:0-47499 GCA_036276155.1 Bryobacteraceae bacterium | reverse complement strand
TCCGCTACCACGCCGCCCAGGACCGCGCCTACCGCCGTGCCTCTCAAGAGCTCATGGAGCGAAGAAAACAAAGGCAATTAGCGGAAATTGGCATTGAACGGCAAAAACAGGCCGCAGCCGAAGAACAGCGCAAGCAAGCACAGGAGCGTCGCAGACAAGAAGACGCCGAGCGCCGGCAAAACGAAGAAATCCGCCGCGACGAGCGCCACAAAACGGCCACCGCCATCGCGAAAACCCGCAAACAATTGGTGGAAATCAAGGCCGCCAAGGCACTCGCCGACATTTTGCCCGACGATCCCGCATTCGCCTCAATGATTCCTGGTTTTCGACCGAGTCAGGGTCCTTCAACGGTCTCTATGAGGGGCCTCGGCGCGTAAAATCATCGAGAGCCATGCGATGGCACGCCCGATTTGCGCCCGAATGGCGCCCCCTGTCGGGCCGTTCAGCTCACCCGATACTTCGTGCTCCTTCGTACGAAGGCGACTCTCATATACTCGACTCTGCATGTCTCGTGGTAATCGTGTGGTAACAGCTGAGCACCGCCGCCTGGCCGAAGCCGAAGCGCGCACAAAACACTGGAAGCGCTGGGGGCCCTATCTCTCCGAGCGTTCCTGGGGCAATCCGCGTGAAGACTACAGTCCCAACGGCACCGCATGGGAATATTTCTCGCATGATGACGCCCGTTCGCGTACCTATCGCTGGACCGAAGACGGCATCCTCGGCATCTGTGACAACCACCAATATCTTTGCTTCGCGCTCGCCATGTGGAACGGCCGTGACCCCATCCTCAAAGAGCGCCTCTTCGGCCTCACCGGCAACCAGGGCAACCACGGTGAGGATGCAAAAGAGATCTGGTACTACCTTGACGCCACGCCCACGAACTCTTATCTCAAGGGCCTTTATAAATATCCGCAATCGGAGTACCCGTATTCGCGCCTGCTCGATGAAGCGCGTAAACGCGGCCGGCTGGATCCTGAATTCGAGCTCGTCGACACTGGCATCTTCCAAGACAATGCGTACTTCGACATCCAGGCTGAATATGCCAAGAACGACGTCGACGACATCCTGATCCGCGTTCAGATCGCAAACCGGGGAGCCAATCCCGCCCACCTGGTCATGCTCCCTACTCTGTGGTTCCGCAACACCTGGCAATGGGGCGATGAGAAACCGCCCGAGCGCGCCATGCTACGCGGTGTCGCCAACAACACCATCGAAGCGAAACACAGCGCACTGGGCACATATGTCCTGACGTTTGAAGGCAGCCCGGAGCTGATCTTCACCGAGAACGAAAGCAATACGGAACGCCTCTGGGACTGGAAAGGCGGCAACCGTTTTTATAAGGACGCGTTCCACAATTACCTCATTCGTGGCGACGGAAATTGCATAAATCCGCACCGCCAGGGAACAAAGGCCGCCGCCGTTTATCGCCTCGATTTCCAGGGCGGGGAAATGCGCACGCTGCACTTCCGTCTCTGCCGCGCCGGCTCACCCGATCTCCCGCTTGAGCAGTACACTGCCATCTTCGATTCCCGCATCGTCGACGCCGACGAGTTCTACTCCACCTTCTGCCACGGCTTTGCCGAACCGGTGAGACGCGCTCAGCGCCAGGCTTTCGCCGGTATATTCTGGACCAGGCAGTTCTATCACTACGTCGTCGAAACGTGGCTCAAGGGCGACCCCAATGATCCGCTGCCTCCCCAAAGCCGCAAGTCCGGCCGCAATCACACCTGGCGTCACCTCTTCAATGAAGACGTCATCTCAATGCCCGACAAATGGGAATATCCCTGGTACGCCGCCTGGGATCTGGCCTTCCATTGCGTCGCTATGGCGCCGGCCGATCCGGATTTCGCCAAAGCGCAGCTCTCGCTTTTTCTGCGCGAATGGTACATGCACCCCAACGGGCAGCTTCCCGCCTACGAATGGGCTTTCAGCGATGTAAACCCGCCAGTGCATGCCTGGGCTGCGGGGCGCGTCTTCCAGATTGACCGTCGCCTGACTGGCGTGCCTGACTTGACATTCCTGGAACGCACCTTCCACAAGCTGCTAATGAACTTCACCTGGTGGGTGAATCGCAAGGACTCCGAAGGTGCGAACATCTTCGAAGGTGGATTCCTCGGGCTCGATAACATCGGCATCTTCGATCGCAGCGCGCCCCTGCCCAGCGGCTGGCTTCTCGAACAGGCCGACGGCTCCAGTTGGATGGCCATGTACTGCCTGAACATGCTCAAAATCGCGCTGACACTTTCCACCGTTAACCGCACCTACGAAGACATCGCCAGCAAGTTCTTCGAACACTTCCTCGATATCTCGCAGGCCATCAATCACTACTACGGAACCGGGCTCTGGGATGACCAGGACGGCTTCTACTACGACCGTTTGCGCCTCTCCGACGACAACTTCCACTTGCTTCGTGTGCGCACGCTCGTGGGTATTGTGCCGTTATTCGCCAGCGACACTATCGAGCTCAGCTTCATCGAGAAGCATCCCGGCTTCAAGAAGCGCATGGATTGGTTCATCGAAAACCGGCCTGACCTCCTTGAAGGTCTCGCTGACATGACCGAAGGCGGAATGGCACAGCGCCGCTTGCTCTCCGTCGTAAACAAGAAGCGTCTGCAGCGCATCTTGACTCGCCTGTTCGATGAGAATGAGTTCCTGTCCCCCTACGGCATTCGCTCTCTTTCGCGCTATCACAAGGACCACCCCTACGTGTTGCCCGTCGACGGAACCACCTTCCGCGTCGGCTATGAGCCCGGCGAGTCCGAAAGCGGACTCTTTGGAGGCAATTCAAACTGGCGCGGTCCCGTCTGGTTCCCGATGAACTTCCTCCTCATCGAAGCCCTGCAGCGGCTGCACCACTACTACGGTGAGGATCTGCTCGTCGAATTCCCCACCGGTTCCGGTAATCGCATGACCCTGTCGCACGTGGCCGAGCAGCTATCCTGCCGCCTGTGCATGCTCTTCCTTCCGGATGCGCATGGCAAAAAAGCCGTCTTCGGCGACAGCCCGCTGTATCAAAACGACCCGCATTTCCGCGATCATCTCCTCTTCTACGAGTACTTCCACGGCGACACGGGCAAGGGGCTGGGTGCTAGTCACCAAACAGGATGGACAGGTTTGGTGGCAAAGCTCATCCAACAGAGCGGAACCTCTTTGTGCAAATGACCGATGACGACGCCCTGGCGGGGCCGGATCTTTCTGAGAAACAGAAGGAAGAGGCGGAAGAACGAACTTCGGTCAGTGTCGATGTAGTCCACGAAGCCATCCGCAAAGATGGGGATGAAGAACTCAATCGTTCCATCTCGGCTCTCGCGTGGTCCGGGCTCGCGGCCGGTATGTCCATGGGCTTTTCCTTTGTCGCCGAAGCGCTGCTGTACTCCCACCTGCCGGCCTCAAAGTGGCGCGATCTGGTCGTCCGCCTCGGATACCCGGTCGGATTTCTCATTGTGATCGTTGGCCGGCAGCAGCTTTTCACCGAAAACACGCTTCTCGCGATCATCCCGCTGCTGGCGCGCCGTAATGTGTCCACGTTTATCCGTGTGGTGCGCCTCTGGATCGTCGTCCTGCTGGCCAACATGGTGGGTGCGCACATCTTTGCCTGGGTTATCGGAAACACCCCGATGTTCCGGCCCGATATTCAAAACGCCATGCTTGCGATGGCAAAGCAAGCCGTCAACGTCACCTTCGGAGCAGCCGTTCTGCGCGGCATCTTCGCTGGCTGGCTAATCGCACTTGTTGTCTGGATGCTCGCCGCTACCGATACAGGCCGCGTGTCCATCATTTTTCTGATGACCTACGTCGTCGGCCTCGGCGATTTCACCCACATCATCGCCGGCGCTGTCGAAGTTCTGTTTCTCCCCATGGTCGGTGCGACAAGTTGGATCAGCGTTGCTTGGGGCTATCTCGTCCCGACTCTGTTGGGAAACATCATCGGCGGCACCGCGCTAACAGCGGCCATCAATCACGCTCAAGTCGTGGCCGGCCGCAAGCACAAAGGTTCGTCCGAGCCTCGCATCCTCACTGCATGACGCTACGAATTTCTTTCGGTCACGAGATCGAGTATCGACAGCAATGCTCGTTGCGCTGGCGATCCCGGGAACGTCAACAGCGTGGTTCTTGCCTTTTCTGTGAACGCATGTGCTCGTTCATAGGCTCGGGCGACCGCCCCGTGCGTCTCGAGCATCTGCAGCACGCGCATGAACGTAATATGTTCGTAGCTGCCTTCGCAAATGACAGTCTCCACGGCCGTCCGCTCTTCGGCTGTTGCGCTCTCCAGCGCGTAGATCATGGGCAGCGTCACTTTGCCTTCGCGCAAATCGTTCCCCGACGGCTTGCCGAGAATCTTCTCGGTCGACGTGTAGTCCAGGATGTCGTCGACAAGCTGGAATGCCATCCCGAGGTTCCATGCGAATTCGCCGAGTCGCGACTCCGTGGCATCGTCGGCGCCTGCCGCCACAGCGCCCAGCGAAGCACAGGCCGAAAACAGGCTGGCCGTCTTGCGGTCGATCAGCTCCATGTAGTCGGCTTCGGTGATATCCATGCGATGCAGCCGTTCCAGTTGCAGCAGCTCGCCTTCCACCATCATCTGCGTCAATCCGATCAGCAGATCCAGGATGTGAAAGTTGCGTTCTCGCAGCGCAACTTCAAACGCCTGCATGTAGAGCCAGTCGCCTGCAAGCACAGACGTATGGTTTCCCCAAACCACGTTTGTCGAAAGGCGTCCGCGGCGCGTCTTTGCCACGTCGATGACGTCGTCGTGCACCAGCGTCGCTGTGTGGATCATCTCCACCACTGCCCCCAATCGGCGCGCGCAGTCCGTCGCCGGTCCAAACAGCCGATTGCACAACAGCAGCAGCACTGGGCGCAATCGTTTGCCGCCGCCCGCCTGCAGATACTGATTGATGGTCGTGATCGCTTCTACCGAAGCGATCGATTCAACACTGATCTCTCGCTCGACTTCACGCAGATCGGCTTCCACGAGTTCGAAGGCCTCGCGGGCGCTCAGTGATCTGCGGACCTTGCTGAACATAATGAAATCTCAGTGTATCTGTTGGTCTGAACGAATGAAGATGCGCTCGAAATTCGCAGTCGCCTGTGCCGCAAGTTCCTCGAGTGAGACGCGCCGAATTTCCGCCAGCGTTCGCGCCGTGTGCGCCACATACGCTGGCTCGTTGCGCTTCCCTCGATACGGCACTGGTGCCAGATAGGGCGAGTCTGTCTCGATCAGCAGCCTCTCTGCAGGCACAATGCCCGCTGCCTCACGCACGGCCGCGGCTTTCGGAAAAGTCGTCACTCCGCCGAATGCCAGATAGAATCCGAGGTCGATGCACTCGCGCGCCTGCTCCGCGTCGCCGGTGAAACAGTGCATCACACAAGGCAACCCCGTATCTGCCCAGTGCCCGCGAAGAATATCCATCGTGTCTTTCCAGGCATCACGAGTATGAATGATCACGGGCATTTGCGCAGCCGCCGCCATCTCCAGTTGACGTACGAACACTGGGATCTGTATCTCAGCTCCCACGCCCCAGTGATAGTCGAGACCGATCTCGCCAACTCCAGCAACCTTGTGATGCCTCAGAATGTACTCGAGATCCTCGAATGTCATGTCGCGAATCACTTTGCCTGCATCATTCGGGTGCACGCCAACTGAAGCCAGAATGAACGGATTTGATTCAGCCAGGCGAACCGCCGCCCCGAGGTCCGGCGGACCATCGCCAGTGCCGATGGAGAGCATCCATTTCAGTCCTGCGTCACGAGCGCGCTGAATGACTGCATCCCGGTCCGCATCGAATTGCTTGTCGTCGAGATGGCAGTGCGAGTCGACTAGCTCCACGTCTTATTTCAACCGCGCGCCAGGCTCGATATCTTCATGAAAACCGGTGAGCACCGGCAACCCGCCTTCGACGCTCGCCGCCACGATCATCCCTTGTGATGTGACTCCGCGCAGCTTCCGAGGTTGCAGGTTCGCAACGATCACCACCTTGCGCCCGACGAGTTGCTCGGGTTTGTAGGCAAGCGCAATTCCGGCGACAATCGTCCGCGCTTCCGGTTCTCCGATATCCACCTTCAGATGCAGCAGCTTGTCTGATCCCTTCACGTGTTCCGCCGACTTCACTTCGCCGACACGCAGATCCACTTTGGCGAAGTCATCAATGCTGATAAGATTCGTCTCTTCCTTCGGAACCTCCGCTGTCTTCTTGCCCAGTAGCTGATCTTGTCTCTGCTTCTCTACGATCTCCAGTTCCTGCATCTTCGGTATAGCGACCTTCGCATCAATCCGTGGAAACACTGCCTCCGGGGTCCCAATCTTCTGTTGAGCGCCGATGCCGACATCAATGGAGGTGTCTTCCAGCGATCCTGGCATGCCAAGCTGAGTCCAGATCTTCGGCATCGCGTGCGGCAGCACGGGGTACATCAGAATGCACACGAGGCGCAGGCAATCCGCCGCCGTGTACAGAATCTCGCCCAGGCGCTTCGTGTCGCCCTGCTTCACCAGCTTCCACGGCGCGTACTCGACAATCCATTTGTCGGTCTTCGAAACCAGAGCCAGCACATCCTCGATGCCCTGCGTGAACTCGAAGTTGTTGAAGTGTGCGGCCACCGATTCAGCAGTCCCCTTCGCCGCCTGCTCATATCCATCCACGTACGCCTCGTCCGGAATCGTGCCGCTGCAATACTGCTGGATCATCGCGAGCGTGCGGCTCGCCAGATTTCCAATGCCATTCGCCAGGTCCGCGTTGTAGCGTTCAATCAGAGCGTCGTAACTGAAGTTGCCGTCTGCGCCGTACGGGATCTCGCGCCAAAGAAAGTAGCGTAGTGCGTCGGCTCCGGCGAGTTCGTTCCCGTTGCCCATCACGCTCGCAATCGGCGTCGGCCTCACGACGTTGCCGCGCGACTTGCTCATCTTACTTTCCTGCACAAGAATCCAGCCGTGCGCGAAGATCTGCTTCGGCAGCGGCAGTCCGCCGGCCATCAGAAACGCGGGCCAATAGATGGCGTGGAAGCGCAGGATGTCTTTCCCGATCAGGTGCAGGTCTGCCGGCCAGAGATCCGTTCCTTGCACCGCGCTCATGTATGAGATCAGCGCGTCGAACCAAACATAGAAGACGTGCTTACCTGGAACCGGAACGGGAATACCCCAGTTGATCGTCGTGCGTGTAATCGAAAGATCGTGCAGCCCCTGCTTGACGAAGGCGATCAGCTCATTCCGCCGCGTCTCCGGCTTGATGAAGTCCGGATGCGCATCGTAATGCTCCAGTAACTTGTCCTGGAACGCCGATAGCTTGAAAAAATAGTTCTCCTCGGTAACCGTCTCGGTGATGCGCCCGCAGTCCGGACACGGATCGCCAGGCTTGGCGTCGTTCACGTACAGTTCGTCGTGAAAGCAGTACTGCCCGGTATACGAACCCTTGTAGATGTAGCCGTTCTTCTCGCATCGCTCGAACAAAAGCCGAACAACCGCGAAGTGCTTCGGATCGGATGTGCGGATAAAGTGATCGTAGGAAATACCCAAGCGCTGCCACTGATTAACGAACTCGTTTGCAATTGCGGTCGCATATTCCTGCGGACTTTTGCCGATCGCCTTCGCCGCGCGCTCAACGTTCTGCCCATGCTCATCGGAGCCTGTCGTCAGCACAACAGGTTCATAGCCCTGCTGCTTCTTGAAGCGCTTGATCAGGTCAGCAGTAAACGTGCAATACGCCGTCCCGATATGCGGCGCCGCATTGACATAGTAAATCGGCGTTGTGAAGTAATACTTACCTTTGCTCATTGGTTGATTAAGAACGGCGCTGCTTGGCGAACGCCTCGTTGGCTTCCGCGATGACCGCGCGCAGCGGTATGCCGAATTGCTGCGCTAAAGCCCGGCAGTCATCGTATTCCGGAGTGAAACTGCCGTTTTCCGTGTATTTCACCCGGACAGCGCCGAACTTCGTCTCTACGTGCGCACTCTCTCGATACAGCACACGGCGCTCTGCATTCAGAATCCGAATGCCCAGTGTCGTCGTCTCGCGGAATAAAATCTGCACAAGTTGATCGGTTGTCGGCGGCAGACTGAGGACCGAGATCATCGTCGCCGCGCGATTCTTCTTCATCACGATTGGCGTTAGCGTCACGTCCAGCGCGCCGGCAGCCAGCAACTGCTCCATCGCGTAGCCCAGCACCTGCGGAGTACAATCATCCACATTCGCTTCGAGCACGTTAATCGACGTCGCTTCGGTCGCTTCCGTCCGCTCGCAGATCAGCACACGAAGAACATTAGCCTGCGTCGCGAAGTCTTTATCGCCGGCACCGAACCCTTGCGCCAGAACTTTGACTGGCGGCAGATCTCCATATCCACTCGCAAGAGTAGTGATGATCGCGGCTCCGGTTGGCGTGGTCAGTTCGAACTCCGGCCCCGCTGAATAGATTGGTGCATCACGCAACAGATCTGCCGTTGCGGGCGCCGGTACCGGCAGCACACCGTGTTCCGTATTAACGGTTCCGCTACCGACGTTGATCTTCGATCCGCGTACTTCGTCGATGTCGAGCAGATCCAGCGCGGCGCAGGCGCCGACTATGTCGCAGATGGAATCTACAGCGCCTACTTCGTGAAAATGCACCTTTTCGAGCGGCACGGAATGCGATCGCGCCTCGGCTTCTCCAAGACGTTGGAAAACCGCCAGCGCATTCTTCTGAGCACGCTCGGTCAGTTTCCCGCCCAGAATGATCTTCTGGATGTGCGACAAGTGGCGATGTTTCTTCTGTTCCTCAAACTGCACCTTAAATTGCGACGCAGCGATGCCTTTGCGATTTGCCTTTTCGACCATTACTGTCGCGCCAAGATCGAGGCTGTCGAGCGCATCCTTGAGCGCGGCCCAATCCGCCCCGGCATCGACAAGCGCACCAACAGTCATGTCGCCGCTGATCCCCGAAAACGGGTCAAAGTAGCAGATTTTCTTCAAATTCCAGTTTAGGCGGTCAGCAACTCGCGAGCTCGCCGGACATTCTCAAAGGCCTGTTCGACGGCGGGCGCGAGCGCAGTCAGGTGTCCCATCTTGCGCCCAGGACGGGCAGCCATCTTTCCGTAGAGATGCAGTTTCACGTTCGGAATTTCAAGAGCCCGTTCCCATTCCGGCTCGCCGTTATTCCAGAGGTCCCCGAGCAGGTTCGCCATCGCCGCAGGCGTGTGCTGGAAAACATCGCCCAATGGTAGTAAACAAACCGCACGGAGTTGCTGTTCGAACTGGCTGCTGAAGTTCGCGTCCACCGTGAAGTGCCCCGAATTGTGAGGTCTCGGTGCGAGCTCATTGATTAGCAGTGTACCGTTCCTGGCAACGAAAAACTCGACACACAACACGCCGACAACGTCGAGTTTCTCAAGCACAATCCTTGCAATCTCGATAGCTTCCTTCGCCACTCGCGACGGTACACGCGCGGGCGCGATGGAAATGTCGAGGATACCGTTGACGTGCTGATTCTCGATCGCACCGTAGTGGAAGAACTCGCCGTCAATCGTCCGCGCGGCAACGACCGAGATTTCGCAATCAAAGTCGACAAAGGCCTCCAGCACGGCCTCGCGCTGGCCCACTGCGTCCCACGCTGCGCCGAAATCTTCCGTCGATTTGATGCGGTACTGGCCCTTGCCGTCGTAACCGAAATCGGCAGTTTTCAGGATGGCTGGTAGACCCAGTTCGGCCGCGGCGCGCCCGAGTTCGTCCAGAGTTTCGATGCGCCGGAACGGTGTATGCGGCAGGCCGCTGTTTTTCAGGAACGTCTTTTCGCGTAAGCGGTGCTGAGTGGTGTGAAGCACCGATCCGCTAGGGCGTACGGGTCCGCAACGCGCCGCAGCCGCAGCAGTTGCGGCAGGCACGTTCTCAAACTCAAAAGTGACTACCGAGACCCCGCTGGCGAATCGGCAGACCTCATCCAGGTCCTCGTAGGGAGAGTTGATCTCCAAATCCGCGATCTGTCCCGTTGGCGTGTCTTCATCCGGCGAGAGCGTGTGCACGCGATAGCCGAGCCGCCGCGCGGCAATCGCAAACATGCGCCCCAACTGGCCACTGCCAAGTACGCCGACAGTGGTTCCAGGAAGCACTGGCTTGTTATTCAATGGAATCCTGCCGCACAGCCTCGGTCTGCTGTTTCCGAAACTTAGTCAGGCGCGCGCGGATGTCCGGAAATTTGACACCCAGAATGCCTGCCGCCAGTAAGGCCGCATTCGTCGCGCCCGCATTGCCAATGGCGAGCGTAGCCACGGGAACGCCCGCAGGCATCTGCACAATCGAGAGCAGGGAATCGATCCCGTTCAGAACGCTGCTCTTGATAGGAACTCCGAGGACGGGAAGCACGGTATGCGCCGCGACCATGCCGGGCAGATGTGCCGCTCCGCCAGCGGCCGCGATGATGACTTCCAGTCCGCGGTCGACGGCCGATTTTGCGTACTCCGCCATCCAATCCGGCGTCCGATGCGCGGACACGATGCGCGATTCATGCGCGATGGCCAATTCCGTCAGCATCTCGCTGGTTCGGCGCATTGTCTCCCAATCGGATTTGCTTCCCATAATGAGGCCGACAAGCGGCTTCTCGATTATGGTGTCGGGCATCGACCTATCCTAACCGCTCCGCGACCTTCTCGAGGTATTGATTCGTGTTCAGCCACTTCTGATGTTTGCCGACGAGCAGCGCCAGATCCTTTGTCATGAAGCCGTCCTCCACAGCCCCGACGGTCGCTTTCTCGAGCTTATCGGCGAACGCACCCACTTCGGGCGTCTTATCAAACTCTCCGCGGTACCGCAGTGCCGCCGACCACGCAAAGATGGAGGCAATGGGGTTGGTAGATGTTTCGCGGCCCTTCTGATGTTCGCGATAGTGGCGCGTGACTGTACCGTGCGCTGCTTCCGTCTCTACCGTGGTGCCGTCCGGCGTGATCAGCACCGACGTCATCAGCCCAAGCGACCCGAATCCCTGGGCCACCATGTCCGACTGCACGTCGCCGTCATAGTTCTTGCACGCCCAGACAAAGCCGCCATCCGACTTCACCGCGAAAGCGACCACATCATCAATGAGGCGATGTTCATAGGCGATACCGGCAGCGTCGAACCTGGCCTTGAACTCCGAGTCGAAAATCGATTGGAAGATGTCTTTGAACCGCCCGTCGTACTTCTTAAGGATCGTGTTCTTGGTCGAGTGATAGACAGGCAGATGACGCGCCAGACCGTAGTTGAAGCACGCTCGGGCGAACCCGCTGATTGACGCGTCCAGGTTGTACATGCTCATGGCGATGCCTGAGCCCTTGAATTGGAACACATCGTGAGACTGGACCTGGCCGCCATCGTCCGGCGTGAATTCCAACCGCAGCTTGCCGGGGCCGTTGATAACAATGTCCGTGGCGCGGTACTGATCGCCAAATGCATGACGGCCGACGACAATCGGCTTGGTCCAGCCTGGCAGATAGCGCGGAACGTTCTTACAGATGATGGGCTCGCGGAAGATGGTGCCGTCGAGAATGTTCCGGATAGTCCCGTTCGGCGACTTCCACATGTGCTTCAGGTTGAATTCTTTAACGCGCGCTTCGTCGGGTGTGATCGTGGCGCATTTGACGCCTACCTTGTACTTCTGAATGGCATGCGCTGCATCGACGGTCACCTGGTCGTCCGTCGCGTCGCGGTGCTCGATTGCGAGGTCAAAATACTTCAGATCGACGTCGAGATAGGGAAGGATCAGGAGTTCTTTAATCTGCGCCCAGATGACGCGAGTCATCTCGTCGCCATCCATCTCTACCAGGGGTGTTTTGACTTTGATCTTGCTGAAGGCCATGGATACAGGTTTATTAAACCAAAGCCGATCCTGAGCCTGATTCACACCCAGGCTGCCAACGAATTCTCGTTAAACAAGAAGGAGTACACTGTGAGTGTTGCCCCGTGTGGATGAGGGAGTTCGGAGCGCCTTTTCTGTCGCCCCCACGACAACCTGCCGTATTTAATTAATTCAGTGCGAGATTACTTAGCCCTTACCAAGCCCCGTGTTACGTGGCTCATTGTCATGAGTACGGCAGTGGGCTATTACTTCGGCCATGCTGGCCCCTGGGCATTGTGGTCTGTCGTACATGCACTGATCGGAACGGGTCTGGTTGCTTCGGGCACGGCGGCGCTGAACCAGTGGTACGAGCGCGACGCGGACCGCGAAATGCGCCGGACGCAGGACCGGCCGCTCCCGTCGGGACGACTGAAGCCATTGAACGCGCTGCTTTTTGGGATTACACTGGCGCTGGCCGGCGGCCTGGAACTGGGTTTCGGCGTAAATTGGCTTTGTTCCGCTCTGGGCATCGCCACTCTGCTGATGTACCTGTTCTTTTACACGCCTCTAAAGCAGAAGACCTGGTGGTCCACTACGGTCGGAGCATTCCCGGGCGCTATGCCTCCGCTGATCGGCTACGCTGCGGCGGCGAATAAATTGACGCCGGAAGCTTGGGTGCTCAGCGCGATTCTGTTCCTTTGGCAATTTCCCCATTTCTACGCGATCGCCTGGATGTATCGCGAAGACTACTCGCGGGCGGGCATCCGAATGCTGCCTGTCGTTGAGCCCGATGGTGAATCCACTGCACGCCAGATCCTGTTGTTCTCCTGCCTGTTGATCCCGATCAGCTTACTGCCGAAATGGATGGGGATGACAGGCACGGTTTACATGATTGGCGCTATCCTGCTGGGTCTGCTGTTCTTGTACGCCGGAGTTCGCGTGTCGCTCGATCGTACCAAGGTGCGGGCGCGCAAAGTTCTGTTGGCGTCAGTTGTGTATCTGCCCGCGCTGTACGCGCTGATGGTTTTCGACCCGGTTCGCTCGTGAGCAGCCGCATCCCACGACTAGTACTTTCCTTTCTTCCGCTTCTTCTTCTTTCGTTAACGGCTTGTACGAACCGGGCAAATAAGCTACCGAATTACGGGAAGGTGCCGGATTTCAGCATGACCGATTCGAATGATCGGCCGTTTACTCGCAAGATGCTCGATGGATCAGTGTGGGTGATCGATTTCATCTACACGAATTGCCCGGCTGCCTGTCCTCGGATGACATCGAAGATGCACAAGCTTGCGGATCAACTGGAGGGCGACGACAACGTGGGGCTTCTGTCTATTTCGGTCGATCCGGATCGAGATACGCCGCCAGTGCTGACTCGATTTGCACAGCGTTACAGCGGACCAACGGCGCACTGGCACTTTTTGACCGGAACGCCTTCGACGGTGCATCTACTGGCGTATACGACATTCCACGTTGGGGACATTATTGGAAAGATGGAGCACGGAACCTACTTCATTCTTGTGGACAAGAACGGCGAAATTCGCGGCTATTATTCGAGCTTTGACGCGGAAGCAATGCAGTCCTTATTGGAAGACGTAAACGCGTTGCGGGAAGCACGGTCGTAATGCGAACACTCGACTTTCTGCCGCTGCTCAACGCCACGCTAAATGCGATTGCGACCGTGCTGCTCATCATCGGGTATCGGCTGATCCGGCAGAAAAGAATTCAGGCGCACCGAAAAGTGATGATTACGGCGTTTATCGTCTCTTGTGTGTTCCTGGCCAGCTATCTTCTTCATCACGCCCTCGCCGGCATCATCACCTTCGATAAGCATGGCTGGGTACGCGATGTTTATCTCTGGATTCTCGGCACGCATACGACGCTGGCAGTGATTACACCCGTGCTCGCCATCATCACGTTGAAGCGCGCACTACGCGGGCGCTTCAACAGGCATCGCGCTATTGCCCGCTGGACATTCCCGATATGGCTGTACGTCAGCGTGACGGGCGTGATCGTGTACGTGCTTTTGTATCAGGTAGAACCGCGACTCTGAGATCTGCTCTCCACTGGGCGCTTTCATCGCCCGCGAACATATCTTCGAACGCGGCTGGGCCCTTATGCTGCTGGAGCGTGCCGTCTCGCACCTCAAGGACGAGTTCACCCAGCACGGCGACTGAAAGTGGTGATCCACCGTCTCCGCAAACGCTATCGATTCCTCTTATTGAGAGAAATCAGAGAGATGGTAGCCGACGCTGCGGAAGTCAACTCCGAGATCCAATTTCTGTTTTCGGTGGTCAACAGTGGAAAATGATTCTTTAGTTCACGAGAGGAAGGCGGAAGGGTACACCGTGGAAAAGAGGTAGGGCGTGCCTCATGAGTCGAGTAGCATGCGTGCTGGATGGGATCCCGAACTGTACGAAGCCCGGCACTCGTTTGTCTGGCAGTTTGGCGAAGATTTCCTTGACCTGCTTGAGGCGAAGCCGGGCGAGCGGATTCTGGATCTTGGGTGCGGCCCAGGGCAACTCACGAACAAGATTGCGGCGTGCGGCGCCGAGGTTATCGGGCTAGATGCCTCGCCGGCGATGATCGGGCAGGCGCGACAGAATTTCCCGCTGCTGCACTTCGTGCTGAAGGATGCGGCACACCTGGACTACAAAGACGAATTCGATGCTGTCTTCTCTAACGCGGCCTTGCATTGGATGCTGGACCGGGAAGCGGTTGTGCGCGGGGTGGCCGCGGCGTTGAAACCGGGTGGCCGATTTGTCGCGGAGCTGGGGGCTCGAGGGAATATACGGGCGATCGAACGCGCCGTCGAGACTGTCAGCAAACGCTACCTGGGTGATTCCATGCCGGCCAGGCGAACCTATTTCCCGGCTTTGGGCGAATACGCAAGTTTACTCGAAACCCACGGGCTTGAGGTTCGTTTCGCCACGCTGTTTGACCGTCCGACCCCGCTTGTGGGCAGTTCGGGCATGGAGAACTGGATTCGGCAGTTCAAGGCTTATTACTTCGAAGCACTTGCCTCGGCAGAAGCAACGAAGGCGATCCAGGAAGCTGCGGAGGAGCTTCGCCCGATCGCCTGTCGCAATGGGATCTGGACGGCGGATTACCGCCGCCTGCGCTTTGTTGCCGTGAAGGTCTGATTACCTTCGGGCGCCGGCTGCAGCCGTCGTGGCCTTCTGGTTTACAGACGATTCGGCGATAATGTTCAGCTTTTCATCGGCCGCCTTTTCCTCTTCCAGTGTCTGTTGCAGCAGAGTGGCCGCCTGGGTGAGTCCGAGCCGCCTGGCGAAGGCTCGAGCCGAGCCGTAACCTGACATTTCGTAGTGCTCGACGCGTTGCGCGGCGGCAATCAAAGCAGCGTCTTTCACGTCAGGATCACCGCTGGCTTTGATCATCTCTTCGCCTTCCGCGATCAAACCCTTCATGGCCTGACAGGTGTCGCGTTTCGGCTCGACATTGATTTCACGGAAGATTTGCTCCAGCCGCCTCACGTGCCCTTGGGTTTCCGTCAGGTGCGATTGAAACGCCTGTTTCAACTGGCTGGAGTTCGCGGCTTCCGCCATCTTGGGTAGAGCCTGTGTGAGCCGGTTCTCGGCATCGTAAAGATCTTCGATCTGGTTCACGAACAGATCGTTGAGCGAGTTGAACTCGGTGGTACTGAATATCGGCATCGTATTTCCTCACTTCGCCCGGCTCGATCATGGAGACGCGGGCCCACTTGTGGGACTACGCAAGCACTCATACGTTTCGGCGGCATGCGCCTTCGTCCGAAAAGAAACGCGATGGGTCGCCAACGATCTAACAACAGAACAGTAATGCCAGTTTTGGCAACGGCATTGCTTAGGGATCATTGAAAGCGAAAAAAAGAGAAATGGCGAATCTTTCCAAGACGACTCAAGACCACGAAGAAATCCAGCGCTGGGCAGAGGAGCGCGGCGGTAAACCCTCGCATGTGAAGGGGACCGGGCACGGGGACGACGTCGGCATTCTGCGAATCGACTTTCCCGGCTACAGCGGCGAGGGCAGTCTCGAAGAGATCAGTTGGGACCAGTGGTTCGACAAGTTCGACGAGCGGAACCTTGCTTTGCTGTATGAGGAGGAGACCGCCGGAGGCCAGCGCAGCAACTTCAACAAAATCGTGACGGCCGAGACGGCGGCAGCGAATGAGCGCGGCGATCACCGCAAGGCGGGCGGATCGAAGCGTTCGTCGGATCGCGGTGGCTCGTCAAGTGCAGGGCGCTCGGGCGGCGGCGGTTCAGCAAAGAAGAAGTCGGGAGCGAAGGCTGCCGGCAAGAAGAGCGGAGCGGGCGCGTCAGCAAAAAAATCGTCTGCCCCTGCTAAGAAGGGCCCGATAAAGAAGGCAGCCGCTAAAAAGGCTCCTGCCAAGAAAGCCGCAGCTAAGAAATCAGGCGGTTCTTCAGTTAAGAAAGCTCCCGCTAAGAAGACCGCGACCAAGAAGGCTGCAGCTAACAAGAGCACGGCCAAAAAATCCGGCGCGACGAAGAAGTCCGCGGCCGGCAAACACACACGCCGCTAGAGGAAAACGTGTCTTCTAGACTTGGCTCTAGAGCATGCCTGCAACCACCAGAGAAGCACGCACGAAAATTCCCGTTCCAATACTGATTGCCGGAATCCTGGCGGTGCTGGTAGCGGTGGCGGTCGGTGTTTACCTTTCGGGAACGCCTAAGAATGCTAACGCGCAAATCGCGGCCTCGGCTGAAGCTAAGGCGTACCTGGCAAATCTCGGGCTCAGCGACGTGGGAATGAAGGCGACCCTCAACTTCATGCAACAGCAGGTGGTTGAGGTGGAAGGTAAGATCACGAACAAGGGTCCGCGGCCGGTGCGTTCCATTGACGTATACTGCCTGTTTTACGACGTGAACGGCCGCGAAGTCCATCGGGAGATAGTACCGATCGTTCAGTCGACGACGGCGCCTCTCAAAGCGGCTGAAACTCGCAATTTCCGTTTGCCGTTCGACTCGCTTCCCAATACCTGGAATCAGGCGATGCCCCGGATTGCGATTGCGCAGATCACGTTCGCGGGCTGACATACGGCTTTTTGACAGCGGTTCTACATGAAAGTGCTTGTTGCCGACGACGATCTGGATCAGCTTACGCTTCGTTGCCTGATTCTGGAGAAGAACGGCTTCGAGACGATTCAGGCGCGGGATTCGGCCACGGCACTCAAGCTGACTCGTCTGGAGAAGCCCGAGTGCGCGGTTGTGGATCTGCGGTTTCCGACGGAAGAATCAGGGTTGAAACTGCTGCGGGATTTGAAGGCGCTCGATCAAGCAATTCGGCTGGTTTTGCTCACAGGAGTGCCTTGCAAATCGGTTCCGGCACAGGCCAGGGATGCGGCGGATGAGACTGTTGAGAAGAGTTCCGGCACCTCTGCTTTGGTCTCGAAGTTAAATGGTCTACTGCGCGTCAAATAGACTAGCCGACGCAGCACATCCAACTCATCAGTACGAAACAGGCGATCAGGCAGCCGATAATCGCTATTGCGGCGCAAACTGCGGCGCCCCAGATTGCCGGCTGAATGGTTGCGGACGACTCGACTGGGATAGGCGGGTCTGCGACTGCCGGATCAGCGATCATTTTGCTTCTCCCGCCCCGGCAGCATGGGACGGAGCGGGAGCAGTAGCGCTCCGGCGTTCCCGGTCCAAGTCGAGGGTCAATTGGTGCGCAATTTTGGCAGCGACGTCCGAGCTTGCTCCGCGAAACTTGCCGCCATCGCTTTCCTGGGTTGTCGACCAGAGAACGTCACCGTCGCGGTTGCAGAGCCGAACGCTGGCATAGGCTTCGTGCTTGCGCTCCTTGATGTGGTGCGACTCGTTATCACCAGCGCCCACACTCCCGTACAGGCCGCCTGTCTTTGAGATCCCGGAACCCGATTTCCCGCCGCTTTCCCGGCCGTTGATGCTTTCGTCGGAATCGAAACTGTCGGTGAATGCCTGGTCGTCGGCGGCGCCCTTGAGGATGGCATCGGCGCGGTCCTCGTTGTCTGTCAGAACAAACAGTTTCGTGTTGTTCAGGCTGCTGATGATGAGTTCGCGGAGTGCTTGGGCCTGGGTACCTCCCGTCAACTGTTCTACAAACACACGGCGCACCTGCAGTAGCGTGTTATCAGACGGCGGAGGCGGAGGTTTCGGCGCAGGGGTCGGCGTCTGGGCGAAAACAGCAGCACTTACGAATAACAGGAGACAGAAGCGCTTCATCCTTTTCCCGCAATTCTCGCGTCTTCGTCCTGATATTGAACGCGCTGCCCGGTACGAGCCTCCAACGTTACCAACGCAAGCCGGATGTCATTCTTCTCGACGCGGAACACCATTGCCTGTTGGCGGCCGTCATCGTCCTGAAATCCGATGGTAAGGAAGTGCTGACGCTTTTTGGCGAGCATGAGCAATGGCGAGATGACCACGGCCTCGACATACCGACGGCTGACCTTTTGCCCATATTCGAGGAGATTGATGCGCTCGTACGGGACTTTCACTTCGACGCGCTTGGAAACAAAGACGAAGAATGTCTGGTCCGTGGTGCGGATTTCGCCTGAACTGCTCGCCGGAATGTCGGAGCGGGTACCGCCGAGATACTCGGCATGTCCGCCTGAGACGTTGCCAGCCCAAAGCGCGGCGCATAGAAACAGCGGGGCCAAGAAACGTGATACGCGCATCGTTCAGGTGATCCCTGTGGAGAAGTTGCGCGGCGGCAGTTAAATTCTCTTGGTGTTCAGGCCCAGATTTTCTCGATGGGAACGCCTTTTCTGCAAAGCTCACAAGATTCGGCGTCTTTGTAGTAGGTCGCATCCATCTGAGCGAGAAAGAAAAGCGGCAGATCGCCGAAATTGAGGATGGTTGGGTTCGGCTGATAGATGGCGACTGCGAGTCCCACGACTATTGCGCCTTTCTCTTCCACGAGCTTGCGAAGGGCACTGAGCCTGCGCCCTGAGCGGAGGATGTCATCAACCAGCAGAACCCTTTCGCCCTTTTCCGGCTCGATGAATTGCCGAAACTTCATATGCTCCATGTCGTCGTCAGGCGATTCAGCCCAATAGACCTGGTGAGCGCTCAGCGCTTCGCAGACGCCATAGGCGATGGGAAGACCGCCGGTGGTGGGCGACACAATGGAGAGTTCCTTGATCATGGCGCGGATCTCCGTATCGCCGCGCAAGCGACGGCTAAGGCCCACGCTCAGGATTTTCGCCCACTTGTAATAGCGGAATGCCAGCGCGACTTGCAGAAACTCGTCGGCATGCATTCCGTTTGGGTAAACGAAATGGCCCTCGCGTAATGCGCCTGTCTGGCGCATCAGCTCTATGACTTCTTGATTGGTGGGTATCAGTTGCATGTATTTGGCTCTCGGACAGGGAGAGCTTCGAAAGACAACAAAGATTAGTGCGCGCCTTTTCCTGCCAGCACGTGGGGGATGGTCCTTAGAATGATGGACCAATCCAGCTTCAATGACCAGTTCTCAATATATGAGATGTCCAGCCGCATCCAGGTGTTGAAGTCGATATGATCGCGTCCGCTGACCGCCCAAAGGCAGGTTAAACCGGGGCGCATACGGAGCCGGCGTCGCTGCCAGCGCTCGTAGCGGTCCACTTCCTGGGGCAGCGGAGGTCGTGGACCGACTATGGACATATCGCCTCGCAGAACGTTGTACAACTGCGGCAGCTCGTCGAGAGAAAACTTGCGGATGAAACGGCCGACCGGCGTGACGCGGGGATCGTCAGCGATTTTGAAAGCGATGTCGCGGTGGCTGAGGTGTTCGAGACCGGCCTTCATGCTATCGGCGTCCTCCACCATAGAGCGGAACTTGTAAAAGACGAACTTGCGCCCATTCAGGCCACAGCGCACCTGCCTGTAGATGACGGGCCCCTTTGACGACAGGTTCACCAGCAAGGCGATGACGAGAAACATGGGCGAGAGCAGCACCAGAGCAGCGAGGGCCGCGGCAAAGTCGAATACGCGCTTCAGGTACAAGCGCAGGTCGTCCATAGGAGCGGCGGAAAAGGTCAACAGCGGGGCATCGCCTACCCGATCGAGGGTCACGTCGCTGTTCACATGAGGGAAGAAGTCGACAGCCACGCGTGTGCGTACGCCCTCTTCGTCACAGAGCAGAAAGACTTCCTCGAGTTCCGGCAGCTTGCTGCTATCGACATCAAAGATCACCTCGTCGACAACACCCTGGTCTAGAAGGCGAGGCAGACGCTCTTTGCAATCCGCTTCGGAGACGGTCGCTGCTATCTCAATGCGAAAGGGGGAGCCCTCTATCAGGTGATTGGCGAGGCGTCTGGCTTTCGGGCCGTCACCAACGATCACCAGATGATAGGGGCTGCCGAAGCCCCTGTGCATTGCGCCCACCAGTTGCGGAGAAGCCCAGCGAAAAGCGGACAGCAGAACCATGTTGTACAGGAACAGGACGGCCAGGAAGCTGCGGCTCAGAGGCGGATCGAGGCGCAACAGGTACTGAAAGAGAATGATCGCGATGATGCCGACAACGGATTGGCGAAAAGTGTTCTCAATAATGCGCCACCCGCGCGCGGAATCAAGGTATTCGTATACGCGCTGTAACGATCCCGCGAATACCCAGACGAAGACGCAGAAGAGCAGCAGGAGAATGTGTGTTTGCGGCTGAAGATAAAAAATACGTTCGAGCGTCAGTTGCGTGCGCGTGAAATAGGCGAGCTGGAAGGCGAGCACCGTCAGGACTGCGTCGGCAATCGCGAACAGCAACCGTATATTTCTGCGATGGTGTGCGAACACGAGCTAGCTACAACTATAGGGCCTGGCCGACTGCCTGGTGCTCCTTGATTGCCGCATGAACTCTTCGAAGCGCGCCGTCCAAGTCATTCTTGATATCTTCTACGTTTTCGATTCCAGCCGCAATGCGAACCAGGTTCTCGCGAATCCCCATCCGTTCGCGCATCTTCGGCGATACGTTCCGGTGAGAGGCAATAAGAGGATAAAGCAGCAGCGTATGAACGTCACCGAGCGAGGTGCCAGGCACGACCATCTGCAACTCGTCCATGAACTGCAGAATGTTGTCTTTCACGGCATCCTTGATTTCGAAGCTGAGAATCGCGCCAAACAGACCAGGGCTGAAGAGACGCCGGATGTTGTCGGCGTCGGGGTGCTTGGGATCGGAACAATAGTAGACGCGATCGACAGCCGGGTGCGTGCTGAGCCATTCGGCCAATTTCTTCGCGTTTTCACACTGCCGTTCAAAGCGAAGTGCGAGAGTCTTGATGCCGCGCATGGTCAGGTAGGCCTCAAATGGCCCGAGCTGCGGGCCGGCGAGGCGCGCGATCTGGCGCATGGGGCCGTAATGTTGCTCGTCCGCGACAACGATACCGCCGAGAACGTCGCCATGGCCGGCCAGGTACTTGGTAGCGCTGTGGACCACCAGATTGGCGCCTAATTCGAGGGGCCGCATCATCATGGGCGTGCCGAAGGTATTGTCGACGACCACCGATGTGCCCGTTTTGCGAGCAATCTCGATAATGCGCGTCAGGTCACTCACGCGCAGCAATGGATTCGAGATGCTTTCGAGAAAGACGCAGCCGGGCTTTGTGTCTGCCATGCAGCGGGCGAAGCTCTCGAGATCGAAGATGTCGGTGTACTTCACTTCGATACCGAAGGGAGACAAAACCTGGTCGAGCAGACCGATGGTGGCGCCATAGATGGCGTGGGAGGCAACGACGCTGTGAGCGCGATCCATCATCGCGGTCTGAAGCGCGATCTGGACGGCGGACATGCCGGAGGCTGTAGCGAGCGAACCACGACCGTTTTCGAGCGCCGTGGTCAGCTCTTCGAGGGCCTCATTCGTGGGACTGGAATAGCGCGCGTAGCTGAGTCCTTCTTCGGGCTGGCCTAATGCGTAATCCAGCATCTCGGCTGAGTCATAGAAGTAAGTAGATGACAGGTGGATGGGCGTGGTGGACGGAATCGCGACTCCTTTGCGCCGCTTCCGGTCGCCCGCATGGACCACTTTTGATTCAAAATTCATTTTCTCTTCCAGCGCACCCCGTCTTTGGTGTCTTCGAGGACGACGCCACATTCGAGTAGGCGTCCGCGAATCTCGTCGGCCTTCTTGAAATCTTTTGCCTTTTTGGCGGCAGTGCGCTCTTCAATCTTGCGCTCAATATCGCTGTCGGGCAAAGGAGCGTTGTCCCCCCCACATGAAACAGCCGCTCCAGGCTGTTCGGTCGGTTTCAAGCAGTCAAAAACGGAGTCGAATACTTCCAGGACGCGCGCGGCATCCCAGCGGTTATCTTCACGAAACTGATTCTCATCGATGGCCGTGTTCATGGCGCGAACGTACTCATAGATGGCGGCCAGCGCTTCGGCCGTATTGAGGTCGTCGTCCATACCGGCTTCGAATTGCTCAATGGCTGCGTGGGACCTGCCCGCGAGTTCCGGGTTGCAGCCGGGCGGAAATTTGGCAGTGGTGACACGCAGTTCGAAGTCGCGCAGGCGCTCGATAGATTTGGTGGCTGCCTTGAGGCCCTCGAACGTGAAATTCAGTTTTTTCCGGTAGGGGACCGAAGCGAGCAGGTAGCGGATGGCTTCCGCATGGTAGCCCATGCCAAGCAAGTCGCGCAGAGTATAGAAATTGCCGAGCGACTTCGACATCTTTTGAGATTCAATCTGCAGGTGCTCGGAATGGAGCCAAAAGCGCGCGAAGGGTTTGTGGCTGATGGATTCGGATTGGGCGATTTCGTTTTCGTGGTGGGGAAAGATGAGATCGACTCCGCCGGCGTGGATATCGAGCGTTTCACCCAAATAGCTCATGGCCATGGCGGAACATTCGATATGCCAGCCGGGGCGGCCCGCTCCGAACGGCGTGTCCCAGGCGGGCTCGTCTTCCTTACGCGCCTTCCATAGAACGAAGTCGCGAGCATCGGCCTTGTCATATTCGTCAATGTCGACGCGCGCGCCGCTTCGAATGCCGCTGAAATCATTGTGCGACAGCTTGCCGTAATCGGGGAAGTTGGAGATCCGGAAGTAAGTGGAACCGTCGCTCTGGTATGTGTAGCCCCGCGCGGCGAGTTTTTCGATGGCTTCTACCATCTCTGCGATGTGCTCGGTGGCAGGAGCAACGTGCTCCGGCTTCTGCAGCCTGAGGGCGGCAGCGTCTTCGAAGAATGCCTTCGTATAGACCGCCGTGTAGTCCTTCATCGACTTATTGGCGCGATTGGCATTGATGATGATCTTGTCATCCACGTCGGTAACGTTCATGACGTGGTTCAAGCGGTAGCCACGATACTGGAGCCAGCGGCGAAGGATGTCCTGAAACGTGAACGTGCGGAAGTTGCCGATGTGCACGTAGTTGTACACAGTGGGTCCGCAAGTGTACATGCGTACCGTGTTTTCGTGCAGGGGACGAAAGGCCTCCACCTCTTGGGTAAGGGTGTTGTAGAAACGCAGGGGCATCCGGAGGGATTAACTTCAATCGTAACAATAGGTCACGCGATTTGTGTTTGCCGGCCGAAGGCGGAATCGAAGACGACACCGTCGGTAATAACAGCGGGGCTGTAACCCGTTCGAAACACAATCGCGCTTACACAGATCTCTTGTTCTGATAGCGGAAGAACTATGCCTTTACTATCGTAACTGTGAATCTGCTGCCTAAAGACGAGCGGTTTTTCGAGTACTTCAATCAGCAATCCAGTGTTCTGTGCCAAGCTTCGGCCCTGCTGCTCTCAGGTCTGCAAGATGGATACGCTGGTATTTCACAAGCGGCCAAACGAATGGACGCGCTGGAGCGCGCCGGCGACCAGATCACGCATAAGCTTTTTGACCGTCTGCGCGCTACCTTCATCACTCCATTCGATCCAGAGGATATTCAGGCACTGGCGAGCGCACTGGATAACGTTATCGACAGTATGGAAGATGCCGCGTTTCGGATTGTGGCATACCGTGTCGATCCGATCCCGAAGCCTCTTATTGAACTTGCCGAGATGATCTCCAAGCAGTGTCACGCGCTCGATCGTGCCCTGCGAGGGCTGGCGAAAAAGGAAGACGTGATGCAGGCTTGCATTGAGGTGAACAGGCTGGAAGAGGAAGCCGATGCAGTGGAGCGCTCCATGCTGACGGACCTCTTCAGCGGGAATACGGACGCGCTGACGGTGATCAAGCTGAAAGACCTATACGAGGCGCTCGAAGAGACGACCGACCGCTGCGAAGACGTGGCGGACGTGATTCAGAACATCGCAGTAAAGAATTTGTAGAGACGATGACCATCGTCGCGTTAGTCGCCGTCATCGTTGTGATTGCGCTCGCGTTTGACTTCGTCAACGGATTCCACGATGCCGCGAATTCCGTGGCGACAGTGGTCGCGACGCGCGTGCTGACTCCATTGCAAGCCGTGGTGCTGGCGGGAGTTTTCAACTTTCTCGCGGCGTACTTCCTGGGAACGAAAGTCGCCTCCACGATCGGGGAGGGGTTTGTCAACACCAAAATTGTTACTCCGTATGTGATTCTGGCGGGGCTGATTGGCGCGATCATCTGGAACCTGCTGACCTGGTATCTGAAGCTGCCGATCAGTTCGTCACATGCGCTGATCGGCGGCTATGCGGGCGCCGCGCTGGCGAAAGCGGGATTTCACGGGCTGGTGGTTGGCAAATGGCCCAGCACGCTCGTGTTTATTGCACTGGCGCCGATCATCGGGTTAGTTCTCGGGTATGGGCTGATGGTGGCCGTCTATTGGTTTTTCCATCGCTTCTCGCCTAAGAAGATGGACCGCTGGTTTCGTCACCTGCAGATTGTGTCGTCATCGCTGCTGAGCTGCGCGCATGGGACCAATGATGCACAGAAGACGATGGGCATCATCACAGCGGTGCTGGTGGCGGCGAAGTTTGAGAAAGGATTCCGTGTTCCCGACTGGGTGATCCTGGCGTGCGCCTTGGCTATGGGCCTTGGGACTCTAAGCGGCGGCTGGCGAGTAGTCCACACTATGGGCATGCGCCTGACGCGCCTGAAACCGCGCAGCGGGTTTTGCGCAGAGACGGGCGCGGCGATTTCCATCTTTATCGCGACTCATCTCGGCCTGCCGGTTTCGACGACGCATGTTGTCGCGGGCGCGATTGCGGGCGTGGGGTCCATCCAGCGCGTGCGCGCGGTTCGGTGGAATGTTGCCACGGATATCGTCATCGCCTGGGTGCTGACCATTCCCGCGGCGGCACTGGTTGCGGCCATCGCCCTGTTCATTATTGGCGCGTTTGCGCCAGAGACGTAGGCCGGCAGACTACCTGCTGTCGAGATTCGCCAAAGGATTGTCGAAATCGAAGCCGAACAGGTGGGGGTCTTCGCCGATGACGGCAGCCGAGGAAATGTAGAAGACATAGTCGTAAGTCTCCTGGGGGACTTTGTCCTTGTATTTGGTCAGCAGCTTCCAGAAATTTCGCTCGCGCGGGTTTTCGGGCATGCTGCGCACTAGCGGCAAAACCGATCTTTCGCCCCAGTTGTAGCAAGCCATCACCAGAAGGCCGGAGGCTTGTGCGTCTGTGCTGTACAGGTCTTTCAGGTATGCCGACGCGGCTTTGGTCTCGCGATCCCAATGATGGCGATCATCGCCGGGATCGGGCCTGCGCAAATCGATAAGCGGGCCCAGATGCAAGCCATACTTCAGAGCAGTCTCGGGGATGAATTGCCACATGCCTTTGGCGATGCCTTTGTAAGTCATGGGGCCGCTGATGTACGGATCGAAGTCGCTCTCTTGCAGCGCCAGATAAAAGAATTGAGGCGGGAGATCCTGATCGAGAAGCTGCTGCGCGATCACGTTGGTATATCCGTTCGCTTTGGCGGTCCGAATGGCTCTTGCAAGCCGGCCGGAAGATTGCCATTTTTTGATGTAATTGTTGATCTCGGTTTCAAACTCGGGCGGCATATCGAGTTCGCACTCGCCGAAGATGCGCGCCACGCGCAGAATCAAGCGCTCCTGCGGAGTCATCTTCGGGTTATAGACACGGAGGGTGGAAAGAAACTTGTCGTAGTCCTGCTCCATGTCTTTGCGGCGAGTTTGATATTTCTTGATCTCCACTGCACCCGCCTGATTGGGATTCTGCAGGGCAAGACGCTCGACATTTGCAATATCGACGTCCAGCGATTTCATAGAGTAGAAGAGATTTTCCGCGAGCGCCCGCTGCTTGCGATTTTGGAGATGCTCGTAGATGCCGAATGCGGCAGCGGCCACCAGTAACAGCGCCAGTGCCGCCATGATGTTGCCATACTTCCGGCGCTGCTTCTTCTGTACCTGCTGAAACGCGCGGCGAACAAACATGGTGTGCTCGCCCGCGGGACCGGCATTGGGTTTGTCTTCGAAATAGCGGGAGATGTAACTGGCGACCATGGTGTGTTCGCCAGGCGCGGGCGTCGAAGCGGCCACAGGGACGGGGACGATTTCGACAGCGAACATGATCTCCGGACCTTCCACGCCTAACCTCAGGGGCGTTTCTTTTCCCAGTCCGACGGATTGGACGCGCTGTCCATTCACGTACACGCCGTTACTACTGTTCTGATCTTTCGCGATCCATTGGCTGTCTTCGTAACTGACCTGGAGGTGAACGCGGCTAACAAAGCCGTTCTGGATGCTGATCTCGCAAGTCGCATCCCGGCCAATACGGAATGGGCCTTGGAAGGTTCGTTCCTCCGGGCCCGACTGCCCCGTGTAGCGAACTCGCACACGACTGAAAGAATTTGCCGCGGGTGGGGATGAACTCATGAGACTCTAATCACAATGTGAAGTTGCCTACGGACTTCAGCGATAGTTTTGGCATGGAAATTGCTCTACCCAGGGTGTTACGAGATCTTACAAGGAATCAAGACAATTCTTGCAAGCATCACACTAGAGACGAGCGAGCAAAGATGGCAGCCTTCGCAAACCCAATGCTTACCGGGACAGTAGCCGCAGCAATCTGTGACGAAGAACCATTGAGTCCCAACGCCTTGGCCTGGGTCACTTCTCACTTTCTGATCATCCGGAATAAGACGCGCCAGAACCACACCATCATCCCACTGACGCGGCTAGCGGCGATTGATGTTGTAAAGACACCGTATTCCGGGCTGCTTGTCATCGCGGCGGGCGTGTTTATTATTGCGGCTGCGGCATTTGCATCGAAACACGGTGACGGCGCGGCTATCCCCAGCACGCTGCTCGGCGGATTTTTTCTGACGGTCTATTTCGGCAGCCGACGCGCGAACATCACTTTTACGATGGACAGCGGCGTCACAGAGATGATCGCAGGTACATTGGGTGATGCTACGGATCTGATTCAACTGATCGAGTCTGCACGAATGTCCGCTATCCAAGACTATCCTGCAGCGCCTTGTGTGACTGCAGCGACGCGGAGCCACCGTCCCTCACAACACGCCGTCCTCGAAACCGTTGCCTAAAACGCGGGCGACTCCCAACTTCGCGCCTGTCAGATAATGGAACGCGAGTGCGCGGTTTTTTTCTTGCCTTAGGCGCGTTGTCCGGCGGTCTACTTTGGGCGCAATCTGCAAACGTTCAACAGCTTGAGGCCGATGCGCGTCGGCAGATGGCGGCTCGCAATGTCGCGGGTGCCCTTGCCGATTACCAAAAACTAGCCGAACTCGTTCCGCAATCCGCTGCGTATCAGGACCAGATTGGATACCTCTTGGCGGCGACGAACCGCGCGCAAGAGGCCCTCCCTTATTTTCAGAAAGCGATCGCGCTGAACCCGAAGCTTAGCGAAGCGTGGTTCCACCTAGGTGTAGCGCGGATCATACTACGCCAAGGCGAGGGCGCTGACGATCTGCAGAAGGCGGTCGCGTTGGACCCGACTAACGCGGATTACCGGTTTCGGCTGGGGGCTGCCGACATTGAGGTGGGGCGCTACGCCGATGCAGTACTGCAACTGAGGGCCGCCGCGAAAACGATGTCGGGCAGCGCCGGGCTTTGGGGCTCGCTCGGCGACGCATTGCAGCAAACGGGGCGATACAAGGAAGCGCGAGACGCGTATGCGAAGGCGGTTGCTCTGGATCCGAACAATACTGCCGTGCGAAACAGCTATGGCGCCATGCTTATCAAGTGCGGTGACCCCGCGGCCGGATTGACACAGTTCAAGAAGGTACTGCAGCGGGAGCCCGGGAATGTACGCGTTCAGGTGAATGTCGGATACGCGTTAATCGGGGCGGGCAATTACAAAGAAGCGGTTCGATACCTGTCGCAGGTGGTGAAGGAGCATCCGGACGCTGGTGACGCGCACTACAATCTCGGCGCGGCATACAAGCAGACCGACGACCTGCAGCACGCGCGCTCTGAATTAGAGCAGGCAGTGAAGCTGGCGCCGAATATTGTGGAGGCGCATTACGTGCTTGCCACGACGTGCGTTGATCTAGGCGAGACTAATGAGGCGATCGCGGAACTGCGCAAAGCTGTCGAGCAACGACCCACGTACTCGGATGCCTGGTTTGAGCTGGGAATGGTGCTGAAAGACCAGGGAGATACTGATGGTGCGATACAGGCCTTGCAGCGATCGGTACAACTGGACGCGACCGATGCCGGCGCGTTCAACACGTTGGGACTACTGCTGAAACGCAAGGGCGACAAACAGGGGTCAGAACGAGCATTCGCGAAAGCGGCGGCTTTGCGCGAGGCGGAAAACCGAGAGAAGCAGAAGAAACTGGAGCAGGGAACGCCGAAGGCGAATCAGTAGTCAAAAGAGATTGCCAGACACCGTCTCGGCTGCTTCCCTCATCTTTTCTACATTCACATCAGGCGCCGTGAGCGTGATTACGAAGGCCTGATCGCGCACCCGGCCGACAACACGTTCCCCGACGTCCCACGCGCACACGACTGCTTCATTGCCGATTGCCTTCAGCGGCTTGACGTCAGACCGGCACTTATCCAAAAAACTCCTGAATTCCGCCTTTACGGACTTCATTACTGTTACTTCAATCCGCAGATTGATTTTCGGATCGCCGACGCGTGCAAAGCTGCACACACCTGAACTCTGGTCGTTTCCCGCCGGGGCGAATGTCGCTGATGCTTCGCCGCCGAGAAGACCCCCGGCGGTCGCCGCGTTCATCCAAGGACAGGGAGTTTCCGCGCGCAGAATGCCCAACCCGATGCAGAGCAGCAGCAAAGATCGCATGAGCTAGACCGAACTCTTGATGGCTTTGAGCTGCTCTTTTTTGAGGATCTTGCCGCCTTCCTCAATGACGTAGAGGTAGTTGGCATCAAGATCCTTGATCTGATCCACCTGTCCGCTCAACCAGCGCAGTTCCACCACCTCGACCTTCTTCGCCTGGTCGAGCCCGAAGTGCATGCGCAGATCGTTTTGCGAAAAGTAGCTGCCGCCGCTGCGCAACTCGTCCATTTGAACCAGCGGCTTCGCTGCATCGGGTTTCGTTTGCGCCGTGACGATCACGCGCGTCCCGATTCCAGTGCGATTCGATTTCTTGCCTACCAGCTTGATCTTGATCCAGTTGCGGTTGAGCGTCGAATCGCAGCGCAGCAACTGTGGAACAGCATTTATGCAATTCACGGCAATGTCCATATCGCCGTCGTTATCGTAATCTCCAAACGCGCAACCGCGCGCCGGGGCGTTCTCCATGATGCCGGGGCCACCCTTTTCGGTTACTTCTTCGAAGCGCCCGTTCTGTAGGTTGCGATAGAGATACTTGTGCTCGGCGTACTTCAAGTCGGCATTCGACTTGTCGACTTCCGGGTAGACGTGACCGTTCGACATCAGAATGTCCAGCCAGCCATCGTTGTCCATGTCGAAAAATCCAACGCCCCAGCCGAGAAGACGCGTGTTTACGCCAACGCCGCTCGGGTAGGTGCGATCTTCAAAGCTGGCGTCGCCGAGATTGGTGTATAGCGAATCCGTGTCGCCGGCGAAGTTCGTCTTGACCACATCGAGGTTGCCGTCGCGATTGTAGTCGCCGATGGAAACTCCCATGCCCGCTTGCGGCTTGCCTTCGGGGGAGAGCGCCGCTCCGGATTCAATGGCAATGTCTTTGAACGTGCCGTCTTTCTGGTTTTGATAGAGCGTCGCGGTGCTGGAATCGTTGGCGACATAGATGTCCGGCCAACCGTCGTTGTCGAGATCCGAAGCCGCTACGCTTAGACCGTACGTGCCGGCGGTCTTCCAGATACCCGCTTTCTCGCTCACATCGGTGAACGTGCCATCGCCATTGTTGTGGTAAAGGATGTTCTTGCCGCCCGGCAGCCCCGGCGGCCCGCACGCGACTAAGAGTCCTTTATAAGTGCAGGGACCGGCTTCCGGCGGCGGAGCCGTTTTCAGATCAAAGTCGACGTAGTTGGCGACAAACAGATCCAGGTGCCCATCTTTGTCGTAATCCACGAACGTGCAGCCGGTATTCCAGCGGATTTTCGGCCCCGGCTGCATCAAGCCGGCTTTTTCGGTCACGTCAGTGAATGTGCCATCCCCCCGATTGCGATAAAGCGCATTCTGGCCGTAGTAAGTGACGAATAGATCGTCGTAGCCGTCGTTGTCGAAATCGCCGACGCAACAGGCCTGTCCCCAGCCGGTGCGGTTCTCCAGACCTGAGCCCTTGGTGACGTCAGCGAACGTGCCGTCGCGATTGTTCTTGAACAGGTGACAGCGCGGCTCCTGCCCTTTGCCAAATCCTTCCAGACGCCAGCCGTTGACCAGGAAGACATCTAGCCAACCGTCCTGGTCATAGTCGTAGAACGCCAGTCCACAGCCGGTGGTCTCGAGCAGATACTTATTCTTGCCCTCACCGCCGTAAACAGTTTTCACGGCCAAGCCGGCCTGCTTAACGACGTCTACAAAGCTGACGCCCAGGGGTGTTCCTTCGATGGGCGATTTCGGGCCCTTGGGCGCCGGCCGCGGCTTCGCGTCATAATTGCGCTCGATGGGGCCCGGCAACTTGATTTGTTGATCCTGCGGCATTGCGAGCGCCATTAAGTCGGCAAAGGGCAGCACCAGCGCAGTGCGGCTCAAGGATTTGATAAAACGTCGTCGCCCGCTACGACCTGCGTTTATCCATTGATCAGTTGACAAAAAACGAAACTCCAGGTCTTTTTCAGTGCTTGGCAGTGAAGGCGGTCAGCGGATTCTGCGCCTCGTCTGTATGGACGTGCATGGGCACACTTTCAATCGAGATCTCCGGATGCTGGCGCAAGAAACTCAGGGAGTAAGTTGGCGCGCCGGGGTCCACTTGTTTCGTCGAAAACAGCGCCGCCTGCTCTGCCGCCTTCTCCTTCAAGCCTAAACGCCGATAGATGACTGCGAGATTGTAGTGCGCGGCCAGATCATCGGGATCGATCCGCTGCAGAGCTTCAAATTGCGTCCGTGCTTCTGCGTAGCGATGATTCTGGTAATAAGAGATGCCCAATTCTCGGCGCGCATCGCGCCCATCCGGGAACTGCGTGACCACTTGCTCAAAATCCGTCACTTCAGCATCGCAGTTGCCGGAGCGGCGCTCCACCAGTCCCATGTAGTAGAGGGCACGCGCATTGGCGGGACTCAGTTCCAGCGCCTTGGTTAGCGGTTCGCGCGCTTCGGAATACTTCTCCCATTCGAGATAAGTGAGCCCGATGTTGATCCAGCCATCGGGGTAATCGGGGCGCAGCTCCAAAGCTTTCTTGAATGCCGCCAGCGCATCCGCGTATTGAAGTTGATCGATGGATGCAATGCCCAGGTTGTTCCAACGCATCCAGTCGGGATTGTCGTTGGACAGAGCGGGCGAGGGAGCGTTCGCTCCGATATTCAGCACACGCGTGCGCGATGCCAGTTCGACCACCGGATACGCGGGATGATCCGGTCCGAAGACATTGTTGAGATAACTCTGCCGAAGGTGACGATAGTTCACCTTTGCGGTCAAGCTGAGCGCGCCATTCAGATTCGCGGGGATGCGGAACTGGTAACGAACCAGCGCTGAACGTCCTGACTGAATGGTGTTGTCATAGGCGACCGAATGGATGGTCCAGACTTTGTGATTGTCGACAAACTCGCCGTCACTGTTCACCGGACGATTGGTGAAACTGTGGGCGCGTGTGTCGAGCGAGCCATCGGGCTTGATAAACCCGCTGTGATAAATGGTCGTTCCGGAGGCGTCCTGAACCGAGAACTCGACCCAGGCTTCATATAAATCGCGAACTTCCGGAATCAACGAGTGTCCAATGTTCTTGTTCTGGATCACCACCCACGCTTGAACCACTTCGCCCGGCGATAAGTTCACGGGGGCGGAACCGAGCGGTGCGGCCACTTCACCCGTTTCGGAGTTTTTGATGCCGAAAATGTCGACGTTCAGGTAATTGCCGGATTTCAGAAACTCGATCGTCTTCTGTAGTTGCGCGTCAAAGCCGTAGTAGAACGGAACGGCGGTATTTCCGGCCAGCCAGCGGTGACTTGCGAAAGTGCCTTTTTTCGCGCCGTATTCGTCTTTGTCGGCGTTTTCGCGCATCATATGGCAGCCCTGACAAGTGAGGAGACCGGTCTTATAGAAGGTCAGGGGATTGCGGGTGGAGAACTTCGAGTTCTCCCACTCGTCATAGACCGTGAACGCACGTATCCATTTATAGTCATTCAGCGGATTCGGCAGATTCGCTTTGTGGCACGAGGCGCAGAATTCGGGGTCGCGGTAAAAATTTTTCATCACCGCCTGCGAGTGACGCTCCGGATGGTCCATGATCTGCTGATACGGAACTTCGCCCGGGATGCGCTTGCCGTTCTCATCCACCATCACAGATGGCACACCCATGACGAAACTGCCGTTTCCGAGGGTAGGCTGCAGCGACTGCACGGAGTGGCAGGTCATACAGGTCAAGCCGTTCTCGTCGAATTGACGGTCGACATGTGAATCGGGAGTCAAGGCGCCGGACAGCACGCCCACGGGGTTGTGGCAACTATCGCAATGACGCGTGAACTCGATGCCCTTGGTGCGCGCGAGGATGTTCACGCTGGTTCGGTAGAAGGGCGTTCGGAAGGAGTTCGAATGAAGGGCTTGCCGCCACATGGCGTACGCCTGAGGATGGCAGTGCTGGCAATATTCGGCGCGTGGGTATGCGCCGGGTTCGATGAAGCCTCCGGTTGCTGACAGCGCATTCCCGGGTGTGGACATCTTGCCTGGACCAAAGCGGTAACTGTAGCCATCAGCGGTCTTGGAGGGTGCAGGCTGGGAATTGGTGGCGGAAGGGGAACCAGAATAGGACTGCGCGGCCAATCGTACTCCGCAGAACCAGGTCACGCCAGCGATCAGGATGACGCCACCTAGCCAGTGAGGCGTACGAAGCCTCCAGTGAACTGAACCCCTAGCCATTTAGAAAGCCGATGTCTCTTAGTGTATCCGTTATATTGCCGGGAATTGCTAATCGGATACATACAATTAAGGTTGCTATGAAACGAACACTGCTTTTTGCATTACCTTTCTTGGCCGTATCACTGTGTAGCGGGCAGACCACGGCGCCCGCAGCGGCCGGAACACAGCAGGCCCCGACTCCTCCAGACTTACAGAAGCAACTCGACCGCGATGAGCGCGTTCTGCATGACTACGGCAATCTGGCCCGTTATCGGGATGACGATGCCAAGCTGCCGCCGCCCGCAGCTGGCGAGAACCGCGTGGTGTTCATGGGAGACTCGATCACGGATAACTGGGGCCACAAGATCGGCCCGTTCTTCCCGGGCAAGCCGTATGTGAACCGGGGCATCAGCGGCCAGGTGACCTCACAAATGCTGCTGCGCTTCCGCCCGGACGTGATCAATCTGCAGCCGAAAGTTGTCGTGATCCTGGCTGGCACCAATGATATTGGCGGAAATATGGGGCCGGCCTCGGACGAAATGATTGAAGGGAACCTTGCTTCGATGGCGGACCTGGCACGCGCGAACAATATCAAGGTTGTGCTGGCGTCGCTTACGCCGGTCTGTGATTACCATCAACCGCAGACAGCAAAACGTCCGCCGGACCGCATTCTTGCAATCAACGCCTGGATTACCAAATACGCCGCCGACCACGGGATTGTGGTTCTCAACTATTTCCCTCACATGATCGATGACAAAGGAATGTTCCGCGCGGAACTGACGGCAGACGGTCTCCACCCCAACGCGGCCGGCTACGAGATTATGGCTCCGCTGGCGGAAGAAGCGATCAGCAAAGCGCTGCAGCAGTAAGTCGCGTTTTATTAGCGCTTCGCGCGTGCTGGCGGGCCACCGCGGCTGGCGAAAGTTATCATCGCTTGGTAGCGATTGATGCAAGCAACTGTACAACTCTCACTCGATCTCACGTCCATAGCTGATGCGATTGCCACCGCCGAAATGGCGGTAAGGGCCGGTGTTGACTGGCTCGAAGCTGGTACACCGCTGATTCTCTCCGAAGGGGCACATGCGGTTCGTGAATTACGCGCGCGTTTTCCGATGATCCCTATTGTGGCCGATCTCAAAATTATGGATGGCGCTTATCTGGAAACAGAACTCATGGCGAAAGCCGGAGCGAACATGGTAGTTGTGATGGGGCAGGCGCACGAACAGTCCATCGAACTGACTGTGAAAGCCGGTCACGATTTTGGAGTGAAAGTAATGGGCGACGACATGGCCATGGGCGATCCCGTGGCAGCAGCGAAGCGATTGCAAGACCTTGGGTGTGACTACATTGTTCACCACATCGGATATGATTTGCGCACTGTGCTGCAGCGCCGCGGTCAGCAGTATCCAAGTCCGCTCGACCGACTGCGTGACATCGTTAATGCGGTGCGCATTCCAGTGCAGGCGGTTGGTGGACTCACAATCGATCAGGCCATCGAAACGCCTCGTTATGGGGCGCCCATGGTAGTGATCGGTGCACCGTTGGCAATTGACGCGAACGCCTTCCAAGCCGCAACGGGAGATGTCGAAAGTTCGCTGCGTTTGATCTGCGATAAGGTGCACGCATACGGAGACATTCGCATATGAGCAGCATGCCGGCGCTTGTAAACTTTGCGCGCGATCCGCTGTCGGTTGAGTTGCGCGAGGTAGCGGTTCCAGAAATCGGAGATCAGGATGTTCTGCTTCGAGTGGGAGCGGTGAGCATCTGCGGCAGCGATTTGCATCAGTGGCGCGGTTCGCATAGTTGGGCGGTCAACTATCCGTGCATTCTGGGGCACGAATTCGCAGGCACCATCGAAGCAATCGGGCACAACGTGCGCGGTTTCAAAGAAGGCGATCGTGTGGTGAGCGAAACCGCTGCCGTGATTGATGAAACATCACCGCTAAGCCGCGCTGGTCTGTATAACCTTGACCCCACGAGACGGGGATTCGGCTACGGCGTGGACGGCGCCATGACTCAGTACGTACGAGTGCCTGAGCGCTGCCTCCATCGCATTCCAGACGAGCTACCGTTCCATCAAGCCGCGCTGACAGAACCGTGTTCGGTGGCCTATAACGCGGTGTGCGTGAACGGGCGCGTTCGTCCTGGTGATCGCGTGCTCGTTGTCGGCCCGGGCCCCATCGGTCTTCTCTGCGCGAAAATGGCGCAGTTGAGCGGAGCCGGTGAAGTGATCGTTGCTGGACTGCTGAGTGATCGTGATCGGCTAGACATCGCGCTCGATTTCTGCGCTGATACGGTGCTCACATCCGACGTCCAGAAATACGTGGCCGAAACGGGCGACGGGCTCGGCGTTGATATCGCCATTGACGCATCCGGAAACTCCGCAACGCTGAAGATTGCGCTCGATTGTGTTCGCCCGGCCGGGCAGATCATCAAGGTCGGCTGGGGTCCTCAACCCATGCAGTTCACGCTCGATCCGCTTGTACAGAAAAACATCACGCTGTCTGGAAGCTTCTCCCACAACTGGCCGGTTTGGGAACGTGTGATCTCGATGCTGCATTCCGGCCAAATTGATCTGGCCCCGGTGATCAGCCAGGTTTGCGATCTCTCCAACTGGCATGAATGCTTCGAGAACATGGAAGCCGGTAAGTACGTGAAAGCGGTCCTTACCACCTGATGCCGCTCAAAATTTCGGCTTTCCCGAAGTGCTACCTCGATGACATCGCGACGGGCAAGATGTCGGTCTTCGAGTGGATTGAGAGGGCGCGACAACTCGATGCCGACGGTCTCGAGATGTACGAGGGATTCTTTACGTCGCTTGCACCCGACTATCTCGATTCCGTAGCGGATGGCATCCACTCAGCCGGATTCGCGATGCCGATGCTGTGCTGTTCGCCCGATTTCACATCGCCCAAGGCCGACGATCGCAAGCGCGCAATCGAACGAGAAGTTGCGATGATTGGGATCGCTGCGCGTTTGGGCGGCGCTGGCGTGGTCTGTCGTGTGCTGAGCGGCCAACGGTACCCCGAGGTGGCGTGGGAGCAAGGGCGCGATTGGGTGATTGAATCGATCAACGGTTTGCTCCCGGTCGCAAGAGAACACAATGTAGTTCTCGGCATGGAGAACCACTATAAAGACGGTTTTTGGAAGCATCCCGAATTCGCGCAGAAAGCTGACCGTTTTGTGCCAATTGTGAATGCGATCGCAGATCACGAGAATTTCGGGGTGCAATACGATCCTTCAAATGCAATCGTTGCGGGCGACGATCCGATCGAGTTGCTGAAGCAAGTTGCCGACCGCGTGGTCAGTATGCACGCGAGCGATCGCTATCTCGCCGAGGGCTCGACACTTGAGGAACTTCGGCAAGCCGACGGCACACTCGGCTACTCACCCAACCTCCACCATGGCGTAACCGGCAAAGGCCTGAACGACTATGACACGATCTTCCGCATTCTCGCCGCGAATGATTACCGCGGTTGGGTCAGTATCGAGGACGGCATGAATGGGATGGAAGAGATGGCCGAGTCGCTCGCCTTTTTGCGCCGCATGTCGGAACGCTATTTCTTCTCAAAAGCGATATCTTTGGGATAGTCCAACGAATTCTTAGAAGGGAGATCCCGCATGGCGATCTCGTTTGAACTAAACGGAAAGAAAATCTCCGTCGACGAAGATTCGCAGACGCCCTTGCTTTGGGTGTTGCGCGACACATTGAACTTGACGGGCACCAAGTACGGATGCGGAATCGCAGCGTGCGGCGCGTGCAGCGTACACATTGATGGCGAAGTGATGCGCTCCTGTGTAATGCCGCTGAGCGCGATTGCAGGGAAGAAGATCACCACGATTGAGGGCCTTTCTTCCGACCGTAGCCACCCCGTGCAACAGGCGTGGATTGAACTTCAGGTGCCGCAGTGCGGCTATTGCCAGTCGGGCCAGATTATGACCGCGGTCGCGTTTCTGAAGAAGAATCCTCATCCCACGGCCGCGCAGGTGGATGAAGCCATGTCGAGTAACATCTGCCGCTGCGGCACAGCGCAGCGGATGCGCGCAGCCATTCTCAAAGCCGCAGAGGGGATGAAAGCATGAGCGCCGCAAACACGTTTTCTCGCCGGGATCTGTTGAAGACTGTCGCAAGCGCCGGCGCCGCTCTTGTTATCGCGGTCGAAGCTCCACGAAATCTCGCGACAGCCGCGCCCATGAAGCCGGTTGCCAATCCTCTCAAGGCCTGGGTGGCGATCGACCAAAGCGGCACCGTCACGCTGACCTATTCAAAATCCGAAATGGGGCAGGGAATTTCGACTTCGCTGCCCATGATCCTGGCCGAAGAACTCGGCGTTGATTGGAAAGACGTGCAGGTGAAGCACGCTTCCGTCGATCCGGTTTACGGCAACCAGGGCACGGGCGGAAGCGGCAGCATCACAGGTTTGTTTACGCCTCTGCGGAAGGCGGGCGCGGCCGGACGGCAAATGCTCATTACCGCCGCCGCCGCACGCTGGAACGTTTCCGCGGAATCCTGCACAGCGAAAAACGGCGCTGTCTGGCGCGGCTCCGACAAGCTGATGTACGGCGAACTGGTTGAAGCTGCATCGCAGTTACCCGTTCCCGATCTCGACAAAGTGCAACTGAAGCGGCTCGAAGAGTTCGAGATTATTGGCAAATCGCTTCCGCGCACCGATGTTCCATCGAAAGTCGACGGGAGCGCCTTGTTCGGCCTCGATATGCGAGCACCCGGCATGGTCTACGCCGTTGTGGCACGGTGTCCCGTCTTCGGCGGCAAGGTGAGAAGCTATGACGCCACAGCCGCAAAGGCGATGAAGGGCGTCGAAGACGTGTTCGAGATCCCGGCTGTTGCGGAGGCTCATTCGTGCGGCGGTGTTGTGGTGGTTGCGCGCACGACGTGGATTGCGATGCAGGCGCGCAACAAACTAAAAATCGATTGGGATTACGGCCCGGCGTTGAGCGAAAGCAGTGAGACGCTGCGGCGGCAGTTCCGGCAGATCGTCGACTCCAATATGAAAGTCATCCTGAATCAGGGTGACGTTGCGTCTGCGCTGGCGGCCGCGCCCGCGTCCAAGCGCATTGAATGCGACTACGAGTTACCGTTCCAGGCGCACGCCACGATGGAACCGATGAACTGCACGGTGCACATCGAAGGCGATAGCGCTCGCGTGTGGGCACCGCATCAGGCACCGAACATGGTGCAAGGAGTAGTGGCGCGAGCTGCCGGTCTGAAGCCGGAAAACGTGCAGGTCCACACCACTTTTATGGGCGGCGGTTTCGGCCGGCGGTATCAGGCCGATTTCCCCACAGAAGCAGCGCAAATTGCCAAGCGCCTCAAGAAGCCCGTGCAACTCGTCTGGTCGCGTGAAGACGACATGACCCACGATTTCTACCGACCTGCTTCGTATCACCGCATGACTGGCGCGGTGGACGCCAGTGGCAACATGACCGCCTGGCAGCACAAATACACGTCGACCCCGATCGCCGAGTGGTTCATGCCGAATGCGGCTCCCGAATCTTCCGAGCTTGGCTGCACTTTGCAAATGCCCTATCAAAGCGGCGGCTACCGCCTGGAATACACGCCTGCGAAGTCTGCAGTGCCGCGGGCGTGGTGGCGATCAGTGGAAGCGTCTGTGGTTGGCTTCGTGATGGAGAGTTTTGTGGATGAGCTAGCGCACTCAGCCGGTGTCGATCCGCTTGAATTCCGCCTGAACGCTCTTGGCGATGCGCGTCTGGTGAAAAACCCGAACGAGCCAGATGCCCGTCCGCTCGACACCGCGCGGTTCAAAGGCGTGCTGCAGCTCTGTGCCGAGAAGGCAAACTGGGGAACTCCGCTGCCGAAAGGCGAGGGCCGTGGCGTTGCCGTTCACTACTCCTTTAACAGCTATGTCGCGAACTGCGCCGAGGTATCTGTCGAGCGCGGCCAGGTGAAAGTAAAACGGATTGTCTCGGCTGTGGACATCGGCATTCCTGTGAATCCCGACGGCATTCGCGCGCAGGTGGAAAGCGCGATTGTCTATGGGCTCACCGCTGCGCTGAAGAGCCAGATCACGATTGAGAACGGCCGCGCGGTGCAAACGAACTTCAACAAGTTCACAACACTTTCGATGAGAGAGACGCCTCTGATCGAAGTGCATATCGTTCAGAGCAAGGCGGCGCCGACGGGCATTGGCGAACCCGGCCTTCCTCCCACTGCGCCGGCACTGGCGAATGCTATCTTCGCGGCGACGGGAAAACGCGTACGCCGGCTTCCCATTCAACCGGGCGATCTGTCGTAGATCCCTCTGGAACGAAATCGGGCGCGAGCTTAGAGCACAACTCTGAGTCATAATCTCTTCTATGGCTCAGACATCCGTGTTTGCTGTCGCGCTCATTTTCGCTACGTCGCTTGTATCGGCGCAAGGACCGCAAGGCCCCGGCGGTCCGCCGAATCCGCTAATACGCCAGGGTACGCAGCTCGACATCGAAGGCAAGTACGCGGAAGCGCGTCAAGTGTTCCAGCAGGCAATCGACGCGGGCGCTAATCCGCTTGCCAAGGCGAACGCGGAACGCGCCATGGCGATGTCGTGGGCCTTCGAAGGCAACTGCAAAAAGACCACCGAATACGAGAACCTGGTCATCGACTACTGGAAAACGCAGGAGAAAGACGACCCATCGCACGCGTTCTATCAGGAAGGCGAAATGGCCGATGAAGCGGCGCGCGTTTGCACCGACTCCGGCGATCTAACTGCCGCGCTCGATCTCTACAAACAGGGTCACGAGCTTGGCCTTAAAGAACCCGGCATCTCCGCCGCGCGCAAGGCGCTTTGGGATTACCGTCTGCATAGCGCAGAAGCGCGGATCTCTTCCCGCCGCAACCAGAAAGCCGAGGCCGAACATCATCTCGCCATGGCGAAGGCGGCGCTCGACCAAATGAAAGATGCGGACGCGAGCCTCTACGATCAGCAGAAGAGTTTCGTGCCTTATACGGAAGGCTACGTCGCCTTCTACACGGAGGACTACAAAAGCGCGCTCGCGGATTTACAGCAGGCAAATCAGCGCGATCCGTTCATTCAATGCCTCATAGGGATGACTTACGAGAAGCTTGGCGAGGCGGCGAAAGCAAAAGAGGCGTTAGAGAAAGCGTCACACACCACCGCCCACAACCCTCCCGCCGCTTTCGCCCGACCGTTTGCCGTGAAAAAGTTGGGCACGGCTTCGTCCGGTTCGCAAAACTGAATGAAAAGCCAGCTTGCCTCTCCGTCAAAGAGGTGTATGGCTGTAAATAGCTACTGCACGTTCAGCGTGGTCTTCAGCCAGGCAATCATTTCAGCTTTCCAGTGCTGCTGCGCGGGCGCTTTCCAGCGAGACATGCCGTGCCCGCCCTCCTCAATCGTGATCAGATCGCAATGTGCACCGGCACTCTTGATCGCATCGCAGAATTCAGTGGATTGCGAGTAAGCCACCTGATCGTCCTTGTTGCCCGCGATGATCAGAAACGGCGGCTCGTCTTTATGCACCGCGGCGATAGGCGACTCCCGGTGCAGCGTCGCGAGCCCGCTCTCGTTCAAGCTGTCGACTCCGAAGAAGTGAATGCCTCCGCCATGTGCCGCGTGTCCGTTGATATTCGCCATATCGAACTGCTCCGGATGTTCGCGCCGCATCAGCGATAGTTTTCCGTACTCGGATGGGCCGTAGAAGTCGACGACGGCCGCAACCCTCGTCCGCATCGCCTGGCGCGTTCCGATATAGTTGACCAGGTAACCGCCCGCGGACTCACCAATGAGCGCCAGCTTGCTGGAATTGACGTGGTATTCGTGCGCGTGTGCCTTAACCCAGCGAATAGCGTCGTCGACATCATCCACAGCCATGGGCAACTTCGCTTCCGGCGCCAACCGGTAATCAACGCTGAACCACGCAAAACCCGCATCAGCAAGCGGCGCGAAAAGCGGCCGCACATTCGTGCTCTTGCTGCCCTGATCGAAGCCTCCGCCGTGCACGAGGATCGCCGCGGGAAACGGGCCGCTGCCGTCGGGAATATGCAAGTCCAGCAGCAAGCGTTTACCGTCTTTGTTCGCGTACTCTATATCCTTTTGATCGAGCGCTGTGGCTGGGGCCGCAAACGCAAGTACGGCGACGAAAGTGATCCAGTGATTCATCAGGTGCATTCTACGCTCATTGCAATCTCTTTGGCGCCCCGCTCGCCGAGGACGAGGGTGTAGTGCGTCGTACCGGAGATTTTGCGTTCTTCGAGGTTTGGAGCGTAGCCGCGAATCTCATCCATAATCGAATCCGGATACAAGGGTGATTGCGCGGGTGTGAATCCCGTCTCGGCGCGCAGCAGGGTTATGGGCGCTTTCACTGCCCGAACTCTTCCGATGATTTCCTCGATCTTCGTTCCTTCCATAAGATCGACAATCACGCCAGACTGCTTCGCTTTCGGCTGTACGTGATCCTCTCCGGCAACTTCATAATCAAGGAACGCTTCCACCCAGGAGTTCCACTCTTCGGGCGGGAAGTTCGGCTGATTTTTCCAGAATTCGCGATAGGCCTCGCGCGAGTCGTACCAACGTGTGAGTTGGTTGATGCGTTCTGCCAACGCCGCACTTACCGACTCGTCGGGTTTTGCACCTGCTTTCGGACTGATCACGAATCCGCCGTCGATCAGGACCAACCGCTCCACTAATTCCGGGTTCTGCGCCGCGAGTGCCATCGCGACAAAACCGCCCATGGAGTGGCCCATCACAACGCTCCGGCCCAGCCCAAACTCCTGCATGGCTACCGCAACATCGCGTGCGTGCTGCGCGAGCCCGTACGGTCCCTCCGGCTTGTCGGAATCACCGCGTCCCCGCAAATCGAAGGCGAGCAGCGGGCGTCTTCCTTCGAGCCGTTCTGCCACGCCAACAAAATTCAGGAAATTCGCCGTCAGCCCATGCAGCGCGATGACCGGCTCACCGCGCCCCGGCCACATGCCAAAAGCAAGTTGGACGCCGTCGCCCGCAACTTTCCCTCTCGCTTCCCGACGAATCCGGATCATGCCTCAGAAATTGATTTTCGCAGCAAACTGAACCACGCGCGGCCCTGTTGTTGTTGCGACGATTGACGCCGGATTCGGACTAGCGAGAATGTTCACTGGATTTGCAAAGCTCACGTTGTTGAAGGCGTTGAAAAACTCTGTACGCAATTCGAAATAGCTTCGCTCCGTTACGGGGAAGAACTTCAGCACTGAGATGTCGACGTCTCGTTGTCCCGGACCGACCAGCAAATTGCGTCCGGTATTGCCGAAGTCGCCGGCCGCAGTGGCAGGGACAAAGCACGCCAGATTGAAGTACTCGTTCAGCTTGCTGATTGTGCTTCCGGGCAGATTCGCGTTGCAGGTGGGATTGGCGGGATTTGCATCCGCTCTCGCTTGGACAAAAGCGGTCGCGTTAGTCAGCACAGAATAGGGCGTTCCGCTCTGAATGGTGAAGATGGTTGCGAGCTCCCAGCCATTGAATAACTGTTTTCCGAAGCCTTTTCCATGATAAAAGTGCGGCAGTTCGTAAAACCCACTGAACACCAATCGCTGACGGCGGTCGAAATCGGAACTTGCACGATTGTTGAGCAGGACCTGATTGCCGGGCACGACGCTTACATCACTGGTCCCAGTCGGGTCACCGGAGTAGTCATCAATCGAATGACTCCAGGTGTACGACGCGAGAAATTGCAACCCGTGCGACATGCGATGAGTGAGGCTCGCCTGCAATGAACTGTAATTCGAGTTTGCCGAAGTCTGCATCAGATGTACGCCGAATCCCTGCACAGCAAGGCTGGAGAGTCCCGGGCTGTACGGTCCGGCGGTCGGCGTAGACGGCCCGAATTCCTGATTGACATCCACCAGGCGCAGGAGTTTGCGCCCGAGAGAGCCTACGTAGCTGATGTCTGTCATCCAGTTCGATGCAAACTCATCCTGAACACCAAAGCTGTACTGCTGCACGTACGGCGTACGGAAATCGTGAATATCGGGGAAAATGCCGTTAGCTGGAATGGCCTGGACCGCCCCCAGCGCACTCGTGACCGGCAGAAAACCCGGAGGTCCACCAAACGGGAAAAGAGCCGAGTTGTTGAATGTCAGCGGGAAAGCGCTCGGCGACGGTACCTTCACGAACGGGTTGCTGATAGGCGTGAAGAATGCCTGCGCCAGTGTGTAGTACGGGAAGTTCAGGATCTGGTTGTTGATGAAGCGTGAGTTCGGATGGTCGTAGTAGACGCCGTATCCGCCGCGCACTACCAAGGCACGCGCACTGTCGGACGGCTGCCAGGCGAAACCAAACCGTGGCGCAAAATTGTTTTTGTCCGGTGGAACGACAGATGGCTGCACCAGGGGTACGTTCGGCAGCGGATGCGTGGCATTGCTGGCCTGCACGAAACCTCCGACGATGGCGATATTGTCGCCCGCGGGCGCACCGGGAATGATTGCTGTCTTAATCGCATTCTGGTCAATGCCGACATACCGGCCCTGCGCTTCGGTGAACGGCGCGAAATACTCATATCGCAAGCCGAAGTTCAGGGTGAAATGATTCGTGACGCGGAAATCGTCAGTAGCGAAACCCGCGAGATCATAGGACAGCACGTCGCGGTTATTAACGCCTGAGCCCATAATCGTCAAGCCGGTGCTATCGTAATAGCCTCCCAGAAAGTCTTTGAACGGATCACCCGAGTAACCAAGAAAGAAAATCTGGCCCCGGGTATAGAGGTTGAATGTTTCGGTCAGTTCGTGATGCTTGTACTCTGCGCCGAATCGAAGGCTGTGCCGTCCTTTAGTCCAGGACAACGTGTCACCGGCTGTGTAAGTAGGCTCCGATGCCTTGTTGTCCGAAAACGGAGACGCGCCCAGATCGAAGTCGTTCGCAACTGAGATTTCGGGCATGCCCGAAAACAAATTTGACAGCGGCGAAGAGATACCCAGTTGCGCAGAAGTGAATGGCTCCTGCGGTACCGAGGTCGTGGTGATCGTTGTGTAGCCGAAGCGCAAATCATTCACCACTGTGGGAGTGAAAATGTGAATGTCATCTACCGACAACACGCGTTGATTGAAGCCTGTGTTTGCGCCGAAGCCTGGAACGGGAAGGGCATTGCCTAATCCGAAAGAGTTGAAGAGCGCTTGCAATTCAGGGTTGTTCGCCCAGAAGAATTTCGCCGATAAACGATTCTTTTCCGTGACCTTGAGATCGAAATTGGTATTGAACTGATCTTCTCGAAAACGCGAGACTCCTACGACGGGCACGGAGACGTAAGGCGCCGTCCGACCCGCGGGAATCGATACCGGATTGGGTGCGGATGGAATGATGTATTGACCGTTCGGCAGCTTCGCCTGAAGCAGCGTCACCGCAGTCGGGCTGAGACAGCCAAGCGCGGCGAAGGGCGATGTGCAGGGCGGCATTCCGTAGCTCGTCGCGAGCGCCTGAAGCGTCGCGGTTGATCGGTTATTCGACAGATCGGACGGCACAAACACCGTTCCTATCGAGTTCACGAGCGATGTGGCGTTCACTTCGCGTGTTCCCTGATACGACACGAAAAACCAGGCGCGATTCTTTATAACGGGTCCGCCGAGCATTCCTCCGAACTGGTTCCTTTGATACTGCGGTCGCGCAACGCCGGCGCGGTTGAGGAAAAAGTTGCTTGCATCGAGGTCGGTATTGCGCAGAAATTCATACAAGTCGCCGTGAAACCCATTCGTGCCTGAGCGGGTGACTGCCGCGACCACGCTGCCCGCGTTCCGCCCCTGAGAGGCGTCATATAAGTTCGTCTGCACAATGAATTCCTGCAGCGTGTCGGTGGCCGGAACCGCGAGGTTCGGCGTGGATCCGGTGCCGATTGAATTTGCGTCCACGCCGTTGATGACTACTGCATTCGAGAGTGTGCGCATTCCGTTCACGTTGAAGGCCGTGTCGCCTCGCCCCAGATCTGACGAATTCGGAATGCTCGCCGACGTTCCTGGCGTGAGTGTCAACAACTGCTGAAAATTTCGCGTGGCGAGGGGAAGCTCTCGGACTGTGCGGCTCTGGATCACATCGCCGCGGGCTGAAGATTGCGTCTGCACCATGGGTGATTCCGATGTCACTTCGATAGCTTGTTGCTGGGTCGCTACGCTAAGCGGCACGTTCACGGTTGTGTTCTCTGTGATGCGGACCGAGACGTTTTCGAATTTCGCACTGCTGAAGCCTGTCTTTTCAGCCTCGACGGTGTAGGTTCCGGGGGGAAGCAGCGAAATGGCGTAATGTCCATCCTCGCCGCTCGAAACGGTCCGCCGCACGCCGGACGCATCCGAGGCGGTAAGGCTTGCTCCCGCCACCGCTGCATTGCTTGGATCTGTCACCAGGCCGCCGATTTGACCAGTTGTGGTCGTCTGCCCTGGCGCAAACGCAGCCAGAAAAAACATTTCAGCGAGAATGGACGTGGTGCGCAACATGATGTAATTCTTTTGTTTTCTGGTACGGAATTGTATCTTTAGCTATGGAAGGGGTCAAGAATAATCGAACTTAACAAGAAAACAGCGATAATTACGGGCGGAGCCAGCGGCATTGGGCTGGCGATTGTGAAAGCTTTGTCCGGAGCGGGGGCAAATATCGTCGTTGCAGACCTGGACGGGTCAGGTCTTCAGGATTCAGGAGTCGACTGCAAGTTCGTCAGGACGAATGTTGCGGACGCGGAATCTGTCCGCGCGCTGATAGAAGAGGTCGAGGCCTCGTTGGGAGGAGCGGACATCCTGGTCAATAACGCCGGTATCCAATTCCTGTCGCCCGTTGTGGATTTCCCCGAAGAGCGATGGAACGCGCTTCTCGGCGTCATTCTTACGGGAACATTCCTGTGTTCGAAGCACGCTTTGCCGTACATGCTTTCACGCCGATGGGGACGCATCATTAACATCGCCTCACTGCATGCGAAAGTCGCATCGCCGTTCAAATCAGCGTACGTTTCGGCCAAGCATGGAGTACTCGGCTTCACAAAGACGCTCGCGCTCGAAGTCGCCGAACAGAACATCACCTGTAACGCGATCTGCCCGGCGTACGTGCGCACGCCGCTGGTGGAGAAGCAGATTGCGGATCAGGCGATTCGCCACCACATTGCGCCTGAGGAAGTTATCACACGCATCATGACGGAGCCCGCCGCGATTAAACGCTTACTCGAACCCGACGAGGTGGCGTCTCTTGCGCTATATCTCTGTTCCGATGCGGCTGCCGGCATTACCGGGGCCGCGCTCGACATCGACTTAGGCTGGACGGCTCGCTGACATGAGAGTGGTCCTCCTACTTTTTCGCTCACTTTTGCCGATGATATACTCGCGGCAACTCTAGTCTCAGGTTTCGCTTCATCCTCGTGCAAAGGGTCGCTTGATAACAAACCGAAAGTGTCAATACCGGTCGAGGTTGACGGCACACATTCCTGGAACAGAGCAATGCGTCGTTCGAATAGAAGGAGATGCCATGATTCGACGGTGGAAATCATTCCTGCCGGTTATTCTCGCGGTGCCTGGAGCGCTGTTCGGGCAGTCACAATTACTACCGACAATGACTCATCACGTTCGGGATGCAGTCCGAACCGGAGAGGCGAGCTTTGTCCAGCGCATGCCTACAGATCAGGTCCTGCAACTGGATGTGGTGCTGCCGCTTAGTAATCAGGCGGGACTCGATGCTTTCCTGAAGGCGCTGTACGACCCTGCCAGTCCATCGTATAAGCATTACCTGACGCCTGCCCAGTTCACTGCCCAGTTCGGGCCCACGCAGGCGCAGTATGACGCTACCGTTAACTACCTCCAATCGAATGGATTGACGGTGGTGGGGGGAAGCCGTGATGGCATGGATATCCAGGTCAAAGGTTCTGTCGTCGGTGTCGAAAATGCGTTCCACGTGACGATAGGAACGTACCAGCACCCGACGGGAAACCGCACTTTTTATAGTCCGGACCGCGAGCCGACGACGACGCTTCCGTTCCAGCTCTGGCACGTTTCGGGTCTGGACAACTACTCCATCCCGCATCCTCTTTACGTCAGTCGTACCGCGTACGCGCAAGCGCACGGGATCAGTCCCGATCAAGTCGTCTCTCACGCGACAACAGGTTCGGGCCCCTCGGCTTCTTTTCTGGGCAGCGATATGCGGGCGGCATATTACGGCGGAACGGCTTTGGACGGGAGCGGCCAGAATCTCGGACTGCTCGAGTACGAAGGCACAGACTTAGCCGATCTCACGACGTATTACGCGAATGCCCAGCAAACGTACAACACGAAGGTGACGACGCTTCTGTCCGTTGACGGAACGAGCACGTCCTGCGTATACTCTCGCAGCCATTGCGACGACACTGAGCAAACACTCGATATGACGCAAGCGCTTGGTATGGCGCCGGGATTGGCCAGTCTGGTGATGTACATCGGATCCACTGATACTGCGATCATCAGCGCCATGACCGCACACAACCCTCTGCCTATGACGATTGGCTGCTCTTGGGGGTGGACGCC
>DATBEG010000107.1:0-3503 GCA_036276155.1 Bryobacteraceae bacterium | reverse complement strand
CTCGGCCACAATCAGCTTCGTGCCCTCGCGTGGATCGAGCGCGCAGTATCGGCCGTTGCCATCGAGAGACATGGCCACCGACGTATTCGTGCCCTTAATCCGTACGACAGCCGCTTCCGATCCAGGCCCGGCGAGCGTGTTCGTCCGAACCTGATAATCGTACTGTTCGTAGATCCATTTCTTCGAGCAAAGGTCTGCGGAGCCGAGCAGTTTCTTGAGATCTCCCGCCAAGTCGCTGCTGCGAATGTCAGGACCACTCAGCGGCGCGGCTCGCAGCGGCTTTGAATAGGGCCTGTTGTACCGAGGAGCCTCGTCCGCCAGCGCACGATTCGGAATCTCAGCGAAGATTTCGCCGTGATCCTTCACGCGAAGCATGCCATCAGCAGTTACCACGCCGATCTGTACCGCGTCCAGTCCCCACTTATCGAAGACTGAGGCGACCTCGTGTTCCCGGCCACGCTCCGCCACCAGCAGCATGCGCTCCTGCGATTCCGACAGCATCATCTCGTACGGCGTCATGCCTGGTTCGCGCTGCGGAACGTACTGCAAATCGATCTCGATACCCGTCCCCGCGCGGCTGCCCATCTCGCAAGTGGAGGAGGTCAGCCCGGCGGCACCCATATCCTGAATCCCGACAATCGCGCCCGTCTTCATCGCTTCGAGACAAGCTTCGAGCAGCAGTTTTTCAAGAAAAGGATCGCCCACCTGCACGTTCGGCCGCTTTGCTTTCGATTCTTCGGTAAATTCGGCCGAAGCCATCGACGCGCCGTGAATGCCATCGCGCCCGGTTTTTGCCCCTACGTAAATCACCGAATTGCCAACGCCGCTTGCTTTGCCGTAAAAGATCTCGTCGTGACGAAACACGCCCAGCGCGAACACGTTTACCAGCGGGTTGCCGTCGTAGCTCTCTTCAAAGACGCATTCGCCGCCGACCGTCGGTACGCCGAAGCAGTTGCCGTAATGCGCAATTCCGGAAACCACGCCTTCGAGAATGCGTTGATTGCGGTCACCCGTTCGGGGATCGTCCAGCTTTCCGAAGCGGATCGAGTCCATCACCGCAATGGGGCGCGCGCCCATCGTGAAAATGTCGCGCAATATACCGCCGACCCCCGTCGCTGCACCCTGGAACGGCTCGATAAAGCTGGGATGGTTGTGCGACTCGATCTTGAATGCAATCGCGATCCCATCGCCGATGTCAATAATTCCGGCGTTCTCGCCCGGTCCCTGCAGGACGCGCGCACTCTCGGTCGGCAGTTTCTTCAGATGAATGCGCGAGCTCTTATAGGAGCAGTGCTCGCTCCACATCACGCTAAAAATGCCCAATTCGGTGATGGTCGGCTCACGGCCGAGCAGGCTCAGGATTTTGTCGTATTCGGAGGGGGTGAGCTGATGAGCCGCTATTACGTCCGGCGTGATGCTCATGACGTGGAAGCGACGGCTCCTGCGGTCACCAGGGAATTCAGAATCGCAAGGCCGTCGGTATTACCCACTAGCGGATCGGCGGCACGCTCCGGATGCGGCATCAGGCCCATGACGTTGCGCTGTGGATTGAGTATTCCCGCGATATCCCGCATCGAGCCGTTGCAGTTATCACGATAGCGAAGCACCACGCGGTCTTCAGCTTCCAATTCGTCCAGCATCTTCTGGTCCGCGATATAGCAGCCTTCGCCGTGCGCGACCGGCAACGTGATCGGCTGACCTTTGCGCGCACGGTGGGTAAAAGGCGAATCGGCCGTAACGATTTCGAGCGGCACTTGCCGGCAGATAAACTTCAGACTCGCATTGCGCACCAGCGCGCCTGGCAATAATCCGGCCTCCGTCAGCACCTGAAATCCATTGCAGACGCCGAGCACCGGGCCGCCGTCCTGAGCGAACTTCTTCACGGCCTGCATCACGGGAGAGAATTTCGCAATAGCTCCGCAGCGGAGATAGTCGCCGTAAGAAAAACCGCCGGGAAGGATCACGGCGTCTACATCGCCCAGAGATGGGGAATCGTGCCAAACGAACTCAGCCTGCTGATGCAGGTTCTGCGATACGGCGTACCATGCGTCATGGTCGCAATTGCTGCCGGGAAAAACTACAACGCCGACCTTCATTCGACGCAATTAGCCGTTAGGATGCGCCGCCCGCTGCCGGCGCCGCTTTCTTCCGTGTCGCCCGCCGCTTCTCCGCGGGTGGCTGACGATCGCTCTTTTTTAAAGATGGCAAGACGATGGAGGTGACGAATTTCTTCTCGCCATGGTCGTCGAATTTAATAACAATGTAATCGTCGTTGCAGGAAAGCACTGAGCCGAGACCGAATTTTCCGTGCTCGACTTGGGCTCCCTGGGCGAAGGGCGGTTTGCTGGCCATTGGCGGGGCTGGGGTCCTCTATAGGTGATTGTAACAGCTTGACTTATCTCCTGTCGAGCCACTGGTACATGGTTTCTCTTAACTGACCCTCAGAAGCCGACCGCATGCTTCCCTATAATGAAAAGCAGTAACTCATGGAGGATCTGAAAAAGAAGCTGCAACAAGAGGTCGCCGCGCTCGAATATGAGCTGCGCAACGAACTTCCCAAAGAGATCCTCAAAGCACGCGCTCACGGCGATTTGAGCGAAAACGCCGAGTACCACGCGGCCAAGGAGCGGCAGGCCTTTGTGAACGCCCGCCTGGGTCAACTGCAGGCCCGCTTGCGCGAATTTTCCATGATCGACTTTTCAAAGATCCCGCGGGATCGCGTCGGTCTGGGTTCGCAGGTCGTCGTGCTGGATCTGGATAAAGACGAGGAGGTCACCTACAACCTGGTGACCAGCGAAGAGGCCGATGTGGCGAACGGGAAAATCTCAACCAGCTCGCCGATCGGCAAAGGCCTGCTCGGCAAGCGAGTGGGTGATAGCGTGAAGATACAGATCCCGGACGGCGTCCGCGAAATGGAAATCCTGCGGTTGACCACCATCCACGACGCTGGCGGCTCCTAGTATCGGGCGCTTTATGACTTACACTCGCGCAATCGGCATCGGCGTTGGCAGAATCGTCCGGCTGATTGTCCGAGCGCTGGCCCTTTCAAAGATCAATCCCAACGTACTTACATTTCTCGGTTTACTTATTAACATTGCGGCCGCGGCGTTTCTAGCGATCGGCAGTTTCAGGATCGCCGGTTGCGTCATCATTTTCGCCGGACTATTTGACATGGTGGACGGCCGTGTGGCGCGTGCAACAAACCAGGTGACCCGGTTCGGCGGCTTTTTCGATTCCGTGCTCGACCGTTATTCCGATCTGGCACTGCTGATGGGCTTGCTGGTCTATTACGGCACCGTTAACCGGCCGTTCTACGTTGTGCTCACGGCCGTCGTTATGACGGCTTCCGTGATGATCAGCTATACGCGAACCCGCGCGGAGAACATCATCCCGACCTGCAAAGTCGGTTTTCTGGAAAGACCGGAGCGGATTGTACTTCTGATCATTGGCGCTCTCTTCGACCGGATGGCGCCTGTGCTGTGGGTTATTGCGGTGCTAGGGAA
>DATBEG010000106.1:0-13135 GCA_036276155.1 Bryobacteraceae bacterium | reverse complement strand
AGCTGTGAACGCGAGTAACGGCACAGCATACGTCCCTTGATGCAAAACGGTCGTAAACGGTCCGAACATCAACACGCACCAGACAACGACAGTCGCGATCAGAAACACCAAAAGCGACACAGCAATAGTCCAGTAGCGCGTTCGGAATTGCTTTTGCGATCCGAGCAACAGCAGCGGCAAACCAAGGGCGATAAAACCAAGCGACGTGTTCGTCAGCACGAAGCCCGATGTCATACACCCGCTGTGTACCAGTAGGACGGCCTCCGAATCGATCTCCAGAGTCAGCAGGAAAGCCCAGAGCGCAAGAATCCACGTGCTTTGCGTGAACACGCCCACCATCTGAGCTGTCATTTCCCTGTCATGCGGCAGGAAACGCTCTGGTGCGAGTGTGAGGCCCGTTTGCAATGGCGGCCGATCGCTCGAGTGCCAGTCTCCTACCAGCGGCTTTTCTATGACATGCCACCAAACTCCTTCGGCAAAGATGAACGGGATGGCATTGTCATTCGGCAAAGGGTGGGAAAACCGGCGCTCTGCAGTTTTGAAGGGCGTGTCCAGTCCACCGTACATGAAGCCGAGGCCGAGAACCATGATCGCGTAGACGCCGATCAGCAATATCGGAACAAGCGATGCGCGAAGAAGCTTTCGGGCGGGTCCAGCGAGGGTTCGTCCTATGATGAGCGTCACCGCTAGAGCGGCGATTGGGCAGACGAGGGCGACAAGCCGGCCGACGCGCGGCCAAAACAGCCAACTCCAGAACAGAACATAGCCATACAAGCCCGTTGTGGCAAGCCCCAGAAGGCCAATTAGCCCTAGATTGCGGCAGCCCTTTTTAAGAGCCGCGGTCATGGCGGCTACGGTCGGTAGAAAGAGAACAAGAAAGACGAGAAGGCTTCTGCTAATGAGACCCACCGGGGTTCCGCTCGGCTGCATCGATGCGGGCCTGCGCGTGCTGAACCGCACGAAGCGCCTGCTCGGTTTCGAAAGTCTCTTTGGCGTCGTGGAGCTTGCGATTCGCTTCTTCGAGTTGCAGACGGGCCTTGTCCACTTGGATTTCATTTGCAGGCTCCGCTTCGTCGGCAAGCACGCGAACGTGATTGTCTGAAACTTCGACGAATCCACCGCCGATGGCAAACACGTGTGGGCCACCACCGCCGCCCTCATAAGTAAGCACACCCGGGTTGAGTGCGCTCATCAACGGTGCATGGCCGGCCAAGATGCCGAGATATCCATTGGCCCCGGGAATTTCGGCCAGTGTGACCTGCTCATTGACAAGGAGGCGCTCCGGCGTGGCGACCTCCAGTTGGAACGTATCGGCCATAACGCGAAGATTAGCCCTTCATCTTCTCTGCGGCTTCGAGAACGTCTTCAATGCTGCCCTGCATGTAGAATGCCTGCTCGGGCAGGTTGTCGTGCTTGCCATCGACAACCTCCCTGAAGCTGCGAATGGTGTCTTCCAGCTTGACGTACTTGCCGGGGCGGCCGGTGAACTGTTCGGCGACGTGGAACGGCTGCGACAGGAAGCGCTGAATGCGGCGTGCGCGGGCGACCACCTGCTTGTCCTCATCGCTCAATTCGTCGATACCGAGAATGGCAATGATGTCCTGCAGATCCTTGTAACGCTGCAGCGTCTGCTTCACGCGCTGGGCCACGTCGTAGTGCTCTTCACCGACGATGTTCGGGTCGAGAATGCGCGAGGTCGACGAGAGGGGATCGACAGCCGGGTAGATGCCGAGTTCGGAGATGGCGCGTGAAAGCTGCGTGGTTGCGTCCAGGTGAGCAAACGTTGTGGCGGGCGCGGGGTCGGTGTAGTCGTCAGCCGGCACGTAGATGGCCTGCACCGACGTGATAGAGCCGCGCTTGGTGGACGTAATGCGCTCCTGCAGATCACCCATTTCGGTTGCCAGGTTGGGTTGGTAACCGACAGCGGATGGCATGCGGCCCAGCAGCGCCGATACTTCGGAACCGGCTTGGGTGAAGCGGAAGATATTGTCGATGAAGAGCAGCACGTCCTGACCTTCTTCGTCACGGAAATATTCGGCGACGGTGAGGCCGGTCAAGCCCACGCGCAGGCGCGCACCGGGCGGCTCTGTCATCTGTCCGTAGACCAGCGCGACCTTGGACTTGTGCCAATCGTGCGGATCGACGATTCCGGATTCCTGCATTTCGAGCCAGAGATCGTTGCCTTCGCGCGTGCGCTCGCCGACACCGGTGAATACCGAGACACCGCCGTGCTTCATGGCAATGTTGTTGATGAGTTCCTGGATGATGACGGTCTTGCCGACGCCCGCCCCGCCAAACAAACCGATTTTGCCGCCGCGCAGATATGGTTCGAGAAGGTCGACCACCTTGATGCCGGTCTCGAACATCTCGAGCTGTGTCGATTGTTCATCGAACAACGGAGCCTGGCGATGGATGGGTGCCGAATGTTCCGTTACGACAGGCCCCATGTTATCGACGGGCTGGCCAAGAACGTTCAAAACGCGCCCCAGCGTGGGTTTGCCGACGGGAATTGTGATGGGGGCGCCGAGGTCGAACGCTTTCATGCCGCGCACGAGACCGTCCGTGGCCTCCATTGCAATCGTACGGACGCGTCCTTCGCCGATGTGCTGCGCGACCTCCGCGGTGATGTCCACCTGAATGGGAACGTCGAACCCTTCACTCGTCACACGAATCGCATTGAAGATCTGCGGTACGTGCCCTTCCGCGAACTGAATCTCAATAGTCGGGCCGGCGACCGCGACGACGTGGCCTTCCGCTGCTGCTTCTGTTGCCATATAGATTTCCTTCTACAGAGCGGCTGCGCCGCTCACAATTTCGATAATTTCGCGCGTAATGGACGCCTGGCGCACACGGTTCATATTCAGAGTCAGAGTCTGAATCACATCGCCCGCGTTTGAACTTGCGGTATCCATGGCGGTCATGCGCGCCGCATGCTCAGCCGAATTGGACTCCAGCATCGCGCGATAAATTTCCATTTCGACGTACCTGGGCAGCAGGGCTTTGAGCAACTCGTCAGGCGATTGCTCAAAAATGTAATCCATCTCCGGCGGGCCCTCCCTGCCTTGGTCGTTTTCTTGTCCTTGCTTTTCTTCTTGCGGAAGTTCGACGGGCAAGATTTTGCTGAGCACCAGATTAGGCGCCATCACGTTCTTGAACTCGTTGCGAGCGATATAGACCGCGTCGACTTCTGATTTTCGGTACTGGTCGATCAGCTTGTCGCCGATCTCGCGAGCAAGTTCGTAGGTCGGGCGCTCAATGACACCGACGTGCTCGCCGGTAACCGTGTAGTCGCGCTTGCGGAAGTAATCGCGACCCTTCTTGCCGATAGCTTCAATCCGGATCTCCGCGCCGCGGTGTTCGTCCAAAAATCGTTGCACCATGCGCAGCAGGTTGGCATTGAATGCGCCCGCAAGACCGCGATCGCTGCTGACCACGATGAGCTGGATGCGCTTCTCTTCGCGCGTTTGCAACAGCGGGAGATCTGTGACACGTTCGTCGTTCTTTGCTGCCGCAGCCAGATTCGCGAGTACGCGAGACATCATGCCGGCGTAAGGGCGTGAGGCGACCGCGCGCTCCTGAGCACGGCGCAGTTTGGCAGCCGACACCATCTTCATTGCCTTGGTAATCTGCTGCGTGTTTTTGACGCTGCGAATGCGCCGTCGTATGTCGATGAGACTCGGCATTAACGCTTACTTGCTTTGCAGGTCGCGAGCGGCCCCAGCTTTTTCGGCTGGCTGATCGACTTTCGGGCCCTCCGCCGCCGGCCGGTTGCCGTTATTTTCGGCTCGGGCAGGCTGCGCTTTCTTCTTGTCGCTACCCTGGAACTGCTCTTTGACCTGCTTGATAGCGTCTGTCAGGTTCTTCTTGAGCTCGTCGTCGATTTGCTTTTTGGTGCGGATCGCTTCCAGGATTTCCGGCTTGCTGTTGTCGAGAAAGTCGTACAAGTCGTGTTCGAAACGACGCACATCTTCGACTGCTACATCATCCAGAAGACCATTGCTACCGGCGAAGATGATCGCGACTTGCTTCTCAACCGGAATCGGCGAGTAGGGACCTTGTTTCAAGACTTCGACCCAGCGTTTACCGCGGCTGAGCTGCGCTTGCGACGCTTTGTCGAGATCCGAACCGAACTGAGCGAAGGCCGCAAGCTCACGATATTGCGCCAGATCGAGACGCAAGGTTCCAGCCACAGTGCGCATCGCCTTGATTTGGGCGCTGCCGCCGACACGGCTGACAGAGAGGCCGACGTTGATGGCGGGGCGGATGTTCGAGTTGAAGAGATCGCTTTCGAGATAAATCTGGCCGTCGGTGATGGAAATGACGTTGGTCGGAATGTATGCCGACACGTCACCGGCCTGAGTTTCGATGAACGGCAGCGCGGTCAGTGAGCCGCCGCCCTTCTCGTCAGACAGTTTCGAGGCGCGCTCCAGCAAACGGCTGTGGAGATAGAAGACATCGCCCGGATATGCCTCGCGTCCTGGCGGACGGCGGAGCAGCAACGAAATTTCGCGGTAGGCGGCGGCGTGCTTTGAGAGGTCGTCGTAGACACACAGCGCGTGGCGCTTGGAATCGCGGAAATACTCGCCAATGGAGCAGCCGGCATATGGTGCGATGTACTGCATGGGCGCCGGGTCTGATGCTGTCGCGGCTACGACAATGGTGTAATCCATTGCGCCATGCTCTTCGAGCGTGCGGACAACCTGAGCAACAGTCGAGCGCTTCTGGCCGATGGCGACATAGATGCAGATTACGTCCTGGCCACGCTGGTTCATGATGGTGTCGAGCGCGACAGTGGTCTTGCCGGTCTGGCGGTCCCCGATAATCAGCTCGCGCTGACCACGGCCAATCGGGACCATCGCGTCAATGGCTTTGATACCGGTCTGCAGCGGCTGTTTAACGGGTTGGCGGTCAACAACGCCGGGAGCGAGCCGTTCCAGCGGATTGAATTCTGTGGTGTCGATTGCGCCCTTCCCGTCAATTGGTTCGCCCAGCGAATTCACGACGCGACCAACCATGGCTTCGCCGACCGGAATGGACATGATGCGGCCGGTGCGGCGTACCTGATCGCCTTCCTTCACACCGGCGTAGTCGCCGAGCAACACGACGCCGACCTGATCTTCTTCAAGGTTGAGCGCGATGCCCACCGTGTCGGGGCCGAACTCAACCAACTCACCGGCCATGACATTTTGCAGGCCGTAGAGACGGGCGATACCGTCGCCTACACTGATGACCGAACCGGTCTCCGACACGTTCTCGACAGCATCGAAGTTTTCGATCTCCGATTGCAGTACGCGCGAGATTTCATCTGCTCTGATTTGAGCCATACGTATTCCTCTTAAGACTACTGGTGCGCAGCCATCAACCGCCGGCGCAACTGTTCCAGACCGCCGCGCAGAGTTGCGTCATATTCTTTGGAGGCGACTCTTGCCCGGACGCCGGCCAACAAGGAAGGATCTAATTTGTATTGCGCCCGGATGAACTTACCGAGTTCCGTTCCAAGCGCGCGCTCGATTTCTTCTTTTTCTTGAGCGCTCAGATCCTTCGCTGAAGTGATTTCCGCCGGAACCCAGCCGAGACGCTCGTCCACAATTGCTTCGAAATCGCGGCGAATTAGCGGAAGCTGAGCCGTGCGCCGGTGCGACACGACGACCAGGGCAAAGTTCTTGATTAAGCGATGCAGTTCGAGCTCATCCGCTATGCGCGCGATCACGGCTTGCTTGCGTGGACGCTTTACCGCTGGCGATAATAATGCGCGCTCCAACTCTTTGGATTGCGAAAAAATTTGTTCGATCGTCCGAAATTGCTCGACGGCATCCTGCGGCGAAAGGCCCGAATTCGGCTTGAAAACGGCGTCCGCGAGCGCGCTAGCGTAGTGAGTTGCAATGGCGCCGTGCACTAATTCTTCCCTCTTTCGACAAGGTGGATGAAGTTGTCGATGAGATTACCTGACCCGGGTTGCGCGAAACGCTCGCGCAGGCGGCGCTCAGCTAATTGCAGAGCTAATTCGGCGGTATGCCGGCGCAGCCGTTGCGTGCCTTCCAGTCGGAATGCTTCTACCTCGTTCGCGACATTCTGGCGAATGTGGGCAATGTCGCTCTCGGCTTCTTTGCGGAGCCGTTCGTGTTCGCGATCCCATTCGATTTGGGCTTGCTCGCGCATTCTCTTCACCTCTTCGGCGAGCGAAGCCATTTTGCGATCCACTTCCGAGTAGCGATAATCAGCCTCAAGCTTGAGCCCGGTGGCATCCTTAATGGCCTTCTGAATGTCTGCCGAGCGTGCGTTGAAGAAGCGCGGCGCAAACTTCCAGAGGAACCAGCCGACCAGGACCGCGAAGATCGCGGTGTTGAGGATCTTCCACTTTGTAACAGCATCGAGCGCGGCAGTTTCCTGCGCCTGACTCTCCTGAGCGGAAACCTGCAAAACAAAGCCAAACAGAACCGCGCCGAACTGCGCGAATCGCCGCATGCCCCTGGTGGTCACTAAGCCGCTCTCCGCTTCAGTAAAGAGGACACGATCTGCTCGCTGAGAGCGTCGACTTTCACGGACATTTCGGCTTCGGCCTGCTGCACTTCGGCGAAGATCTGCTCGCGAGCCTGCTGAATCTGGCCATCCGCTTCGGCACGCGCTTCTGCGATTCGTGCCGCCTGCTCTTCAATCCATTTTTGACGCCGTTTTTCATGTTCGGCGTGGATCTCGGCGCGGGCCATTTGTAGCGCGTGTTCGAACTCAGAGGTTTTCTTGTCGGCCGCTTCCATGGCCTGGCGCGCGAGTTCGCGGACGCCTTCCGTCTGCTTACGGCGCTCTTCCAGGATGCGCGCCAAGGGCTTGAAAAAGACCTTTTGAAGATAGACCGCCAAAAAAATGAAGAACAGGGCCGTGGGGATGGCCTTGATCAGGAGGTCACCTAGGGCGTGTAAAGTCGCGTCCATGGAACGTTTCTAACTTGGAAAGGGAGTTTGCGTGCAGGCTCGAAGCGCCTGAGCGCAGTACGAGTGACGGTGTTCCCTACTCGTTTTACGCTACCATATGCAGGCTTCAAAACCAGAGGGAACTTGGAGAGCAAAACGAAGTATATACTATATCTATACGGAAGTTATCGTGCCGACCAAGACTGCGCGACTCTTCAACAACGGCGGAAGCCAAGCGGTTCGATTGCCTGCTGAGTTCCGGTTCGATGGCGACGAGGTGTCTATTCGGCGCGACGACCGCACTGGAGACGTAATCTTATCGAAGAAAGCCGGCTGGAGCACATGGGAAGAATACTTTGAACTCCGAGACCAAGCCGCCGGCGCCGTACCCGAGGAGTTCATGGCGGAACGGCCCTTGAATGCTCCCTTAGCTAAAAGTGCGGTGTTTGGTGAGGAGGAATGAGCGAGCTGTTCATGCTGGATACCAACAGCGCGAGCTATGTGATCAAGGGCGCTGCGCCGGGAATCGATGCCCGTCTTCGCAAGTTGGATGTAAGACAGGTATGCATCTCAGCTGTTACTCTCGCCGAGCTACGGTTTGGCGTCCGCCGCCTTCCAGGTGCGACTCGGCTTGCCGTGCAAGTGGACAAGTTCTTCAGTGGTGTTCACACTTTGGCTTGGGATGAAGCTGCAGCTGACGAATTCGCGGACATCAGAGCTGATCTTGAACAACGAGGATCTCCGATCGGAACGATGGATACCATGATCGCGGCGCATGCCAAGGCCACCAACGCGGTCCTCGTTACCAACGATGTGAAGCACTTTCGCCGGGTTAAGGGACTCGCGGTTGAGAATTGGGCTAAGTGAGGCGAGTTAGCTCGCCTGGTCATCGAAGCTCTTCTCCTGCACAACGGCGAACAGGACGTGACCCCATAAGGGGCGCCGGCCAATAAGCGAAAAATTTCCGCCGTCTCCGTTAGCAGATTTAGCGGGTTTCTCCGCCTCTTTAGGTTGGAGGGACAGATGAGAACGATCCTTACTTCATTATTGGTGGGCAGCCTGCTCACCACACTTGCACTGGCACAGCAGCCGTCGCGCGATTTTGGGCGGCGTGGATTGGCCAATAACCTCGAACGCCGAACGGCTCAGACTACCACGCCGGCCACCCCCAACCTCATGGCCTACGTCATCAATATCGCATTCGAGTTTGGTGCGGTAGATTTGCGCAGCGGCGCCTTTCTCCCGATTGGCTCTGCCGTCCCGTCGGACGTAGGAGACGGCTTGGTCCAAGGCCCTGGCACATCCTTGCTCAGCCTAGGCTTCGACGGCAAGCTGGTCGCGATTGACCCCTTTACCGGCCTGACCTCGGTTGTCGGTGCGACGGGGTTAGGCGACTGTTCGACCCCGACGTCGCCGTGCGGGCCCAACTCCGCCAACTGGATCGGCCTCTTCAACGGACAGTACTACGTAACTGATTTTGCCAATAACCTGTATTTCCTAAACCCCAAGACGGCCGCGACGACGCTGATTGGACCTACCGGCATTCCCGCGCTTACTTTTGTTCCATTCAGCGAAAATCCCGAATTTCCTGGGTCCGTAAACGTGTTCGCTGAGGGCCTCTTTGGCTACCGCGGCAAATTTTACGCATATTTCTCGACTCAAGCGGTGAACTTCGCAACGGGAACGTTAACGAACTTGATTGCGGGCGAGATCTACCAGATCGATCCAGCCACGGGGCATGTCATCGCCATTGCGCCTGCGGACTCAAATTTTTCGGCGATCGGTACTGTACACGGCGAGGTTTATGCCTTCGATGCATCGACGGGGCAAGTGGACATTGTCGATCCTACGACCGGTGATGCAACTCCCGTGACCACGCTGGATCCCTCGGCGGGCGTGATTGCAGGAGTAGCGCCGGCCGTTCCTAAGGCGCCGGCTGTTCATTGATCAACGGCGGCCCCGGTGGCTAGCCGTGCCATCCTGTGCGGGGCAGAACCAACTGCCCCATCCCTTTCCCCGCGTGCTTCACTGCTGGCCGACGACACACCCCCGCGAGCCGTGGTCACTGAATTTTTGAGTATTCGGCGTTAGCCTGTTGGAGAATCGAAATGTCCGGGTCGGCGTCTTTCCACAACTTCAGAAAATCCTCATAAGCGGATTTCGCCTTGCCCCGATCTCCCGAGAGCGCCAACGCTCTGGCAAGCTGCACACGCGCGGCGACGACGATTGTAGGATCGTTGGAAACCACCCCGATATGGTCAATGATCTTCTGAAATTCCGCGGCGGCTTCGGTTCCACGATGCGCCGCCAGATACGCTTGCCCGCGCATATAGATCGCGTAGAGGGAACCGCAGAAGCCTATGGTGTTCGGGCACTGCCACCCGAGCTCGTACGGCGCGGCCGCCTGGAGGATTTCAATGGCTCGGGCGGGATCGCGACGGTTCAGCGCAAGCTGAGCTCGCAGAAAAGGCAGATGACCGAACTGGACGACCGTACTCTCCGGATAGCGTCGATCTAGGTCCCGTACCAGGGCTTCGGCGCGAGGGTCTTCGAGGAGCGCTAGCGCCAGGGCGGTGCCTGTCTCCGCGTCCCGAGCTTTCGAGGCAAGCCCGAGCGCTGCCGTAACGGCCCGACGAGCCTCGGCCGTATTGCCAAGCAGGAATTCGCGGACCGCGATACCCGCCTCATGCTGCGCCGCCTGGTCGGGATGACCCGTTGCCTCTGCCATTTCCACCGCTCGCTGCCATGTCTTTCGCGCTTGCCCTAAATGCCCGTGATACGCCGAAAAATCGCCCGACATATCGTAGATCCAGCTTTCCGCGTTCAGCTTCTCTTCCCCCAGGGCGGCAGCGCTCTCCATTTCCTGCGTGTCGCCTTTCAGAAACGCAATCTGGTGTCTCAGGCCAGCGAATTCGTGGATGTCCAGCTTACGGACAGAGGCGCGGTTCAGTACGGCTTCCGCCTCTGCGGGACGATTGCGAAGGATGTAGCTGTTCGCGAGATTGTGATACCCATAAGCGTTGTCCGGATCAAGTTCGATGGATTTCCTCCCCTCCTCCTCAGAGCGTTCGAACTTGCCCACGCTCAGCAATACCTGTCCTGCCAGAAAACTATGGGGCATCACATCGCGGGGGTAGGTCCGAGCCCACAGATCACAGGTCTGCCTGGCTTTTTCGAGATTGCCCAAAACCCTGCACTGATAGTTGTAGTCGATAAGATATCTCTCCGGGTCGCTGGCATTGTCTCGCAACTTCCAACCCTTTACGATTTCCTCCTCGGCGAGAGCGCCCTCACTGATACTCGAATAGATCACGCCCGCGAAAGTATGCGCGATCGCAAATTGCGGATCCAGGGAAACCGCCCGCCTGAACAGCTCGAGAGCCGCGCGCGGACCTTTGGTCGATATGGCTGGCCTCCCCGCGCTGTAGGCTCTTAATGCGTCGAGGGATGAGGTGGTGGCTTCGAGTAGAGGAGGGGAAGTTGGCCTGAAGGCGTCCGGCGATTTGCCGGCCAGCGCTCGCAATCGGCCGGCCATTCGACTCAGCGCATCCGCAACGTCCTCTTTCCGTTCTACTTCAGCCTGTTCCGCAAAAAGGACTTCATCGGTTCCGCATTTCTGCGCTCTCAATCCCAACACATATCTCGCGCCCAGAGGATCCACCGAAGGCGCCACGACGGCCGAGCTTCCCGTTCGCTCGCAGATCTCGCTAGCGATCCTGGCACTCAGGCGCGCATCCGCGGGTCGGCGCATGAACGAGAGCGTCCGCCTGACGCTGTCATCGGAAACTAATTCGAACGGCTGTTGTTCCAACGGCACGAGCAGGGTCTGCTGCAAAATCCCGCCAAGAGCCGCATCGCCCGTATTGTTGTTGAATTCGGCCACCACCAGTGGGATCTTCGCGACGGATTTATGCGCGCGATCGAAGCTAAAATAAGCCGCGCCGCAGACCGCGGCCACCACCAATGCAACGACCCCTATTCTCTTCGGATGACGAGTTCTGGCCGGTGACGGTACTTCCGGTCTCGATTGCCCGGCATCCAAGCTGTGATGCAAGGCTTGCAAATCGGCGCGAATCTCCGAAGCGTGCTGGTAGCGCAACTCCCGGTCTTTCTCCAGGCATCTGCCGATGATCCGCTCCAGTTTCGCTGGCACGCTTGGGTTCCTCCGGCGAGGGGGTACGGGCGCGTGGTTCAAAATCGAATCCAACACAATTTCCTGTGTTGCGCCTTCAAATGCCAACTTCCCGGTCGCCATTTCATAAAGGACAATGCCGAACGAAAACAGATCCGTGCGGTTGTCGAGGCGCTCGTCGCGGATCTGCTCCGGCGACATATGCGATAGAGTTCCCATCACGTTCCCGGTTGCGGTGAGCTGATCTTCTCCCGCGCGGACCGGCAATTTCACAGTCTCAGTGCTCGACGGATCCTCAGCCGCTCCGACCTTCGCCAATCCGAAATCGAGAATCTTGACGTGCTTACGCGAGGTCACGAAGACATTCGCCGGCTTGATGTCCCGATGCGTGATGCCGGCGGAATGCGCTGCATCCAAACCGTCGGCGATCTCTATGGCGAGCGGAAGCAGCATCTCGATTGGGATAGGTTGTCCCAGAATGCGGTGCTTCAGAGTAGTCCCATCCAGGAACTCCATCACGATGAAGGAGTGGTAGTCGTGCCGCTCGACCTCGTATATCGTGCAAATGTTCGGATGGTTCAGGGACGAAGCGACGCGCGCCTCCCTGCGAAACCGCTCGATCGCAATTCGGTTTCCGGCTAATTCGTCCGGCAGGAACTTGAGTGCCACGAAGCGGCCCAATTCAAGGTCCTCGGCCTTGTAAACCACTCCCATTCCGCCGCCGCCAAGTTTTCCGAGCACGCGGTAATGGGATAGGGTCGCGCCCGCGCGGAACGGCCCGGCATCTTCGCCATTCTCGCGCTCCGGAACCTCCGCGTGCGCCGCCATCTCAATGGCTGGCCTCTCGAGAAACTCTCCCGCCTCTTGTTCCAGCGTCAGCAGCGAGCGCGCTTCACGCTCCAGCCCTTCGTTGCCGGCGCACGCTTTTCGTAAGAAGGCGTCACGCTCTTCGCGCGGTCGTTGCAAGGCGCCGTGCAGCAGTCTATCGAGCTGCTTCCACTGTTCCGAGTCCATCGCCCGTCCCGCCGCCGAGTTCGCGGTAAAGCCAGAACTTGGCGATGCTCCAATCGCGCCTCACCGTGGCTGGCGACACTTTGAGCACTTCCGCCGTCTCCTCCACACTGAGCCCGCCAAAAAAGCGCATCTCGATGATTTGCACCTTGCGAGGATCGAGGCGTGCTAAAGCGTTCATCGCATCGTCGAGCGCTACCAGGTCGCCGGTTCGATCGCCGGTCACCACCGCCACGTCGTCCAGCGCTACGTGCGGCACACCGGCGCCGCGCTTGATGTTGCGGCTGCGGGCATGATCCACCAGTATGCGCCTCATGACCTGGGCCGCAACGGCGAAGAAATGCGCCCGGTCCTGCCATTGCATGCGCTTGTAGTCCACCAGGCGCACGTAGGCTTCATTCACAAGCGCGGTGGTCTGCAGCATATGGCCCGGGCGCTCGCGCTCCATGTAGTGGTGAGCCAGGCGGCGAAGCTCTTCATAAACGATGGAGGTCAGGCCCTTGAGCGCGCTCTGGTCTCCATCGCTCCAGGCGCGGAGAAGGCTGCTGATCTCATCGGTATTCAGATCACTGGACAGCACCAGGCCACATCTTTATCGGTTGATTATAGCGCCCGCGAACGCCGCTAGACGGTCCGGCCGTTGCTCACACGCGAGCAACTCCACCTCTGCATCAATGGTGCCGCGCACGCCTGAGCGAAAACTAAACCACGCGTGTTCCGGTCACGGCGGTATCGTAACCAGCGGCAGCGCTCAATTCGCGGCGAAAGTCGGAACGAGTGATCGTGTCGAGCAACGTACGGACCGCTGGGAGATCCAGGTGCGAACGCTGCAGGAAAAAGTCATAACGAGCCGTGGTTCGAGCCGGGTTCGGCATGTTCAATGATCTGCAGGACGCGCTGGGGTACCGGACCGATCAGAATGCGCCATTCAACCCGACGTACGGTCTGCCGAATGCCACGGTGACACAACTGCCTCTTGAACCCGGGGCATCAGTTCCGTCGACGGCAAAGCTCGTTCCCGGCGGTGTGCAGCCCGACCTTTACACTCCGACCTTGATCTCCTGGATGGTTCGCATCGAACAGC
>DATBEG010000105.1:0-46019 GCA_036276155.1 Bryobacteraceae bacterium | reverse complement strand
AAGGGGGACGTCATACGCCGTTCTTCAATGGCTATCGGCCGCAGTTTTATTTCCGTACGACCGACGTCACCGGGGTTGCCAAGCTGCCGGAAGGCATGGAGATGGTGATGCCGGGCGACAACGTTTCGATCGAAGTCGAGTTGATCACGCCGATCGCCATGGACAAGGGCCTGCGGTTCGCCATTCGCGAAGGCGGACGCACCGTCGGCGCCGGCACCGTTACGGAGATTTTGGAATAGCGAGTTGATGTCGTGCTGCGAGGCGCGAAGACGTCTCGCAACTCTGAAATAGGAAATTATGCCGCGCGAAATTATTCAGTTCCAGTGCAATGAGTGCAAGAACCGGAACTACAGCAAAACGAAGAATAAGAAGACCACCACAGAACGATTGGAGATGAAAAAGTTCTGCCCGTATTGCCGGAAACACCAACCGCATCGGGAAACAAAGTAGCTTTGCTAGGCTAGGAAGGCACCTCACGCAGGGGCATAGGTTTAACGGCTAGACCAGCGGTCTCCAAAACCGCGAGTGGGGGTTCGAATCCCTCTGCCCCTGCCAATAACTCTTTGTCGCAACAGACCAGGAGTTCTGGCTCGCGTGCGCACCTCAGACTGATCATATGGACACGAGCAAGGCCCTGAGTTGGCCGCAACAGACAAAGTCGTATTTTGACGAAGTGAAGGCGGAGATGCGGCGCGTCACTTGGCCGAGCCGCAAACAGGTGCTCGCGACAACGTGGGTTGTCATCGCCGCAACGTTCTTGTTCGCGGCATACTTCTTTGTTGTTGATCACATTGTCAATGCAGTCGTGACCAAGATCATCAACTACTTTACGACTCATTAAGCCGTCGACATGGAGACGGATATACACGATGGCTGACGAAAAGTTCCACGAAGAGCACGAAGACGAATACGTGCCAGAACACGACGAGGCGAATGAAGACATCCTCGAACAGGAAGACGCCGTTCACGACGACGAGGTCCATCCTGAACATGAGGAGGCTCATGACACCGAGCCCATCGCCTTAGACGAAGAAGCCGATACGGACGGTGTTCATTCCCCTTCACACGATCACGAAGTAGAAGAACCAGCGACCGAGTCCGAGCTCGCTCAGCACGCGGCTGCGCCTGACGAAGCTGCTACTCCGCCGAAGAATTGGTACATCGTTCATGCGTATTCCGGCTTTGAGCAAAAGGTAGCCGACTCCCTCCGCACGCGCGCTCAGGCTTTCGGTTTTGCCGATCGTCTTGGCCAGATTCTGATTCCGACTGAAGAGGTCATCGAACTCAAGAACGGCAAGAAGGTGACCAGCAAACGGCTCCTGTATCCCGGTTATGTTCTGATCGAAATGGAGATGGACGACGATCTTTGGCACGCCGTCAAATCCACGCCGCGCGTCACCGGATTTGTGGGTGGCGGCACCAAGCCGGTGCCGCTGACGGCCGACGAAGTCAACTCGGTTCTCTATCGCCAGGCATCCAGCGCTGAACGTCCGCGTCCGAAGATGACGTTTGAAAAGCATGAGACAGTGAAAATCATCGACGGGCCGTTCACAAACTTCTCGGGCAAGGTGGACGAGGTCAACTCGGAACGTAATACGTTGCGCGTTATGGTCACGATTTTCGGCCGATCCACTCCCGTGGAGTTGGATTTCTTGCAGGTCGAGAAAGCGTAGTTACTATCTAATTGGCATTTGGTTTGAGCAGGAAATAGGAAACAGAGAAATGGCAAAGAAAGTTACAGCAGAAGTGAAATTGCAGATACCGGCCGGCAAGGCGACCCCTGCTCCTCCCGTTGGTACCGCTCTCGGTCCGCAGGGCGTGAACATCATGGAGTTCTGCAAAGCATTCAACGCAAAGACCTCGGCAAAGGATCAGGAAGGGCTGATCATTCCCGTCGTTATCACGATCTACTCCGATCGTTCCTTCACGTTCATCACCAAGACCCCGCCAGTCGCAATTCTTGTAAAGCGCGCGGTCAATCTGGCCAAAGGCTCCGCTGAACCCAACAAGAACAAAGTCGGAAAAATCACTCAAATGCAGGTTGAGGAGATCGCAAAAATCAAGTTGCCTGATCTCAATTCGTTCACTCTCGAGGCCGCAGTCGAGCAGGTCAAGGGTGCGTGCCGTAGTATGGGCGTGGAAGTAGTTTAGGGTTCTACTTTAATCTAACTTTCACCTGATCAACAATTTAGATAGGGCCTATCTTGCCTTGATTTCGCATTGCGAAATGCGTTAGCTTGAAATCGGGACATTAAGTTCCCCTTCCAAGTCAGCAAGATTTCGTCCCTGTAGACGGCCAAGATCGAGCTAAGCGCTGCAGTGCACTTAGTTCAACCCCCGGTGCCCCGTATGCTCCCCCCATGTGACAGCAGTTCCAAATTCACAAGAGGAGAGAAAGATGAAAAACTTCTGCAAGTTCGTAGGTCTGATGGGCGCGATGGCGCTCGGTACAACTATTGCTTCCGCTGCGTCGTCGGCCGATTCAATCCACGTGAACGTTCCGTTCTCGTTCGTAGTTGCCGGAAAGGTGTTTCCGGCCGGCCAGTACTTCGTTCAACAGACTGATACTGGCGTCATTCTCGTGCAAGGCAACAAGACGTCAGCCTTCGCAATAGGCTATCCCACTTCGCCTGCGAAGTATGACAGCGTGCCGACGCTGCATTTCACGGCCAGCAACGGTCATGAGTATCTCGCTGCCGTTGACGGCTATTCGAGCAGCCGTGCGGTTCATGTGCCTGCTGCCGAAACCCGCACCCTAAGCCTGTCGAAGTAAGCTTCGAGGGCTGCCGTAAGTCAGAACATCCGAAAAAGAGGTCCGGCCACGTCGCCGAGCCTCAAGCCTTCCAACGCATCTCCACTTCACGCGAACTCGCCATCTGCTACTCTAAAAAACGCTGTTGGTACGGCGAGCTTTTGCACGCTCGCTGTTGAAAAGGGAACCTGGTGTAAGTCCAGGACTGCCCCGCAGCGGTAATCAGGAACGAAAGCCCAATCAGGCACTCTCTGGTTCATCGGGACGAGAGGAAGCCGGGCTCTAGAAATCAGTCGCATTGCGATTCGAACGCCTGTAAGTCCGAAGACCTGCCTCAGCCTGCTCAATAGGAGCGGAATTTTCTCTGCCGCCTCGAGGGAGGGCCGACATGGTTTCGAAATACACACGTATTCTTTTCATTCTTTCTGCCGTAGCTTTTGCATACGCGGCAGACACCGCCAACATTTCAGGAACAGTCATTGATCCGTCGGGGGCATCTGTTCCCCATGCAAAAGTGAATCTGCGTCAGATCGCTGGCGCAGGAGTCATCAGCACCGAGACAAACAATCTGGGCGCCTACAATTTCAGCGGCGTTGCCGAAGGCACGTATCTTCTGGACGCATCTGCACACGGCCTCGCACTTGCGCGGCCGCTGACGATCACTGTCTACCCCGGCGCTGTAAACCGCTCCGATCTGAGACTGGTTGTCACAGCTATTAGCGCTCAGGTGAGTGTCACAGCCGCCGGCGAACCTCAGTCGGTCGATGAAATTTCCAAGCAACTCGATGTTGTGGGTGCTTCTGAAGTGGAACAACGCGGACTGTTCTCTGTTGCCGATGGCGTCCGGTACTTGCCAGGTGTTCGCGTCAGCACCGATGGCGGCCCGGGCCAGTTTACTGAGATCCAAACCCGCGGTTTACGCTACATCGATACCAGCGTATTGATCGATGGCTTCCGCTTCCGCGATCCGACTGCTCCGCAAGCCGACGCCAGCGCATTTCTCGGCCAGCTTTTCCTAACGGATACCTCCCGTATCGAAGTTCTTCAGGGCTCTGGCTCATCGCTTTACGGAACACAGTCGATGGCTGGCGCCATCAACGTGATCACAGACCGCGGCGCCGGTCCCATTCATGGCGATGTCGACGCACAGGGTGGAGGGCTAGGCTTATTTCAAGGCGTTGCGCGCGTTGCAGGCGGCGCGCTTTCAAATCGGCTCAGCTACTCAGCGGGCCTTTCGAATCTCAACGTCAGCAACGGCGTCGATAACTGGGAGGCGGCACGCGATTGGAGCGGACGGGGTGAAATCGGGTATGCGCTCACGCCGAAGATCCGAATTTCGGCGCTCTTCCTTGGCAATACTGGCTATACCCAGACTCCCGTCAGTCCCCAGCCGACTGCAACGGCCCCTACCACTGGAATCATCCCCGCCATTCCGCTGGCGAGTTCGGAGATCGCGTTAGCGGCTCAGAATCTTCCGTTCAGCTCCGGGAACGCGACCTTCATTCCCGAATTGGGCGACCCTGACTCCGGTGTCTACTCGCACTATCTTGATTCTTTGTTCCGCGTCGAACATCAGGTCAGTTCGCGCCTTTCCTACTTGATTGGTTACAACATCGTCAACAGCGTCCGCGATACTCGCGACGGTCCCGGTGGGCCCGGAGATTATCAGCCGCAATTCAACAACTCTGACAAATATCTGGGCCGCATCGACACCGTTCAGGCCAAGGTCAACTATCTTTGGGGCTCGCATCAGGTTCTGACGGCGGGCTACGAGTTTGAACAGGAGCACTATCGCAACGTCACGTCCGATACCAATCCGGATCTGACCCAGCGCGTCTACAATGTGACTGATGCGCGCCAGCGCAGCAACGCCGTGTTCGCGCAAGATGAGATCCGCTTGCTGTCGAAGCGTCTGGACATCCTGCTTTCCGGGCGATTTACGCAAGCCAATCTTGATCAGCCGGCGTTCGTCGGAGCGACGTCCCCGTATGCTGGCATTAAGCTGACAAACCCGCCAGCTGCGTACACTGGCGATGCATCCATCGCTTACTTCTTCGCCGCAACAGCAACGAAAATTCGCGCCCATGCAGGCAACAGTTTCCGCTTGCCCTCACTCTATGAACGCTTCGGCGGCTTTTTGTTTGATGGCGTCGATTATGCCTATGGTGATCCACGTCTTGCACCTGAGCGTGCGGTTTCCGGCGACTTCGGATTTGATCAGTACCTGCTCCGTCAGAAGCTGAAAATCAGCGGCACGTATTTCTATACGCGCTTGCAGCATGTCATCACATATCTGAGTTTCCCGCCTGGCTACGTCGATCCGTTTGGTCGCAGTGGGGGCTACTCGGGCGCACCCGGAGGCATATCGCGTGGCGCCGAATTCAGCGGTGACTTTCGACCGACGCGAAAAACGAGCGTCTTCGCAACGTACACCTACACGAACTCCAAAGACATTCAATCGGAGTACTACACGGGCTTGCCCTATGCGCCTCTACAAACACCGCGCATTCTGGCAAATCAGGTCTCGATCATCGCGACGCAACAGTTCGGAAAGCATGTCGACCTCGGCATGGATTTCCTGGGCGGAAGTAACTTCCTCTACCCGCTCTACGGTTACGCTTACCAGTTCACCGGGCCGCGCCAGCTAGGACTCGACGGCGGGTACTCACTGAACTTCACCGAAAAAACCAGCGCACGATTCTATTTCCGCATTTCCAATGCGCTGGACCAAAACTTCTACGAGAACGGGTTCCACACGCCGCAACGTTGGGCAGTGGGCGGCATACACCTGGCTTTCTAGTTGCCCATTCGTAGTTGGCAATAATAGAAGCTCCTCTCAGCACTGAAGTAAATGCAAATCACAAGCTTTCTATTTCTATCGGCCGTCCTTTCGGTCTCTCTTCCCGCCGGTCAGGAAAGTATTGTCATCCACGGCAGAGATGGCATCACCTTACCCGCTCCCCCGCGGGTCCATTCCGCGCCAGTGACTGATGAATATAACAGCACGGAATCCGAGCAGCCCATCAAAGTCACGGACAACTACCGGTGGCTCGAGGACGCACACTCGCCTGAGACCCGCGCGTTCATCAACGCCCAGAACGCCTATACCCAGCAATATCTAGACCAGGTCAAAATTCTGCCGCAGGTCCGCGAGCAAATGTCCGCGCTGCTTCGTATCGACACGATGAGCATTCCGCAGCGCCGGGGCGATCGCTACTTCTTCACAAAGCGGCTCGCCACGGAAAATCAGGGCTCCATCTATATGCGCACCGGTCTCCACGGCCCCGACCATATCCTGGTCAACGGCGCCAAACTCAGCGCAGATCAGAACACGTCCGTCAACATGCTCGACATCACTGAGGACGGCTCCATGATGGCGTACGGTGTCCGCGTTGGCGGCGCAGACGAGGTCGAAGTTCACTTCCTCGATCTGAAAACTCTCCAGCCCACTTCGGACGTCCTGCCCAACGCTCGCTATTACGGTGCGCAGATCGGCCCGGATGACAAGGGCGTCTACTACTCGCGTTTTTTCCCGCACGAAGGCACGCGCGTCTTCTATCACGCATTCGGAACCGCGGCATCCAACGACGCAATGATCTTAGGACGCGAATATAAAGGCGAAAAGCTCGGCGAAATCGACAATGTCAGCGTCCGCGTGACACCAAACGGCCACTACCTCCTGTTCGAGATCGGCTACGGCGTGCCTGCCACACGAGAGGACATTCTTCTCAAAGACCTGCGCACACCCGATGCTCCTATAGTTCCGCTCATCTACAAAGTCGAAGCCCGATTTAATCCGATGATTATCGCCGACAGTTTCTACTTTGATACGGACTATCAGGCTCCCAATCACCGCATCGTCAAAGTCGGTTTTGGTCAGTCACCTGACCAGTGGCAAACTATCATTCCCGAAGGCAAAGATGTCATCGAGGAAGCGAGCGTCGTCGATCGAAAGCTGTACGTGCTTCGCCTGCACGACGTCAAGAGTGATCTCACTGCCTACAATCTCGATGGAAACCAGACGGGGAAAATTGACTATCCGGGCCTAGGCGCCGGAACTAGCCTTTTAGGCCGTGCCGAACAAAGGGACGGCTTCTACAGCTTCCAATCCATCATCAATCCGCCGACAATCTTCCACTACGACACAACCACCGGCCGGTCTGAAGTCTTCTTCGCGACCAAGGTGCCGTTCAGCACAGCCGATTACGACCTGAAGCAAGTCTTCTCTAGCTCCAAAGACGGTACCCGAGTGCCCATGTTCATCGCCGGCCGCAAAGGCCTCAAACGCGACGGCAGCGAGCGCCTGCTTATGACGGGTTACGGCGGCTTCGCACTCAGCGAACTCCCCACTTGGAGCCCGACTGCGGCGTGGTGGATGAAACAAGGCGGATGGTTTGCGCTCCCTGATCTTCGTGGCGGCAAGGAATACGGCGAGGCCTGGCACAAAGCCGCCATGTTCGAACATAAGCAAAACGTCTTTGACGATTGGTTCGCAGCCGCCGAATATCTGATTCGCGAAAAATATACCTCGCCTCAGCACTTGGCCATCACCGGACGCTCGAACGGCGGTCTGCTCATGGGCGCATCCATGACGCAGCGTCCTGATCTATACGGCGCCATCTGGTGCGGCTATCCGCTGCTCGACATGCTTCGTTATCAGCGCTTTCTCATGGGCCGTACCTGGACCACTGAATACGGTTCAGCCGAGAACGCCAAAGACTTCGCGTACATCTACAAATACTCGCCGTACCAGCACGTTGTGGGCGGCACGAAGTATCCCGCCATCATGTTCTTCACGGGTGACGGCGACACTCGTGTCGATCCCATGAACGCCCGCAAAATGACGGCGCTGATGCAGGCATCTAGCGGCAGTGATCGGCCGATCATCCTGCATTACAGTGTCAAAGGTGGTCATAGCACCGGTGTTTCACAGACCCAACTCGTCGAAGACTACACGGACCAAATGGCGTTCCTTTGGACAGAAACAGGTAGTACGTAGCGTTCCCGCGGAAGGCGGTTTTCGGCTATACTCGCCGAAACTGCATGTCTCCGCTTTCTGCCGCTGCTATATTCCTGAAGAGTCGCTGGCTCCGCTTCGCGATCGTATCGGCGCTTGTTCTTGTGCCTTGCTTCTGGCACGCACACATTGAAGCCGGTGACCTCGGCAGCCACGTTTACAACGCCTGGCTTGTGAATCTCGTTCACAAAGGCCAGATCCACGATCTCGAAGTCAGACCGCAATGGAACAACGTTCTCTGCGATTGGCTTCTCTTTCAAATCGGTCGCACGCTGGGCTGGAATGCGGCCGAAAAGATCGTTGTCTCGTTGTGCGTACTGTGCTTTTTCTGGGGCACATTCGCCTTCCTCGCCGCCGCAAGCCGCCGTCCGCCCTGGGTCCTAGCCCCTGCCATCGCGATGATCGCATATGGCTATACGTTCCAGATGGGTTTTTTCAATTATTACCTGGCCATCGGTCTAGCGCTGCTCGCTATCGCATTGGTCTGGCACGGCAGTAAACGAGAGTGGATGGTCGCAGCCCTGCTCGCCGTCATTGTCTGTCTCGCGCATCCCATTGGGCTACTCACAATGTTCGGCTTTATCGCGTATATCAAGCTTGCGCAGCACACGCGCGGATGGTTGCGCCTTCTACCACTCGTGCTCGCATTGGCAACCGTCGTCGCCGGGCATTTCTACATTCTTCGATTTCGCGTAAACGGATGGTTGCCGTTTTACCAGATGAACGGGGCCGATCAATTGTTCCTCTACGGCGCCCGGTACGCAATCATTTCGTACGGCTTCCTATTGTTGCTGCTCGTGTCCATCTTCTACTCATTCATCCGCCTTCGCAAGCAAAGGCCGTTCTCTCCCGACATCCGCATCGCGCTCGAGCTCTGGGCGGTGCTCCTGTTTTCCGCCGCCATGATCCCCGAGCTCATCTTTCTTCCGCAGTTCGCCGCTCCTGTCGCACTCTTCGTCTCCCGGGGCACCATGCTGTGCGCTGTGCTGTTGCTGTGCGTCATCGCCTGCCTTCAACCGCAGCGCTGGCAGCTTGCGGCGTTTTCTGTTCTCGCGGCGGCCCTGTTTGCGTTTCTGTTTCAGGACACTGGGAAACTCGGCCAAATAGAAGATCGCGCACAGCAGATGTTCAGAGCTCTCCCCTACGGCTCCCGAATTGCGGTGACCATCGGTCCACCGCCCGTTTCCCGCATGTGGTTCATCTGTCATATGCTCGACCGCGCCTGCATTGGCCACTGCTTCACATACACGAATTATGAGCCGCCTTCCGGCCAGTTCTGGATTCATAGCAAGTCGAACAGCCGCACGGCGATGAGCTCAGCCGAGGAGCAGGGGAATATGCAGTTCGGCACGTATAAGGTCAAAGAATCCGATCTCCCACTAAAGCAGATCTATCAATGCCGGGTGGAAGACATCGGAACCTTGTGTATGCGCGATCTGCACGCAGGCGAAATCAACTGCCCGAACTGCAATCAACCTTTCTATTGGTTCATGCATACCCTGCCACAGCAGTCGATGAAAATCAAACCGTGAAAATCAAACCATGATTCACTCGTTCTTCTGTTCTTTCAGCTTCTTCCCGATATCCTTTTCAAGCAGATCGAAGACATGCTGAATATCGGCAAAGGTCGTCTTGGGATCGTTGTTGTACCCCATCAGACGATGCTCATAATGGGCATTGGGTGCGATTTCGTCGATTACAAAGCGCGCCTCCTGCATAGCCGCGCCACGGTGCGCGAAAGTATTCGTTATCTCTTCCGTCGCTTTTTCTAGCGCACAGTACAGGCTGTAAACATTCGCATCTTTGGGGCAGACACGGTTATCCGCCCGGTTCCAACTGGCCGGCGAGTCGAGAATTCGCCGCGCACGCCTGATGATTTGAAGATCCGCCTTCGTGACGGCTGGCCGAACCTGTGAATCGTCTGTCGTTTGACCACTTACAACTGGTGCATTTGCTGCCGCGACAAGAAAGGTGATCGCGGCCAGTGAGCAAATAACTGTGGGATTCATCTGGTAGCGCAGACGATTGTTATCCGATCCAAGTTTACGTTAAGCTGAAATTACCCAAGAGCCCAGCGCCTTCCTGAGACACTGGACCACCATGCGGGATAAGGAGCATCATGATTGTTAACCTTTATCGCCGCGCCTGCAATTAGCCCCGAGCGCGGTTTTCTTCCTTCTCACGACCCACTGACCCGTCTTCCCAAAGCCTTCGATGACTGGGAAAGCACGGCCAAAAGTCTTCCAAAACTATTCGCTTCAGATCACGTTAGGCGAACGATCGAGACCCTGCCTCCGTTTCGGGCCGAAGAGATCACCACGGACGAGGAGCGCGAGCGTGCGATGGTTCTGTTGAGCTATCTCGGCCATGCTTACATCTGGGCGGAGCGAACACCCGCCGATCTCCTGCCGAGCCGGATAGCGGTGCCATGGCAGGCGATAGCGCACAGTCTCGGCCGGCCTCCGGTCCTCAGCTATAGCAGTTACTCCCTGCACAACTACTTCCGCTTCGACCTCAATCGCGAAATCGAATGCGGCAACATCGGGCTCATTCAAAACTTTTTTGGTGGTATCGACGAAGAGTGGTTCGTTCTCATTCACGTGGACATCGAGCGCAAGGCAGCAGGCGGACTCGCTGTCCTTCACGCGTGTTTGGATGCCGCGGAAAGCCGCGATGCGGCCCATCTCGAAGCGCTACTTGCTACCGTGCACGGCTCCGTCGACGCGATGCACAAAACACTTCTGCGAATGCCGGAGCTTTGTGATCCTTACATTTACTACCATCGCGTTCGCCCCTACATTCACGGTTGGAAAAATCATCCGGGTCTGCCGCACGGCGTGTTCTATGAAGGCGTCGAAGCTTACGCAGGGCAGCCGCAGCAATTCCGCGGCGAAACCGGTGCACAAAGCGCGATTGTCCCTTCGTTAGACGCGATGCTTGGCATTCAACATGAGAATGACGTCCTCCGTACCTATCTCATGGAGATGCGAACTTACATGCCGCCAGACCATCGTAAGTTCATCGAGTCTCTGGAATCCCGCGGTTCCGTGCGGTTGTTTGTAGAGTCTTGCCGGGATTCGCGGTTGACGGACGCCTACAATGCCTGTATAGACGGAGTAGAACGCTTCCGCTCCTTGCATCTCGAATACGCGGCCGCCTACATCTTTCGCCAGGCACAAACGGGTGAAAAGAATCCGCATGCTGTGGGAACCGGCGGCACTCCGTTTATGCAATACCTGAAAAAGCACCGCGACGAGACTGCTCTGCACCGTATCGGGTGAACGTCCCTCTTTGCCTCGTAAAGAACTTGCCTGAGAGCTGCTATACTCCCGCTATGGGTCTGCCGCAGCGCTCAGGTGTATCTTATCCACCGGCGCGCATTGGCGATCGTGCCGCCGACAATCTTCGCTTCATACGAGACACTATGGAGCGCGCGGGTTCCTTTACCGCGGTTCCGGGTTTTGGGGGAGTGTTGATCGGCATTACCGCGGTCGTTGCCGGCGCGGTATCTATCACCCAAAGTGCGCCGCAGCAGTTCGCCATCTGGTGCGTGGAAGCGGTGTTGGCGGCCCTGATTGCATTTGTGGCCGTGCGCCGAAAATCGCTGCGTCTCAGAATGTCCCTCCAGACGCGCGCTGCCCGCCGAGCTTTGCTCAGCTTCATTCCGCCACTGTTGGCCGGCGCTGTTTTGACCCTCTTGCTCGTTCGCATGTCTGCCTACACCGTTCTCCCGCCGGCTTGGCTTCTTCTCTACGGTGCCGCCGTGGTAACAGGCGGCGCGTTCTCGGTCAGAATTGTGCCCGTGATGGGTCTTTGTTTCATGCTGACCGGTGCAGTCGCCGCCGCGTGTCCGCCCGCGTGGGGCAATATGTTCCTCCTAACAGGGTTCGGCTTTCTGCACATCGTATTTGGCGCCGTTATCGCAAGGAGGCATGGTGGCTAGAACCGCAATCGCACCACTGCCTCAGGATCCCGAGCCCACGGAGCGCAAGCCGAAACTTGCCACGTCCGGGCGGCAACAGGAAACTGTAGAAAAAGCTCTCCCAAACCTCGATCGCGTTATCCATGAACGCATGCGCCTTGGCATCGTCAGCGCGCTCGCTGTGAACGACTCTCTCACGTTCAACGAGCTCAAGAAGCTCTTGCAAACCACGGATGGCAACCTGAGTGTCCACGCTCGACGCCTCGAAGAAGCCGAATACGTGGAGTGTACGAAGACTTTTGAAGGACGTATGCCGAAGACCGAATACCGCCTCACCGCCGCCGGTCGAAAAGCCTTCGAACGATACCTGAATCATATGGAAGCGCTGATTCAGGCCATGCGAGAGCGTTAAACACAGGGTTGCTACGCTCGTGTCATGCAGCGTAGAGAGATGCTTGCCGGCTTGGCGGCAGCTGTTGTGACCACCTCATCCGGCCAGGAGCATAATCAGCAAACGTCGAACACATTCCTCGAACTGAAGACCTGGCGGTTACACAACAGTGAAGAGAACCAGTCGGCGCGCCTGTCTAGCTACCTGGAAACCGGCCTCATGCCCGCCCTGTCCCGGGCGGGTGGAAAACTGGCTGGCGCGTTCGCGAACGTGATCGGACAGGAAGGACCCTATTACGTCACGCTCTCCGAGTACGATTCCCTACACGCTTTTCAGCAAGTGATCGCGGCCCTCCATTCCGATGCGGAACATCAGCGCGAACTCGAAAAGCTGTCCGCTGGGGGAGGCGTGCCGTTCGTCAGAGTAGAGAGCAATCTTTTGCGCAGCTTCGATGTTCTGCCTCACGTCAGCTATCCGTTAGACGTCGACAAGCGCCCACATCGCATTTTCGAGCTGCGGACTTATGAGTCCCAGTCGTTCCTCACCCTGCGTCGCAAGGTGCAGATGTTCAACCAGGGAGAAGCTCAGATTTTTGAACGGCTGGGGCTGCGTCCCGTCTTCTTCGGCGAGACCATAGCCGGGCCTAAACAGCCCAATCTTAACTACATGCTGTCTTATGACAACCTTGCCGCCCGCGAACGCCTGTGGTCTGCCTTCGGCAGCGACCCCGAGTGGAAGAAGCTCAGCGGCCAGCCGCAGTTGAAGGATGCAGAGATTGTCGCGAACATCAGCAACGCCATTCTCCGGCCATTGCCGTTTTCGCCGGTACGCTAACCCCAAGTTTCTCGCGCGCCGCCGTGATCTGACTCATCGTCGGATAAGACGGTATGTATGGAGCCAACGCTAGGCGTGCTTTCGACGTCGTATTATGTGAATCGTATGGCTCTAGCTCTGCGTAACCGCATTTTAGATTTCCGACTTACTAAGAGGAATGCCCTCGCACGGCGTCGCGGACAAGCTGGGTTCTCACTCATCGAACTGTTGATCGTAATCGCGATCATTCTAATCATCCTGTCTGTTGCACTGCCGCAGATGAGCAAGTCGCGCATGCACGCGCAGGAGATGGCTGCTATTGAGGAGATGGGCACCATCAATAAGGGGGAAATTCAGTACTATTCCGAATTCAACCAATACGCTACGACTTTGCCACAACTCGGCCCGCCGGCTACCGCGGGAGCGGCAGAAGGGCCCCAGGCCTCTGGGCTGATTCCTGGCAGTCTGGCAAGCGGTACCGCTGGTGGTTACAACTTCACCATCACGCCGACGCCAACCGGCTATGGCGTCAGCGCTGTTCCAAAAGCCTTCGGTAGCACAGGTAGACGCACCTTCTACACGGACCAGACGGGCATTGTTCGGCAGAACTGGACGCAGGACCCTGCCACGGAGAAGAGCGAAGAATTAAAGTAAATTTGTGAAGCTTCTCTGGGTTCCGTGCCTCGCTCTGGCGCTTGTGAGCGGGCGCTCCGTAACCCCAGCGCACGCGCGCAATGCCAACGTAAGTAAAACCCAAGAGATTGAGGACCATGTGACTGCTGCGTCCCTGGATGCTGCCGTCGCTCACATGACCCCCGATCCGGAACGCAGCTTCCATATCCGCGACATTCAATTCGTTCGCGGCGACGTCAAGATTTATCTCAACGAAGGCAGTATCTCTTTCCTTACTCCCATTGCTGGAAAAACCATCGCCGCCGTTTTTTCGACGGAAGCAGTGGAAGCCGGCGATGCGGAAGTCATTGTGCTGCCGCCCCAGCGAAATGAACGTGCCGCATTAGCCGCATTCACCAAAAGCCCTAATCTGGATGAGCACTTCAACGCTGCGCTTTTCCTGTTCACCGATAACACCGCGCGTGAACTGATGTCCGCTATCAACGACCGCCCGGTCCGCAAGGCTCCAGGCTACGCAACCCAGATTGCCGCCGCGACCGACACCCTCGCCCGCAGCATCGGCCCCGATATGCGCAATAGGCTTGTTGCCGGTCTGCTTGACGATCACAATCCTGAGCAGGGCTTCTTCTATGGCGCCATTGGCGGTAAGACTCTGGGTACTTTTGACGTTTCCTACAATCCCATCGATCCCGAGCAAGTCATCATCGGACGCGAGGGCAGCAACTCGTTCTCGCTCTGGTCCTCATTCCGAGCTCGTGGCACCGGCAGCTTCAGGCAGCCTGAAACTCGGGTGTCGCGCTACCGAATCGCGGCCGACATCCAAAGCGACCTGAGTCTCAAAGCTGATGCTGTTATGAACTGGAATGCGACAGGCGCAAACGGCCGAGTCATCCCACTTCACATTGCAGACAAACTCCACATCGATTCAGCACAGATCGACGCTCAACCGGCGGAGGTTCTCCAGTCGCAGGGCATTACGTACGGTGTCGGTGACAAGGAAGATCCGGTCTACCTGATCTCTAATGGCGTAATCGCGCCCGGCACTCACGAACTTCGTATCGGTTATCACGGTTCCGTTGTTCGTAAGACCTCGGATGACAGCTATTTTGTCGATGATCGCAATGCCTGGTATCCTTTTACCCGGCCGATACGAGCCATCTTCGATCTCACGTTTCGCTGTTCAGCGAACCTGCGGCTGGTTTCGACCGGAGATTTGGTTTCGGACGACGTGAAAGGCGACACCCGCACTGTTCATCGCGTAACCCATATTCCGGAGGCACTCGCCGGCTTCAATCTCGGCGACTACAATGTCACTTCTGAGGATCACGGCGGCTATCACATCGAGTCCTACTCAAACAAAGCGGCTGATGCGAAGGCGGATATCACGAAAGAAACAGCCGCTCTACTCGATTTCTATTCGAAGCAGTGGATGCCACTGCCCATCCACAGCATTGCGGTCTCGCCGGTTCCGGCGGCGTTCGGCCAGGGTTTTCCAGGTCTCATCTATCTTTCCGACCTGTCTTATTTGCCCTCGGAATCACGTCCATTGACTCTGCAGACGGCTGAGTATGAAAGATTCTTCAGCGATCTCCTGCTGCCACATGAAGTCGCGCATCAATGGTGGGGAAATCTGGTGACTGCGGCCGACTATCGATCAGGCTGGATCATGGAAGCGCTGGCGAATTACTCCGCGCTTCAGTTCATGAAACAGACTAGGGGATCAGGCGAGGTTGACAAAGTACTCGATCAGTACCGCAGCAATCTGGCGCGTGTCGAAAACGGAAAAGCTATCGAGACATATGGCCCACTCGAATTTGGCACGCGCCTGGTCGATCTCGCGAATGCTAACGTCTGGCACGCCATTCTCTATGAGAAGGGCACTTGGGTCATTCATATGCTCCACCAGCGGCTCGGCGATGAAGCGTTCCTGAAACTCGAGACCACCTTGCTGCACGACTACGCCGACCGGCCGATCACAAATGAGGACTTCCGCCGGGCAGCTAGCGCTCTACTCCCACCCCGACAGCCGGACAAAAACCTATCCTCCTTTTTCGACACTTGGGTGTATGGAACCGGGATACCGAAGATGCAGTACAGGGGCGGCGAGATTACACTTTCGGGCGTAGATGACGATTTCACGGCTGACGTGCCTCTGCGCTGCCGGTCGAAACAGAAAAGCCTAGATATTCGCTGGATTCGGCTCGATTCCGGCACCAATGCTCTCGATCTGCCGCCTGGCGACTCGTGTCAATTACCCTCGTCTAGCGAATTTCTTTACAATCCGGCGTCGTAAACCTCTGAGGCGTAGGCCCGTCTTAGTATGTAGTAACGCTTATGATAAGCGCGATGGCAGGCGATCTAGGGGTAGCCATCCAGGTCGGGTCAGATCTTCGGGATTTCGGCAGTTGGATGACCTCTGAACAGAGGCGAATCTATCTGCTCTGTCGAAGAATGCTCCAGGACCCGGATGAAGCGGATTCTGCCACCCAGGATGTGTTTCTCAAGGCATATCGCGCGATGGCTAAGAACGCCGGCTTAGCAGAAGACCTGGATAATCCATCCAAATGGATTACCAGAATAGCCGTTAATACCTGCCTCGACCGGCTCCGCTCCAAGCGATGGAAAATTTGGCAGCGCCGGCCTGCTGCCGCAGACGAAGAATTCATTTTGCAGTCGACTCCAGGCGCCGATCCGGACGCCGAGAGTCGCGTATTCGCTACGCAAATCCAGCAAAGACTGGAACTGGCGCTGAGCAATCTTTCTGACCGGCAGCGTGCCGTTTTCTCGTTGCGGCATTATGATGCGTTGGCGCTGGACGAGATCGCCGACATCCTTAAATTGGATGTGGGTACGGTGAAAGCTCACCTTTTCCGCGCGATCGCCAAGTTAAGGGAAGAACTGAAAGATCTTTATAAACCGAGGGAAGGAGAATCCCGGAGGACGACATGAACATCGAGTCCAACCTGTCAGGTCATTGGACAGATGAGCAACTGATTGAGCATCTCTACGGCATAGGGCCCGAAGGCGATCATCTCGAAAGCTGCGCCGTTTGCCGTGACCGGCTGTCATCACTCATTGCGGCGCGGCACGCCAACGAATCGGTATCCGCCCCAGCCGATCAAATAGCGTTCGACTTACTAGCCGCTCAAAGGCGCGCTGTTTACGCTGGCATTGAACGTCAGCAGCGCTGGAATTTCGCTTTTACGATGCGTCGCTTGGCCGCCGCCGGCGCAATGGTCGCTTTACTCGGAGGCGGAACGTTTCTCTATCAGCAGAGGCAGCGTGCACAAGAGGTTCAGAGCAAGGTCACAGACGCTCAGTTGGCCCAGGAAGTCAGTCAGATTGCCGCCGACTCCGAGCCTTTGCCTACTGCGCCGCTGGAAGGCTTGTTCGACCAGTAATGCCCGGATACTTCAGAACTGGGCTTCTGGTTTTAGCTGCGGCTACCGTCCTGTTCGCGCAGAATCGCGTGAGCTTCCCATGGTGGAACAGTCCTGTTCTCGATGATCCGCAGCTTGGGCTCACGTCCGCTCAGAAGCAGCACATTCACCAGATTGTTCGCAGCTATCGCCCCCGCCTGCTCGATGCGCGAAATAATGCGGCCAAAGCCGAACAGGATCTCGAAGATCTGCTGAACGAGCAAGATACGACTATCCAAGCCGCGCAGCCCGTCATTCAAAAGGCAGCGGAAGCGCGCGCCGATGCAAGTCGCGTTTTCCTGGAGATGAGCTTTCAGCTTCGCAGTGTCCTGACGCTCGATCAATGGCGTCAGCTCGTGCGCCGCTGGGACGAAATCCAGAGGAAAAAGCCGTCAGATACGCAGGTTCCACCGGATTAAGCAGTCGCTTCTATCTGTTCTGTAACCTGTTCCCAGTCGCTCATCGTAGCCTCCAGTTCAGCGCGTCGAGACTCCAGCAGATTCGATAACCGCGTTGCCTCGTCAGCTCCCACAAAGTCTGACAGCGCCATCTCAGACTGCTGAATTTCGGCCTCGAGCTCGGCAATTCGCTCTTCCAACTGCTTGGCCTGATCCTGCATCTGTTTCAGCTTGATCGGATTTATGCGCTTGGCAGCAGCCGCTTTGCTCGTAATAGGAATCGGCTCGGCAGGCGGAACCCCGATCAGCACATCTTTCAACGTAGGCGTCTGTTCCGCGCCGCCTGACTTGCGCCACAAGTAATCTGCATAGTTGCCCGGAAACACATTTGCTCTGCCATCGCCAATTTCAATGACGCGCGTCGCCAAGTGCTCAATGAAGTATCGGTCGTGCGAGACGAACACAATCGTTCCGGTGAATTTCTCCAGTGCTTCCAGCAATACGTCTTTCGCGCGAATGTCCAGGTGGTTCGTCGGCTCGTCAAGAAGCAGAAAGTTCGACGGGTGGAGCAGCATACGAGCCAGAGCGTATCGGTTGCGCTCGCCCCCCGACAGAACGCCGATCCGTTTGAACACATCGTCCTCGCTAAACAGAAAACAGCCGAGCAGATTCCGCAGTTCCGTTTGCGTGGTGCGCGGCGCGGCCTCGCTGAGGTCATTCAGGAGCACCGCATTCACATCCAGCTCTTTGTACTGGTCCTGCGCAAAATAGTCCGGCTCGACATTATGACCCAGCGTGTACTCACCTTTGGTCAGAGGTTCAGTTCCCGCCAGCAACTTGATCAGCGTCGATTTGCCCGCGCCATTCACGCCCACCAGGGCCACGCGGTCTCCTCGTTCGATCGTGAAGTTCACGTCTTTGAAGACGAGCTTCTGGTCGTAGCTCTTTGAGACATTCTGAAACTGCGCCACAATGCGGCCGCTCGGCTTCGGTTGCGGGAAAGTGAAGTGAATCGTCTTCTCTTCCGGCGGCAGTTCGATGCGCTCAATCTTTTCCAGCTCTTTGATCCGGCTCTGCACCTGTTTGGCCTTCGTGGCCTGGTAGCGGAAGCGGCTGATGAAAACCTCAAGCTGCTGAATTTTGTCCCGCTGATTTTTGTAAGCAGCTTCCAGCGTCCCCAGGCGTTCCGCCTTTTGCTGCTTGTATTTCTCGTAACCGCCTGTGTAGAACTGGACCTTCTTGTTCCAGATCTCGACGATTTTCTTGACCGTTACGTCGAGGAAGTAGCGGTCGTGCGAGATCAGCAGATACGCGAATTCGTAGTCGTTCAGGTAGTCTTCTAGCCAGTTGCGCGCTTCCAGGTCCAGGTGATTGGTCGGCTCGTCCAGCAACAGGAGGTTCGGTCGTTGTAAGAGCAGCTTCGCAAGCGCCAGCCGCATCTGCCAACCGCCCGAGAATTCCTCCGTATGGCGGGTCCACGTGTCTTTTGTGAACCCGAGCCCAACCAGAACCGCGCCCACTTGCGCCTCAATCGTGTATCCGTCACGGCTCCGAAACTCTGCATCGGCGCGCTCGAAACGCTCGGTCACCTGCCGGTACTCTTCGCTCGCCGGATCCAGTTCGCTCATTCTCGCCGTCAGCGATTCGAGCTCTGTTTCCAGGTCCTTCACGTCCGCGAAGACGCTCATGCATTCTGCGAACACGCTGCGCCCGCTAACCTGCAATCCGTCCTGCGGCAGATAGCCGATACGAATACCTTTGGTCGCAGACAGCGTGCCGTAATCGAGGTGCTCAATACCAGCAATGATCTTCAGCAACGTCGACTTGCCGGTCCCATTGCCGCCTACCAAGCCAGCGCGTTCTTTGGGTGTAATGAGCCAGTCCAGATCTTCGAACAACAGCTTGTGCCCGAAGCGCTTTCCGGCTCCTGAGAGTTGGAGCATCCGCTAACTTTATTTTCGCTAACTGCCTAAGCGCACAGGGCGTTTGGTGACCGTTGTGCGCGGCTTGGGGGTGCTATTCCGCCAGGAACCCGAGCGCATTACTGACGTATTGCTTCAGATCGGGCCGCTTCACCACCGCGTCCAAAAAGCCATGCTCCAAAAGGAATTCGCTGCGCTGGAAACCTTCCGGCAGTTTCTGCCGTATAGTCTGCTCGATGACGCGGGGTCCCGCGAAGCCGATCAACGCGCCGGGTTCTGCGATGTTCAAATCACCGAGCATGGCGAAGCTGGCCGTCACGCCGCCTGTTGTGGGGTCTGTCAGCACACTAATGTAGGGCAGCCGTGCTTCATCCAGCCGCATTAGCGCCGCCGACAATTTTGCAAGCTGCATCAGGCTGATGGCGCCTTCTTGCATTCGGGCGCCTCCGGATGCGGAGATGATAATCAGCGGTTGCCGCAATTCGATGCAGCGCTCAATTGTCCGTGTGATCTTTTCACCCACCACCGAACCCATGCTGCCGCCAATGAACTTCAGCTCCAGGGCGCAGATCTGTACCGCCCGCCCATTGAGCAGACCGCCGGCGCAGATGACGGCATCGGGCAATTGAGTTGCCCTCTGCATGTCTGCCAGGCGCTGGGAATACGGCTTCGAATCAACGAAGCGCAGCGGGTCAGACGACCGAAGATTCGAATCGAAGCTTACGTACTCGCCCTCGTCGAATAACTGCTGCAACCGCTCAGTCGCGTTTAAGCGGAAGTGGTGCCCACATTTCGGGCAGACTTGCAGATTCTCCTCAACCGCTTTGCGCCAGATGATCTGTCCGCAAGCCTCGCACTTCTGCCAGAGACCTTCGGTTTTGACGCTCTTTTCGCTGTCTTTCGCCGGTTCGCTTTCAAGGGAAGGCTTCTGTCGAGTGAACCAGGCCATGCGAATCAGCCACTAAAGTAGCACGCGCGCTTCTTCACTCTTCTTCGTATAAGATATTTCCACTGTACTCATAGATCTGTAACAGAATGGTTGTGAACTGAGCGAAGGGGGATTTCCGAATGAGTAGGTCTACGTGTATTCTCGTGACGCTGTTGTTGTTTGCCGTTTCTGCTTTTGCCCAATTTGAGACGGCCGAGGTTCTGGGAACGGTAAAAGACGCCAGTGGTGCGTCGCTAAAAGGCGCAAGCGTCACTTTGACAAACCAGAGCACCGGGGTCGACAAAAAAAACGTCTCCGATGATGGCGGTCTCTACGACTTTTTTAACGTTGCACCAGGCCGTTATACGATCACGGCCGAAGCCGCCGGATTCCAGACTTTCAAAACCACTGACGTTGTCGTGGATGTGAATGCGCGCCAGCGCGTCGACATGACCATGCAGGTCGGCGCTGTTAACCAGGTAGTCAATGTCAGCGGTGCGGCTGAAACGCTCGAGACCGATTCCAGTCAGCACGACCAAGTCATAAATACCCAGCAGATCGTCCAACTGCCGCTGAACGGCCGCAACTATTCCGATCTTGCGCTGCTTGCCACCAACACGCACCGTTCGCCCTTGTCCGTGCTGTTCGCCGCCAATGGCACCCCGCGCGAAGGCTCCTTCAACGTGAACGGCATGCGCAGCACGTACAACAATTTCTTGCTGGATGGCGTTGACAACAATGCCTACTCAACCAGCAATCAGGGTTATTCGAATCAAGTAGTCCAGCCGTCGCCCGATGCCGTGGCAGAGTTCCGTCTGATTACCAGTAACTTCAGCGCCGAATATGGCCGCGTCGGCGGTGGTGTCATCAATGCCGCAACGCGTTCTGGTTCGAACGAGTTTCACGGCACTCTCTACGATTTCCTGCGCAACACGGACCTCAACGCTGTTGGCTTCACCTTTAGCCCAGCCGTCTTCCAGAAGCCCACACTGCAGCGCAACCAGTTCGGCGTCACTATCGGCGGTCCCATCATTAAGAACAAGCTTTTCTTCTTCGGCGACTACGAAGGCCAGCGCCAGCTACAGCGTTACTTAAACTTCGACAGCATTCCCGATTCGACCGACCGCGCCGGCGTTCTGCCGGTCACGGTTTACGATCCCGTCAATCACGCGGTGTATTCTGCCAATACGCAAATTCCGGTCTCGGCATTGAATCCATTCGCAGCCACCGTCCTCGGCCAATTGCCGTCGCAAAATGGACCCGGCCGTTCCAACAACTACGAAGCGCTGCTTCTCGTCCGCGACTACTACGACAAGTACGACGCAAAGCTCGATTGGAATATCAGCGACAAGCAAACCGGGTTTATTCGTTTCAGCCAGCGCAAAGATTTGCAGTACTATCAGCCCGACATTCCAGGCCCATCCGGCGGCAACGGAAACGGCTACATCCACGCCATCTCGCAGCAGGCAGCAATCGGCTACACCTGGGCTCTCACACCCACGTCAGTGCTGGATGCGCGCTTCGCGTTCGATCACATTTTGGCTGGCAAGGAACCGCCGTACCTGGGCGGCCCCAGCATGGACCAGCTCTACGGCATCCCGGGTTTGCCAACCACGCTGAATCTCACCGGTGGATTGAATTCGCAGACTATCAGTGGCTTCTCACAATTAGGGCGCCAGACCAGTAATCCGCAGTTCCAGAACCCCACCACGTTCAATCCCAAAATCAATTTTTCCAAGGTAGTGGGCCGCCACGCGCTCAAGATGGGATACGAGTGGACAGACATTCGCACCGAAGTGCTGGATATCAATCCGCTCTACGGCGCCGACACCTACGCCGGCCAATTCAGCAAGCCAACATGCGCGGTGCTAGGACAGCCATCTAATTGCGCGATCGCCTCCGACGCGACCAGTTACAACCTGGCCGACTTTATGTTCGGATTGCCCAGCACCATTCAGCTCGGCAACAACTTAGTCACTAACCTGCGGCAGCACATCAACGCCCTGTACTTTCAGGACGACTGGCGTGTAAATGAAAAGCTCACCCTCAATCTCGGCCTCCGCTGGGAGTACGCCACTCCGCTCTGGGAACGCGACAATTTGTGGTCAAACTTCGACCCGGCAACTGACACGATTATTCGCGCTAGCAATGGCGGCATCTACAATCGCGCGCTTGTCAATCCCGATTACAAGGACTTCGGTCCGCGCATCGGCTTTGCTTACAGTGCGACTTCGAAAACCGTTATCCGCGGCGGTTATGGCATTAGCTATGCGTTTGAAAATCGCCCAGGCAGCGCGCAGGAAGGCATCAACGCGCCGCTTGCTCTCTTCGGCCTTTTGACACAGTCCATTCCTGCTGGAGGCTCGGTCCCCGCAGGCTTCCTGACGACGCAGAACAGCTTCACCACTGGCCTTGACGTGCCCTCGAACTTCAATCCGATCGTCTCGAATATCGACTATATTCCGGCAAATACGAAATGGCCGTACATCCAGTCGTGGTTGTTCAGCGTGCAACAGGAACTCACCAAGAACACGTTCTTCGAAGTTGCTTACAACGGAAATCACAGCCTGCGACTGCCGATCTTGGGCGACTACAATCAGGCCAATCCCAACTCTGTAACCGCGACGTGCAACACCACCATCACGCCTGCCATTACCAGCGGTTGCCTTGGCGTACAGGCACGCCGGCCTATCCAGACATTCGGCGCTATCACCTGGCTAGACCCCGCTGGCGATAACGATTACAACGGGTTTTCCACTCGCCTCGAACACCGTTTTGGGGGCGGACTCTACTTCCTCAACTCATTCACCTGGTCAAAGGCTCTAGGTGACTCCGAACAGGCACTCGAATACTATCCCGGCTACTACCAGGCAAACCCGCAAAATATTCGCAACCTCTCTGCGGAACGCGGGCCCTCGAGCTTCGATGTTGAATTCATCGATGTCACGAGCGTTGTCTATCAACTGCCATTCGGACGCGGCCGTCAATTCGGATCGAACGTGAATCCCTTCGTCGATGCCGTTCTCGGCGGTTGGGAGTTGAACACCATTAACACCTGGAACACGGGCACGCCCATCGATGTCTCCTACTCGCCTGCGAGCATCAATGACGTAACCGGCCTGACCAACGATTATCGCGGCGAAGCCATCCTACGGCCGAATGTTTCCGGACAAGCTCAAACTGGGTTGACGACGAATCAATTGGTGAACAACTATTTCGCGGGCTACACCTTCACCACGCCCGGCGCCAACAATCCCTTCGGCGGGGCAGGCCGCAACTCGTTCCGTGCGCCCAGTCTGTGGCAATGGGATCTCGCGGCGGACAAGAACTTCCATATCACCGAGCGTGCGAACCTGCAATTCCGGTCCGAGTTCTTCAACGTGCTGAATCACACGAACTTCGGATTGCCCACCCCAGTTACAACCAGTTCCGCGTTTGGCACAATTCGCACCACCTATCCGGCGCGCCAAATCCAGTTCGCGCTCAAGTTGCTGTTCTAACGTCTTCCAGCGCGGAAGGAATGCATGGGTACGGGCTGCAGTCTAAAAAAGGTTCCAGAGGAACTGGTTATAGACTTCGTGGTGATACTGCACTTCAGGCGCTTTGACAAACGTGCCTAGAGAACGCGAGCAACGGTCCGCAGCCGTCTGTTTGAGATCCGCGTAGCGCGTCTTGACATCTTTGCCCAGAAGAGTCGTCGTCCATTCCGACTTCTTGAAACTCTCAAGCGCGTCGTAGATGTTATCGGGCAGATAACGGCTCGCTCCGCGCAGGTTTTTGATGTTCGCAATGCTTCCTGCAATGCCCGTACGGAACACCGACAGCAGCACCAGGTACGGATTCGCATCCGGCGCAACCGAACGCACCTCAACACGCGCACTGCGCTCATTTCCGATCGGTACTCGCACCATCGAACCGCGGTCCACGGCCGACGCCTTGATCTGGTTTGGCGCTTCGAAGTGCGGATCCAGTCGGCGATAAGCGTTCACGCTCGAATTCAGCAGAAGGCAGATGTCATTGCCGTGCGTCAGAATCCGGTCGATGAACTTCCATGCGCAATCGCTTAGCTTCTCTTCGCCGTTGGGGTCCCAGAACAGGTTCTTCCCGTTCTGGCTGACCGAAACGTTGGTGTGCATGCCGTTGCCGTTCACGCCGACCACGGGCTTCGGAAGAAAGCTCGCCGTGTAACCCAGCTTTGTAGCCACTTGGCGGCAAATCAGCTTATAGAGTTGAATCTGATCGGCTGCGGTCACCACATCGGCATAGCCATAGTTGATTTCAAACTGTGACGGCGCAACTTCCGGGTGGTCCTTTTCGTTCTGGAAACCCATGGCGCGCTGAACTTCCGCGCTCCGATCGATAAACATGCGCAGCGGGTCGCCGGGGAGCGAATGATAGTACCCGCCCTGGTTCACGTATTCGAACTTTTGTGTCTGGTAATACCGGCGTTCGGCCTCCGGTCCGTCGAACAGGAAGCCTTCAATTTCATTCGCCGCATTCAGCGTGTAGTTGTTCTCGCGGTACATCTGCGCCGCGTAAGCATGCAACACACCGCGAATATCGGCAGCGTACGGCGTTCCGTCTTTGTCGATGACTTCTCCGAACACCAGCACTTTACCCGGCCCAAAGATGTCGCAGGGAGCCCAATAGAACGCAGCCCAATCGATACCCAGCCGCAGGTCGCTTTCGCGCTGAGCGGTAAAGCCGCGGATTGACGAGCCGTCAAACGTCAGGTTGTCCCAGCTCTTGACAAGAAATTTCTTGTCATAATCCAGCATGTGCAGGCGGCCTTCGAGATCGCTGAACAGCACGGTGACTGCTTTAACGCGTTTTTCGTCGGCTAGGTATTTCAGCCGCTCTTCACGGATCTCCTCGGAGGGGCGCCGGTTCTTGCGCTCTTCCTTGGCCTGTAAGTTCAGATCTTCCAACTCAGAGTAGGAAAGGGCAAGACAGTCTTGAAGGTCGTTGATCATAAGCTCCTGAAACACTGTCGAAGACGGTGCGTCATGTGCGCGAGCGCTCAACTTTGTTTGCGCTGGGCCGGATGCGGACGTAGTACCGGATTATCGAGTGTCCTTACAAGCTTAAACAGCCGCCGCCTATGCGTTCAATCGAATTTTTCGATTCTGTTTATAACTGGCGTCTGGGCTGGTTAACTGATCTGGCCAAACTGCTTACTCGTCCACGCCGCCCACCGCCTGGTCCAGCAACATCGCGAAGTCGCGCGTCTTGTGACTGATGCCAGTGCGCAGAGCGTCGAACTGTCGCTCGACAGTGTGCAGCCGGTCTGCGAGATGCAGACAGGCGAGAATCGCCGTGCGTGTCGTGTCTAGGTTGCCTGCGCGCCGTGCGATGGACGACATCAAATCATCTATTTCTTGCGCAAGTTCTTCCGCCGGCGAGTCGGCGTCGGTTGTCAGAAGAAAGGATTGGTTGAAGATACTAACCCGGACCGTTCGTTTGGTCGTGTCCGTAGCGTCCATCAGAACGTTCCCGCTAGCTGGCGCTGAGCAGATCCAACTGACTCAGCAACTTCTCGATCCGCGACTTGACCTGCTTGCGTTCGCCGCGCAGCGTGTTCAGTTCTTCGGAGAGATCTTTAATCTTCTGATCGAGATCCGAATTCTCTTTTTCAAACGCCGCCGACATGGACTGCGCTTCATCACGCTCCAGGCGTACCGTATTCAAATCCTCTGCCGTCGACGTCAGCTTCTTGTGAAGCTCAGCATTCTCACCGCGCAGATCGGTGATCACCTGAACCGCGCGATTAATACGTTCTTCCAGGCTGGCGAGAGTGTCAATGCCTTCTGCAACTGCTTCCATGGTTTATAAAGCTGTGGTGAAATTCGATGCTGCGGCTAGCTTAACAAGTTACTGTACACCAGTTTGATGCGCTGCCTTCGCCTTTACGACAAGCGCCAGAAATCCAGCGGAATCGTTGACAGCGATATCGGCCAGAACCTTGCGGTTCAGCTCAATACCGGCCCGCTTCAAGCCGCTGATGAACTTACTGTATGAGATCTCGGCTCCTCGGCAGGCCGCGTTGATTCGTACGATCCAAAGCGAACGAAAGTTCCGTTTCTTGAGCCGGCGTCCGACGTATCCGTAGCGAAGCGCTTTCTCTACCGCTTCCTGAGCGGCGCGGTTGAGTTTCGATTTCGTGAGGAAAAAACCCTTCGCACGGCGCAGGGTTTTGTGGCGATAATCTCGCCGGTTGGTACCTCTTTTTACTCTTGGCACGTTTTCTCCTTTATATAAGAGGAGCCGTTAGGCTCCACGAGAGACGCGCAGGCACGTGCAATGCTCTGCTTGTACTCCCGAAAATTTCGCTTATTCCCCCTAGTAAGGGAGCATTGTCTTTAGCTTATGCTGATCAGTCTCGTCTGCAACGACGCCATGACCCAGCTTCCGCTTGCGCGAGCGCGGCTTCGATGTCAAGATGTGCCGGGCAAAGGCGTGGCGGCGCGTCACTTTGCCGGTCCCGGTCTTCTTGAAGCGTTTGGACGCACCCTTATGTGTCTTCATCTTGGGCATAAAAATGTCCTGGGAAAAATTGGCGGATTCGCCAGAAGAACCGCGTGAGCGGAACTACTCAAGCGAGTATAACACGCCCGGGAACCATCCCCGGAACAGTACTATATCCTGCCCTGCAAAACTCCCGAAGCAATCAGACTTCTGATAGCAATGGCACACCCGATTACCGTAATCATGACTGCCGAACCAATTGGTAGCCACCGCTGAATCAACGGGCCCTCTGTGGGCAGTCGCGACATCAAGCGGCCGGCATAGATTGCCACCAGTCCCATGATGATCAGCACTGCTGCGAGCCCTACGCTGAAGCACACGATCAGGAAAAGGCCGAAGCCTACGCGACCCAATGCGGCAGCGCTCAGCAAAACGACTAGCGCTGCAGGGCAGGGAACCATGCCGCCCGTGATTCCTAGCAGCAGCAGCTGACGTGCCGACACGCCGCGTTTGCGAGCTGCCGGCTGGATGTCGTTGTGTTCGCCGTGGTGATGGTGGGAATGCATAACATCGCCGTGTGTATGTTCACGTGCATGATCATGTGAATGGCCGTGGGAATGCTCGTGTGAATGCCCGAAGAGGCCATGTGAGTGACGATGTCCATCATGACTGTGGCTATGTAACTGCGCAGAACCACCGGAGCGTGAGCGTTGCAGGACCAGATACAGCCCCATTCCTGCAATAATCAGTCCCGAAAGCACAGCGAGAAAAGGGTAGATCTGTTCGGGCAAAATGTATTTCTGCGCGTACAACGTAATCGCGCCGAGTACATACACGCCCGCCGTATGCGACGCCGTCACAATGAATCCCAGTAGAAAGGCGTGTCGCACGGTACCTCTTGATCCGACAAGATAGGCGGCCACGATCGTCTTTCCGTGTCCGGGCTCCAGGGCATGAAGCGCTCCCAATCCTGCGGCGATGAACGCCGCCACCAGCATGAAGCCGAAACTGATTTGTCGCTGGTTCATCAGTTCGGTGAAAGCATTTCGAGGCGTGTTCGAACGCGGCGCCGATACTGGTGGGTCTTTCGGCGTCGGGGCGGTTTGCGCGATATCGCTCACCGGCTGATTTACCGATTGGCCAACGCTCGGGCGCGGTTTGGCATTTCTTGTGTTCGGTACTGCGAAAGCGGTCAGCTCTCGCGTAAAAGTGACGCGTGCTTCCAGGTCCTGTGGCGGACTGTTCAGCAAGTCGGGAGAGTAATTGGCCAATTCCGCGCTGCGGTCCTGCGCCGGAACGCTGCTTTTGTCTATCGAGACTTCGTCGCCGACGGTCGCGATAATCTCTTTCCACCCTGCACGTCCATCGAAATTCGAATCTCTATATGTCAGTTCGCAGCGTTCGCAATCCACCTGAGGTGGAATGTTCGCGCGATACAGGAAACTCATTCTGAAAGTCGGAAGATTGCCGGCGCCAGGTGGAAAGACCGCGGTTTCCGATCCAACCTGCAGGTGCAGCAGCCTTCCATCAAGCATCAACTGCAAGCCCCGCGCAAACTGCACACCGCGACTCGCCACATACGCGTTCACTCGCGGATTTTGCGCGTCGGCCGGAAACGCGCCTTGCTGCATCTCCTGAAATGTTGGTATCTCAGCCATATCGATGACGTAGCGCAGATCAACCTGCTGCTGTCCGATATGGATTGCGGCGTAATGATTGATGCTGAAGTTCCCCATGGGATGCGCGTCCGTCCTCGGAGTCAGTAAAAGCGCACTTGCACAGAGAAATGCACACCAGAACGGGGCGCGCGAAATTTTCAAGCTCATCGTTCCAAATTTCCTGCGCTCGTCGTCTCTGCCGGCCGAAGGGTACGTTCCGCAACGTCCGCGTACAGAACATGAAAGCGCGGATTAATAGCCAGCGCGCGCGTGAGATTCTCCCTGGCCTTGCCCTCATCGTGCAGCGCGAGATAGATCATCCCGGCATGGAAAAACAACAGAGCGTCTCGAGTGCCCTGGGCCATTGCTTTCGACATTGCGTCAGCCGCTTCGGGAACTCGACCGTTCCTATACAGAGTCCACGCGAGGCAATCCCAGGTGTAGATGTCGCGCCGAATTTCCAATTCTTTCTGTGCAATTTCGAGAGCCGCCTTCAGCTTCATCGAATGATCCGCATAGAACATCGCCAATTCACGGTTGTAAACGGTCTTGCTGAGCGCGTTCAAATGTGCAATGAACTCCACCAAGTCGTACTGCTTCTTGGCTTCTGCGGCCAGTCCGGCTTTCGTGTAAACATCCCCCAAAGCCGCCGCATACACCGGCAGTGGAATGACTGCCAAGGCTTTCTTGTACAACTCGATGGAATCCCGCAATCTGTTCTGAGCCGACCTGATTTTGGCCAGTTCTGCCAACGCGCGGTGATATCCGGGGTAGGTCGTCAGCGCGTCCTGTTCCGCGGCTTCGGCGTTCTTCAAATCACCCGCCTGAAAATACTCCTCACCCAAACTGAACTGGGTCCATGCCACGCTTTCGTTCGGCATTTGGCTGGCAATCGCTGTTTCCACCGCCTTGCGCATAAGCCGGATGGATTCCCGCGTGTTCCCCCTCAGAAACTCAAGACTCGACATGCGAGTTGCCTGCAAGTATGCAAGCCCTGCGTGAGGGGCGGGCGACTGCTCGTCCTGCTGGAGTTTCGAGTAAGCCGCCTCCGCTTCTTTGTAGTTGCCCATCTCGAGCAAAGCATCTCCGATGGTTGCGTATGGTGAAAGATCGCCTGTCCCAAAAGTGAGGGATCTTTGGGCCTGAGTCAGTGCCTCGTTGAAACGATGCTCGGAGAAATAGACGGAAGCCAGATGTACCGTCGCCGAGATGGCCTCGCGATGCGTCGACTCAAGTGCCAACGACTTAGCCAGCGATTTCTCGGCCAGATCGTAATACGTGATATCTCCGGTCTCGCGTCCTTTGCGGATGTATGCCGCCCCCAACCTGTCGTAGTTGAAAAAATCAGTTGGATCGCGCGCAATCTTCCATTGGTAAAACTTGATGGCGTTGTCGGTCGGTTCCCGCTGTGCTCGCAACCCAGCCGGAACGCACAATGACAAACAGACGAGAATCGCAATCCGCATAGCCGTCATACCCGGGAACATGAGAAGAGCGCTCTTACGGCATTGCGTGAGGACTGGCGAGAAACGGGAACGTGGTATTGAATGTCGCGTCGTTTGCGCTGATCGCAAGATTCGCCAACTCAGAGTCCGGCTTAATGAAATCGGTTCCCTGCAGGACCACCAGGACGCGCCGATCTTGGCAACTCGGATAATTGGTGCAATTTAGAGCCGCCCGCGAGCCCAGCGGACCGCTCCCCGGAATCTGCGAATTCGGCGGGAACTGAACATCCGTCAGCGACCGCAGCAACTGGAGCGCGATGTCGATGACGTCATCTCCCAATCGACGCCCGTTCTGCAATCCAAATTGCCCGATCAACAAATCATTCGGAGGCAGCGCGTCAAGATTCAGCCGCAAGACGTCCGGTAGTAGCGCAATCCGCAACAGATCCTTAGTCGTGTTGTTGAAGTTTGCCGGAATGATTAGCGCCGCACCGTTGGGTGTCGCCGTCAGGCCGAGGTTCGTCAGTAGCGCGGCGCGGTTCGCAATTGTATTGCCCGTGCCGTCATTGTCCGTGGTCGTCAGCGCGTCTGGAACCAGTGAGGACCAGTTCTTCATGTCGTCAGCCGGCGCTGTGGCGTTGATCTGATCTTTCACAGCAGGCGTTGTGCCGAACACCGTGTTGAAGCCCTCTTGACCCATGCGCTCAAACTGAACCATCAGTGTCGAGTTCGACCCGCCCTGCACTTGCACTTGGGGGCGGCTCACAGTTGCCCACACGTTGATGCAATGTCCGGACCCGGTGATGCATGTGAACCCCGGGCCAAGCATGGACTTAGGAACTTCGACGGCAATCGTCGAGAGATTGAATCCCGCGAAGGAATCAACGCCGCTGAAAAGGCCGTTAGCACCGGTCTGGGTAGGTCGTCCACGGAATGATGTACCCACTGCTCGGAAGAGATCCTGGTTGTTGTTGAGGATATTTGTGAACTGCGAAAAATCGAATACAAAGGGATCGTCGCGCTGCCCGGCAAACAGCTGAATCTGGCCACTGGAGTCAGTGAGCGTCTGCCCGGTTAAACCTGTCACCGTTGGTGTGCCCATAGGCTTTGAAGCTTGAATGCCTGTGCTCGATGGTGCAGTCGGTCCAAACACGTTTACCGTTTGCGGCACGCCCGTGCCGGCAAACATCACCTGAATCACGACATCCTCAACGGCATCGCCCGTGTTATCGATTTTGAATTCATACAGAAAATCGGGCGAATAGCGGTAAGTTGAGCTCGATGCGGGTATTGCGAACGGGTTGACATTCATGGCCAGGAAGACTCTGGTGGGATCGTTCGGATCCAGAAACGTGAACACATCGGTGATGTCGCCTTCGGGCAACCCGTCCACCGTAGGAGCGTCGCGGTGGTCCGCTGCCATGATGTGGCCAGTTGGGCGAAATATCAAGGTTCCAATAAGCGCAGCCGCGCACAACAACAAGATGCCCTTGAGCACGCGCGTGAAATTCATCGAGTGTGACATTTCATCTCCTTTACAAGCAATGCGACTCCAAGTAAGGCGAATCCGGCCATCCAGAAAGTGGCAGGCTCAGGAACAGCCGACGCACTATTTGCCCCGACAATGTCCACCTCAAAGTTGCCCCTCCTCTGATCGCAATCGGCATCGAAAAAGCCGCCGGTGGCGCCGCAGAGATTAGGGCCAGTGAAATTGCCTTGACCGGCTTCCGAGAATCCAGCCGATAGGGTCAGGCCATTGGGTAGGTTGTAATATTCAGTAACCGCTAGAACGTAATATCCCGCGCCAAGGCTCTCGTTCAAAGCTGCGTCCCCGCACCCCAGAACGCTGGCAGCATCGACGTTCGCAGGAGGACACGACCAACTGGTTGTGTAACCGACAAGCGCTTCGGCGCCCGACGCGGAATACAGAGATAGAGCCGTCGCAAATCCGCCCGCTGCAATCTTCTGTCCCGCGGCGTCCGTCCCGCCTCCGAAGGACCAGGTCTGCAGCATCACCGTCGAAGGTGCACTGACCCCAAATAGATACAGTTGGACGTTGTCATCCTGGCTGAACCCTCCTGAGAAGGAGAAAGACGTCGCCTTCATCCCGTTGGGCGTCGCAATGAGCCCTAATATCAACAGCAGTGACGCAACCGCACCTTTAGCACTCAACGCCATGAGCGTTCTCCTGTACAGGAACTCTGTCGGGTATTTAGCCCTTTTTGGTACCAGTTCGACGTCGAAGGAACACGGATCAGTTCGTACTCCGGTGGTAGTACCCCTCGATTTAGTACTAAAACTAAAGTACTGAAAGAGCAGCCTCGCTAGGCCTATAGCCGCAAGGTGCCCTACATTTCCATCCCATTTCAGGTGTACTTGCCCGGTGCGCGCGTGGCACTCCTCACCGAACCGGTCACGTCCGTGTTGCGCAGTGCTTCGTGCTGCAATAGGAGTTACATAGAGAGATGGCGCGGCCTTCCATTCTGACCGTTGACGATGATGCGGATGTCTTGCAAGCCATCGAGCGAGACCTGCGCGCACGCTATGCCGAGAAGTATCGGATCTTGCGGGCCAACTCAGGTGCGAGCGCGCTGGAGTTGATCAAACGCCTCAAGCAGCGAGGGGATGCCCTGGCGCTGATGTTGGTGGACTATCGCATGCCGCAGATGAACGGCATCGAGACGCTGCGTGAGGGGATGAAGTTCTATGAGGACGCAAGGCGCGTTCTACTGACCGCCTATGCGGATACGGAAGCTGCGATCAAAGCCATCAATGAGGTTCACCTTAATCACTATCTGCTGAAACCGTGGAACCCGCCGGAGCAGATGTTGTATCCGGTGCTCGATGATCTGCTGGACGACTGGTATGCCAGTTTCAAGCCGCCATTTGAAGGCGTGCGTGTGTTAGGCACCAGGTGGTCGCCAACCTCGTATGAACTTCGCGATTTCCTCGCGCGCAATCAAGTGCCTTATCAATGGCTGGATGCCGACGCGGCCGAGCGCGATCAAGAAGTCAGAACACTGCTGCAGAGCTTCAACGGGAATCCGCCGCAGCTTCCAACCGTGCTCCTTCCCGGCGGGGAACGGCTGGAGCACGCGACTCCGCATCAGGTGGCACAGCGGCTCGGTCTACGGATGAAAGCGGGGCTGGATTTTTATGACGTTGCAATCATCGGCGCTGGGCCATCGGGCTTGGCCGCGGCGGTTTACGGCGCCTCTGAAGGGCTGAAAACAGTGATGGTAGAGCGCGAAGCTCCGGGCGGGCAGGCAGGGCTCAGCTCGCGTATTGAGAACTATTTAGGCTTCCCGTCGGGCCTCTCGGGGTCAGTGTTTGCCAAGCGGGCAGTCGATCAGGCGCGCCGTTTCGGAGTGGAGATCGTTTCGCCGCAAGAGGCGACTACGATTCGGGCGGACGGGCGGTATCGGTACGTCAAATTCAGCGATGAGAGCGAGATCTCAAGCGATGCGGTGATTCTCGCGATGGGAGTGCAGTGGCGGAAGCTCGGGCTGCCCGGCGAGGACAGGTTACAAGGCGCGGGCGTGTACTACGGGGCGAGTGGTACCGAGGCGTTGTCGTGTCGGGGTGAGGATGTGTATGTCGTGGGTGCGGCGAACTCGGCGGGACAGGCCGCAATGAATTTCTCGAAGTTTGCGCGCCGCGTGGTGATGCTAGTGCGCGGCCCGTCACTCTCTGCGACCATGTCGCAGTATCTTATCGATCAGATCAAACAGACAGAAAACATTCATGTCCAGTTGCGATCGCGGGTTATGGAACTGCACGGAGAGGACCACCTCGAGGCAATCACGGTAGCGTGTGATGAGACTGGGACCACAGACAGAGTCGAAACCACTGGCTTGTTCATCTTTATCGGAGCACGGCCGAGAACCTCTTGGCTTGACGGCCTGATAGAGCGCGACGATCGCGGCTTCATTCTCACGGGCCGTGACTTACTGAAGGACGGCAAACCTCCGAAGGGCTGGTCGCTCGACCGGGACCCCGGTCTGTTAGAAACGAACATTCCAGGCGTGTTTGCGGTTGGCGACGTGCGGCACGGATCCGTGAAGCGCGTAGCTTCCGGCGTGGGCGAAGGGTCGGTGGCGATCCAATTTGTGCACCAGTATTTGAGCAAAGTCTGACGCAGGATTTGGACGTGGACACACCAGCGAATTTAAATTCTGTGGCAGCGCTTTCGATCGAGGAATTGCGGACAGTCCCGGTATTCGAGGACTTGCCGGACGAGGATCTTCGGTGGCTGACATCACGAATGTCTGTGCTGGACATTCCGGAAGGGGAGATTGTCATCCGGCAAGGCGATCCGGCAGACGAGATGGTGGTAATTCTTGAAGGCGGATTACGGTCGGAGCGCAGCGACGGTTCGCTTTACACCGCACAAGCGAAGCAGGTGACAGGCTTGCTTCCCTACTCGCGATTGACCCACTATCCCGGAACAACGCGAACTTCCGCACGAACTCGGATCGCGAGATTGCACAAGCAGTACTTCGAAGAGCTGCATCATCGGTTTCCGCAGATTACGGGAAGGCTGGTGCATGTGCTTTCGGATCGCGTGCGCGAATCGACGGCAACCGATCAGCAGCGCGAAAAGATGATGGCGTTGGGAAAGCTTTCGGCCGGGTTGGCGCACGAATTGAACAATCCGGCATCCGCGGCGGGGCGCTCGGCGAATACCCTGAAGAAGGCGCTGACGCAGGTGCGCGCGGCTGCGTTGAAATTGGATCGCGGTGGGCTGCCGCAGGACTCCCGAGTGTTCCTGGCGGAACTGGAATTGAACTGGGCAAAGAGAGCCGGACCCCGCGAGGCACTGGATTCGCTGGATCGGAGCGACAGGGAAGAGACGATCTCCGCTTGGTTGCGCGCTCACCAGGTCGAAGCCGTTTGGGACCTGGCAGAGAGCCTGGTTGACCTCGGCTGTACCAAGGAAACTCTAGAAGAAGTCGCGCAGAAGGTTCCCGCGGAGTTCCTCAACGATGTGCTGCTGCGCATGGCGGCGGCGTTTACCATCAGCCGGCTTGCCGACGATATCGAAAGCAGTACCGGCCGGATTTCCGAATTGGTTCAGGCGATCAAAGAGTACTCCTACATGGATCAAGCCGCCGAGCAGGAGGTGGACATCCATCAGGGCATTGAGAACACGTTGATCATGTTGCGGCCGAAGCTCAAGAACGGCGTTGACGTGGAAAGGGTGTATGACAGAACTCTGCCTCGCGTGTGTGCCAGGGGCAGTGAGCTGAATCAGATTTGGACGAACCTGATCGTCAATGCGGCAGACGCGATGAATGGGAAGGGCAAGTTGACGGTCCGGACCTCACGCGACAACGGCTACGTGAAAGTTGAAGTGCAGGACACAGGGCCCGGCATACCGCCGGAAATTCGAAACCGCATCTTTGAGCCATTCTTCACGACGAAGCCGGTCGGCGAAGGCACCGGGCTCGGGTTGGATACGGTGATGAAGATTGCGCGCAATCACCGGGGCAATGTCCGGGTCGAATCGAAGCCGGGCGATACACGATTCATTGTGCGGATTCCGCTGCCCGGCACGCTGAACTCCTGACGGGCGTCGCGCATTATCCGTTTGGCGCCGCCGACGGTTCCCAAAGCTCGTTCAGAAGTCCTGGCGAGCTGTGACACGGATCGCACCCGCGAATACGGCGGTCGAGATCAGGGCCAGTACCCACAGCACGGTCCATGACAGCGGCGGAGGCAACAGCATCGTATGCGCAGTGTCCCACTGCATGGTCCTGTACTCGCCCATGATCCACATCAGGTTCAGCCGGTATGGCTTGAGCGGATGCCATTGCGCCAGCACGGTATGCAGCATCAACAAGACGTAGCAGGCTACGGGCGCGGTGTATTCGCCCGGAGTCACCACCGCCAGAAAAAACGAAAACGAATAAATGACGATGCCGCAGGCGAACCATAGAACACTGAAGTGCAATGCTTCGGCGACAGGGAACGATTGATGGATGAGGGGGCACAGCGCGGGCAGCAACACCGCCGGCAAGAGCGCAAGCACGGCCAGCTCCACTATCCCAAGTGCACTCTGCGTCCCGATTATGCGAAGACGGCTCACCGGAAGCGCGAGAGTAAAAACGGCTGTATTGTGCGAGCGCTCACGCTGCAATCCGCCGAGCCCGAGAAAGATAACCAGTAAGGCGAAAAGTCCTTTTGCCTGGCCCGAGTAGATGAGGTTGAAAATGTACTCGCTGTGAACCCCCTTGCTCAAGTGCAGTGGAAGCGGAATGCGCATGCCGGCCTGTAAGTAGGGCTCGTACAGAACAGCAAACAGGCAGAATGCAGTGAGCACCAACGCGGTAAGCAGGAATCTCCCTCGACTTTCGCGCCATGCTTTGTACCAGAGCATCTTCAGAAGTCCCCCTTCGCTGTGATTCGGCCGGCCACTGCGATCAGCGTAATCGCCGACGCCGTTATCGTCGCCAGCGTCGACAGTCCATGAGGTCCAGTCGCCTTCATGAAGTCGTGGATATCAATCACGTAGCGTTCAACTCCCGGTAAGTCGGTCACGATCGAATAGGCGAATAGAAAAGCGACGCCGGCGATCGGAGCTGAATACTCGCCGATAAACAGCACCGACGCAAGGAAGCCTATGCTGAAGATGAACGCGCCGCCAAAAGCCCAAAGGACTGCAAAATGGAGCGCCAGGGACCATGAATAAGTTTCGTTCACGACCGGCGAAAGAAGTGGCAGCAAGGCGGCTGGCAAAAGAGCGATGACGGTGGATTCGACAAGTCCAATGGCTGCGCGCGTAACGATGTGTCGCCAGCGGCTGACGGGGAGCGTTAGCGTGAACCCTGCGGTTCCGTAAGCTTGCTCCCGTCCCAAACCGCCCATCCCGAGTAAGAGAACAACCACCACAAAGATGTCGCGCAGGTATCCTTTGTAGATTGCCGACCACAGATATTGGACATAAGTAACGTCCCGGTCCGTCACCGCAGCCCGCGCATCCCGGTTCATGAACACAAATAGCGCGCTCAGCCCGGCGATGGTGGCCGCGCTCAGTAGAAAGCGGGTTCGACTCTCCAGCCATCCTTTATAGAGCAACATCGTTGCTCGCCTTCACCGTTTATAGAGCAACATCGTTGCTCGCCTTCACCGTTTCGAGGAACAGCTCGCGCAGAGTTAAAGGCGCAACATCCACCGATGCGGCATCTAGACCGTGGGCGCGTGCAACGATCTCATCGGTGTTGTGATGCGCAAGCACGACGACTTGCCGGCCGCTGGTCGCAATTCGGGAAACGCCGGGCACTTCGAACACATGCTCGGGCGGGCGCATGGCGAAGCCGAGCGTAATGCGCCTGTAGTCCCGACGCAATTCATCCAAGGACAGGTCGGCTGCTAGCTTGCCGTGGTCGAGGATGCAGATGCGATCGGCGATTCGTTCCACTTCCGCGATCTGATGCGAAGAGAAGAATACGGCGGTTCCCTCGGCGGCAATGCCCATCAGGGTTTGAAGCAACTCCTCGATAGAGACAGGGTCCAGTCCTTCGCTTGGTTCGTCGAGGATCAGCAGAGCGGGACGCCGAGCCAATGCGAGCAGCAGCGCGAGTTTGGTGCGCATGCCCTTTGAAAGTGCTTTGACCTTTCGGTTTCCGGGGAGCTGGTATTGGCGCCGCAGCCGTTGCGCCACATCATCGCTCCAATCTGGATAGAACGATGCCGTGAAGCGGATCAATTGGTCGACCGTCATGTAGGCATAGAGCTGTTTGTCCTCACCCACATAAGCGACCTGCCTGCGCATCTCACGATTCTCTTTGGTGTCGGTGATCGCACAGCCCAGCACCGTGCCCGAACCGGACGTAGGACGCGTCATGCCCAGCAGCATCTTGATGGTGGTGCTTTTGCCCGCGCCGTTACGGCCCAGAAACCCCGTAACGTGCTCCGCGGCAACGTGCAGATTGAGCTTGCTTACAGCTTCGAACGTTCCGAAGCGTTTGGTCAGATCGTGCGTCTCAATCACATAATTCATGCATTATCTCCTGGCCGTCTCTTGCCGCGGGTACAACAGTTCAGTCTCAAATATCCTTCGAATCTCGTCTTCGGATAAGCCTTGATCCCGCAGGGTTTCCACGATCGCGCGGACACGCTCCTGCCCCATGCGAAGCTTCTCTGAGCGCAAACGGCTTCCGCTCTTCGCCCGGATGAATGCGCCCGAGCCATGGCGCAGCTCCAGTACTCCGTCGTGCTCCAACTCCGAGTACGCCTTAGCCACGGTGTTATGGCTGACCACAATTTCTTCAGCGAGCGTTCGAATTCCGGGAAGCTGATCGCCCGCCCGCAGGACGCCCGTGTCGATGGCATGGCGGATTTGCTGCATTAGTTGCAGGTAGAGGGGCTGACCGGCTTGCGGATTTAATTTAAAGGTCACCAACTGTACCACTGTCACTGTACAGTAGTTCTTTGGACATGCGCAAGCGGAAGAAAGCGTTGCAAGACCACTAGCAACGGGATCGCGATTTGTGGCTGAGTTCCCGCAAGAAGAGTCGCTCGCACCCGAACCAAATGTTTTGAGTCATCGACTACTCTGCAAAAAACCACATAAATAGTGTCGTGACAGTATTTCGCTTGTCGAATGAATGCAATACCTTAACGAGTGAGGAAGGAAGGTGTGGTTCACTTCAAACGGGCGCTCACCCCTCCACCCCCAACGCGTCCTGCTACGCCTTCCTCTTTCCGGCTTGGCCAGCGCCGTCGCCGCAAAATGAGATCTCCGCCGGTTTCCCGAAGGTACGGCAGCGTGTGCTCGATATAGCGCTGAAACGCTGCGGCGCCACTAATAGCTCCTTCGGACGCTAACTCCGGCGTAGCCGAATAATCGGCAGTCTCGCGAAAGCGCAGAAGGTTCAGCATGACAACGCTGCCCTTGATCTGGCGCATCATGAAAGCTCGTCCGGCTGCCTGCGTCGGCTCCATATAGCGAGTGGGTTCGTTTGTATTCACTTTCGGATGCTCTTCACCAAGCTACTCGACTTCTCGATCCTGCAGAACGGCCTCCGCTTTAACGCGATTTGTCGTCACTTACTCTCGTTGCAGGTCGAGAGTTACTACTGGCCCTGAGTGCCCTCAACCCGTGGCGACAACCCACTGAGAGGTGGACTTACGCGTGATTTAGATCTATACTTGAGAGGTCTGAGCATTTCCGCCCATTCTTCAGATCTTCTGAGCTAAGTCAGATTTTCTGGACTCTATTTCTTAGACCCAACCGAAACGCGAGGCTGTCGTGTGTTCCTGCCGAGCGAGTCAGGCCGTGCTCAATAGGCGTCAGCAACTACTCTGCGTTCAGGCCGCTACCCTCGGAGAATACAAGGCCGGCACGACGGGTGCCTCTAGGCTCTGGAAACGTGGACGAAACTAAAAGCTTTTGGAACTGGCACGGCCAATATATCGGTTATCGGACCGCCGATGGCCTCTTCGGGTCCGACGGGCGACAGATTGGCTACTTCGCCGAAGGGGATGAAGTCTATGCATGCGCAGGCGACTATCTGGGCGAGGTCCGAGGCAACAGCCGTCTAATAACCAATCTCAGCAAAAAGGCCTGGACACGACGCCCGGTTACACCTCGAGTGTTCATGAACTGTCCAGACCATGGGAACGTGGACGCGAAAGAAATGCTTGTAGGATTTAAGGATTTCCCAACTCCACCAGGACGTACTTGATCCGTAACGCGTAAAGGAAAACATGCCATCAAAATTCTATGTCGTCGAAAAAGCAGGGGTGCCGGCCGTCTGGCAGTCAGATCCAGAACAGATCCCGCGATTGCTGAAACACAAGATAGGCTTCACCGTAGTGTCTGATCTGCCGAGCGATACACGTGCGGCTGCTTTGACTAAACTTCGACAACTGTTCCCTGGATTCCGAGCCATCAAGTCCGCCTGACGCCATGAGTATGCATTTCGGGTACGAGGGCTTCACGCAGCGCGGTGATACAAGATGCTTTGTATTTCGGGGAATCGAAGACCGCAATCCAGCGATTCTCTTCTCCATTGAACTGGATCTGCCTTTGTTGCTGCAGAGCCGGGTGCCCCTGCAGGACGCGCCGAACTTTTGCCTGCAACTCCTCACTACCGCATCCATTGGGGAACCGAGCTGTTTGGACCGATTTCGTAACTACAGAGTTGTAGCGGATGACTTTCGTCCATTGCTCATGGAGCGTATGCGAAGGGCGGCAGAGAAGGCGAGCAAAAAGCCCCCTCGTACGCCCTACAGAAAACCACCATCGACATCGAATGTTGTCTTAGGTGCAACGACCAGAGAGCAGTAAAGAGACGGATTCGCAGAAGCGACGGGCTATTCTCACTTGCAACGTGCAACTACCACCGTGATGTCGTCGTGTTGTTCGTGACAACTGAACTGCCGAAGATCATCAACAAGGGACGCGAGTAAAGCCTCTAAAGGCAGTTCACGACGCCGTTGCAGCGCTTCGATCAGACGGTGCTCGCCAAACTCTTCGCCCTCCGCGTTGAACGATTCCGTTACTCCATCTGTATAGATTGCCAGAGTGTCACCCCGGAATAGCTGATGCTCGGCGGTGGCGCAATCCCAGCGTTCGAAAAGTCCAAGGACAGTGGTTGTGGAATCGAGCCGTTCCAGCTCGCTATTGTGGCGCAGGAGAAGGGCGGCGGGATGGCCGCAATTGGCGTACCGCAATTGCCGTGTGGCGTCATCATATTCGGCAAAGAAGAGAGTAGCGTAGGCGCTATGAATGGTGTTCTCGCGAAAAAGCCGATTTACCGCTAGCAGGAATCGTTGCGGCTGTTCCAATACGAAGGGCGTAAAGGGGCGGCTCCAGTAGCTTGCGCACTGGTTGTGCAGATGTGCCTGCAGATTGGCCATCAAGAGAGCCGCGGCCATTCCCTTACCTGAAATGTCGGCGGTCACAAGCCCGAGCCGCTCTCGACCGAGATCGATAAAGTCGTAATAGTCGCCGCCCACGTGGCGAGCGGGGATGCAAATACCCGCATAGTCGAGGCTGGCAAGGCTCGGCTGCTTCTGCGGGAAAAGGCGTGCCTGTACGTCCCTCGCCGCTTCCAGGTCGTAGGCGGCACGACGTTCCGATTCCATCTTCTCGGCATGTGCGCGGCGTTGCTCCTCGAGCTCCTGAGCGAACTCGTCAACACTGAGCAGCGTGAACGAGTTCCCATCCAAATCTTCGAACGTGGAGGATAGCGCGCCCGACGCCTCCCTTTGTGGCACATCGTGAAAGCGGACGCCGCGCTTGCGCCATTCTTCGAACTTGGCACATACATCTTCGGTCAGGAAAGCAATTTGAGTGGATCGGCCAATGAGCTTAAATTCCTCAGACCCGGGCTCGGGTGAGATCAACGCAAGACTTGCCGTGCCATCCGGAGGAGTAACCGTTAGCCAGTGTTCGCCAGAGGGAAGACAGGTATCGGAAGCCACATAGAACCCTAATTGATCCCGATAAAACCGTAGGCTTCGATCCTGATCGCGCACGAAGACGTTGACGGTGCCAAGGCGAATATAAGGGTCTTTTCGACCCGGCTGAAAACTGCACCGGTGCGCCCTATGCGCTGAAGGAGGGCTGCCCATCGACGTATCGGAATTATAGCGCCGGAAATGATCTCGCTCAGTTGCGATCCCGCACGACGTCTACCACCAAGCCCGTCTCCGGACGTGACCTCATCCGAAAACAATTTGTGGACACTAGTGGATTTTTCAGCGTTCCTGCGAACGTCCTCAATCCGGTGTTAAGCTGGGAGAGTTTCTCCACACGCGAAGTGCTCCTCAGACATATTCCGCAAGCCGTTTGGCTTCGGCTCGCGACGTATTGACTCGCTAGCGAGATGCTGTGCCCAAGCTGCAAATCCCGAAATCCCGAGGAAGCGATGGTGTGTTCCGTCTGCGGGAACCACCTGGACGACAGCACGCGTCCGGCGCAAATACCGGCGGAAGATGACATCACGCAACTGCAAGACGACGACACGACACAAACCACTGACGCCACGGCTGCGTGCGAAGCTTCAGACTTAGCCCGGATTTGGGGCGCGACGTCGACGGAAAAGGACAACTTCACGCAGGCAATCCAATCGGCCAAAAGGCCGGAACTGCACGATGAAACGACAGAAATCGGCCTGAAGCTCAAGCGCGCGGTCCCCTCTCGGCCCACACTCGGCAGTAGCGAGCAAAATGAAGGCACCGTGATCATGAGATCCGGCGCTGACTTGGATAAGACATCGCTCCTATTGGAAAAGACAGGAATGATGGACCGGTCTGAGCAGACCACCGGATTCGACAAAAAAATCGAAACCGGCACACCCTCGCTTGCATCCGGTGACGCCGCGTCCCCTGTCGGTGATCGAGGACCCGAGACATCAGTGGCCCAGGGGACGATTTTGGGGGGACGATACCAGATCTTGTGCAGCCTTGGCCAGGGCGGAATGGGAACCGTCTACAAGGCGCATGATGTCGAAGTCGATCGGCTCGTGGCCATCAAAGTCATTCGCCCGGATCTGGCCAACGATACACGCATTCTGCAACGGTTTAAACAAGAACTAATCTTGTCCCGACAGGTGACGCACCGTAATGTGGTTCGTATCTACGACCTCGGGCTGGCGGAGAACCTGAAATTCATCAGCATGGAATTCATCGATGGGCGTGAACTGACGTCGCTGATCGAAGAATCCGGCAAGCTGCCGCCCAAGCACGCCGCCGACATCATGCTGCAAGTGTGTCGCGGTCTTGAAGCGGCGCATGCGGCGGGCGTCATCCACCGCGATCTGAAGCCCCAAAACATCATGGTGGACGCGCAAGGACGCGCTGCCGTGATGGATTTCGGAATTGCGTACTCGATAGGTGCACTGGAACCAGCGGGCACTCCGGGGAGCGGTGCACTATACGAGGGGCCCTTAACGCAATTCGGCTCGCTCATGGGCACACCGCGCTACATGTCGCCCGAACAGGCGAAGGGCGAGAGCGTAGATGCACGGTCGGATATTTTTACCGTCGGAGTCATCTTCTATGAGCTGCTGACCGGAATCATTCCGTTCTCCGCGAAGACGCGCAAAGAGACCATTCGCAAGCGGTTGGAAGATACGCCGCGCCAGCCAATCGAACTGGACCCGCGCGTCGGCAAGAAGCTCAATCAGATCGTCCTGAAATGTCTTGAGAAGGATCGCGGGAAGCGGTATCAGACCGTCGCCGAGATTGTCCACGACTTCGAGGTCTATCTCGGATTGCGCAGTAAGCATGACCCCGCTCATATACTGCGGGTTCGTCTCCTCGCCGCGGGATTGGCCGCGCTGCTTGTAGCGGCGGCCGGTTTCATTACCTGGAACCAGATCCGTTCCCAGGCGAACAAGCCGCATGAACTGGTGAAAGTCCTGGTGTCGGATTTCCAGAACCGCACGGGCCAGCCGGTATTTAGCAAGACGCTTGAGCCCATCATGCGGGACGCGCTTGAGCGTGCCTCCTTTATTACTGTGTTCAATCCGGGTGCTGCGAAAAAGCTCGCTTCTGAGTTGAGACCTGGTGCAACGCAGTTCGACAATTCGTTGGCGCGCCTGGTCGCATTGCGCGAGGGGCTTGGGATTGTCATCAGCGGAGCCATTGAGAAGCACGGCAGCGGATTCAGGCTTTCCGCATCGGAGCTGAATCCGAGCGACGGAAAGACGATTCTCTCGCGTGCTGTGGACGTTGGAAGTACGGGTGAGATTCCGCAGGGAGTAGAGACGCTGGCTGCACGCATTCGGAGATCGTTGGGGGATGTGAGCGGCACACCAAAGAATCTGGCTGAAGAGACATTCACATCGGCTTCACTGGAGGCGGCGCAGCAATACTCGGAAGCGCAGGACTTTCAATGGCAGGGCAAGTGGGATGACTCCATCGCCGCATATCGCAAAGCCATTGAGTTGGATCCCAACTTCAGCCGTGCTTATGCCGGTCTGGCCGCAACATTGGCGAATCTTGGCCAAACGCAGGAAGCGCTGAAGTACTACAAGTTGGCGCTGGCGCACATCGGTCGGATGAGCGATCGCGAGATGTACCGTACACGAGGTGGATATTATCTGCTAACGCGCGATTATCAGAAAGCGGCGGAGCAGTTTCGATTGCTCGTGAGCCAGTATCCCGCGGATACGGCAGGTATTTCGAATCTCGCTTTGGCTTATTTCTATGCGCGCAATATGAGCGCAGCACTGGCACAGGCTAAACGCGCACTAGAAATCTATCCGGAGAACCTGCTTTTCCGCGACAATTATGCCCTGTATGCCCTGTACTCGGGCGACAACAATCTTGCCATTCGTCAGTTTGGAATCATTCTGCAGAAGAACCCCAATTTCCAACTTGCTGACCTCGGTTTGGGAATGGCGTATCTAGCAAATGGACAAGCGCACGAAGCGGAACAGGTCTATGACCAACTCGCCAAGCGGAGCAAATGGGGGGCGTCACAAGCGGCGCTTGCGCGTGCCGATCTATACACGTACGAAGGCAATCTGCAAGCGGCGGCCGATGCACTTGAGAATGGCATAGGGCAAGACATCGCAACCGGGGACAAGGGCGCAGCCGCGATGAAGTTGGTGACGCTCGCGGCGGTCCAAATGGACCGCAAGCAACGTGCCGCAGCCGTCACGAGCGCGACCAAAGCAGCGTCGCTGTCCGATGACGAAAGCGTGCTGTATCCGGCTGCCCACGTTTATATCGAAGCCGGCGAGAGCAGCCAGGCTTTCAAATTAGCTGGAAAACTGGAGAACCGTTTCGAGCCTGATCCGAGAGCGTTAGGCAAACTCGTCGATGGCGAGATCGCGCTAGCCTCCGGCAGGCTGCCCGAGGCCGTAAATCTGTTCCAGGAAGGGCAGAAGCTTGCCGACAGCTGGTTGGGACGTTTTGACCTCGGCCTGGCATATCTCGCGGCTGAACGATATCCCGACGCAGACAACGAGTTCGATATGTGCATCAAGCGGCGCGGCGAAGCGACGGCCGTCTATTTGAATGACGAGCCGACCCTGCGGTACATGCCGCCGGTTTACTATTACCAAGGACGCGCTCGCCAGGGGTTGCAAAGCCCAAGTGCAACCGAATTCTATAAGACGTTTGTAAGCATCAAACAAGCTGACCCGGCAGATCCGTTGGTTAGGGATGCCGAACGCCGATTGAAATAACCGATCCAGCGGTCAGTGTGATCATCACTGGCCGGAGTACACCGAATGGTTTCGCCTTTGTGTCGCCGGCAAATATTTAACAGTAGTACTCAAAGTACTATAACTAAGCTCAGAACTCCCCGTTTTGCAAGCCAAATCCACATACAATATAACTTAGCTTACATGTTGAAAGAGTGTGCGCAGCGACATAACTGCTGCACGATGCGGTTTGTACGGCTAGCCGCTTTGTTCATTCTGGCCATGCTTTGTGTGCATTCTGGGCGGGCCCAAGTGGTTGGCCAGAGCGTGAACATGGTGACCGGCACGACATGGCCTGGAGGCGATCCTTTTCTGGAACGTCAGAACGAACCGTCGATGGCCATTTCCTCGCGTAACGCGTTGCATATGGTGGCGGGGAATAACGATTACCGGACGGTGGATATACCGGGCATTGACGCCGGCGAGCCGACCGGCGATGCCTGGCTCGGATTTTTCACATCGATGGACGGCGGGAAAACATGGCAGAGCACTCTTGTCCCTGGATATCCGCAGGACAGTCTCCCAACGGGGATAGCTTCTCCTTTATCAATCAACAATCCGGCTACCCATGGTGGCTACAACGCGGCGGCAGACGCTACCGTGCGTGCCGGCACGAATGGCATGTTCTATTACAGCGGTATAGCGTTCAGCCGTGAGAACACGTCTATAAGCGGCGGAAGCGCGATTTTCCTGGCGCGCTATGTGGACGATAACAACTACCAAGGCGCCAACACCGTTCGTTACATCGATACTCACGTGCTGGCCAGTTACAACAGCAACGTGTCTCCGGGCTATTTCGCGGACAAGCCATTCCTGGCCGTGGATATACCGCGCGATTCGTCCACCTGTACAATCCCGGGAAACGCGACTGTGCCTGCGGCCAACATTCCGGCCGGACGGATGTATCTGGCGTACACACTGTTTACCGGGGGTGAAGCATCGAACCAGTCCACCATCATGTTGACGTCTTCGAGCGACTGCGGCGTGACTTGGTCCACTCCACAGCAGATCAGCAGAGACTCTAAGACAAACCAGGGAGCTACCCTGGCCATCGATCCTAAGAATGGGAATCTGTATATCGCCTGGCGC
>DATBEG010000104.1:0-37887 GCA_036276155.1 Bryobacteraceae bacterium | reverse complement strand
CATTGGAACAGTGGATCTACGCGGCCATGGCGACGACGTCGAGTTGACGAAAATCGCGGGCCAGGTAACCATCAGCGGAGATTATACGGGCACCGTGACGATGCACGATCTGGCAAAACCAGTGCGCGTGCAAGATATGCGCACACAACTCGAGATTCAGCAGATACCTGGCGAAGTGCGACTGGAGCGCGGCAGCCTCGACTTGCAGAACGTTGTGGGTCCCTTGAAACTGAACACGCACGACACCGACGTGGAACTGGACGGCGTCTTGAATGACGTCAATATGACCATCGACAAGGGCGATGTGGAGATCAGGCCGGCACGGGTACCGCTGGGCAAGATGAACATCCGGACGCGATCGGGAAATATTGAGGTTGCACTGCCGGAGAGTGCGCATTTTGCGCTGAATGCGAGCACCGACCACGGCGAGATCGACAACGAATATGGCGATTCGCTGACGCAGCAGACGCAGGGCCGCGGCGCCAACTTGCGCGGCACCGTGGGGAACGGGCCTGACGTTGTCCTGAACACCGGACGCGGCAGCATTACCGTTCGTAAGACGAACGCGGAACAGGCAGGGCCGACGAAGGCGGCGTAAGCTAGCCGCAGCGCAATCGAGAAATCGCCTTACTTCGCCACGCGCTGGCTGAAAAGATGCCCGACTTCAACGGTCTGATACCCTCGAATTTACTTAGCGAAAAATGGCCAGTTTGACGGTTACGCTGCCCGATGGCAGCCAGCAATCCGTGCCCGAGGGCACAACTCCTCTTGACATCGCGAAGTCGATCAGCCCGCGTCTTGCGAACGACGCGATCGTGGCGCGAGTCAACGGCGAGTTGTTCGATTTGACGCGTCCGTTGGAAAACGATGCCCGGCTCGAAATCTTGAGCACGAAATCGGGTGTCGATGCCCTCCATGTATATCGGCACTCGACGGCACACTTGTTGGCAGCGGCGGTGCTGGAGCTATATCCGGAGACACAGCTAGGAATCGGTCCGCCGACGGAGACAGGCTTTTATTACGATTTCGATCGCGCAGCGAAGTTCACACCGGAAGACCTGGAAAAAATCGAGACGCGTATGCGTGAGATACAAGCGCGCAATCTTCCGTTCGAGCGCAAGCTTACGCAGAAAGCCGCCGGTCTCGAAAAATACAAAGGCGACTGGATGAAGCGCGAGTTGATTGAAGAGCGCGCGGGCGATGTGTTCACGGAATACACGCTGGGGCCGAACTTCATTGACTTCTGCCGCGGGCCGCATGTGCCGTCGACGGAAAAACTGAAGGCATTCAAACTGCTTTCGATTGCCGGCGCGTATTGGAAAGGCAGCGAGAAGAATCCGCAGTTGCAACGCATCTACGGGACCGCGTTCTTCACGCCGAAAGAGTTGCAGGATTACCTCAACCGGCTAGAAGAAGCGAAGAAGCGTGACCACCGCAAGATCGGCAAGGAACTGGAACTGTTCGCGGTGAATGAACTGGTCGGAGCGGGGCTTCCGTTATGGCTGCCTAAAGGCGCTACCGTCCGCCGGGTTCTGGAAGAATACATTCTCGAAAAAGAGCGCCAACAGGGTTATCAGCACGTCTACACGCCAGACCTGGCGAAAGTGGAGCTGTATAAAACGTCAGGCCATTGGGAGCACTATCACGAAGATATGTTCCCGGCCATGGACCTCGAAACCGAGCAGATGGTATTGCGGCCGATGAATTGTCCGCACCACATCCTGATCTACAAATCGAAGATGAGGAGCTACCGCGATCTGCCGGTGCGGATTGCGGAACTCGGAACCATGTATCGGTACGAGCGTTCGGGCGTGCTCAGCGGTTTGAGCCGCGTTCGCTGCATGACGCTGAATGACGCGCACATCTTCTGCACGCCGGAACAGATCAAGGAAGAGTTCACCAAGGTGATGCAGCTGGTGGAGCAGTCGTACAAAGATCTTGGCATCAAGCAGTACAGGTATCGCCTGTCACTAGGCGATAAGGCGAACAAAGAAAAATACGTCGACAATGACGAGATGTGGATGCTGGGCGAACGCGTATTGCGCGAAGCGATGGATTCGCTCAATCTATCCTATGTGGAAGCGCCGGGGGAAGCCGCATTTTACGGCCCGAAACTGGATATTCAGTTAGCGGACGTGATGGGCCACGAAGAGACCTATTCGACTATACAGATCGACTTTCATCTACCGAATCAATTCGATCTGGGATATATTGCGCCGGATGGACACCAGCATCGCCCGGTGATCATCCATCGCGCCATCATCAGCACGATGGAACGCATGATGTCCTACCTGATTGAGCTCTACGCCGGAGCGTTTCCGGTTTGGCTCGCTCCCGTGCAGGCGATCGTCCTTCCGATTTCAGACCGGCAGAACGAATATGCGCGCCCGATCCTGCAGAAACTGCTTGCCGCTGGATTGCGCGCGGAGATCGACGAGCGCAGCGACAAGATTAATTTCAAAATCAGAGAAGCGCAGTTGCAGAAGATACCGTATATGCTTGTTGTGGGGGATCGCGAGGCCCAGGCCGGACAGGTAGCTGTCCGAAACCGAAAGTCTGGCGATCAAGGGGCTGTTACGGTGGACGAGTTTGTTTCCCGCCTTGCTCAGCTCAATTCGAGTCGAAGCTTAGAAGAATAGTTTTGTTTTTGGCCGCGCTCATATTGCTCGGCTGCTGGGTGTATTGCGTCCTCGCGATTACCGGGGCCGTGCTACATGTGCGCAGCCGTCGCCGTATGCTCTTTTTCAAGGAGCAGACGGGGATTAGTGTGCTCAAACCGCTCGCCGGAGGAGAAGAAGGGCTGGAAGAAAATCTCCGGTCCTTCTTCGAGCAGGATTACACCAATTACGAGTTATTATTCGCAGTCCGACATGAGAGCGATCCCGCGGTTGCTGTGACACGCCGATTGATGGCCCAGTATCCGTCGATTCGCGCCAGGCTGATTGTCACTGGCGAACCGCCTTATCCGCACGCCAAAGTCTTCAGTCTGCAGCGCATGTTTGACGAGTGCGAACACGAGCTCGTGGTGATGAGCGATAGCGACGTACGGGTCGGCGACGATTTCTGCTGGAAATTGGCAGCCGAATTTGCCGACGGAAAACTTTGCCTTGTAACATGTCCTTACCGCGCTGTACCCGGCAAAGCTTTGTGGTCGCGCCTGGAAGCAATCGGAATGAATACCGATTTCCATGCGGGCGTGTTCACGGCCGTGATGATGGAAGGCAGCGCCAAGTTTGCGGTTGGCCCGACGATTGTCGCGCGCCGTACCGTGTTGCAGGCTTTGGGCGGCATCGAGCGGGTCAAGGATTATCTCAGTTCCGAGGATTTCATGTTGGGCCGCATTGCTGCCGAGCTTGGCTTCCTAGTGCGGCTATCGGCGTACGTGGTCGAGCACCGAATCGGCAGTGAAGGGATGAAGGCCAACTTTTCGCACCGGCTTCGCTGGGCGAGAACGACGCGGCGCTCAAGACCGCTCGGCTACATCGGTCAGTTTTTCACGCATTCGCTGCCCGTGAGCGTGCTGATCTGTCTGTTGTTGCCTGAGTGCTGGCACTTGCTGCTGGTGAGCGTGGTGTTCCGGATGATCGCCGCTTGGACTGTTTCCGAGCGCACTTTGCGCGCGAGCGTACCGTGGCTGTTGCTGCCGATGCAAGACTTTATCGGATTTGCATTCTGGATTGCCGGCTTCTTCGGGAATTCAATCCACTGGCATGGACAGCGATATACGCTGAATCGCGACGGAACGGTCGAACTCGGACGCTAAGGGACCGGATGGCCTTTTTCGCGATTCTCGGCGTCGCGAGCATCTTCGTCGGCGCCGGGCGAAGCTGTTTCGGGGGGACGCTCGTTGTTTATGGCAAAGAATCCCTGGAGTGTGTTGTGGGAATCGGCTGCGTCCTGGAGGCTGCGTGCGGCTTCTCTTTCCAATTCGGTTGATTCCTCAACCAGGTTCTGAGGTTCGTCGTGTTCGGACTGCTCTGGCATCTGTTTATTCGACTGGGAAAACCGCTTGAGTGTTTCGGGGTGGCCCTTGCTTGCGGCCACGCTCACGGGCGGTAGCCTGGCGGCAAGGGGTTGCGGTTTTGAAATTGCCGCTGGTGCCAGTACGGATAAGGAACCGGCGCCTGACTGGCTTCGTCAAGACGGGCCACCTGTTCGGGCGTGAGCGTGAAAGACGCCGCCGCCAAGTTGTCGCGTAATTGCTGCTCGTTGCGCGCGCCGATAATCACGGTGGAAATCGTAGGCTTGCGGAGAAGCCAGTTCAACGCAATCTGCGGGACGGATTTGCCCGTTTCGGCCGCAACGGCATCGAGCGCTTCAACAACTTTGTAGAGGTACTCTTCACCAACTTGCGGCCCTTGATCGGCTGTTTTATGTAGACGGCTCGTCTCGGGCAACGGTTGTCTGCGACGAATTTTGCCGGTCAAACGTCCCCATCCCAGCGGACTCCACACTAATGCGCCGACATTCTCCGCGTAGGCCTGAGGCATCAGCTCCCATTCGTAGTCACGGCCCACAAGAGAGTAATAAACCTGATGTCCGACATATTGCGCCCAACCGTAGTGCCTACTGACATCAAGCGACTTTTGCAGCTGCCACCCGGAAAAATTCGAGGCCGCTATGTAGCGAATTTTTCCCTGACGTATTACGGTGTCTAAAGTCGACAGGGTCTCTTCGATGGGGGTCAAAGCATCAAAGCCATGCATATGATAGACATCGATGTATTCCGTTTTAAGACGCTTCAGACTTCCTTCAATCTGCCGCACCAAGTGATGTCGCGAGGAGCCGACGTTATTAGGCCCTTCGCCGAACTGAAAAGTGCCTTTGGTGGAGATCAGCAGTTTTTCCCGTGGAACGTGCTTCATCGCCTCACCGAGAACCTCTTCGGAAAGTCCTTGTGAGTAAACGTCGGCTGTGTCGAAGAAGTGTACGCCGGCCTCGAGACAGACGTCAATGAGACGTGTTGCTTCCTTAACATCTGTTTCGCCCCAGGCGCGAAAGAATTCAGTTCCGCCGCCAAAAGTACCGGTGCCGAAACAAAGGACAGGAACCTGCAGACCGCTGTGTCCAAGCTGTCGATATTCCATGAAAGTTGGACAAGAAACTATCGCGCCAAGATTCAGCCAAATATTCTTGCAAGGATATTCGTATGGGGCTCCGCAGTAGACCAAGACTGGCGAGCTTACGTTCGTCAATGCGCGGGTCGCGGAGAGATACGAAAGACAGCCGGGAAGACGCGCACTGACGGGTGCGACTGGGGAAAGACTTGACTGGGATTCGCATCGATAAATGGCTTTGGGCCGCTCGTTTTTTTAAGACTCGAGCACTGGCGACGAAGGCATGCGAACTGGGGCGCGTGGAATGCGGCGCCCAACAGGTGAAAGCGTCGCGTGAAGTACATGCGGGCGATAAGCTGCGAATAAAGAACGATAGCGGTACGTTTGCGATTGAAGTGCTGGGGTTAAGCGAGATGCGCGGGCCGGCCTCAGTAGCTCAGACGCTTTATGCAGAGAGTGACGCGAGCAAGCAGGAGCGAGCAGAAGCTGCGCAACAGAGGAAGGCGATGCCATTCATTGAAGCGCTACAGGACGGGAAGCTATCGAAGCGCGAGCGGCGGAGGTTTGATTGGGTGAGGGGAAGACGCTAGCCGCGTGCGTGTTGCTGAATTCGCTACGGCTGTGACGGCGCGATTTTGAGAACGTCTTTTGCGTCGATGTGGTCGAACTGCATGGGGAAGCTTCGGCCAGTGTAGTAGGCCGGCCATTCGTCTTTATAGTACGAGGACGCCACATGGCCCGATTCTCCTACCGTGAGGTTTTGCACGGACGAGTCAAGATGACCGATATCAACGACCATGCGTTCCGATGGCCCCAGTGAACTGCTGGTTTGTTTCACGCATGTTCCGCAGCCGCTCATGGCGATCGGCCCGATATCGAAGAAGCGATTGACAAGCGGCAGTTCTCTTCCAACAGGGTGTTGCAGATTCCACCTCAGAACTCGTCCCCAATGCCACTTCGAGACTGGTGAACCGAGATGGTCGCGAGCAGAGGTGAGAGCCGAGTTGAAGCGATTCATGAGCCACGCATCCCAGTTGTTCTTATCAACCCAACCCGATGGGCGAGTGGTCAGCAGCATTTGCAGAACTCCAGCGCGAGGAATCAGCTCGGAATCCTGCTGCGGAACAAGCGAACCGGCAACGACTCCGGGCTTGCGAACACCGGCGACAAGATTCTGATTCATTTCCTGGCGGACGAACTCAACGATGGTTGGGGCCGCGAGATCCTTGTCCATCTGGCCGTTCCAGTTGCGCAAGATTCGTAGCGCTTCTGAAGCAAGCTCGTGCCGGCTGCCGGATTTGGAATAGGCCGACACAATCTGTTTCGCGAGAAACGACTCAAAGGCGGAGTAGACGTCCTTCTGAATCGCCAGCATGTCGGGGACTGCCAGCTTCTGTTTCGCGGCGAGCCGGGCCCGGATCTGATCCACGCGGTACGCGTCATCAAAACTGCCATCGACGCGATACGGAAAGCCCGGTGGGAAAGGGTTCTGGTTCGCCGTCGCGATTATGCCCCCGGCTGGGTTATAGATACTTGGCAGTTGATCGAACGGAATGTAACCGCTCCATTCGAAATTACCGGATGCCCCGTCGAGAGGCGTGTTGCCCTGAAAATTCTTGCGAATGGGCACGCGGCCGGCGGCCTGGTAGCCGATGTTGCCGGCTCGGTCTGCGTAAACGAAATTTTGGCCCGGTCCCCAAAAACGGCTGATGGCGGCACGGAACTGCTGCCAGTTTTGCGAGCGATCGATATCGAAGAACGGAAAGCCGAAGCCGTCAGTCGCGCTCCAGCGCATCGCGTACGATTTGCCGTTCGCATGCAGGATAACGGGTCCATGACGAGTCACCCAGGTGCTGAGCGGAACAGGAGCTTCGCCCCGAACGCCGATCATTTGCCGATCAAGTTGGGCCTGCTCCAGCTTGCCTTGATAGATGTACGTTCCATGAGCTTCGTCCATCTGTTCGACATAGAGATCCATCACATCGGCGGCGAGGTTTGTCACGCCCCACGCGATTTGATTATTGTGGCCGCTGATCACGCACGGAACTCCGGGCAAAGCTGCGCCTTCAACATTTAAGCCCGGCGCTGTCAGTTGAACAAGGTGCCAGGTCGCGGGCACAGAGTAGCGCAGATGCGGATCATTGGCGAGCATAGGCTGTCCATTAGCCGCGTGCGCGCCTGAAACGGCCCAGGCGTTCGAGCCGGGACTAAAATCATGACCTTCTACCGCCGGAAAAAGCGTGAACACTTTGGTAGGATCGGTGGCCTGCGAAAGTAGCAGCCCCTTCTGAAATTCGAATATGGACTTGTCGGTCAGATCGCGGAACATGACCAGCCCAATCATGAGCGAATCGACGATCGTCCATTGCCGCGGCGAGTAGACATGGCCAGGCAGATTGAATTCCAGCTGGTAATCGCCGCGATGCGTATCGATGAAGTAATTCACGCCGCGCGCGTATTCAACCAAAACGGCGCGGTCTTCAGGGGTTAGAAACCGGAGCTCATTTTCAGCGATGCCGCGCATCCGCATGAGACGGGAACGCTCATCGAGCGCGAGGGTACCGCGTCCCAGCACCTCGGAAAGCTCGCCGGCGCCAAAGCGGCGCAGACTGTCCATTTGCCACAAACGGTCCTGCGCAGTGGCAAAGCCCTGCAGGAAAATTGCATCTTGCCAGGATGCTGCCTGGATGTGCGGAACACCGCGAGCATCGCGCAAGATAGTTGCATTCGCATAAATTGGCGCGCTAATCTGACCGGAGGTTTTCGGCAGCGGCCGGAACGCATACCAATAGATCGCGACGGCAATGAGAGCGATCAGAACCGCTATGCTCACATTGATGACGCGTAGAAGGCGGCTCGGCAATATTCGATTCTACTCTTCGCTGCATTTCACCCGAGTTTTTGCGAGCGAAGCACCGGCTGGGCGATGATCGTCCGCTTCGCCGTTCTTGTTCTTATTCTGGCCGCGAACGGATTCTTCGCAGCAGCCGAGGTGTCGCTGGTTTCGGTTCGGCAGTCCCGACTGCGCGAACTCGCGGAACAAGGGCAGGCGGGCGCACAAAGCGCGCTGAGTCTGCTGGCGAATCCGGGACGGCTACTCTCTGTTACGCAAGTGGGCGTGACACTGGCCAGCCTTGGGCTTGGTTGGGCCGGTGAAGGAACGTTGTATTCGTTGTTCGCGGGTTTTGCGGATTGGATGCATTTGAATGCGCCGCCAAGCCTGCTTCACGGCGTGGCATTCGCGCTGGCGTTCCTGATTATCAGCTACGCCCACGTGATTATCGGCGAAGTTGTACCGAAGAATGTAGCCATTCAAAAGGCGGATCGGGTAGCGGCGCTTACTGCGCCGGGTCTGCTGGTGTTCTATCGCGTAGTGCAGCCATTTGTGGTGGTGATTGAACGAACTTCGTCGCTTATTCTACGAGCGCTCGGCAGTCAGTCCGGTCACATGCGCGGGGGCCACACGCCGGAGGAGTTGAAGTACATCGTTCAATCGACTCAGGGCGAAGGCGGACTGGATCGCTTCGAGCAGGGCGCGATTCAGCGCCTGATTGATCTGTCGGGCTACTCGGCGCGCGAGATTATGACCCCAAGGCACAGCACTGTTTCATTGCCCGTGGAAGCGAGCCTCGAAGAGGTGCTGGCCGTCATGACGGAGCACAAGTTCTCGCGCGTGCCAGTGTATGAAGACCGGCCGGAGCAGATTATCGGCATTGTTCACTACAAAGATCTGATGCGCGTTTGGGACGAGCGCCGCTTCGCTCACGATCAACGCAGAGCGACAAGACCGTTCCGCTTGCGCCGTTTCATTCGCAAGCCATTAGTGGTGCCCGAAAGCAAGCCGTTGAGCCAGTTGATTGAAGAGTTCTGTAAGGCCCATACACACATGGCCCTGGTCGTGGATGAGTTCGGAACCGTGACAGGCCTGGTCACGCTGGAGGACGTACTGCAGCAGATCTTCGGCGATATCGGCGACGAACACGACGATGTCAGGCCGGCGCCTTCGAATAAAGAACGTGTATTGGAACTCGACGGGGGAACAACCATTCGCGACATGGAGACTCGGTACAGTCTGGTGCTGCCGGCCGAAGCGGGATTCGAGACGCTTGCCGGTTTTCTGCTCTTTCAGTTCGGATACATTCCTAAAGTGAACGACTTCATCGACTACGGCGGCCGACGGTTCACGGTGAAGAAGATGGATCGGAACCGGATTGCGACAGTGCTGGTGGAAAAGCTGGAACCCGCACCGGAACCAGATCCCGTCAACGAAAGTTAAGAAATCAATTTTGAAAATTTCCTGTCGCCAACTGACGCGGGTCGCACATCGCGTCACGGCAACAGTTTGCGCAATTTCTGCGCGGCAACAGCGGGCAAATAGCTTTTCAGCGGCTTGCCTGTGCCCGGCATCTTCAGGTCGGGCGCAATTTCGGTGATCGGCTCCAGGACAAAGCGACGCTCGAGCATGCGCGGGTGTGGGATCGCAAGTTGCGGGAGGTCGATGTTCGCGCTGCCGTAAAGAAGAATGTCGATATCGATAGTGCGAGGTCCGCGGCGGATTGCGCCGGAGCCGCGTAAACGCCCAAGTTCACGCTCAATGCGTAACAGCGTATTCAGCAATTGGAGCGGAAACAAGCGTGTTTCGCAGCACGCTACCTGGTTCAGGAACCAGGGTTGGTCTGTGACGTCCTGCGGCTCGGTCTCATAGAGTGACGAGCGAGCCGTTATGTGAATTTGCTCGTGTTCAATCGCTATGAGCGCGTCGTTGATCGCCTTCTCGCGATCGCCAATATTTGAGCCAAGCGAAAGGTAGACAAGCTTAGAAGCCAATAGTGCCTTTGCGGATAGTGACTGTTGTGCTGTCGAATTTCGTGACCGTGAAGGAGACGTCTTCGTTGTAGGTCTGAATGATATCGTGCAGGAACCAGAGCGCCACCAATTCGCCGAGCTTCACGGATTGAGTGTAATCAGAACGCCAGTGAACGCCGGCGAAATCACGCGCGAGAGCGATATTCGCCGCGAGTTTGTTCAATTCGCCGCCGACGGTGAGATTCGCAGCGTCGGAGCCCGTGTACTCCACCATGCCGGTACCGTCGGCATTCGGCTGCATGGGCGTGACGCCGAGTTGACCAAACGTTGCGTCTTCGTCAAAGAGGGCTTTAAGGACCGTGACGCAAGCTCCCGCGACGGTGCCGTGACCGGCGCCATAGGACGGATGCGTGGGACAGCCTTCGGGGAAGGCCATGGGCAGAAAACAGCCAGACCGCTGCATTTCGGGGCGTGTCAAAACGCCACTGGCCAGTTGCTCGAATGCGGTGCGATCGAATTCGTAGTCGCGCCCGCGAACCACATGCCAGTGCACCCGGGCGGCGAATGCTTCCGGACGTAGACGCCGATGCACGAACCACTTCTCAAACCAGACCGCTTTGAGCGCGCGAGTGGCTACTTCGGCGACCAGCACTTTGTAGTTCGGCTCGCCCAGAGTGCCGAAGCCAACCTGCGTGTTGCTGGTTTTGTATGGATTGCCGTTCGAAATCGGCGCTGCAAAGCCACCGCGATTCTGCGGTGAGATGAGAAGCAGACACGCGGTCAGGTAGGCCTGAAAGAGCTCGTCAATGTGAACGTAGTTGGTGAGATCGCGTCCGCGGTGGATGCGCACCGGGGTAATTGGGAGCGGAACGACGGATGGTTTCGCGCCGTTCTGGACCGGCACGTAACTCGCCTCGTCGGTCATATAGTTGACCCCTGCCGGCAGGCCGAAAGCAATCTGCGCGGGCGTTTTTTGAGAGCCGTAAGGAATGTCCCAAACGAGAAACTGGGAAAGCCACGGGCCGGCGAGATCACCCGGCGTAAAGCCACGGAACAGAGTTCGTGTCGTGACCTGGCCGTTGGCGGCGCGCGGCCCATCGAACGCAGAAAATTTGCTCAGGTCTGCCGCGGCGGCAGCGGTGTCAGGATTCGCATCGTATTCGATGAACGGGATATCGCGGCAAACTGCAAGCCAGTAGTCCTCCGCCATTTCCGCAATCGCCGCAGCACTACGGAATTCATAGCAAGGGGGCATATAGAGCTGATGCGAATCCATGCCCTCCAGATCATAGGCGAGGCCGCTTTGCGGATCAGTGAAACCGATGAAGTTCGGCGCAGCGATGCCGGTGGGAAGCTGCTCGAATGCGGCAGGCGATCCGTCCATGAGTGTGCGAAGCAGCTTCAAATATGCATCCGGTTCCACCTCTCCTGTCTTCGGATTATGCGGGAGACCTTTGCTGTAATTGGCGTAGAAATTCTGGTCGCGGTAGCGCTCTTCGTCGCCGTTGTTGCGATGCGGGGGGATGTCGAGTTGTCTGTAGAATTCTGCCAGATCGATGCGAAGGCGGGCGGAGCGTTCGCGGCGAGCCGGGCCGGTGAGTGGTCCCAAAGCACTCTGACTTTCTTCTCCCATTTGGTTTGCCTACGCGATTGGATTCTAGAACAGCGGATTTTGTGACCCGCCGAAACGGTTCCGCCGGGGAATATTGAAGTACTCAAAAGCACGCTCCGTAGCGATGCGGCCGCGAGGTGTGCGGTCCAGAAAACCGAGCTGCATCAGGTACGGTTCGTAGACTTCTTCGATGGTGTCGGACTGTTCGTCAATCGAGGCGGCAATCGTACTGAGACCAACAGGGCCGCCGCCGTACTTTTCGGCGATCGTATGCATGATCTTCTGGTCGACTTCATCGAGACCGTATCGATCGACCTTCAGCAAATCGAGAGCAGCGCGGGCGATTGTGAAATCGATGCGGCCATCGGCACGAACCTGGGCGTAATCGCGAACGCGGCGAAGAAGACGGTTTGCGATGCGCGGGGTGCCGCGGCCACGGCGGGCGATCTCACGCGCAGCGTCATCGGCTACCTCTACTTCCAGCAATCGGGCGGAACGCTCTACGATCTTTGCAAGTGTCTCCTCTTCGTAAGGATCAAGACGGAGGACGATGCCGAAACGGCCCCGCAAAGGAGCGCTAAGAAGTCCCTGGCGTGTGGTTGCGCCAACGGCGGTGAAGCGCGGCAAAGTGATAGAGTGCGTGCGCGCGCCCGGGCCGGTGCCGATTAGAATGTCGAGCCTGAAATCCTCGAGCGCGGCGTAAAGAATTTCCTCAATGTCGGGCAGCAGTCGATGGATCTCGTCGATGAAGAAGACCTGACGGGCGCAAACACTGCTCACGATGCCGGTGAGATCAAGCTTCTTTTGGAGCACGGGGCCGGACGTCTGATCGATAGATACGCCGAGTTCATGGGCAATGATGCCGGCGAGCGTGGTCTTGCCAAGACCCGGAGGACCGCAGAGAAGAACGTGGTCCATGGCCTCGCCGCGGCGTTTGGCCGCTTCGATCGCAATGTAGAGCTGCTCGCGAACGTGAGCCTGACCTGCGAAGTCGTCAAGACGCGTAGGCCGGAGCGCGGCATCGAATTGCGGATCGTCGTCTTGCGGGGATGGCGAGACCATGCCCGATTCGCGCATGCCCTTCACGTTAACGCACGACCGCCATGGCGGCGCGGAAGAGGCCTTCGAAATCATCCGTAGCGCCCTTTGCCTTCGCTCTGCGCAGTGCTTCTTCTGCCGCTGCGTTGGAACAGCCGAGATTTTGCAGCGCGGAGAGGACATCGCGTTCCACGGAGTTCCAGGTGTCCCTCATCTCGGGCACGTGTGTGGCAGCGCCAGCGTCAACGCCCACGAGTTTGTCCTTCAATTCAAGAATCATGCGCTCTGCGGTCTTTTTCCCGACGCCCGGAATACGGACCAGGCGTTGAACGTCGCTGCTGCGGATGGCCGTCACGAGTTCGGCGGTGGGAAGGCCAGACAGAACGGTGACGGCGAGTTTCGGACCAATGCCGCTAACAGAAATCAAGCGTTCGAAGACGACCTTTTCCTCCGGCGTGGCGAACCCGAAGAGAACCAGCGCGTCTTCGCGCACATACGTATAAATACGCAGCGCAACCGGGTTCCCTTCGGTCGGCAGAGATGTGTAGGTGGAGATAGGAATCTGGACGTCGTAACCGACACCCGCCACTTCTACGATCACCTGGTTAGGGTGTTTCTCGAGAACGGTACCGCGCAGGTGGCCAATCATGTAACAGGAACATTCATTATCCGACGCAGAGCGTCACCATCCCTATTTGCGCGGATCTAACCTTCAACTGCGGCAGATCACAGGCCGTCGCTAACGAGGAAGTTTACGTGGAACCAAGTGAACCGAAAGAAAACGGTGCAGGGCTGAGCCGGCGAACGTTTGTAGAGACCGCGGTGGCCGGCACTGTGGCGAGTGCATTGCCTCTGAGCGCCGCGCAATCGACAAGTGGCGCCACAATTGCAACGAAGCTGAAAATCAACGGCAAGCCATATGAATTGGAACTCGCCGATCCGCGAGTTAGTTTGCTGGACTTACTGCGCGAGCATCTGAAACTTACCGGCACCAAAAAGGGATGCGACCACGGTCAGTGCGGCGCGTGCACCGTGCTGGTGAACGGAGTTCGCATCAACTCATGCTTAAGTCTTGCAGTGATGCATGACGGCGATGAGATCACGACGATTGAGGGCCTGGCGCAGGAGAGCCAATTGCATCCGATGCAGACCGCATTTATCGAGCACGACGGTTTGCAATGCGGATACTGCACGCCGGGACAGATCTGTTCGGCAGTGGCGCTGCTCGATGAGGTGAAGAAGGGTGCGCCGAGTTTCGTTACACCGAAGATCGCGCAGCTTGGTCCCATTGTGCTGACCGATGATGAAATCCGTGAGCGGATGAGCGGCAACATCTGCCGATGCGGCGCTTACGTCGGAATCGTAGCGGCTGTGCGATCGGTGGCGGGAGGAAGCAAAGCATGACGCCGTTTACTTACATCCGCGCCACGACGATCAATGAAGCGGTGAAGGCGCATGGGCAGCAGCCGGACGTGTATTTCATCGGGGGCGGCACGAATCTTCTCGACCTGATGAAGATGGGCACGGAACGCCCGGCACAAATTATCGATATCAATAGGCTGCCGCTGAAAAAGATTGAAGAACACAAAGGCGGCCTGCGCATTGGAGCGCTCGTTTCGAATACGGAGTGCGCAAACGATCCGATGATCCGCACGCGCTACCCGGTTTTGAGCGAAGCTATTTTGGCCGGGGCTACGCAGCAATTACGAAACAAAGCCACTATGGGCGGGAACCTGCTCCAGCGAACACGCTGCTATTACTTCTACGACCCAACTTTCCGCGAGTGCAACAAACGTTCGCCCGGAAGCGGTTGCGCCGCGATTCAGGGTTACAACCGCATCCACGCTATTTTGGGCGCCAGCGAGCAATGTATTGCGACGCATCCGAGCGATATGTGCGTCGCGCTGACGGCTCTCAATGCCGTTGTGCAAGTCACGGGGCCGAATGGCGAGCGGTCCATTGCGATGCGAGAGTTTCACCGGCTGCCCGGAGATACGCCTCAGCTGGATACGAGCTTGAAGCCAGGCGAGTTGATCACGGCAATTGACTTGCCCGACATGCCGTATGCGAAACGATCGAAATACATCAAGGTTCGCGACCGCAATTCGTACGCGTTTGCGCTGGTGTCAATAGCCACCGTGCTGGACGCCGATGAAGCGGGAACCATCCGCAATGTGCATCTGGCATTGGGCGGCGTGGCGCACAAGCCCTGGCGGGCGACGAAAGCGGAAGCGATGCTTGCCGGTAAGCGTCCGGATGAGGGGACGTTGCTAGCCGCAGCGGAAGCGGAACTGGCCGGGGCCAAAGGATACAAATACAATTCGTTCAAGATCGAGCTAGCTAAACGCTGTATTGTGCGCGGCGTGATGTCAACGCTCGAGAACTCGCAGGGGTAGGAATCGGCATGGAAAACGTCATTGGAGAACCGATTGATCGCATCGATGGACGGCTGAAAGTCACCGGCCGAGCAACCTACGCTTACGAGCACAAGCTTCCGAACGCCGCAACGGGCGTACTGCTGATGAGCACTATTGCGAAGGGAAGGATCGCTTCGATCGACACCAAGGCGGCGGAAAAGGTCCCCGGCGTGTTGCTCGTGTTGACTCATCAGAACGCGACAAAGCTGAATAACCCTCTGAATAACGCCGCGCCCGGGCAGGAACGGTCACCTGCGCGCGCGATCACGGCTTTGCAGGACAACCTCGTGCGATACGCGAATCAGCCTATTGCGCTGGTGGTTGCCGAGACACTTGAAAACGCGCAGTACGCAGCGTCACTGGTGAAGGTTCACTACGCGCCGGAAACGCACCACGTGGATTTGGAAAGTCGTCTTGCAGACGCGTATACACCGAAGAAAGCGGGCGGAGGCGGCGATCCCGCAACCAGTAATCGCGGCGATGTGACTGCCGCAATGAGCGAGGCGGAGACGCGCCTGGAGCAGACGTATTGGACGCCTTTTGAGGTGCACAATCCGATGGAGCCTCACGCAACAATCGCCATGTGGGACCAGCCGGATCACCTGACGCTGTATGACGCGACGCAGGGCGTATTCAGCGACCGTCAGCGTGTGGCCTCGCTGTTCGGCTTGAAACCGGAGAATGTCCGCGTGATCTCGCCCTATCTCGGCGGCGGATTCGGCAGCAAGGGACCTGTGTGGTCACACGTTGCATTGGCCGTGATGGCAGCGAAGCAGTTGAACCGGCCGGTGAAGCTTGCCGTGGAGCGGCCTCAGATGTTCGGGATGCTCGGACTGCGGTCGCAGACGCGCCAGACGATGCGGCTGGGCGCAAAGAAAGACGGAACGTTGACGGCTGTTGCGAATGACACGTATTCGCACACGTCGACTTTCGACGAGTTTGTGGAATCGACCACCATCTGCGCGCGAATGCTCTATCAATCATCGAGCAATAGCACGACGCAGAAATTGGTGAAGTCGGATATCGGCACGCCCTCGTTTATGCGCGCTCCGGGCGAGGCCAGCGGGACAGTAGCGATCGAAATCGCAATGGACGAACTGGCCTATGCGCTCAAGATGGACCCGGTTGAACTCCGGCTCAAGAATTATGCCGATGTCGATCCGGAAGAGAACAAGCCATGGTCGAGCAAATCCTTGCGGGAGTGCTATCGCATGGGCGCCGAGAAGTTCGGCTGGAGCAGGCGGAAGCCGGAATCACGATCAATGCGCGATGGAAAGACGCTGATCGGATGGGGCATGGCCACTGCGGTGTATCCCACGCGCCGCAGTGCTTCAAATGCATCAGCGCGGCTGAACGCAGATGGCACCTTTTCCGTCGACGCGGGCACGCAGGATCTGGGTACCGGAACGTACACGATCATGACGCAGATTGCAGCCCAGACGTTCGGCGTAGGTCCGGAGAAAGTGAAGTTCCGCCTGGGCGACACGGAGCTGCCGCAGACACCCGTCTCGGGCGGATCGCAAACCGCCGCAAGCACCGGGTCCGCTGTCTATCTCGCCGGGCAGGCGTTACGCGAGAAGTTGATTCAAATGGCTGTCACCCAGTCCGGTTCGCCGCTGGAAAACGTCAACGAGCAGAACGTCATTTTGGAAGCAGGCCGGCTGTCGGTGAAAGGCAAACCCGGAAAGGCAATCACCTTCCAGGATTTGCTGACCCGGAGCGGCAAGCCCTATCTGGAAGCCCAGGGCAAAGCGGAACCGGGCGACGAGAAGAAAGAGTACTCGATGTATGCATTCGGCGCGCAATTCGCTGAGGTGCATGTGGATGCTGACCTGGGACAAGTGAAAGTTGCGCGCATGCTCGGCTGTTTCGCCGCAGGAAAGATTCTAAACGCGAAGACAGCCCGCAGCCAGCTCATGGGCGGAATGATCTGGGGGGTGGGAATGGCTCTTTATGAGGATGCAGTGATGGATGAGCGCCTGGGCCGATGGGTGAACAACAATCTGGCTGAGTATCACGTCCCCGTGAATCTCGATATCGGAGATTTTGACGCGATTTGGGTAGATGAGAACGACGCGCATATCAACCCTCTGGGCGCGAAAGGAATCGGCGAGATCGGAATCACAGGAGGGGCAGCCGCAGTTGCGAACGCGATCTATCACGCAACCGGCGTGCGGGTGCGAGAGCTTCCCATCACGCCTGACAAGCTGCTAGTCAAGGTATAGACAGGTATCGCCCGATCAGTTCGCGCATTGTATTCAGGACTGTTGTCAGGCGGTCTGTTTCCAGCAACACGAACTGGTCGTTCGGTGAGAACTGGTCTCGCGATTCCAGCATGCGCGTGTGATCGTCGCGCAATTTCGGCAGCGTGTTCGCATCTAGTTGCGAGGTACGCAAAGCAGCTGCGAGATGATATAGCGTAAATTCCACGTCATGCGCAAACTGCTGGAAAACGTCCGGAGGTGTGCGCATCGACGCGTGGCCAAGGCCGGCTTCAATGCCTAGAATCGCGCTGAACAGCGCGAGCGAATGCGCGACCGCGGATTTGAGTGAATTCGCTCTTTCGGTCGAAGTGCCCGGCTCGGCGATCACACGGTCCGCTGAGGCAGCGGCTTCCGCGCGGGTTCGACGAAATTCACTGCGCGCTTGATCAATTTCGCGCTCGGTGGTTGGATCGTTGTTCGTGAAGCCTTGTACCACGGCATGAAAATAGGCACGGCACGCGTCGAGCATATCTGCGAACACGTCGGCCACTTTGCGCCGCTCCCAAGTGGGCCAGAGCGCATAGGCAACTAGCGCCAGAACTCCACCCGCAGCAGTCGCCAGAGCGCGAGTGATGACAACTTGCCCCGGCGGAGTGCCGGCCGCTGAGAGTTCGAAGACAATAAGCCCGCTGATGGCGAGGCTGAACACGCCGTAGTTGGCGGGTCCGATGAAGCGAAGCACGAAGGTGAAGACGAACGTCAGCAGACATTCGAGGAACGGTCCTGCGGGAAAGAGGTGATACAGAATTGTTGCAAGACCCAGCCCGGCGAACGTTCCGGCCAGTCTAAGGGCTCCGCGGCTGAATGTTGTCGCGAAATCCGGTTTCAGCACGACTGCGACGGTCATCGGGATCCAGTAGGAGCGCTGCCAGCTGATAGCGCGGCCGATGGCATCGCCCAGCGCCACACAGACCGAGAGGCGAACAGCATGACGCAGCACGGGTGAACGCCAATCCATATTTGCCCGTAGCGCGCCGATCCAGCTTGCAACCTGCAGACGCCACGGTTGAGCGGATTCATGCCGCTCTTCTTCCTCGAGCGCTTCCGGCATCACGTTGCCGGCGAGGCGCACGATGGCCCGGAGTTGGCCCACCAGGGCGTTGATTGCGGAAGTAAGCTCGTCGCCTACAATGGCATTCTGGGCGCATCTTTTCCGATTGCGTTGGGCGATCTCTTCCACCTTCTGCAGCTCCTGTGTGAGCTCCCGAGAAGACTTTCCCGCCTGTAGACAATCCGCAACCCTGCGCACGAGATGAGAGGTTTCAACGCGCAGGTCATCGATACAGGAAATCGCGACGCTCTCGTCTGAAGCGCCATCGCCGGACTTTGCCAGTTCGGGGCGCAAACGCTCCAAAAGGAAGACAGAGATGCGGATTCGGTCTGCCTGATCAAAGAGCATGCGGAAGCGTGCGCCTTCGGTATCACTTTCCGCCGAAACCGCAGCCAGTGTGTCCTGCACCTGCTGGGTGGGATTGTTCAAGGGAGAAGGCGAAGGTGTGCCCGGCGCCGGGTCGATTTCATCAGCAAGCGCCGAATATGCAGCCGCGATCGCGCGGCGCTGTGGTTCATATCTGCGAAGTGGCCAAAAAAGCAGAGATAGGCATGTCTGCAGAAGACCGCCGGCGAACACAAGCAGCGCAGCATAGAACGCGTAGAGCGGCGACAGCGCGCCTCGGGCGGAAAAGACGATGACGGTGACTAAAGTATTGAGTCCAAGATCGGCGGCACGCTGGCCAATGGCGACGCACATGCCACCGACGAACGCCCAGCCGGCAGTGACGAAGATGGCCGCAACGTGATACTTGCCGGTGGCCGAGCCGACAAACACGGCGACTCCGCTGAGAACGCTCCAGGTAAGCATCCGCTTGGCGCGATGAAGGTAGGGGTCGCGGCCGTCGGAGTAAGAAACGTTCAGCGCGCCTGTGCTGATGGCGACGGCGCCAATAGCATTGCCTAAAAGGCTACCGACGGAGAGCGGCGCTGCGACCGCGACGGCATTCCGAAAAGCGAGCCATACGCTGTTGATCTTCGATTTGTCGACGCGCTTGAGAGTGCTGACGAACGCACTCCACGTGCTCGGCACCGCTTCCTCAGGCATTCGTTGTCAGACGAGCAAGATGTCGAGCGTACGCGGTCCGTGAACGCCGCGAACGCGCGTCATTTCTATGTCTACCGTCGCCGACGGGCCGGAGAAAAATGTCAGCGGCCGATCCTTGATCGGCTCCAACCGCCGAATCGCCTCGGGAACGAGTTCCACAATGTCATCCTTACGCAGGACGCAGAGATGGTAATCGGGGATCAGCGTTGCGGCGCGGCGGCCCTGCTGCGGCGAACTCTCGAGAACAACTGTGCCGGTCAGCGCAATTCCCAATGTGCAGGTGGTGAGCACGCCATCGACGATATCAAGCTGTTGCTTTGAGAGATTTTCGTCGCGAGTAAAAGAGAACCCGGCAGGCAGCCATGATTGAGGGAATTCCAGAGGGACCACGAGGTGGTGCTTCCGTCGCTCAGAGAGCACGTTCGCGAGATCCGCGGCGATGTCGCCAGTTGAGTAGAACGGCGTGCCATCGTAGTGCCGGATGCGCTCATCGAATAGCTTGATGCGATCTTCAAACCCGAGAGCACCGCATGTGCGGTAGTCGCGCGGAATGGATTCCCATTCGGCTAGCGGGTCGCCGGAACGATGCCCGTTGGCGGCACGGATGCGGGCGAAGATGGCTGATTTGGATGCGTGACTCATTCTGCGGATTCCTTGCCGTGCGCCTTCCACCAATGTCGAAAGGACGTTTTGGGGATCGGCATCAAATCGCGCGATTCTGTCCAGCCGCGAAGCATGCCCGGAAGATCGGTGATCACACCGCCATGGATGAAGGACCTCTGAGCGAATCTGGCCATCGCTTCAGCCTTACTCATGAGTCCCGAGTGCGAAAAGAATAGGGCCAGCGCGTGCATCCCGAGATTCTCGATCTTCAACTTGCCGCCGGCTGAGCTCTGCTCATCGCGCACGATTTCGCCGCGGAGCTGAATAAGAATTTCGGGGATGTTGATCTTCACCGGACAAACGTCATAGCACGCGCCACACAGGGAGGAAGCAAAGGGGAGAGTACGCGAGTGCTCAAGCGACTGCAACTGTGGGGTGATGATTGCGCCGATGGGCCCCTGATACACCGAACCGTACGCATGACCGCCCGTCTGATGGTAGACCGGACAGACATTCAGGCAAGCGCCGCAGCGGATACAATTGAGCGCGTCGCGCCCTTCACGGTTCAAAAGCACCTGGGTGCGGCCATTGTCGAGCAGCACGACGTGGAATTCGGACGGGCCGTCTCCCGGAGTAACACCGGTCCATAGCGAGTTGTATGGATTCATGCGCTCGCCCGTGGCCGATCGAGGCAGCAATTGCAGAAAGACCTCGAGATCCTGAAACGTTGGAACAATCTTTTCAATGCCGACTACGCTGATCAGGACATCGGGTAACGTCAGACACATGCGTCCGTTGCCTTCACTTTCAACGATTACGACCCCGCCGGTATCCGCGACAGCGAAGTTCGCGCCGCTGATACCAATGTCAACGGACAGGAACTTTTGGCGCAGATAAAGACGAGCGGCTTCAGCGAGCTGTGAAGGATCGTCGGTCAGGTTTTCGATGCCGAGTTCAGGCAGCGGCAGCTTGGCGCGGAAAATGTCGCGAACTTGGGTTCGATTAATGTGCAGGGCGGGAACAACGATGTGCGACGGGCTCTGGTTGCCGAGTTGAACGATAAGGTCGGCCAGATCCGTCTCATGCGGCGTGATGCCGTTCTGCTCGAGATATTCGTTGAGACGGATTTCGTTCGATGTCATCGTTTTGACCTTGATGACTTCCCTGCCCTGCCGGTCCTGGACAATACGCGTGACGATCTGATCGGCTTCGTCCGCATCGGCGGCCCAATGCACATGGCCACCGGCATGAGTGACATTCTCTTCGAATTGCTCGAGATAGAAATCCAGGTGTCGCAGCGTGTGAGTCTTGATAGCTTGACCCGCGCTGCGAAGCTGTTCCCAATCAGGTAATTCGCCAGTCATTCTGTTGCGCTTGGCCTGAATGAGGTCGGTAGCGTTGCGCACATTCGCGCGGAGTTGCCGATCGCCTAACGCGTTGTGAGCGGCTTCCGGAAACGGTGGCGCTGACTCGGCGTTGCCGACGTGAACGCTCATTGTGCGTATTTCCGCGTGGCCGCAAGAATCTGCGCAAGATGCACGGTCTTCACCGGCTGCTTCTGTCGATGCAGGCCACCGAATATATGCATGAGACAAGAGTTGTCAGCAGCCGTGCAGACTTCCGCGCCAGTGTCGAGGATGCAACGGATCTTGTCCTGCAGCATGGCAGAAGATGTTTCGGCGTTCTTAACAGCAAACGTACCGCCGAAACCGCAGCACTCGGTTGAATTCAGTAGATCAACCAGTTCGATTCCCTCAACGTGCCTCAAAAGCCGAATGGGACGGTCGCCGAGCCGAAGCATTCGCAGGCCGTGGCAAGAGGGATGATAAGCGACCTTGTGCGGGTAGTAAGCGCCTACGTCTTCGAGCTCGAATCTGTCCGTCAGCAACTCGGTAAACTCGAAAACTCGCGGGACGATTTCTTTCACCTTCGCAACCAGGGTGGCGTCATCGGCAAGCAGCGCGACCTTTTCATAGTGATCGCGGATCATGGCGACGCAGGAGGACGACGGACAGACGATGATCTCGTCGTCGCGAAAGATGTCTGCAAACTTTCGAACCAGGGGAATGGTTTCACGCTGATATCCGGTGTTGTAGTGCATTTGTCCGCAGCAGGTCTGTGCTGAACGGAAAATCACCGAATGCCCCAGACGCTCGAGCAAATTGACTACAGCGATTCCTGTATCCGGAAAAAGTAAATCGTTGTAGCAGGTGATGAAGAGCGAGATTCGCATCAGCGCAAACCTAATTCTGCAACATGCTTGGATTGCCGATACACAGTTCGTAAAAACACGAGCTCAAGTCGACGGCCACACGAGGTATTTCGGAAGTAACAGAGCGTACACAAAACCTGTCACTTAGACGAATTAAGATGTCCGCGCCAACCCAGCAACGCGTGTCAAAAGCAGAGTGCATCGACACAAATGTTCCGGCGCGTCTGGATCGCTTGCCGTGGAGCCGCTGGCATTTGATGGTGGTGATTGCATTGGGCGTAACTTGGCTACTGGACGGGCTGGAAGGTAACCTCGCGGGATCGCTCGCAGGAATCCTGAAACGCCACGACACGCTGGGGTTGACCGATGCGCAATTGGGCCTGACGTCCACGATTTACCTTATTGGCTCCGTCACGGGCGCACTGGTATTCGGCTACCTGACAGATCGATGGGGGCGGAGAAAGCTTTTCTTTATCACGTTACTGCTTTATCTGTCTGCAACCGCCGGAACAGCATTTTCGTGGAACTTCGCCAGCTTCACATTCTTGCGCGCTTTGACGGGCGCGGGCATCGGCGGTGAGTATGCGGCCGTAAACTCCGCTGTGGACGAACTGATTCCTGCGGCTGTGCGCGGACATGTGGACTTGATCATCAACTCGACTTTCTGGATCGGCGCGGCGTTAGGATCGGGCGCAAGCCTTCTACTGCTGAACACTGGCATTCTGCCCCCGACAACAAGTTGGCGCGTGGCATTCTTCGTCGGCGCGGCGATCGGTGTCGTGGTGCTCGTCATGCGGCGCTATGTACCGGAGAGTCCGCGCTGGCTCATGATTCATGAACGCGAACGCGAAGCGGACGCGGTGGTCACTGAGATCGAGCAGAAGGCCAGCAATGGTCATCCGGAAACGTTGCCCTCGGCAGATAAAACAATCAAGCTCCTGGCGCGCAAGACAACGCCGTTCCGAGAGATTTGGGACGCAATGGTACACCAACACCGGCGCAGATCAATTCTCGGCTTTGCGCTGATGGTCAGCCAGGCATTCTTCTACAATGCCGTTCTTTTTACGTACGGATTAGTGCTGCTTCGCTATTACCACGTGCCCGCCGAAAAATTGGGATTGTTTCTGGTCCCGCTTGCGCTGGGTAATTTTGTGGGGCCACTGCTCATCGGTAGATTGTTCGACACATTAGGACGCAGGCTGATGATCTCAGTGACCTATATCGGGTCGGGACTTCTGCTGGCGCTCACAGCATGGCTATTTCGAATCGGAGTGCTGACGGCAGTCACACAAGCGCTTTGCTGGAGCGGGATTTTCTTTGTAGCCTCGTCTGCTGCGAGCGCGGCGTACCTGACGGTGAGCGAAGTCTTTCCGCTGGAGATCCGTGCCATGGCGATCTCAGTCTTTTATGCGTTCGGAACGCTGGCAGGCGGCGTTGCCGGCCCTGCGCTGTACGGGTATATTGTCGGCACAAATTCACGTCCGCTCCTGTTTTGGGGCTACATTTTGGGAGCTGCCGTGATGATATCGGGCGGTTTCACAGAAGCATTTCTGGGCGTCAACGCTGAGCGCAAGTCTCTGGAAGACATCGCACGGCCGCTCGCCTGCCAAGACTGACATTCGGTTCGTTTTTGAGGTTTTTCTTTTGGCTGATCTAAAAGCTCGTAGTGGGCATGCGCTAGACGTGCTCAATTTTTGCAATGCAGGCATCCAGACGGGACTGGGGCCATTCATTTCCATCTTCTACACGGCCGTACGCCATTGGAATCCCGGCCAGATCGGCATTTTACTCGCATGCCAGTCTTTGGCCGGCATTCTGGTTCAGGCGTGGGTTGGACACTGGGTGGACGAGTCACATCACAAGCGGGGCCTCACTGCCGTGGCCGCGACTCTGGTGTCGTTGGGAGCAATTGGAATCGTGGCTCTTCCCAGCTTTGTATGGCAAGTGGTTGTTCAAATCGTCATCGGATTGGCGGTAACGGTCTTTCCAGCGGCGACCTCGGCGTTCGCGCTGGGCTTAGTTGAGAAGGACAAGCTATCGGTACGAATCGCGCGGAATGAAACTTTGACCCATTCCGGCAATGTCGCGTTTGCCATCGCAGCGGGCGCATTGGGGACACTGCTGGCGCTGCAAGGCATTTTTTTTGCGGCTGCGGTGTTCGCTCTGGGGATGGCGCCCGCCGTTTACTTCATTAGCGACAAATCGGTCAATTATGAAGCGGCGCGCGCAGGCGGAACAAAGGACGGCGAAACGCAACGCAAGTCGTGGCGCGACCTTTTTCGCGACAAGCGCATTCAAACGTTCACAGCCGTCGTCGTGTTGTTCTATTTTGCGAACGCCGCGACCCTGCCGATTGTTGGCGAGATGCTTACGAAGGGAAAGCACGGAAGACAGTCGGCGTGGCAAGTGGCCGTCATGGTGATTGTGGCGGAAGCCGTGATGGTTGGCGTTGCGGCGGTATGCGGCAAACTTGCCAATTCCTGGGGCCGTAAGCCGCTGTTTCTTCTTGGGTTCGCAGTGTTGGCGCTGCGTAACGGGCTCACAGTCGTGAGCCACAACGAGTTCTATCTCATCGGCCTGCAGTCACTGGATGGTGTCGCAATGGGCATCTATGGCGTACTGCTAACGCTAATCACCGCCGATCTGGCGGAAGGCACTGGGCAATTCAACTTTTTGCAGGGCGCCGTGCAATCGTCCATGGGGCTGGGAGGCGTGCTCAGCAACAGTTTGTTCGGATTCATCGCCAAAGCAATGGGATTCAACGCCAGTTTCTTAGGCCTTTCTGCAGTGGCAATTGCCGGCGGTGCACTGTATCAGTTCCGCATGCCCGAGACGAAGCCGCAACAACAAAAGGAGAACGCTACCGGAGCCGCTGCGGGTTAACTGCGGTTATATGATGGCACTCGATGAAGCGCTGTCTGCTGCTGTTGCTCTCGTTTGCTGTTTACGCGGCCGAACTTAACATTACCGCTACCAGGATCTCTGATCACCCGCTGATAGCGCCGGGCAGCGGGTGGATGGAACTCGGCACGTTCAATCCGGCAGCGATTCAGGTTGGCAGCAAGACCGTTCTCTTGTTTCGGGCACAGGATGCGAAGGGCACATCGCGCATCGGCTACGCCGAGAGCCCGGACGGTTTGCGTTTCACAGTCAGGCCGGAACCGGTGCTTTCCCCCGAAGCGCCGTACGAAAAGGACGGCGGCGTGGAAGATCCGCGGCTGGTTCAGATCAATAGCACTTACTATCTGACTTACACCGGATATGACACGCACTCGGCGCAATTGTGTCTGGCGACATCGAACGACCTGATTCACTGGACCCGGAAAGGCGTGATTCTTCCGGCCAACAAAGGCACGTGGAACGAGAAATGGACGAAGTCGGGCGCGATTATCCCGCAGCAGGTCAACGGCAAGTGGTGGATGTACTATTTGGGCACGAAAAAGGACTCGGACGGGAAAGAACGCGATTACATGGGGCTGGCAGAATCGCGCGACCTACTGCACTGGAGGGACGCGACAGCCACGCCCGTACTCAGTCGCAGACCAGGCGAGTTCGATTCGCGCGTGATGGAGCCGGGACCGGCGCCGCTGATCACATCAGCAGGAATCCTGCTCCTCTACAACGGCGCCGACGAAAACCTCGTGTACGGCCCCGGATGGGTGTTATTCGACAAGAATGATCCGCGGCATGTGATTGCGCGCGCAGACAAGCCGATTCTGCTACCGATGCTGCCTTGGGAAAAGATTGGCAGTGTGGCGAACGTGATTTTCCTTGAAGGCGCCGTTGGGCCCCAATGGACATTCACGACGCCTGCTGCCGGCACCATCGCTCTTACGGGATACTATGGCGCCGCCGACAAATACATCGGAGCAGCGCGCATCGAAGTGCGCCTGCCTCACTCATAGCGTAATGCGCGCGTCGGATCAATACGACTGGCGCGCAGAGCCGGGATGAATCCCGCCACACAGGCAATCATAAGCAGGCTTGCTGTTGCGAGCATCAGCGTTGTAGGATCGTGCGGCGCGAGACCGTAGAGCTGGTTCCGCACCAGACTGCTTAGGCCGACCGCTGTCGGAAGCCCGATCACAATGCCGATGCCCACAAGAACCAACATCTCCTTCATGACCATCCAGATGACGTTGCCTCTGATAGCGCCCAGCGCCATACGGATACCGATCTCACGCGTCTTGCGTGAAACCATATAGGCCAAAACGCCGTACAGGCCCATGATGGCGAGCAGAGTGGCGAGCGCTCCAAACAGCGACGACAAACTGGCTATCAGCCGCTCGTTGCGAAGCGAGCGCCTGATCTGCTCGTCTGTGGTTCGAATGTCGTAGACGGGCAGGTTCGGGTCTAGCGCGTGAACTTTTTGTCGCACCAGAGACATCAGCGCATGCGGGTCCTCCGTGGTGCGCATATACATGACAACGCCGTACGGATTGCGGTCCGCCGCAATGGGAACGAAAGCCTGCGGGGGGATCTCATCACGAAGGTTGGTGTATTTGATGTCCTTCACAACCCCGATGATTTCCATGTCGGTCCGCGTGTTCGGATCAGAGCCGTAGCCAAGGTGCAGCCCGATTGGATTACGGCCGCTGAAGTACTTTTTCGCAAACTTCTCGTTGATGATGACGGTCGTGGGAACGAAGTTGTCAGGCTTGTCGCCGTGCTGCTGATTCTTGTCGTCCTTCGCGGTGAAATCGCGGCCAGCGAGTAAGGGCACTCCCAGCGTGACAAAGTAATTCGGACTGATGGCGTTCATATACGGCTCCGGATGTTGGCCCGGTTTTGCCGCGTATCCTTCGGCAGTCATGGAACTGTCCCACTCGTCCTCTTCGAGAATGCGCATCGCTGAATAAGCGGCTAAACGAACGCCTGGCAGAGCAAGCAAGGAATCCGTCAACTGGCGATAGAACAACTTCGTGCGGGTAGCGTCGTAGCCGTTAAGAGTGGGATCCACTCGGAAGCCGACCAGATTCTCGGGAGAAAAGCCGGGACCGAGATCACGCAGGTTCGAAAGGGTACGCGAAAACAATCCGGCGCCGATGAGCAGCAGCAACGATAGGCCTACCTGCGCGGCAACGAGTGCCTTACGGATACCCACATGAGAGCCGCCCACCACTGATCCGGCCTGGGCCTTCAGCGTGTCGGCGACATCCGAGCGGGAACTCTGTAAGGCCGGGACAAGCCCAAAAACAATCGTCGTGAGCAAGGTAAGGCCAAATGTAAACGCAAGCACGCGGAGATCGGGAATGGGGCTGAAGGCAGCATCCAACGGATTCTCGACCGGCAGATACATCCCGAGCAAAATACGGTCTGCAACGTAGGCCAATACGACGCCGATGACCGCGCCCGTCAGAGAAAGCAGAAGACTTTCGGTCAGCAATTGGCGAATAAGCGCGCGGCGGCCGGCGCCGATGGCAAGCCGGATAGCCATCTCTTTGGTTCGGGCGGTGGCGCGGGCCAATAACAGATTCGCCAGATTCGCGCAGGCGAGAGATAACACCATCCCTGTGATTCCAAGCAACACCCAAAGCGGCTTCGTCATTTGCTCACGCAAGTACGAACGTCCCCCGCCGCCGGGCAGAAGTTCCATCCAGCACTTCAGGAACTGCTGGCGCGTATAGTTCGAAGCGTTCCGAAATGCCGGTTCTTTGACCTCCAGTTCAAGCATGCTGTGCATAAACGGCTGCAGCGATGCCTGCGCCTGCTGTCGTGTTATGCCCGGCTTGAGGCGGCCGTAAGCATTTACCCACCGCCAGCGGCGGTCATCCATTCCACGAGGCAGCGGCATGATCTGCGGCTTCATCTTGATGGGGATGAACAGCTTGATGGGGTCGCCCACTTCCATACCGTTGAAGCCAGGCTGCGCAACACCCACCACGGTGAGATTGTGCCCGTTGATCACCAGGCTCTTGCCAATGATGGAAGCGTTGCCGGCAAAACGGTTTTGCCAGTAGCTGTAGCTGAGGACAACAACGGGACTCGCGTTCTCGAACAGATCGTCCTTGGCCGTGAGCACTCGTCCCCCGGCAGCAGTCACGCCAAGCACAGGGAAATAGTTTCCGGAGACAAGTTCGGCCGACACACGCTCTGTTCGATTTCCATAACCGAGACTCGTGCTGGTGGGAAATCGACAGAACATTCCCGAGAACACCTGGTTGTGGTCGCGGAAGTCCCTGTACATGGGATAGGAGATCGCGTTCATTCCCCAGTTGTTGCCGTAGTGCTGGCCGCGCATTTTGAACTGCACAAGGGCGCCCGGGTTCTTCACGGGCAGATAGCGGAGTATCACTTGGTCAAGCAAGCTGAAGATAGCCGCGTTTGCGCCGATGCCGAAGGCAAGCGAACACACTGCAATCAGAGTGAATAGCGGAGACCTCACAAATCCGCGCAAAGCATAACGAATGTCCAGCCAGATCTGATTCATGATTCGCGTCTTGTCGAGTTACGAGTGAACTGCTGATTATGTTCCGAACAGATATACCGGGCGAAATGGGATTGGTTACAGAAGCCCAGTGGGAAATCAGATGCTATTCTCGGGGCAGGCGCAGAGATGGCTTTCAGCAAAGTCGCCGCGCTTGTGGGCGCTGGACTCGGGATTTTGACTGCTGTTTATGCAGTACAGCGAACAACTGCGCCGCAGCCATTCCGGCAATATCCAGGCGACGAGTACCACATCGATCAGATTCCGCTGCCGCCCGATTACAACGAAAAAACCGAGTGGGTCTTCGCGCGGCTCATGTACCCGTCCATTCCTGACGCAGGCTTCCGCCACGCAGGGTGGGATTGGCACGAGGGCCACTCCAGTTGGACTAACGATTATCCCCGTGCCGATCGCCATTTCGTCGAAGCGGTGCGCAGGCTAACGAGATTGCATGTGCGATCGGTGGAGCAGCCTGTAAATTTGGAAGACAAAGACGACGTCTTCAACTACCCGTGGCTATACGCGGTGTTCGTCGGCGAGTGGAATTTGACCGATGCGCAGGCCAAAATTTTGCGTGAATACCTGCTACGCGGCGGTTTCCTGATGTGCGACGACTTCTGGGGCACGGTGGACTGGAACATCTTCAACCAGAGCATGAAGCGCATTTTCCCGGATCGGCCGATTGTCGACATTCCGGACAACGATCCCATTTTTCACACCGTCTACGACCTGGACGACAAGTACCAGGTACCTGGTGAATGGGCTGTTCGCACCGGCGTAATGTTCCGCAACGATGGCTATGTCGCGCATTGGCGTGGCATCTACGATGACAAGGGCCGGTTAATGGTTGCACTGGCATTCAACTCCGATTTGGGCGATTCATGGGAGTGGGCCGATTTCCCGGGCTACCCCGAACAGTATTCGGCTCTTGGGGTGCGCGTGGGCGTGAACTACATCATCTATTCGATGACTCACTAGGTAGCGTTTATGACGCAGCGACTTCTGACTTGTGCCATTGTGGCTGCTGCCCTTTGCCTGGCCGCCGCACCCTCGTTCAGCAGTGATGATCTCAAACTGCTGCAGGACCCCGCGGGATGGGAGTACGTGACAGTTTCGGATCAGGACGACGGCATTCAAACCGAGCATGTTTGCTTCGATGGGCAACCTCATCCGGGCCAGTGCAGCGGGACGCTGACCATGCGGGATGACAAGACATTCACGCAATCAGTGAGTATTCACGGGCAGAGCGTTGCCCGTCACGGCACGTACGAGGTTCAGGCAGATCAAATTTCCTTTTTCGATGAATTCGGCACACGAGACGGGCCGTACTCCGCGCAATTGAATGCCGACACGAAGATGCTGATTCTTAGCATGGCGTCGGTACGTATGGAGTTAGAGCTCGCGTCGCAGTACAGAGAGGATCTAGGAAAGAAGCGAGCGCCGAAGCACTAACTCGCGCTGGATGCTAGCATCGGCTTCGTGCAGGAAAGCGAGGTCTATGCCGCAATTCGCGAGGACGGTTTCAAGCGGCTGGTTGGCGCCTTTTATCGTCAAGTTTCCGACGATGACATCTTAGGGCCGATTTATCCCCGGCATGATCTGGCAGGTGCGGAAGAACGCCTGCGCGGGTTCCTCATTTACCGCTTCGGCGGACCAGAGACTTACATTGAGCAGCGTGGGCATCCGCGCCTTCGCATGCGCCACGCTCCGTTCCGAGTGGATCTCAACGCGAGAAACCGCTGGGTGCAGCTGATGACCCAGGCCATGGATGAGGCGCAGATTCCGCCCGACGTTCGAGACGTGCTCACGCCTTATTTCGAGTCCACTGCAACCGCCATGATGAACAGCTAGCTCCGTTATGGCTGGGATTCACGTCGGGACTTCAGGCTGGCATTACAAACATTGGGTGGGAACGTTCTATCCGGAGCGGCTGCCGGCCAAGAAGATGTTCGCGTTTTACTGTGAGCGTTTCGACACGGTCGAACTGAATAACACGTTCTATTCGCTGCCGAAAGTTGCGGGACTGGAAAGCTGGTATGGCTCCTCCCCCGAACACTTCTGCTTCGCGGCGAAGGGCAGTCGCTTCATCACGCACATGAAGAAGTTGAAGGATCCAGAGACAGCTCTGGGCAAGTACTTCGATTGCATCGACCGGCTGAAAGAAAAGCTGGGCCCAATCCTCTTCCAATTGCCGCCCGGTTGGACCTTCGATGAAGAGCGCTTCGTAGTTTTCCTGGATCATCTCCCCACATATCACCGATATGCGTTCGAGTTCCGCAATCCAAGTTGGGATAATCCGCGGGCCTATGAACTACTTGCGCAACATCGGGCAGGCTATTGCATTTTCGATCTGGCCGGTTATCAATCTCCGTTGCAGGTGACTGCGGACGTGGTGTATATCCGATTGCACGGGCCGGGTGGAAAGTACCAGGGCAGCTATAGCGACGACGCACTGCGGATTTGGGAACAGCGGATTCGGCAGTGGTCTGGAGAGGAAAAATCAGTCTACGTTTATTTCGATAATGATGACAGGGGATTTGCGGCTCATAACGCTCTGCGATTGAAGCAACTGCTTGGTGTTTAATGGGCCGCAGTTTAGGATAAAAGACACACATGAGCTGGATTCGAGTGCTTGCCGGGCTTGCAGTCTGTTGCGGGGCTGCATTTGCCTCCGACGAACTGACCGTTTACGAACTGCTGGCGCCGAGTACTCACTCGTTCGCGATCATCTACGACATGGCGACGACACAACAAGGTTCGCCATATCTGTTCAATCCAATCAGAAAAGGATCGATAGCGTCAGACGAACGTGTGATCGACGCGGCAACGGGAAAACCGCTCGAGTTTTCCGTTGTCACTGCAGAAGAGGCGACGAAGAACGGTTTGCGCGGACGCCCCAATTCCGACAAATACATTCAGGTGAAACTTGCGCGCCCTGTGCCGAATAATGGCGAGGCGCGCGTTCGGATATACAAGACATACACGGACCCGGCATCTTATGCGCCGGAAGATGGCGGTTTGAGTTTTCAACGCGGCTTCGGCATCAAGCGAAACGTCATCGTGCTTCCCGCCCATTACGAACTGATCTCTTGCGGCGCACCTGCCATCGTCTCCACTCAGCCAGACGGCCGCATTCGCCTTAGCTTCTTCAACGATCGCGACGATGAATTAATGGTGCGACTGAAGGCGAGACTGCTGCCGTGAAATTCGTATCGCTTCTACTTCTGACTGCTGCGCCGCTCGCATTCGCGCAGCAACATCGCGCGGAACAGGACCGCGAGATTCGGTATTGGCTGCTTGATCCCGCAACTCATCAATTCAAGATTTCGCACGATTTCAACGTTTCGCGGGTTGGGCAGAAATACGTCCACAGCTTTGTGAGGGCCGGCTCCGTTGTCGCCCAATCGCAGATCTTTGATCTCGACACCGGTGAACAGCTCAAGACCTACAACGTTACCGGCAAGGACACGAACGCGCTCGGGTACTACCCGACGAAGTCGCCTGACGATGAAGTCGTCGTGCAAGCTGAATTGCCGCATACGATTGAGCAGGGCCAATCAGTGCGAGTGCGCGTGATCGAAACCTATACCGATCCTGCCTACACCGAAAAGAGTGGCGAACTCGTTTGGGATCGTACGCTTGGACGACCACGAAACGAGGTGACGCTACCGGATGGCTGGATGCTGACGGCTGTCAGCGTGCCCGCAATTATTTCGCTCGATTCACAGGGCCGGATTACTTGCAAATTTACAAATCCGCGCAATGATGAGATTCATGTCGTGCTTAAAGCACGACGCCGGCCCACTGCCGCGCAGGCACAAAACTAAGAAGGATCTTATTTACCGCGTTACTGAACACGCGCCCAAGCTAGCCGAAGCGACAAACCTCGATTCGACATCCAAGAACTTGATCCGCAACGCCTCAACTATGGAGTTCACCAAGTAATGGCTGCCGGCGCTCAACCCGCGCAGGAGTGGCACGCGGCAGCAAACCCGTGGCTCATCGCTGTGTCGGTGATGCTCGCGACGTTCATGGAGGTGCTGGACACCTCTATCGCTTCCGTCGCATTACCCTACATCGCCGGTAGCGTATCTGCAACGAACGATGAAGCGACTTGGGTGCTGACCAGCTATCTGGTGGCAAACGCGATCGTGCTGCCCGCGAGCAGTTGGTTCGCCCTGCGCTTCGGCCGCAAACGCTTCCTGATCATCTGCATCATCATCTTCACCGTGTCTTCGTTTCTTTGCGGCGCAGCGCCCAGTCTCGGCATGCTGCTGATTGCACGTGCTATTCAGGGCGCCGGTGGTGGTGCGCTGCAGCCACTCTCGCAAGCTATCCTGCTCGAAAGCTTCCCGCCACAAAAGCGGGGCATGGCCATGGCCGTATTCGCGCTCGGGGTCGTGGTGGCACCCGTACTCGGTCCGACCTTCGGCGGCTGGTTGACCGATAACTACTCCTGGCGCTGGAGTTTCTATATCAACATTCCCATTGGCATCCTCGCCATCATCATGATCATGAGGACGGTGGAAGATCCGCCGTACATTGTGCACGCTGCGCGAACCAAGTTCGATACGTGGGGACTTGGACTGCTCGCCATTTGGCTCGGTGCTCTGCAAATCATCCTCGATAAGGGTCAGGAGGATGACTGGTTCGGGGCTGTGTGGATTCGCTGGGCTGCAGGCATCCTCATCGTTTCGTTCGTCCTGTTTCTGGTTTGGGAATGGTACGGCAAAAAGCCCCTTGTGGATTTGCGCATATTCAAAAACCGCAACTTCGCTTTAGGCTGTCTGCTCATCGGCTTATTCGGCGCATCCATCTACGGCATGATCACGCTGCTGCCGCTGTTCTATCAGGAGTTGATGGGGTACACCGCGCAAGTCGCCGGCATTGCCGTGGCGCCACGGGGAATCGGCGCTATCTGCGCCATGCCGATCATTGGGATCCTGACTGCGCGCATGGATAACCGTTATCTGATTGCAGCGGGATTTATCATTTTTGCGATCTGCAGTCTGTGGTTCGGAGAAGTGAATCTGGGCATCGGGCAATGGTCGTTTATCTGGGCCATCATCCTCAGCGGCTTCGGATCCGGCATGGTCTTCGTGCCGCTCTCAACAACAGCTATGGGGACGCTCCCAAACGAGCAGATCGGGAATGCCAGCGGTCTCTACAACCTGTTACGCAATGTGGGCGGAAGTATCGGGATTTCCATCGTCAACACGATCGTCGCGCGCCACGAACAATTGCATCGCAATGAGTTGGTGCGCTCATTACAGGCCACGAATCCGATTGCAGAGAATCGATTGAACTATCTGCAGAAGTATGTCGATACGCATCAGGCGCTCGGACCCCTCAACTCAAACAATGCAGCCCTGCAGTTACTCAACAACACTCTGCATGCGCAAGCGCGGCTGTGGGCCTATGTCGATGATTTCCGCTATATGGCGCTTGCGTGCTTCGCGTGCGTACCCATTGTGGTGTTCTTCAAGCGGGCGCGCCCCAAAGCAGGCGTCGTACACGCGGAGTGACGCAGGGCGCGAGCGATGAACCACTTGGAACCGACCGGGCTTGTCAATGGCCTTCGGCTTCGAGAAAGCGCTCCGCTTCGATGGCAGCCATACAGCCCGCGCCCGATGCGGTAATTGCCTGACGATACGTGCGGTCCTGCACGTCACCCGCATGGAAGACACCACTGATATTCGTGCGTGCGCCCCCATGCGTGATGATATAGCCATCCGGATCAAGGTCCAATTGACCCGCGAAAGGTTTCGTGTTCGGGATATGGCCGATAGCAACGAAGAAGCCGTCGACTTCGCGATCGTAAACCTCGTGCGTTCTCACGTTGCGCAGCTTGACACCCGTGACATGGCCCTTCTCGACGTCATGGATATCGTCGACAACGGTGTTCGTCAAAAACTTGATTTTCGGGTTAGCGAGCGCGCGCTCATGCATGATCTTCGAAGCGCGAAACGTCTCGCTGCGATGAACAAGCGCGACTTCCGAGCCGAAGCGGCTTAGAAAATTCGCTTCTTCCATGGCGGAATCGCCGCCGCCAATCACGATGATTTTCTTGTTGCGGAAAAAAAAGCCGTCGCAAGTCGCGCACGAACTGACGCCGTGGCCGATGAGTTTCTGTTCGTTCGGCAGATTCAGCCAGCGCGCAGACGCGCCGGTGGCAACGATGAGTGTGCGCGTGAGAACGTGCTCGCCGTCTTCCATTTCCAGGCGAAAGGGACGCGTGGACAAATCCGCGCGCAATACGCGGCCATGTCGATAATCGGCGCCAAATCTTTGCGCCTGGTGCTTCATGTTCTCGATCAACGCAGGACCTTGAATTCCGTCCGGGAACCCCGGAAAGTTCTCCACTTCCGTGGTGATAGAGAGCTGGCCACCGGGCTCATGTCCTTCGAAGACAAGCGGTTTCAGATTGGCGCGAGCCGAGTAGATGGCGGCGGTGTTGCCCGCGCACCCCGAGCCCAGAATGACTACGTTCAGAATTTCGCTCATCGAGACGTATTTACAGCGACTGTGGATTGTTCATCGTATTCGATGAACAGAAACCTGGAACGACTCACCCAAGGAACAGGTTGGTCAAATGGAACGCAACCCAGGATCCACTGTACGCTAATGCAAGCATATACGAGAACTGGAATGCAGGCCATTTCCAGCCACCCGTTTCGCGCTTGACGACCGCAAGCGTCGAGAAGCATTGCATTGCAAACGCAAAGAACACGAGGAGCGCCACCGCGCCCGCCGTGCTCAGGTCATGATGAACAGCTTGCTGCAAGCCCACTGAATTTTCATCGCCTTCAATGCCGTATATGGTGCCGAGCGTCCCGACGATTACTTCGCGTGCAAACAGAGATGAAATGAGCCCGATGCCGATCTTCCAGTTGAACCCGAGCGGCTTGATGACAGGTTCGATGAACTTGCCGACCATGCCCGCAAAGCTCTGGTCGAGCGGCGGCGCTTTGCCATGGTGTAGCGGCACATGTCCGAGCAGCCACAGAATTACAGCGACAGTAAGGATCACCGTCCCAACACGGCGAAGGAAGACTTTTCCCCGATCAATCAGGCGCAGGCTCAAGGACTGGAAAGTGGGCCACCGGTACGGCGGCATTTCCAGCACAAATGATGAGCGACTGCTCTTGAGGACAGTCGATTTCAGTAGACGCGCGATGATCACTGCGGCGAGAAATCCCAAGACATAGAGACCCAGCATCACTGTGGCCCCAAGCGACAGAACTCCGTGGATGACTGGAATATTAGGAACGAACGCCGCAATCAGCAGCGTGTAAACGGGGAGCCGAGCGGAACATGTCATCAGCGGCGCAATCATCATCGTGGCAATACGATCGCGCTTGTTCTCGATCACGCGCGTCGCCATTATGGCCGGAACGGCGCAAGCGTAGGCGGAAAGGAGCGGAATGAACGATTTTCCCTGAAGCCCGATTTTCGCCATGGTGCGATCTGCAATCAGCGCAGCGCGGGCGAGATAGCCGGAATCTTCCAGAATGCCGATGAAGAGAAACAGCAGCAGGATCTGCGGCAGGAAAACGATGACCGACCCCACACCGCTCCACACACCGTCCACCAGAAGCGAGCGCAACGGACTGTCAGGCAGGACAGCGGTCATCCAGCGTCCCGAAATCAGCACGGCTTTCTGAAGGCCATCCATCAACGGCTGGGCCCAAGAAAAGATGGTCTGGAACACCGCGACGACAACGGCGAGAAACACCAAGGGACCTGCTACCGGATGCAGAAAGACAGCATCAAGGCGACGCGTCCACAACGGTGGGGCAGGCGCCTGGTAGGATGCACGCACTCCTAGTCTCGCGGCCCATTGTCGACACTTCGGAACATCCTGAAGAACAGGCAGCTCGATCTTCGTCGGCGGCGCATTCAGGCGCACGGCGGTGCCGATCAGAAACTGCTGGATGCGGTCGATGCCTTCGCCTTTGGCGGCGCTGGTCAGCGCAACCGGGCAATTGAGTTCGCTGGCAAGAGCCGCGACATCCACTTTTCCGCCGCGCTGCTTCAGATCGTCGGCCATGTTCAGCAGAACGAGCGTCGGCAATTGGAGGCTGAGAATGGGAGCCGCAAGGACCAGATTGCGACCGAGATTGGTGGAATCGAGAATCAGGATGACGGCGTCAGGCTTCGGGAAATCGGGCCGCTCGCCCTTCAGCACATCGTGGGTCACCTGCTCGTCTTCGGCACGCGGGTTCAGGCTATAGACGCCAGGAAGATCGACCAGGAACACCTCATGCTGTTCCTTCAGCTTCGCCTTACCCATGCGGTGCTCTACCGTTACCCCAGGAAAGTTCGCGACCTTTTGCCGCAATCCAGTTAAACGATTGAAGAGCGTGGATTTGCCGGAATTTGGCGGCCCGACGATGGCGACGATAATCGACCGGTCGTGTGCCGGTCGCGGGGGAAGAATCGCGGGATTTGGGAGCAGACCCTGACGTGGAGAGTCGTCGTGGCAGGAACTCATGAGAGCACAACCAGATCGGATTCAGGATCACGGCGGACGTAAAGGTGACGCGCGGTGTCATCCCTGAGGGCAACTTCCGACCCGTCGACGCGAAAGACGCGCGGGCCACCTCCTGGCGCGCGCCGGCCAGGCACAATCTCATTGCCGGGTAGAAATCCAAGCTCCATCAGCCGCCGGGCGATATCTTCCGGCAAATCAAGGCGATCCAAAATGCATCGCTCGCCCCTAGGAAGGTCGGCCAGTGTACGCGGACGGTTAACGCCGGGTTCGCTGGCAGACTTTTTCTTCCGGCTCATACGATATACGACCATTTTAGTACGACATTACAGATGCCTGTCGAAGCTCTTAGGTCACAAGGGAATAGTTGGGCGTCTAGCGGTCGAAAAACGGCCTTGGTTGCACGGCGGCTGAGCGAACCAATCCAGGTTCTGTTGGTTTGTGACTTGGAAGGGGTTTTCAGGCGGCGAGCTGGCGCGCGTTGAGCTGTTCAAAGGCGACTGCAGCCCTCGCCGTGTTGAATTGCTGCTGCAGAAGCTTCTCGTTTTCGATGGCGTTGGTCACTTTGTGGTCTGCTTCGCGGCGATTTTCCTGATTTTCGCGGTGCTGCGCCGCATTTGCCCGGCGGATCTCTTCGTTTTGCCGGCGGCGCTCCTGATTCTGTTTTCGGATTTCATCGGCCTGAGCCCGTTTTTCCCGTTCAAAGCCAATTTCGGCTAAGCGCCGTCTTTCCCTATGTTTGTGGAGGTCGGCGGCAGCACGTGAGTAGGCGCGGTCGTGCGCGGTCTGATAACGGAGGTGCAGATCGAGGTCGGTACGGACGCCAACACCGCATTTGCCGCGAGTTTTTTGTTCGTCAGTT
>DATBEG010000103.1:0-19982 GCA_036276155.1 Bryobacteraceae bacterium | reverse complement strand
GCCATCAAGATCGCCGCTTTGCTTCAGCACGATCCCGAGTTGATAGTGCGCTTCCGCGTAGTCCGGCCGGTCCGCAATGGCCGCGCGCATTTCTTTGGCTGTCTTGTCGAAATCGCCGTTCTGCCACGCCAGCATGCCCAGCGAGTAGTGCGCTTCCGCAATTGTCGGGTCTAGCTTGATCGCTTGCTCCAGTTCCGCCGCCGCGGCGTCCAGTTTGTCCTGCATCTTCAACGCAATCGCCAGATCGTAATACGCTGCTGCGGATGCCGGGTCAGTTTGGATCGCTCTCCGATATGTCTCTTCAGCCTGCGGGAAATCTCCCGTCTGCAAATGTGCGTAGCCGATATTCATCAGCGCCGCCGTGTTTCCGGGACTATGCGTCAGGACTTTCTCCGCTTCTGCAATCGCTTTGTCCGGCTGTCGTATTTCAATCAGGGCCACGCTGTATGTGTTGCGCAGCCCGTCATCACCCGGATTTAGATTCACGGCGTGTGAATAAGCGTCTACGGCAGTTGTGGCGTCGTGCGCTGCCTGCGCAGCTTGCCCTAACGAAGTCCAGATGCGCACATCCGAAGTGTCCAGGCTCGCTGCTGCCTTCAGTTGTTCTAAAGCTCTATCCGCCGCACCCGAATCCAGATAGGCCGATCCCAGTCGGAACCGGTATTCTGGCGATTTCGAATCGATCGCGACAGCCCGCTCCAGTTCTGCCAAGCCATTCTGCCGGTCATTCGATATCCACTCGGCCACGCCCAGGTGGAAGTGGGCGGGCGCATACTGCGCATTGAGCGCAATCGCGTTCTGAAAGTGCTTGGTTGCCTCTCCCCCCAATCCCAAAACCGCATATAGAAATCCAATTCTGTCTTCTGTGGCCGGAGTCGTGGGCTTCGCCTCAGATGCTTGATTCAGTAGCTCCAGGGCACCCTGCTGATTCCCGCCGCGCGCTAGCGCCTCGGCCTGGTTGAGCGTATTGATAAGGTTAGGAGGCGCGGTCTGTCCGCCAAACACCGGCAGAGACAAGGCCAGGAAGCACAGCACCCGTAACAATCATTGTCATTATAAAAGGACTGCCTCGGCTACCGCGCGTTAGCTTGTGTGGATGCAGCCAAGTTAACCACGCGATCAGGCATTGGTGGCGTCTTGCCCAGCAGATTCAACACCGTCGAAGCGAAATTCAGGCTATCGTAGGGTTCCGTCACATCTTGCGCCGGCACGCCGGCACCTGCCAGTAGCCACACGGAGTGCGTTGATATGCGGAAAAAAGCCCCGTGATTTCCGCCCGGATTGAAATTCCGCGCATTGAAATTCCAGTGATCGCTCGCGAACACTTCGATATCCGGCTGCACAAGCTCTCTCCTCCGCTGCTCGTAGCTGACTAACACCGGATCCATTCCCGGCGTGCCGGGCACGTTCGCAGCCACCGGCGAGAGCTCTTCCGTGATTCCAATCACGCCATTCGAGTACTTGCAAAGGTTTATTGCTTCCAGCCACTCGCGCTCGCGGTGCCACCCCGATAACCACGTCGCACGATCTGTCCCGCTCGGGATCTGTAACTCGGCGTCTTCGAAAAGGTGCAGCGGCAATCCGTCCTTCCAGCTAATCGCGGTAAAGTCTACTTTTCCATCCGCGTCTTGCACCAGATGACTCACCGGCTGCAACTGAATATTCCCCGATTCATCCGTCCGAATCAGAAGCTGATGATCGTCATCACAATAAAGCCAATACGTTTCGTGGCCGGCCTGCGCATCAGGTAGCCGCAACGCGGTGAAATCAATCGGCTTGGAAGAAAGCGCCGCCTGCGGATTATTCCGCACCCGTTGCGCCGCGAGCAGCGGGAAATAGTTCACCGTCCGAAACGATCGTTGTTCGTCAAGATTTCCTGACGTGTCCAGAACCATGCCGGCCGGTTCTGGTCCAACGACATAGTTCTGCAGATCGTATAACGTGTTTGCGTCGCCCAGGCTCCGCGGTGGAACCAGTTCCTGAACGCGGGCGGAGAACCGGCGCGCCGCGTCGGGCTTGAACTTCATCAGCGCACGCAGATGCGCGATATACGCCGTGTACTCGTCCCGCTCCTGTTCCCAATGCGCAAGCTCATTGACGTGCCGCCGCACGGCTTTATCACGTCCCATCCGGTAATCATCATGTGTAAACTTCTTCGGCGTAGACTCGAGTGCTTGCTTCTGGTCTTCCGTCTCACTCTGCAATGCGTTGAGTTCCTGTTCCAGTCGCGTTATCTTTTCAGACCAGCCTTCACGATGCTTGTCTAATACTTCCGATAAATAAGCTGCCGCCGCCGCGCGCACATTCGGCTGCAAATCACGCTTTGCCAATTGCAGCAGAAGAATATGAATCTTGTTCAAATCGTTATTCCGCAGCGATACCGAAGCCCGTTCGTTTCCATCCAGGTCCAGCCACGCCGTCGGATACTCGTCTACTTGCCCGGGCAGGTAGAACGTATCCGTGCTGCGCGCATAGGCACGATGCACCAGCGGATTCAGCCCCACCATTTTGTAATCCTGCAACTCGTGACGATTCAGCAGGACGTGATGACCACCGCCCGCCGCGCTGCTGAAAAAATCCGGCAGGTTGAATCCTTCACTATGAATATCCGGCACGTTGTTCATGCCGTGATCGGAGACCACCACAAATAGTGTTTGCTGCGCCAGGCTGCTCTTCTGGATCGCTGTCCAGATCCGCCCCGTTAACGCGTCCAGCCTCTTCAAAACACTGAGCAGCGCTGCCGGCTGATTCGTCGCGTGTCCTTCATGATCGATGTCGCCCGTGTAATAGTCCAGGTACAGGATGTCCGGGTCCTGCAGTCCAGCTACCAACTCTTTTTCCGTTTGCTGCCCTAGCATCTCATCGAGCGAAGGCGCGCCCGCGCTCTCGAGTGACGGAATCAGCACACGCGACGAAAATCTCTGTTTCAGCACGTCCTGCAACGTTCTCCATCGTGCCCCGCGCTGATAAAGCTGAAAGCTCTGATACACCTGGTCCCATTGAAATCTGTCGATGATCAGCGGAATGCCAGCCCGGTCCAGCACTTCCACGCCCTGCATATCAATCTGCCGGTTTCGCGCATAGCCAAGGTAGAAAGGGAAGAAGTTCAGGTAATCGTAAACGTGCTCCGTATAGCGATCCCACTCGACATTGCCGCGAATGATCGCGTGCTGTCCAGTGTCGAGCATTGACCATGATGGCGCCGACAGGCTGATCCCGCGCGTATAGAAGTTCTCGAAAGTTGTTCCGTTCTGGCCGAAGATATGCGCGAACCACGGCAATACAGGCTTTCCGGTCGCCTCATTGATTTGCCGCATGTTCTCGTAAAGCAATTCGGCGTTCAGGCCATCCACCTTCAGAATGACCACGCGCTGGAAAGGTGTCTTGCCGGAATCAGCCAAGCTGCAAGAAGGCACGGCGACGCACAATGCTGCCGCCGCCGCAAGTCTGAAGTTCACCTATTTATTGTCTTGCGTAAGAGCGGTCTCTGCGATGACCGCCGGCACTTGCGCCGGCTGTTCCGCTACGCGCTCTCCATTTATCGCCGCGATCGCCGACGAACAGTCGGTCTGCAGCTCGGGAGATTGTGATGTGCTCTTCAATTTGTTTAACGTGCTGATCGCATGCGCGCGCACCGCGGGTGAATCCACCTTCGGCATCAACGATGACAGTTCCTGAATCGACGACCGAATCCGTGTTTGATCAACCGCTATTTCCGGCTGCGTTCCCGCTGTCGCTAGTCCATTGAGGAAACTTAGTTGGTAGTTGACCCGGCGTTCCACGCTCAGAGTCGCGATATTGTCGTCTGATTGCGGGGCAAGACCCTTGTACAATCCGAAACTGGCTAGGTGAAACAACTCCTTGCGCTCCAGTTGGGCGTTCGTCTTGCCGAACTGGGCCAGTTCCGCCCGGCGTTGTTTATCAACGAGAGTCGCTACCTCGCCACGCGCGGCAGCTTCATCCTCCAGCCGTGCGTACCGGATCTGCGCATTCTTCAGTTCGCGATCCGCCGTCGCCTGCAGCGGGTTCACAGACACATTATTCAGCCGCGCCTCCATCGCATGCCTCAGCGCGGGATCAAGTTGGTGATCGAGCGCCAGATCCATCCGCAACCGCGAGTAGGCATCCAGCCGCTCCGATTGCATCATCGCCGCGCCATGCCGCCCGGAGACAAAATCGTACAGATCGGCAGCCACATAGTAGTACCAGTTGGTGAAATGCGAAATGCCGATGACCCCGGCCGTGATCTCATTTATCGACCGCTGCGTCATCTCGTGACGTTGGACCCGCAACCGGTCGCGAAAATCCACCAGAAGCAACGGTAGTTTCGGATACGTCAGACTGTAGACGCCGAGCGGCCGCGTGCCGACACCTGACTGATTCGGATCGGCCTTCAGCCGGTCGGCAGTCCACGGATCGCGGATGCCTAGTAGTTTCCAAATCGGCTTCAGGTCTGAGCCGGTATCAGGCGGCCCTTGTCCAAGCGGCAGAGAAAGCATGGCGTACTCGCCTTCGTGATTCGCAATCTCGAGCGGTTCGAAAACAAGCCCTGTCTTCTCTGCCAATTGTCGCAGAAGCTCCCAGTTACGGCCGCGAATCTGCTCCTCTTCATAGCCGGATTTTTCGCCAAGCTCTGCCGCCCGTTTTGCGGTGACCAAGCCGCCCAAAAGTTTCTTTCGCAGTTCCAGTCGCGCAATCACCATATTGCGTTCGGACTCGGTTAATCCCCAGCCTTCTTCCGACGTCGGCGCACTGCGCAAATATGAAACCGCTGTCTCAAGATGCAATCGTTCATCGTCGATCCCGTTTGATCGATACGCTCTCGAACTTGCTCGCACCGGCATCATCATCGGGTCGAGCGCCGTCCATTGCAACAGATCTCTTCCCATATCCGACAGCACCGGATGCTGCGGCGTCGTTAGATCGAAAAGTGGTTTTGGGTACTGGTTCGCCGCGCTGCGCGATCCGCTTCCCGGGTGCCAGTAGAAAAACGGCACAGCGGATAGAATCTTCTTACCCAGCCCCGGATTTGCGTAGTCCAAAAGCCAAACATCGAGCAGTCGGTCCTGGTCCGCTCGATACTCGCCGAGTGTGTCTCGCAATATTGCCAGCAGCGGAATGTTGGCACCGTTGCTGTTCTCGGTGATTCTTGATCCGCATCCGCCGCAAAACAGCGTCAGCAACTGCGATGTTTCTGCCGCCGGTTCCACCTTCCAGTAGTAACCAGGATGGTTGTTTCCCACCGTCGCGGTCATTTCTGAGCCCGCTGGCGGGTCTTCCGCGGCCCAAAGACTTGTGGCAAAGATTCCAACAACAAGCAGAAGTCCTCGTCCCAGCGATATTTCTAACACCTTAAACCTGCGCCCGCTTGAATTCTTTTTGCAATCCAATCACCAAAGGCCCAAGGCCAGTAAGACACACAGTTCGCACGCTTGCGCGCTCGGCGTGCGCCAGCCGCCACATGTTTCTAAACCATTCATAAGGTCTTCATAAAGAAGTCCCTTACCAAGTATTTCGATAAGAAAAACACATGCTAGGGTAAAAAGGAAGTGCACTTCGATACCGCGCTAAATGTCGTCTGGTGCCTCTTGGGCGCTGTCGCCCTCGCCAGCGCCATACGCGCGGGTATTTGTAGGAACACCCCGAATCGTTCGGGAGCGTGGCTTCACATCATCGGTGTGGCGCTGATTGTCGCGGCCTTGTTTCCTTATATCTCAGCCACAGACGATCTCGTTCGCAGCGAAGATCTCGCCAACAACCAGCATACGCAGGATCATTCGTCCGGCAAGAAAACTCCCAACGACAGTCTGATCCGTTTGTATGAGGCGTTAGACACTCCGCTTCTATCTCCGGCGTGCGCTTTTGTAATGACCTTTTTTGCGGTGTGGTTCGTTTTTGTGCCTGTCGCAAAGCGCGCCGGTCGCGTTGCTCCCGCTTGCGCCGGCCGCTCTCCGCCCCTGGTTCTCGGCTTCTAAATCGACCTTTCTTTCTATTTGTCTCGAGGAGGACTGATGAAGCGCCTTACCTGGCGTTTTTCCATCGGTCTCCTGTTAGCAGCCGGAGGCATGGCCCAGACTGCCAATCCACCGCAAGCCCTTACCTGGCAGGAGACCGAAGCTAGATTCAGAGCGAACAACCCGACTCTTCTCGCAGGACAAGTCACCATCGACGAGTCCCGCGCAGATGAGATTACGGCCTATCTGCGCCCGAACCCCGATTTCACATTCTCGACGGATGGGACCCAAATCACGCCCTACGGAGGAGTCTGGCGGCCATTCTCAGGTACCTTTTACTCGCCGAACCTGAGCTATTTGCACGAGCGGGATCACAAGCGTGAGTTGCGCCTGGCCAGTGCCAAAGACGCTACAGCAATCGCGATTTCTTCACAAGCCGACCTCGAGCGCAATCTCATTTACAACCTGCGTGACGCCTTCGACCGCGTGCTAACCGCCAAAGCGGTCCTGGCTGTCGCGAAAGAGAACATGTCGTACTACGACAAAGAGATTGATATCAATCGTCAGCGCTACGAAGCAGGCGCGATCGCGAAGGCCGACTTCCAGCGCGTCGAGTTACAGCGAGTGCAATATGAGTCCGATCTGCAAACCGCGGAAGTCAACCTTCGCACCGCGAAAATCGATCTCCTCGCGCTGATGCGAGAGCGCACGCCGGTCAACGGATTCGACGTCCAGGCGCCATTCGACTTCAGTAATTTCGAGACGAGTCTTCCTGAGCTTCATCAACTTGCTCTGAATACTCGCCCTGATCTCAAGGAAGCGGTGCAATCTCTCGAAAAGGCGCGCACCGACCATCGACTGTCGATGGCGAATGGTTCAACCGACCCTACGTTTAGCTTGTGGTACACGCACAACGGATCTTTCGCGAATCCGGACGCCTTCAACACGATCGGGGCCAGCGTCAGTATCCCGCTGCGCATTTTCGACCGCAATCAGGGCGACAAGCTGCACACGCAGCTGGACATCGGGCGCAACGAGAAGTTGGCCGATGCCGCGCAGATCACCGCACTGCATGATGTCGATTCCGCTTACGCCACTCTCGAAAGCACGTTGACGCTCCTTCGTCCGTACAAAGAAAAGTACCTGAAAGAAGCGGAAGATGTTCGCGACACCGTCTCCTTTGCCTATCAGCACGGTGCTGCTTCACTTTTGGATTTCCTCGACGCCCAGAAGGAATATCGCGACACTCAACTGAACTACGTAAATCTTGTGGGCTCTTATCTATCTGCCGCGAACCAGCTAAACCTTGCCGTGGGAACCGAGGTCATCCGATGAAAAAGTTTATTTGCCTGAGCACGCTCGTAATCGCCAGCCTGGTTCTCGCCGGATGCGCCTCGAAAGGAACGCCGAACCCAGCGGCCGGCGCTCCCCCGCCCGCGAATGTCGTCGAAGAGCCCGATCTCAACCTCGTCAAAATCGAGCACGCCGAACGCTTCAAACTCGTCGAAGTCGGCTCGACAGAAGAGCGTCCGCAGATTCATGCCGTGGGAACTGTCACTCCGGACGTCGAAAAATCTGTTCCTGTTGTGTCGCTTGCTGCGGGACGGGTCGTGAGCATCTACGCGAAACTCGGAGACGACGTTACAAAGGGGCAGTTGTTGCTTAAGGTCCTGAGCAACGACATTACGAATGCCTTTCAGACATATCGGCAGGCCGCTGCCGATGAAGCCCTCGCGAAAAAGCAGCTTGAAAGAGCCCGCTTGTTGTATGAACACGGCGCCGTCGCGCTAAACGATCTCCAGGTCGCCGAAGATTCAGAAGAAAAAGCCCGTGTCGCACAGGAAGCAGCAGCGCAATCCATTCGCACGCTGGGCGGGGACCCAAGCAAGGAGGATCCGGTCGTAAACATCTACGCTCCCGTCTCAGGCACCATTGTTGAGCAGAACGTAACTCAATCCGCGAGTGTTCACACGCCCGACAACCAGCCGAATCTGTTCACGATCGCAAACCTTTCCACGGTGTGGGTCATCTGTGATGTCTACGAAAACGATCTGCCTTCGGTCCGGCTCGGCGATATCGCCGACATCGAACTGAACGCCTATCCTGGACGCTTGTTCCACGGCCGCATCAGCAACATCGGTAAAATTCTCGATCCGAGTATTCGCACTGCAAAGGTCCGCATCGACCTCGCCAATCCTGGCATGATGCGCGCCAACATGTTCGTCGCCGCCACGTTCTATGGGCTGCATGGACACACTTACGCCACTGTTCCAAGCGGAGCCGTTCTGCACTTGCATGACCGCGACTGGGTTTTTGTTCCAGCCGGCCAGGATCAATTCCGCCGCATCGAAGTCCACGGCGGAAGATTCGTTGACGGCCAGCAAATCATCATGTCGGGTATCTCGCCAGGTCAGAAAGTTGTCAATGATGCTCTTGCACTTTCAGCCGAGACAGAGCAATAGTCCTCAATCATGATTCGCGCAATTGTTGATTTTGCGCTCCGCAATCGGCTGCTCGTTCTCGCGGTCGCTGTTGTGCTGCTCGTTTGGGGCGGTATCTCTTTTCACAACCTCCCGATTGAAGCCTATCCGGACGTGGCCAATAACTACGTTCAGGTGATTACCCAATGGGCAGGCCGTGCCGCCGAAGAAGTGGAGCAGCAGGTCACCATTCCAATCGAAATCCAGATGAATGGAATCCCGCACCTGCAATATCTGCGTTCCACATCGCTCTTCGGTCTTTCGAGCGTCATGATGATCTTCGACGACGAATCCATCAATGACTGGAACCGTCAAAAGGTCTTGGAACGCCTTGCGCAGGTCAACCTCCCTACCGGGCTGCAGCCTCAAATGGGCACAGACTGGAGTCCCGTCGGTCAGATCTACTGGTACACGCTCAAGAGCACAAATCCGCAATACGACGCGATGGAACTAAAGGCCATCGAAGACTGGACGATGGAGAAGCAGCTCAAGTCGGTGCCGAATGTAGTGGACGTCTCGAGCTTCGGGGGTCCGACACGCGAATACCAGGTTCGCATCGATCCTGACAAGCTGATCGCCTACGGTCTCAGCATCAGCCAGGTGGAGCAGCAACTCTCGAGCAACAACGAAAACTCCGGCGGCAGTTTTATCCAGGAAGGTCGCCAGCAGGTGAACATCCGTGAAGTCGGCTTAGTCGATCGAACGCAGGACATCGATCAAATCGTGCTCACCACCCAGCACGGGACGCCTGTCCGCGTCAGAGATGTTGCGGTCGTGCAGCAAGGGCCGAAGATTAGGCTGGGCCAGATTGGCAAGGCTGTTCATATGCCGGATGGCCGCATCTTCGACAGCCCCGACGTTGTCGAAGGAATCGGCTTACTGCGCAAGGGCGCCGAGTCCGATTCTACTCTCCAGGCCATCCACGCAAAGGTGAAGGAGTTGAATGAGCGTCTTCTGCCGCCCGGCGTCAAAGTGGTTCCATTTCTGGACCGCAGCGACCTTGTCCACTACACCACTCACACCGTTCTCCACAACCTGACGGAAGGCATCATCCTCGTCGCCATTATTCTGTTCCTGTTTCTTGGCAATCTACGTGGCGCCCTCATTGTCGCCCTCACCATACCCTTCGCTCTGCTCTTTGCATCCATCTGTCTCGATCTCGCCAAGGTGCCGGCAAACCTTCTCTCGCTCGGCGCACTGGATTTCGGCATGGTCGTCGACGGCGCTGTCGTCATGGTGGAAAATATCGTCCGGCACATGGGTCGCGAACACGGCGAGAAAACCATCCTCGAGCAGATCCGCGAAGCTGCCCATGAGGTGCAGCGGCCTGTGTTTTACGCTATTGCCATCATCATCACCGCTTATCTGCCCATCTTCACGCTGCAGGCGGTGGAAGGCCGATTATTCAGGCCCATGGCTCTCACTGTCGCTTTTGCATTGTTAGGCGCGTTGTTGTTTTCCATCATCATCGCCCCCGTGCTCGCCGGTGTGCTGTTCCGTACGAGTGCCAGGGAATGGCACAACCCGGTGTTGGAGTTTTTGATTCGCAATTACCGTGGTGGTCTGCGCTGGTCTATTCGCCGCCGCTTCCTCGTCCTACTCCCGGTCACCGTTCTGTTTATCATCTCGGTTGGGCTCTTTGTCGGCGGCCGCATCGGCAGTGAATTTCTGCCGCATCTTGATGAAGGCGCAATATGGGCTCGCGGCACGCTTGCCCCGAGCACTGGTCCAGAGCAGGGTGCCGATTTCATGCTCCGCGCTCGCCGCGTGTTCGCTTCTTTTCCTGAGGTTACTCAGGTCGTCTCGCAGGTTGGCCGTCCCGACGATGGCACCGACACCACCGGCTTCTTCAACACCGAGTACTTCGTCGACCTCAAGCCGAAGGAGCAATGGCGTTCTGTCTTCAACGAAGACAAAGACGCACTCATCGCCGCTATGGACCGTCAGGTCTCGCAGTTGCCGGGCGTTCTGTGGAACTTCTCGCAACCCATCTCCGACAACGTTGAAGAGGCGGTCAGCGGCGTCAAAGGCGAGTTAGCCGTCAAGGTGTTCGGCACAGATCTTCACGTGCTCGAAGACAAAGGTAACGAAATCGTCAACGTCATGAACCACATTCCGGGCGTGGCCGATCTCGGTCTGTTCCGCGTTCTTGGCCAGCCCAATCTCAATCTGATTGTCAATCGCGAGGCCGTTGCCCGCTATCAGCTCAACGTAGCCGACGTGCAAGATGCTGTCGAAACGGCCATCGGCGGCAAGGCCGTCAGTGAGGTTTTACAGGGCGAACGGGTATTTGATCTCGTCGCGCGCTACCTGCCGCAATATCGCAACACTCCCGACGCCATCGCCAACATTCGTCTTCTTGCTCCATCCGGCGAACGCGTTTCGCTCGCTCAGCTCTGCACAATGAAGACTGTCGACGGCGCGTCTGAAATCTATCGCGAATCGAATTCACGCTACGTGGCTCTGAAATACAGCGTTCGCGGCCGTGACTTGGGAAGCACGGTCGAGCAGGCCATTCGGGAAGTCAATCAGAAAGTAAAGCTGCCGACCGGATACAGCCTCGATTGGGCCGGCGAATACGCCAGCGAACAGCGCGCCAACAAGCGCCTCTCGTTGATCGTGCCCATCACCATCATGGTCATCTTCATGCTGCTGTACTCTATGTTTTCTTCGTTCAAGTGGGCGAGCCTTGTCATGGTCACGGTCCTACTTGCTCCTATCGGAGGATTGCTGGCTCTCTTCTTCTCGGACACTCACTTCAGCGTCTCGTCCGGTATCGGTATGCTCGCGCTCTTCGGAGTCTCTGTGCAAACCGGCGTCATCATGATCGAGTACATCAACCAGCTCCGCGCGCGCGGCCACTCGGTGGCAGATTCCGCGGTCGAAGGTGCCGTGCTTCGCTTGCGCCCCATTATGATGACTATGCTTGTTGCGACTCTGGGCTTGCTGCCGGCAGCCGTCTCTCGCGGTATAGGGTCTGACTCCCAACGCCCGTTCGCCATCGTCATCGTCGGCGGCCTCAGTGCAACGCTCGTCATGAGCATCTTCGTGCTACCGACGCTTTATGTCTGGGTTGCCCGTCCCGGCGACCGCCTGCCGCCGGTAGATCTGGGATTTGAGGAGTAGACCTCCGCGCCAGCAGAGGGCCCGCGCCCATCTACGGCAGACGGCGGCTCTTCACGTGCTCCTTCCGCCGTGGAACAGTCGCTCGAAGAATTGTTTCCAGCGCCATTGCCGTTCCTGACACTCCGGAGCCGGTGCAAAACTCAGTGAGTGATCCTCGCGCATGACCGCAAGTGACTGCAACTCCGAGCCCTGTGCCTGCACATTCACCGTGAGGAACGCCTTGCAGCTATCGGTTGATTGCACCCGCCAGGGGGGCGTGACGTTCTTGCTTGGTCCCCAGTCCTGAAGAAAGCGCGAGTAGTCGTAATTCGGACAGGGGTGGGTTGTCGAGCATCCCCAGTCGCGATATGCCCCCTGGTAGTTCTTATCGTTTACGTCTGTCAGAAAGCGGCTCGCGACTCGCCGCTCTGGATAGTTGTGGAAGATCAAGTATGCCGCAATCGCGATGATAACCGCGCCTACGCAGCTGAGAATGATCCACTTGATGATTCGATTGCGCCGCTCTTCGCCGGCGCCATACTGCTGTAGATAGCTGGCCACTCGCCGCTCCCTGTTTCTATTGTGCTAGATGAGCGACGTTGGCCCATGATTTCGGCCGTTATGCTGAAACTACTTCGGAGGATACGCCTTGTCGTAGGCCGTCGTCGCGTCCGCGGTGATATCCAGTGCCGGCTTGAAATAAATCGTGTTGGTGATATCGATAACAATGTCGAGGTTGCGCTCTTCAGCAATCTTCTTCACAACTTCTGTCATTTGGCGTCCTGCTCGTGTCAGTACATCCTGCCGTTCATAATTGACGTCCGCGTTTAGATCGTCATTCAGACGTTGCAGCTCTTTTTGCTTTTGGGTGCCGTCCGCGCGCAGCGCCGCTTCACGATCTGGTTGCAGGTTCGGGGCTTGCAGTTGCTTGGAGATGCTTTCCAATTGGGCCTGCAGAGTTTGAATTGCTTGCGTTCTCGGCTTGAACTTCGCTTCCAGCAGGGCCTGCGCCTTCTTGATTTCCGCCGTATCGGAAACGGCCTTTTGCGCGTTGATTATGGCAACATGCGCCGGCGGAATGGATTGCGCTCGCGCCGCCGCGAGGCTGACACAAACCAGCGCGCTAACAAGCAGAACACTACGAAATCTGCAGAACATGAAAAATAAAGCTCCAGGGTTGAAAACAGAGAGACGGGCGGCGCGGTTGCTGCCGAAGTCGGTCTGAGATGTCAGTATCGCTAACAGCCTAGCACGCATCGCGCGCGAGTCAGGCACAAATCCGGCCGTCTTTATTGATGACCAGAACGCGGTCGCGCCAGCGAACGGTGCGTCCACCATAACTGGCGAGCCAGACGCCAAAGGCATAAATATCCCAGACGGGCGCAAGCAAGAAGCAGGTTGCAGCTAATCTGCTCTGCAGTACCAAACCGCCCGTCATGAGCGCGGAGAACACGCGCAGTAACAGCAGCGTCGCTGCGGGAATCCAGGCGCCCGTAGCCATTGCAACGATTATCCACACCCCGGCGTGCGTGATGGGCAAGCCGGCAAAACCTGTGCCTTTTGAGAGGCGAATCGTCCGCGCCCAGCGAAGCTGATGGTTCCAGACGCCGGACCAGCTTGCATCCCCCAGGGATGTCTCCACTGTGTACGTTGACAAAAAAGCGCGTTTTCCGCTCGCTGTGATTCGCTTTGCGAGCTGATAATCGTCTGCAAGATAATCCGCGATCGCTTCAAATCCTCCGGCGCGCCGCAGATCGGCCGCACGAAATGCCAGCGTCGATCCGAATCCGAATTCGCGCACTCCCAACTGTTGTGCCACCAGGGCGCTCGGCATGAAATCGGTCGCGATGCCCAGCGATTCCCAACCCGCAGCCATCGTGTGCGCGTACGCACGATACGGACAGGTCACTACGCCGATCGAATCGTCTCCCAAGGGCGCTGCTACTTGCCTCAGGTAATCGGGTGTGACTTTGATATCGCTGTCGTTTACCACCCAGACCGCATGACGTGCCTTCTGTGCCAGCGTGATCAGCACTCCGACCTTTCCGTTTGGAGTGGCTTCGCCGCCGATCACGAGCCGAACCGGTGCATTCGGAAATTCCTGCTGCAAGCGCCGTACTTCGTCCGCCGCGGCGTCATTCTCGTCGCGAGCGCCGAACAAAACCTCAAAATCCGGATAATCCTGTTGGATTTGTGACACGAAGGCGGCATATGTATTCGGATCAATGCCGCGCAAAGGCTTTAGAACGGAAATGCCCGGCCAAGAATTTGCGTTTACTTGTCGAGGCCGTGCTCTCTTGAGCAGATGCAGCGCGCCCGCCACGATTGCCAGAAACTGATAAACGGCTGCCGGAAGAAACAGGATCCAGAAGAGCCGCACTAACGCGCGAGCAGAACGACGCCGCTGAGTACCAGCAATGCGCCGGCGGCACGCCGCTTCCCGACATGTTCGTTCAAAACGAACTTGGCGAGCAATGTTTCCAGAACAAACGTGGCCGCCGAAGCCGGGACTGCAAAGCTCAAGGGCGCAATTTGCACTAAGGCCATGAAGGCGAAGAAGGAAACCGCCATGCAGACGATGGACAACAGCAAATGCCGGCGGCTCACAATCATGAACAGCAGCTTGGCCAACCCTCGCGCGTTCACTTTCTGCTCGCCGCTGCGCTTCATTTCATAGCTCTGCAGCAGATCGCCCATTACTGTTGCGACCACAATCACCGAAAGTAGAAGCCACTTCATGACAGCTCCTGGCATTCGATCATGAGGCTGCATTCAGGTGTGCGTTGGTCGGTGCTGCCTACCATTGCCGTGCCTGCGCAGATGAAGATCGTTCCCATCCAGTGCACTAGTGTCACGTTTTCCCCCAGAAAGAGTTTGCCGAATACCGCAGCCAGTATGTAGCCGAGTCCGGTAAGCGGAAGCACGAAGCTGAGGTCAGCCCAACTGAGAAGCGTCATGCGAGCCAAAAGCCAGCAGACCAGCAGCACAATCCCGGTAGCTACGAACGGATTCATCATCGCCCGCAAATATCCAAGTGGATTCAACGCCATCGTCTCGGGGACGTGCCGCATGCCCCAGGCAAGCGACAGGTTCCCTACCGCATTGAACAAGACAACCGCTAGCAGGAGCAGAAATGTTTTGAGCTTGGTGATTTCCGAAGTTCTAGCTAATACCTGCTCTTCGGCAAGTACGGCCAGAGCGGGTGAATGGGCCAGATCAGTCTCCCGTTGTCAGCACCGCACGCTGTTCTTTTTCCTGTTTCTGTTCCTTGACGAATTGCTTTCGCTTCGATCGCAGCGCCAGGTACTCACGCGCTTCCTTATAAAGCCGCTTTCGCTCGGAGTTATCGAACATCGCTTTCCCGATCAGCCGCAGGGCAACCTTGGGGCGGAAGTAAAACTCTCCATAGAAGCGCTCTACCCAATCCACCAGTTCTCCGCGGTCCAGCCCCGGGTACTCATAGTTCGGCAGTTGGTGACCGCCTTCGTCCGTCATCACCTCATCTATGGTGATCAGACCGTTCTTTTTGACGTGGTCGTAGAATTCAGTACCAGGGAACGGGTGCCCAAGCGAAACCTGAATGGTTTCCACGTCCAGTTCCTTGGCGAAGTCGATGCTCTTGCGAATGGTCTCGCGCGTCTCGCCCGGAAGCCCGACGATAAAGTCGCCATGGATGGTCAAACCGAGCTTCTTGCAATTCGCGGTGAAGCGGCGCGCCATATCGATCGTGGCGCCCTTTTTGATGTTTTTCAGAATCTGCTGATCACCCGATTCGTAGCCGACAATCAGCAAACGGCACCCGGCATCCTTCATTGCCTTCAAGGTTTCATAATCCGTCGTGACACGGGAAGTGCAACTCCACGTAAAGTTCAGCTTCTTCAGCTTGGCGCAGAGTTCAATCGTACGCGCCTTCTGATAGTTGAAAGTGTCGTCGTCGAAGAAGATCTCCTTCAGACCAGGGAAGTTCTCGAGCGTATAGCGGCACTCGTTGACGATGTCGTCCGACGACCGCAAGCGCCATCTGTGTCCCGAATGCGTCTGCGGCCACAGACAGAAGGTGCACTGTGCTGGGCAGCCGCGAGTCGTATAGAACGAAATGTACGGGTTAAGCAGGAACGGAACGTTATAGCGCCGGAAGTCAAGGTCGCGCTTATAAATCTTCGTCACCCACGGCAGCGCATCCAGATCTTCAATCACGGGCGCGTCGATGTTGTTCTGGAATCCGCCATCTTTCCGGAAGACGACGCTAGGAATTTCCTCGAGCGGCTTGCCCATCGCGTAGTCGCGAATGGCGTAGTCGAACTCTTTCTTGACCACGAAGTCGATGGCTTTTGAAGCCCGCAGACTCTTCTCCGGCTCGATGGTCACCGGCGGCCCCACGAACGCTGCCTTCAGCTTGGGATTGATATCCTTCATCATCTCCGCAATGCGCACGTCGACCTTGAAACCGGGCGTTGAGGTGAACAGCACCAGTAGTTCAAAGTCATTCGCCATCGCGACCGTCTGGTCGATGGAGACCTTGTGCGGGGGAGCGTCGAGCACCTTACTGTCGGGCAGCATGCCGGCGGGATAGCAGAGCCACACTGGATACCAGTAAGACTCTATTTCTCGTGCCGCCGGCCAGCGCGAACCCGCACCACCGTCAAATCCCTCAAAAGAGGGAGGATTTAGAAAAAGCGTTCTCATTGACTCGCCGAAGCTAACCTTTAGATTACTTGGTTCCTGAGGTTTACTCAACCGCGGGGCGGCAAACGGCACCTATCCCGCCTGAAATAGGATTTACGCGACTTGAACGCTAACGCGTTCATTTCGCACAAGAATTCGGAATCGCGGCAGTTTCCGAACTTCCCACCACCTCGACCGTATCCGGCGCGTTCGGCGTGAAGTTGGAGTAGTTGATATTCAGCTCCACTTTTCCGATTAGCCTGGCGTCTATAGTGCTCGACATCGTCTGTGGCACAGCCACCCCGTTCTGGATGTTGAACGTCCGCTCGAAATCGACCTTCTTAAAGAAGATACTGGGATTCTTCACGAACCGGCCTTTCTCCTTGACCGGTAGGTAACTCTTGGCGTCCAGTTCGAGTTCGCCCTTGAACAATCCCACCTTTTTTTTGCGTGGTGAGACCTGGAAACAGTAAACCTGGCGTCCCTCTGGCGCGGTCTTTTCGCCCTTGAACTTGAATTTGTAATTCGCCGGGATCACGGCCAAGCTCATATCGCTCTGGCCTTGTTGCTCGGCTTGCAGATAGCGCCCTATCACCTGGCTCTTGATCGTGTTATCGCCTTGAAATCCAAGCACGCGGTATGTGATCACACCTACCTTGGAAATTTTGCGAAGAGCCCGCAGTTTTCCGTGCTCTTTCAGTTTCGGGACAGAGGCGTCAATGTCAACGTCCATCTGGGCACCGCGCAAATCACCTACGTGGTTCTGCGTAGCAGCGACGTATTTGTCGAGAATGACCGCCGAAGGTTTTTGAGTTTCATCATCGGTTACTTCTGCGAACAAACTGAGAGGCAGGAGTAGAAGGACTGAAAATACAGCAACTATTCTCCGCTTCATTTCAGTCGTTCTCATGCCAGCAACGCGACGCCGACGGTCGACACCGCTGGGACCGATAGCCCAGCTTATCAAACCCGCGCGCGTCATCTCGGCCACAAACCTCCCACCTGTACGTTAGATGAGCGAACCCGATACCGCAGTTGCAACCACTGCACTTATATGATGAAGAACGTATAACAGGAACACCGCACTATTAAATGCGCCGCGACTATCACAACTGGTACAGCAATCAGCTAGGGCGTAACATGGAACTCCTCGCATACGGGCATTCTGGAACGCCCGTCCTGGTGTTCCCTACCTCGCGCGGCAGGTTCTTCGAGTTCGAAAATAGCGGCATGATCAACGCCATTTGGCAGAAGATCGACCGTGGCGAGCTCATGGTCTTCTGCGTAGACAGCGTCGATGGGGAGAGCTGGTATAACCGCAGCATTCATCCGCATGATCGAGTGATGCGGCATGTGGCATACGAGAACTACATCTTGTATGAAGTGACGCCGCTGATGAAAAACCTGACGTGGAAAACTCAGATCGCCACAACGGGCGCCAGCCTCGGTGCCTATCACGCGTTCAACTTTGCGATGCGTCATCCCGACCTGGTGTCGCATTGCGTCGCGATGAGTGGGGCCTACGAGATGCGCTCTTTTATGGACGGCTATTACGACACGGACTTCTATTTCCAGAACCCTGTCGACTACTTGCCGAACCAAAATGATCCGTGGTTTTTGGACCGCTATCGCGTCATGAAGATTGTTCTCGGCGTCGGTGACTGGGACATCTGTCTGGGTGAAAACTTCAGGATGGCGAACATTCTCGGCGCAAAGGGCATCCCGCACTGGCTGGATGTCTGGATCGGCGGCGAGAAACACGACTGGCCGTTATGGCAGCGCATGGTAGTAAAATTCTTTTGATTCGAGGGGGAAAACAGTGCCGAAGATCGGAATTCTGTACGGGATGGAGAACACATTTCCATCCGCTCTGGTTGATCGCATTAATAGCAAGAACGTGCCGGACATAAGAGCCGAACATATCCGGCTTGGCGGCGTGAAAATGGCGGAGCCGAGCGGTTACCGGCTGATCATCGACCGCATTTCCCAGGACATTGAGTTCTACCGCGCCTATTTAAAGAATGCCGTGCTCGGCGGAACCATTGTGATCAACAATCCCTTCTGGTGGACCGCCGACGACAAATTCTTCAACTATGCTCTGGCCAGTCAGATCGGCGTGGCGGTTCCGAACACCGTTATCCTTCCACACAAGGAGAACCCGCCCGGAACAACGGCGCAATCCATGCGGAACCTCATGTATCCGCTGAACTGGGAAGAGGTTTTCGATTACATCAAATTTCCTGCGTTCCTCAAGCCATTTAGTGGCGGTGGGTGGAAGAACGTATATAAGGTAGATTCACCGGAAGCGTTTTTTGCAGCCTACGACCAGACGGGCACACTTTGCATGACGTTGCAAACGGCCGTGAACTTTACTGAGTATTTCCGCTGTTACTGCATCGGCCAGAAAAACGTGCATGTGATGAAGTACGATCCGAAGCAGCCGCACCACCTGCGATACGTCAAGGACAACACGGCCAGTTCGCAAGAACTGTATGACCGCGTGGTCCACGACGCCACCACGCTATGCCAGGCGCTCGGGTATGACATCAACACTGTTGAGTTTGCCGTCGAGAACGGAATACCGTACGCCATCGACTTCCTCAATCCCGCGCCCGATGCCGACGTACATTCAGTTGGCCAACAGAACTTCGACTGGGTGATCGAAAATGTAGCCCAACTCGCGATTGAGAAGGCGAGAAGCAACGAACAGCCTCAAACGCAGTATCATTGGAGCCACTTCCTCGGCCACGCTGCCGCGAAAGGCGCAGCGTCACAATAGAATCAGTAAATATCCGGATATCGTCAACGGAGGGCATTGGCGAATGAGACCCAGTTTTACGCTCGGTGTTGAAGAGGAGTATCAAACAATCGATCCCGAAACCAGGGATCTGCGTTCGCATATCGGCACCGAGATACTTTCCCAGGGAAAAATTCTACTCAAGGAAGCCGTAAAAGCCGAGATGCATCAGTCCGTTGTCGAGGTCGGCACCGGGATCTGCAAAAACATCAAAGACGCTGCACTTGAAGTTAAGGAGCTGCGATGGCGCATCTGTGAACTGGCCAAACAGAACGGCCTGAGACTGGCTTCTGCCGCAACCCATCCCTTTGCCGACTGGCGTAAGCAGGAAATCTATCCCGACCCGCGTTATCACATTATTGTCGAAGATCTGAAGATGGTTGCGCGCGCCAACCTCATTTTCGGTCTGCATGTGCACGTGGGCGTGGAAGACCGTGAAACCGCGATCCACCTGATGAATCAGGCGCGCTATTTCCTGCCGCACATCCTGGTGTTGTCTACCAACTCACCGTTTTGGCAGGGCATGGACACCGGGCTGAAGTCATATCGCTGCAAAGTCTTCGACAAGTTCCCCCGCACCAATATTCCGGATACCTTTCAGAGCTACAGCGAGTACCAGAACTTCGTAGACTTGCTTGTCAAAACGAACTGCATCGACAATGCAAAGAAGATCTGGTGGGACATCCGGCTGCATCCAAATTTCCCAACGCTCGAATTCCGCATCTGCGATGTGCCGATGCGCGCTGATGAGACCATCGCGATTGCGGCGCTGATTCAGGCCACGATGGCGAAGCTGTACAGGCTGCATGAATCGAATCAGAGCTTCCGTGTTTATTCCAGGGCGCTGCTGATGGAAAACAAGTGGCGCGCCGCACGGTATGGCCTGGATGGTAAATTAATCGATTTTGGTAAGCAAACGGAAGTGCCTATTCGTGATCTAATTTACGAATACCTGAATTTCGTGGACGACGTAGTCGACGA
>DATBEG010000102.1:0-21005 GCA_036276155.1 Bryobacteraceae bacterium | reverse complement strand
AGCTGGTGTGTCGGCACTCGACGAAAGAGGCGGAAGCACTGTTCACGTGCGAGCTCGCGGCGTTCTGCTGGCGACGGGTGGATTAGGGCGAGTGTTTGAGAACACGACGAATCCGGATGTAGCTACGGGCGATGGAGTGGCATGCGCATTTCGCGCTGGAGCTGATATTTCAGATATCGAGTTTGTGCAGTTTCATCCCACGGCGCTCTATATCCCGGGAGCGCCGCGATTTTTGTTGAGCGAAGCGCTGCGCGGTGAGGGCGCCTACCTGTGTAATGCAGCGGGCGAACGATTTATGGTGCGCTATCACGATATGCATGAGCTTGCGCCGCGAGATGTGGTATCACGCGGGATCACGATGGAGATGCGCCGCACCGGAGATGGGAGCGTGTTCCTGGATCTGACTCATCTGCCGAGTGGGTTTGTGCGGCAGCGCTTTCCGCGGATCTACGAAACGTGTTTGCAGTACGGCATCGACCTGGAGAAGACACCCGCGCCCGTTCGCCCCGCGGCGCATTATGCAATGGGCGGCATTCGCACTGACCTGCAAGGACGCACAACCTTGAACAGGCTATATGCAGCAGGCGAGGCGGCCTGTACCGGCGTGCATGGAGCGAACCGCCTGGCGAGCAATTCTTTGCTGGAAGGAGTGGTTTTCGGTGCACGCGCCGGGGCTGCGATGGCGGAGTTGAACGCTTTTTCGTCGACGCGCGACATCAGTGAGCCCGCTGCGACGTTTCCAGCAATAATCGAAGCAGACCTGCGTGCGTTGACTTGGAACAAGTGTGGAGTGGTTCGCAACGGCAGCGAACTATCGGCAGCTTGCGAGCAGCTTCGGGAGATGCCTATGGGGCCGAAAAGCGCACCGGACCGGCCGGACTTTGAGTTACGCAACATGCATCAGGTGGCGTATCTCTTAACTGCGGCAGCGCTTGCACGCGAGGAGAGCCGTGGCGGTCATTATCGGACAGATTTTCCGAGCAAATCGACCGCATTTGAGAAACATTCGGTTCTAAAAAAATCCAACGCAGGTCTCGATGCGCAGATTCGCTTCGCTTGAGGCGAGTGCGCCGGTATTTCTTGCGCTTTTTCTAGTCGCGGAACCGTTGCGAGAGTCGAGCCCGTGGTCAGTGTTGTGGACCACGCCGTGCATTCTGATCGCGTCTGTCCTGATTACCTGGGGCGCCGAGTCAGCGCAGTTCTTTGTCGCGCAAGGATTTGCACTGGCAATTCTTGCGTGGATGCAAACCCTTCCGGAATTCGCAGTGGAAGCAGTGCTGGCCTGGAAGCAGCAGACGACGCTTTTGCTCGCGAACCTGACGGGAGCGCTGCGGCTGCTGACAGGCTTGGCGTGGCCCATGATCTACATCACGGCCGCGGTGGTGCGCAGGCGGCACACGGGAAGACCACTGAAGAAGATTGAGCTTGATCCGCATCATAGCGTCGAAGTCATCGCACTGGCTCTGCCGCTCGCATACGCGGTGTTCATCTGGTGGAAAGCGACGCTGGATGTTTACGACGCGAGTGTGCTGCTGGCCATGTATGCGGCCTATCTGTTTCTGCTAACCAAGCTTCCGCCGCAGAAGCATGAGGCTGTCGATGATCTGGAAAGTGTGCCGCGTGAGATCGTGCTTGCTCCGCGACGCATACGCATCATGGCAATCGCCGCCTGCTTCGTAGCAGGAGGATTGCTGATCTACTTCACGGCCGAACCATTTCTGGGAAGCCTGGTTGCGCTGGCGGGAGCGATTGGAATCCCAAGCTTCGTAGTGATTCAGTGGCTGGCGCCCGTGATCTCCGAGTTCCCCGAATTTGCTTCTACTTTCTACTTCGCGCGCAAAAGCGAGAACGCTTCTGTGGCGCTGATGAACATTACATCGAGCAACATCAACCAATGGACGCTACTGTTTGCGATGCTTCCGGTAGTGTTTTCCTTTGGGCGAGGCAGCATCTCTGGTATTCCGTTCGATGCCCAGCAGGAAGCCGAACTGCTGTTGACTATTTCGCAATCAGTGGTGGGGTTGATCTTCCTCGCTAACATGAGCTTCGCGTGGTGGGAAGCACTCGCGATGTTTGTGTTATTCGCCTGCCAGTTTGCTGTGCCCGAGGGTTCGCGTGTCTGGATTACGTATGCTTTTCTGCTATGGGCCCTAGTTGCCGTCGCGGCGATTGTCATCCGGCGGCGACTGCCGCAAGCCTTTACGAGTTTTGCGGCGACGTGGCGCGAGCATGTTCGTTAACATTGGAACGATGTCAGCGCCGCTGGTACCCTCGCCGCTCGACTATATCGGCCCTCGCCGGTTCGCGTTCTATCCCGCGATTAAGAACGCGGAGCCGAATGAATGGGTGCTCGGCGCGGGTTCGTGGACGGAAATGCAGGTAGTAAATGCGCACACGGGCGGGAAGATGTGGATTCCGCGGCAATGCATCGCCGGAGTATCTGACTCACACGACGGAATTCTGGTGGTGGGGCTGACAAAGGAACTGGAGTTCCGCGCTGGGACGTTAGGTCCGCGCGTTAAGCGCGTGATTGAGATGCCGCGCGAAAGCAAGGCACCAGAAAGACCGCGCATTGAGCCCGGACCTCGGCCGCCGGGACCTGCACCGATCATCGGCATTCGCGTGGAACACCGCGAAGACTCTCCCATGAGCCGCGCGCTTGTGATTCTCGCGGTTGCTGCGCTCGTGGTGGCCCTGACGGCCGCGGTGCTGGCCGTCTTCCGCCGATTCTGACCAATATGAACCGTCACCTCAAACGGCTGCTGTGGGCAGCTCTGGCTGTCCTTGCGGCGTTGTGCGTGGGCGTTATCGCAACGAAACGGGGCGAACCCGTCAACAGCTTGTGGTTGGTGGCAGCCGCGATCTGCATTTATCTTGTCGGCTTCAGATTCTACGCAAAGTTCATCGCATTCAAAGTGATGATGCTGGACGACCGCAGGGCGACGCCGGCCGAACGACTACGTGACGGCCAGGATTTCGAACCGACGAACAAATGGATCTTGCTGGGGCATCATTTCGCCGCAATTGCCGGGCCGGGGCCATTGGTTGGGCCCACTTTAGCCGCGCAGTTTGGCTATCTCCCGGGCGCACTGTGGATCCTGTTCGGCGCGGTGCTGGGAGGCGCCGTGCAGGATTTCGTGATTCTGTTCTGCTCTATGCGGCGCAACGGCAAGACTTTGGGACAGATGGCGCGGGAGGAGATTGGCACGGTTGCGGGATTTGTTTCGCTGATCACTGTTCTGATGATCATGATTGTGCTGCTGGCGGTTGTTGCGCTGGTGGTCGTGAACGCGTTGAAAGGGAGTCCGTGGGGCACATTCACGATTGCGCTGACTATGCCGATTGCGCTGTTTATGGGCCTTTATCTTCGCTTTCTTCGTCCGGCGAAGGTGCTGGAGTGTTCGGCCATCGGGGCTGTAATGCTGCTTTTCAGCATCTATGCCGGGAAACTTGCGGCTGCTTCGCCGACGTGGTCGCACGCGTTCACGTTCGGCGGCGTTGCGCTTGCGTTCGCGATCATCATTTACGGCTTTTTGGCAAGTACATTGCCGGTTTGGTTACTGCTGGCGCCTCGAGATTATTTGAGTACGTTTGTCAAACTGGGCGTGATATTTCTGTTGGCGCTCGGCATTTTCGTGACCCATCCGCAGCTTGCGTTGCCGGCGCTGACGCGTTTTATTGACGGCACCGGGCCCGTGTTCGCGGGCAAAGTTTTTCCGTTCTGCTTCATTACGATTGCCTGCGGCGCGATCTCCGGGTTTCATGCGCTGATCTCGTCCGGCACTACACCGAAGATGATCGCGAAAGAATCCCATGCGTGGCCGATCGGCTATGGCGCCATGCTGCTGGAGGGTTTTGTGGCGATTATGGCGCTGGTGGCGGCGGCTTCTCTGCAGCCTGGCGTTTTCTTCGCCATCAACTCTCCGCCGGGCATAGTGGGGGCAACGGCCCAGGGCGCGGCAGCTACGATCTCAGGCTGGGGCTTCCCGGTTTCAGCAGCGAGCATGGCGCAACTGGCACACGTGGTAGGTGAAACAACGCTGTATGGCCGCACGGGAGGCGCACCTTCCCTGGCGCTCGGCATGGCGCAGATTTTCGGTGGTATTTTCGAACGGACCGGATTTGCGAATGCACTGCTCAGCTTCTGGTATCACTTCGCCATCATGTTTGAGGCGCTATTCATCCTGACAATTATCGACGCCGGTACACGCGTGGGCCGCTTTATGCTGCAGGACCTGCTTGGGCATGTTTATAAACCGCTAGGGCGGACGAGTTGGATGCCGAGCGTCGCGGCTACCAGCGCAGTTGTGGTCGCGGCGTGGGGCTACTTTCTTTACCAGGGTGTGATTGACCCTCTGGGCGGAATCAACTCGCTTTGGCCGCTATTCGGGATATCGAATCAACTGCTAGCCGCGATTGCTCTATGCGTAGCAACGACGGTTCTGCTGAAAGCACATCGCGCTCGCTATGCGTGGATTACCATTGCGCCACTTGCGTGGCTGGTGATCGTCACGTTTACTGCGGGCATTGAGAAAATCTTTTCGTCTGAGCCGCGCATCGGCTTCTTGGCGCATGTTTCGGTTCTCGAAAACGCGATTGCTGCCGGGAAGATCGCGACCGCAAAACTTACTGAAACCCGAGCTGTAATTTTCAACGAGCGGCTGGATGCGATGGTCTGTGGAGCGTTTCTGATTCTGGTGACAGTGATACTGTTCGATTCGCTGCGGGTGTGGTACGGATTGCTGCGCGGAACGCGTGAAAACGTCAGTTCCGAATCGCCGTTTATTCCATCTCAGTTGGAGACAGAGGCCGTATGAGCGTCATTCGATGGTTCCTGAACCTGGCCCACGAGCTTTCCGACGAAGCTGCGTATGAGCGCTACGTAAACCGCAACGGACTTCCGCGCACGGCGCACACTTGGCGCACGTTTATCGATGAGCGTCATCGGAAGAAGTATCAGAACGCAAAATGCTGCTGACCGCGTCTTCGATCAACTGCCGAAGCGCCTGCTGAGCATCATGCCGGCGTCCCTCCCGCAAAAGCTGCAGCAGATCTGAATCGACAATGCCGTACCAGAGTGCTTTGCGCGCGCCGAAGTCGGCGACACGCGATGTGATCTCCGGCCGCACTTCTTTGAGCATCTGAAGCAGAGTCTCGAACTCCGGGCCGATCTCGCGCTGCAATCTCTCTTTGAGCCGGACTGCGACGGCGGGGGCCCAACCGTTGGTGGAGATGGCGATCGTCAAGTCGCCGCGGCGGTGAATGGATCCGAAGCTGAAACGGCAGTGCTCCGGATTATCGACTGAATTGCAGAGAATCCCGCGTTGTTCGCAGAGATGGAAGATAGGCGCGTTGTCGTCGAGATCGGAAATCACAAGAAAGCAGCCATCGAGATCCGACGTTTCGAAATTCCGGGCGTGCCATACGATGAGACCGGCTGCGGCGAGTTGTTGCATTTCGAGCTCTGCACCAGGATTCACATACGTCACTTGCGCCGCGGCATCCATGAGACCTCGAACTTTTCCGGCGACTTCATAGCCTTCTCCGGTGACAAGGCAGCGTTTGCCCGTGAGATCGAGAAAAATAGGATAACGAAAGTTCACTGTAGCCCTCTGCGAAGCAACCACCTTCTATTCTGGAGATGTTGCCCGCTCCTCGCCTTTTCCTGATCGACAGCTTCGGGTTTATTTTTCGCGCCTACCACGCACGCGCCCGCAGCGGTGCGCCGCCTATGCGCACGACCTACGGACTTTCCACCGAAGCTATTTTCATCTTTCACAACATGGTGAAGAAGCTGATGAGCAGTTCCAAGCCTGATTACATCGCCGCGATTTTCGAAAGCAGCGAGCCCACCTTTCGGTCCGAGAGCTTCGCCGCATACAAGGCGAACCGTACGGAGATGCCTCATGACTTGGGCGAACAGATTCCACATATTCGCCGCATTCTGGACGCCATGCACATTCCCATTCTCGAGTTCCACAAATATGAGGCGGACGATGTCATCGGCGCAATCGCATGCCGCGAGACAAAGAAGCCGCTGGAAGTGGTGATTGTGTCGAGCGACAAAGATATGCTGCAGCTTGTCAATGATCGCGTCTTCATGCTGAATCCCATGAAGGACGACGAATGGTACGACAGCGCGAAGGTGGAGCAGTTCATGGGAGTGAAGCCTTCGCAAGTGGCCGATCTGCTGGCGTTGAAAGGCGACGCTATCGACAACATTCCGGGCGCGCCGGGAATTGGCGACAAAGGCGCACGCGATCTGATTGAACGATTCGGTTCGGTTGAAACGGCTTTGGAACGTGCGGCTGAGGTGGAACGCAAAATGTATCGCGAGAGTTTGCAGAACAATCGCGACAAGATCATGCTCAGTAAGCAGCTTGCGACGATTGATACGCAAGTGCCGATTGAGTGGGACCTGCATGCCCTCCGCGCGCAGAAGCCGGACAATCTGCAATTGAAGACGCTTTATAAAGAGCTGGAGTTCTTCAGTCTGCTGAAAGATCTTCCGGTGGAGGACGATAGCGCTACACGCGATTACGGAACTTTGTCAGACGCCGCGGCCGTTTCTGAATGGCTGGGCAAACGCCCGGCGGATGCGCCGATTGCGATTGCGCTTGATCTCACGAATGCGTTCGTCGGACTGTCCTACAAAACGGGCGAGGGCCGCGCCGTTCCACTGACATTACTGGACACGCTGCGCCCGCTTCTCGAATCGGAAGCTGTGCCGAAGGTTGCTCACGATGTGAAAGCGTTTCTCATCGGTTGTGCGGGGATGGGAGTAAATCCCGCTCATGTCAGTGAGGACGCGATGCTGTACGCGTTTTTGCTTTCTGCCGAGCCGGGAGGTTGCTCGCCAGAAGCCTTAGCGGAGCGCTTCCTGGACCGGAAGCTGAATGCGGCTGCGGAGCAGCAGGCGGAAGCAACGCTAGCAGTGTGTGAGATGCTTCGGCGGCAGATTGATACGCAGGAAGTGCGAAGCGTCTATGACGAGATTGATCTTCCGCTCGCGCCGGTTTTGGCGCAACTCGAGATGACCGGAATTCGCGTGGACGCGGAGGTGCTGGCCGAGCTTTCGACGCGGCTGAGCGAGCGTATCGACCGGATCGCACATAACATATTCGACTTGGCGGGCCATCCGTTCAATATCAACTCGCCGCAGCAACTCGGAAAGGTGCTGTTCGAGGAAATGGCACTCCCGGCGCCCTTCAAATATGGCAAAGGGAAGACGATTTCGACGGCGGCGGATGTTCTGGAAGGGTTGGCACCTGCGTATCCGGTTGCGCAACTCGTTCTGGATTACCGCCAATTGACAAAGCTCAAGGGCACTTACATCGATGCGCTGCCCCAGCTCATGAATCCGAAAACCGGGCGCGTGCATACCACGTTCAACCAGACCGGCGCGGCCACGGGCCGGCTTTCGTCGTCGAACCCGAACCTGCAAAACATTCCAATTCGCACCGAAGAAGGACGCGAGATCAGAGCAGCGTTCATTCCGGAATGCGGGTGGGAGTTGCTGGTGGCTGACTACTCGCAGATTGAATTGCGATTGCTGGCGCACATGTCGCTTGATCCGGTGCTGGTGGAGTCATTCCGCAACCGCGAGGACATTCATACGCGCACCGCAGCAGAAGTCTTCAAAGTGGACCCTGCACTGGTTGATGCCGACATGCGCCGGGCGGCCAAGGCAGTGAACTTCGGAATCGTATACGGGCAGACGCCGTTCGGGCTGGCTCAGACGCTGTGCATCGATCGCAAAGAGGCGGAGCTTTACATCAGCCGATACTTCGAACGGTACGCAGGCGTGCGCGGGTTCATTGACAAAACAATTGCGGAAGTGCGCAAGAGTGGCGTTGCCAAAACGCTGTTCGGGCGACGACGGCCGATTCCGGATATGCAGAGCCGCAATCCGGCGGCGCGCTCCTTTGCCGAGCGAACTGCCGTCAATACCCCGCTGCAAGGGACGGCGGCAGACCTGATCAAGGTGGCGATGATTCGCATTGCTGCGCTTTTGAAAAAGGAAAAACTGCAGGCGCGCATGCTTCTGCAAGTGCATGACGAACTGGTGCTGGAGGCGCCGCGTGCGGAAGTGGATACAGTGAAGAATTTGGTGCAAACGCAGATGGAAAGTGTATATGAACTCTCCGTGCCTCTCGTCGTAGATACGGGCTCGGGACCGAACTGGAGAGACGCGAAGTGAAGCGAAGACAGTTGTTAGCTCTATGTGGATTGAGCGCGCTTCTTCTGGCTAGTTCGGCGTGCGGCGGCAAAAAGTCCGCGGAAATGAAGCAAGGTCCGGCGCAGTACAAGGTCAAGATGACGACGACGAAAGGGGACGTCGTCATCCTGGTGCATCGCGACTGGTCGCCTTTGGGCGCGGACCATTTCCACGAACTCACGAAAATGGGTTTCTATAGCGGTAATTACTTTTTTCGCGCTCTGAAGGGCTTCATCGTGCAGTGGGGCATCAACGGCGACCCCAAGGTAAACAAGGACTGGAGCGAGATTTCGATCAAAGACGATCCACCCAAGGTGAGCAACAAGGTGGGGACCGTGGTATTCGCCGCCGCCGGCCCGAACTCGCGCACAACGCAATGTTTCATCAATCTAGGGGACAACAGCGCAACGCTTGATCCGCAAGGCTTCACGCCATTTGGCGAAGTGATTCAGGGTATGGACAACGTGATGAATCTCTACATGGGGTACGGAGAAGGTGCTCCGAACGGCACCGGCCCAAGTCAGGAAAACATCTCGATCGACGGCAATCCGTATCTGGAAGAGCATTTTCCGAAGCTGGATTACATCAAGACAGCAAAGGTGATTCAGTAGCTTCCGCCTGCGCAACTTTCAGATGCGCCCTCGGATGCGAAACTGAAGGAAAATGACAGGAAATGAGATCCGCGCGAAGTTCTTGGACTACTTCGCCGGGCAAGGGCACAGAATAGTTCGCAGTTCCTCGCTTGTGCCTGCAAATGACCCGACGTTGTTATTTACCAACGCGGGCATGAATCAGTTCAAAGAAGTATTTCTCGGGCTGGAAAAGCGCGACTACACTCGTGCAACGTCATCGCAGAAGTGCGTCCGGGCGGGCGGAAAACATAACGATCTTGAAAATGTAGGCTACACGCGCCGCCATCTTACATTTTTCGAGATGCTGGGCAACTTCTCTTTCGGTGATTACTTCAAGAAAGACGCCATCGCGTTTGCGTGGGAGCTTGTCACCAGTCCGAAGTGGTATGGGCTCGAAAAAGATCGACTTTACGTCACGGTTTTTCGCGAGGACGACGAGGCTGCAGAATTGTGGCAGAAGGTTGCAGGGGTTTCGAAGGAGCGCATCTTCCGCCTCGACGAGAAAGACAATTTTTGGCAGATGGGCGAAACGGGCCCGTGCGGCCCATGCTCTGAAATTTTCTACGACTTCGGTCGCGAAGCGGCAGAAAAAGGCCGCGAGCAAGAGCAGTTTCCGCAAGCCGGCGGTGACCGTTTTGTCGAGATCTGGAACCTCGTGTTCATGCAGTTTGACCGCGACAGCTCGGGCGCGCTCAAGCCTTTGCCGCGGCCGTCCATCGATACCGGGCTGGGGCTTGAGCGCTTCAGCAGTGTAATGCAAGGTAAGATCTCCGTCTACGACACCGACGTGATCAGCGCGATCATTAATCGAGCGGCGGAATTGTTGCATGTGAAGGAGCGTGACGAGCGGACGGCGGTAGCGCTACGCATCAACGCGGACCATGCGCGTTCAACCGCGTTTCTGATTCACGATGGCGTTCTTCCCTCGAATGAAGGGCGCGGGTATGTGCTTCGCAAGATCATGCGGCGTGCCATGCGCAACGGGCGCCTGGTCGGTGCGTCGGTAGGTTATTTCCATCACCTCACAGCTTTCGTCGCGGATCTGATGAAGCCGGCCTACCCCGAACTCCTGGAGAGCGTGGAACGAGTGAGCCGGATCGTGCGTGATGAAGAGAATCGTTACGCAACGACTTTTCAGATTGCAGAGCGTTTCTTTCAAAATGAAGCGAAATCGGCGGTAAGTGGCGTGCTGCCGGGAGGCGCCGCGTTTAAGTTGTACGACACGTACGGGCTCGCGCTCGACGAGCAGGAAGAGATGGCGCGTGAGTTCAACCTGACGATCGATCGCGAAGGCTACAACGCCGAAATGGAGCGGCAGCGCACCAAGGCGCGCGCGAGTTGGAAGGGTGCGGACAAGGCGCAGATCGCCGAGGTTTATAAAGACCTGCCTACAAGCGAGTTCGTGGGCCGCACGGAACTCGAGACTAGCGTCGAAGTGGCGCGGCTCATCGTCGATAAGCAATCTGTTGAGCTTGTCGAAGACGGCAACGCCGAGGTGACTTTCACACGTACGCCGTTCTATGCGGAGTCGGGTGGACAGGTGGGCGACACCGGAATTCTGCTTGACGCGGAAACGCGAGAGCGCGTCGCCATTGTTGAGGGTACGTACAAGCCGACGCCCGCATCGATCGTGCACAACATCCACGTGCTGCGACCGATCCGCACCGGCCATCATTTGTGGGCCGTTGTCGATCAGCCTCTACGGGCGTCGACGATGCGAAACCATACGGCAACGCATCTGCTGCACGCGGCGTTGCGCCAGGTCTTGGGCACTCATGTGAAACAAGCCGGCAGCGTGGTGGAACCGGGTCGCCTGCGTTTCGATTTCACACATTACTCCGGCATGACTGACGACGAGAAGCTGGAAGTGGAACGAATTGTCAACCAGCAGATTCTCGCGAATACGGAAGTCACGACGGACGTCATGAACCTGGATCAGGCACTGGCGACCGGTGCGATGGCTTTGTTCGGCGAGAAATATGGCGAAAACGTACGCGTCGTGAGCATCCCCGGCTTCAGCCGCGAACTCTGTGGCGGAACACATGTCCAGCGAACAGGTGATATCGGACTGTTCAAGATCATTTACGAGGGCAGTATTTCCCAGGGGGTGCGCCGCATTGAAGCGATCACCGGGGCCCGGGCACTGGAGATTTTCCAGCAGGCCTCCGCGCAGCTTACGAAGATGGGCGAACTTCTGCACACTCCCGAGGCGGAGGTCATCATACAGATGGAAAAGGTGCTCGAGGCCCAAAAGCTGCTGGACCGCGAGGCAGCGCAACTCCGGAGCCGCCTCGCTCATCAACAAATCGAGAAGCTCGAAGGGCGGCGAATGAATGGTGCTCTCGTATTCGCGGAAAAATTGGAGGCTGTGGGTTCGAAACAGCTTCGCGAGCTTGCGGATGCGCTGAGAAACAAATGGGGGAGTGCCGTCATTGTTCTGGCTTCTGTCAACGACGGGAGCGTTTCGTTGATTTCAGCCGTAAGCAAAGATCTCACAGCGAAGGTGCAGGCAGGAAAACTGGTTGGCGATGTGGCGAAGGCGATCGGAGGCAAGGGCGGTGGGCGGCCCGATATGGCGGAAGGCGCGGGCAAAGACGTACAGGCGCTCCCGGGCGCGCTAGAAGACGTTTACCGAAGAGTTGAATCTCTGCTTTAGGTCGAAGGTCTTAGCTCGGGAACATGGAACATTTCGATGTAGCGATTGTCGGCGCCGGTCCAACTGGGCTTGCGTGCGGAATCGAGGTGGAGAAGCGCGGTCTGCGCGCGGTGTTGTTCGATAAAGGCTGCATCGTCAACTCCATTTATCACTACCCCATCAACCTGGTTTTCTTCACTACGCCGGAGCTTCTGGAGATTGGCGATATTCCGATGACGTCGCTAAACGAAAAGCCTGGCCGCACGGAAGCGCTGAAATATTATCGCCGCGTTGCCGACCACTACCGGCTGAATGTGCATCAATACGAGCGCGTTCTGGATTTTGAGGGGAACAATGGCAACTTCGTCGTTCGGACGCAAGCGCATACTGGTGAGCGTTACTGCTATGGCGCAAACAAGATTATCCTCGCAAGCGGTTATTACGACATCCCGAATCATCTGAATGTGCCGGGCGAAGGTCTCGATAAAGTCATCCACTACTATCGCGAAGCACATCCGTATTACAACCACGACGTTCTGATTGTCGGCGCGAAGAATTCCGCGTGCATCGCGGCGCTGGAACTCTATTGGACGGGCGCGCGCGTCGTTATGGTGCATCGCGGGGCGGGTATCTCGAAAAACGTGAAGTACTGGATCAAGCCGAACATCGAGAACCGCATCAAGTCCGGCGAGGTGAAAGCGTACTTTCACAGCACAGTAAAAGAGATCAGGCCGCATGATGTCGTGATTGACACGTCGAATGGCGAAATCGCCGTAAAGAACGATTTCGTTTTCGCCATGACTGGGTATCGACCGGACTTCGAATTCATGGCGCAGCATGGGATTCATCTCGATCCCGAAACGTCTCGGCCGATCACGAATACCGAGACGCTGGAGAGCGAACGCGAGGGCGTCTACCTGGCGGGCGTGATCGTGGCCGGAACGCACACGAACGAGATCTTTATTGAAAACGGCCGCTTCCACGGCAAGGTGATAGCGGACGCGATTGCACAAAAGCTGAAACAGCCGGAATTCGCGTAAACACAGATGCGAAACTGTTGTATTCCATGAGACGCGCACTTCCGCTTGTTGCCTTAATCGCCTTCACCAGCCAAGCCGCTGAAATTCAAAACCTTCCCGCTACACCCGCCAATATCTGTTGGGGCTACTATTGGGCGCAGGCCAATCCCGCCATCAAAATTCATTCCGGTGATCGGGTGCGCATCCAGACGGTGTCTGGCAATCCAACACGGCTTCTTAACGCGGGCGCAAAACCCGATGAGATCCAGCCCGAACTGAAGGCGATTTACGATCAGATCCCAGCCGCGCAGCGAGGTCCGGGCGGCCACATACTCACCGGCGCCGTTTACATCGAAGAAGCCGAACCAGGTGATGTGCTGGAAGTGCGCATCGAGAAGATCACAATGGATGTTCCGTATGCTTACAACGGCTTTAGTCCGAACGGCGGCTTCATGAAGGCGGACTTTCCGAAATCGCGCGGTATGAAGGTGATCCCACTCGACCGCAAACGCAACCTGGGTGAGTTTGCTGCCGGCATCGAGATCCCGCTGCACCCATTTTTCGGGAGCATGGGTATCGCGCCCCCTGGGGCCGACAAGGTGAATAGCGCGCCACCGAACATCTGGGCGGGAAACATGGACAACAAGGAATTAGTGCAAGGCACGACGCTGTACATCCCCGTGCACCAGAAAGGCGCTTTGTTCGAGGTGGGCGACGGGCATGCAGGAATGGGAAATGGCGAGGTGGATATCACTGCTCTCGAAACCTCGTTAACGGGCACGTTTCAGTTCATCGTGCATAAGGGCGTAACCTTGAAGTGGCCGCGAGCGGAAACGCCGACTCAATACATCACGATGGGCTTCGACGAAGATCTGACCAAGGCTACCGACATCGCCGTGCGCGAGATGATCGATTTCCTGTCAGCGGAAAAGCATTTAAGCCGCGAAGAAGCCTACATGCTGACCAGTGTGGCCGTGGATGTCGACATTACGCAGCTTGTGGATGGGAACAAAGGCGTCCATGCGTTGTGCCCCAAGACGATCTTCACGCACGAGAAGAACGTGCCGATGATCGCCGCTGCGCCATCTACGAACTGAATCGTTGCCAGCCGGTTCCTTCCAAAGCCGGCGAAAACAATTCGGGGTGCAGGATTTCAGCAAAGATCTGCAGCGACTCCATCAGGCGTGGACCCGGCCGGTTCATGAACTGGTTGCCGTCGCACAGGAAGACGTTCCCGCCCTTCACCGCACGCAACTGCGACCATTCTTTGCGATTGGTGAGCCAATACATCTCGGAAAGAGTACGCGCCAGATCGAACCCGCACGGCAGAACGACGATCGTGTCGGGATTAGCTTCCACTAGCTGATCCCACGTCATCCACGGTGAGTGCCGGCCGGCGATGCCGAACAGATTATGCCCGTGCGCCATTTCAATCAACTCGGGTACCCAGTTGCCGCCCGCCATCAACGGCTCAAGCCACTCGATGGCGGCAACCGAAGGACATAATCGTGCGGTGCTCGCCAATTGGCGGATCTCCGCCATTCTGGATTGCAAATGAGTGATGAGGCGTTCACCGGCTGCCTCCGCGCTGCATGCTTGCCCTACGCGGCGAATGTCCGCCCACAGATCGCTTAACGCGTATGGCTCCAGCGACACCACCTTCGCCTGGGTCTTGTATTCCGCCTGTAGCGTCCGCTCTACGTCGGCGAGGCTGACAGCGCACACTTCGCACTGCGTCTGCGTGATGATATGGCTGGGATCGAGACGCTGAATCAGTTCCGCGTTCACGTCATAAACGCTAAGCGCGCGCCTCACACGATCCTTCACTAAGGTGTCGATTTCGGCGCTGGATCCGTCCACGGCAATTGAAGGACGCGTGCATATGGGCAGGTTGAGGACGGAGCGCGGGAAATCACACTCGTGCGAACGGCCGACCTGGTATGCGCCGAGACCGAGAGCGTGCACGATTTCAGTGGCGCTCGAAATCAGCGGAAGCAATCTCATGCTTTGCACGCTTTTAGTTTAGGTTCACGTGTTTTTGTTGTTTCGCTCACCCGAGAGGAGTATTGCTCAGGGAAATTGGTTGGGTGGGCTTTTCTGTTGGGCTATAGAAGGAGTTACAGGTTGGGGTGTCTTGTTGCTGTGGGTGTAATTGGCAGAGCAACCATCATTCCCTGAGCGTGTCTCGTTAGTTACGCTCTTCTTAGCAGCAGCTTTAGTACCAAACTATTTTGGCCTGTATTTGCCGCATTTTGCCATTTCCGGAAGCACCTAGCGTGCGCACTTTTTACCCACCGGCTCAGGAAACAATCCAATTTTCGGCTAGTTGCCGGTGTTCGCGGGCAGTGCAGAGAGCCGAGACACGTGGCCGGAAAGCGCTTCTTGCACGCTCACGTGGTTGTTTTCGAGCGTCGTGCCAAGCGTTTGATCAAAGGATACACGCGCCGTGCTGTACGCAACCAAGGCCGCCACTTCGCTTGACTGTGCGGTGGCAAGATCTCGCTGCTGTTGAACAACGTTGTAGGTAGTAGATGCGCCAAGCGAAAATTTCTTCTGCTCGGCATCCAGAAGCTGCTGCTCCAGAATGCGATTGCGCACGGCCGCCTCGTACCGAGTGCGCGCCTGCTGCAAACCGATCACCTGGTTTGCAACGTCCACCACGAGCTGATTCTGGTCCTTGCGAAGCTGCAACTCGTTCTGGCGAATGGTGAGCTGATCGATAGTCGCATCCGCGAGAGCCTGACGGTTGCGAACCGTCGGCGCGAGGAAGGCGCCTGCGCGCTCGGACGGGAAATTGCGACGGAATACTTGCCCGAGCGCAGTCCCTATGCCGCCGACAAAGTAGCTGTTGGGCACTTCGCAGAGTGCCTTCGGATTCCCCGGACACGGTACCAATCCAGCGGGAATGCCGGAGCTTCCGGCCTTCACCTCTGAGCCGCTCACCAGCGGAACCACGCGTGCATCTCCTGACAGACCCTGAGCCGAGGCGGAAGCAAGTCCCGCCAACTGCGGCAGGACGGCGTTGGCCGTGCCGGTGGCTGTGATTTCGCTGTTTTTCAAATTCTCCGCTTCAATGATGAGATCTGTGCGATTTGTACGCGCCGTCGCAATCAAATCTTTGAGCGGCGGAAGGTTATCGTGCTCCGGGATCTCGATTCGGTCCAGGGGTACGATGTCTGCTTCAGCCAACAGCGGGTCCGCGAGACCATTTCGGCTGAGCGTGTTCTTCAGCGAGACTTGCTGCTGCTGCAGCGTGGTTTGCGAAACGATAAGATCCTGCTGGCTGGAGGCGACCTGCGCTTCCGCAGTGGTTACGTCGAGCGGAGCCATCGTGCCGATCTGCACCTGCTTTTTATTGTCTTCGTAAAACTTCTGTGCGACGTCAAGTGCGCTTTGCTTCGCCTTGACGTCCTCGTAGTCGGCGACGAGTCCGTAGTAGAGCGTCAGGACATTCGCGATGACCGAGATTACCTGTCCTTTGAAGACAGTGTCAGACATCGCCAGGGTATTTTTTGCAACGACGATATTGCGGCTGTTCACTCCGACACCGAAACCTTGCAGGAAGTTGTGCTGGATGGATAACGACAGCGTCGGACTACTGCTCGGGTTCAGCAAGTCAGTCACGGCGTTCTCATTCAGATACGAATTCTTGAACGTTGCGCTGACTTGGCCCCCAGAAATCAGACCCTCCGTAATGGACGTAGAGTTATTTCGTGTGAGATCGATAATGTTGTACTGGCCGGCCTGGATGAACACCAAGTCCGGCTGCAAATAGGATTTATGGCTGAACGTTTCCGCTATCTGAACTGTCGGATCGAGCGACGGCGTAACTGGGCCGATCTGCGAGATAGTCGCGTTCGCTGTGTTGTTGTTATTCGAGTTAGTACCGCCCGTGCTGACGCCAGCAGCGGCCTGGCTACCATTCACGCCTTGCCCACTGGCGACCGAACCTGCCTGCGAGGAACCACTCGGAACGCCCGGCAACGCGCCGCCGGCAGAGAACAGTTCCAGGTTCCATTCGTTGAGCAACGGATTGTAGCGGGCAGATTCAAGATCGATGTTGTTCTCGAGAGTCAGCGCGATAGCATCCTGCACAGTCAGGTATAACTTGCCGGCGCGGATCAGATCATGAATGCGCAGCGAATTCCCGGTTCGAACGGGAGGAACTACAGGCGCTTCATACCAACGCAGCATAGGTGTTTGCGGCCGCGCAGGAGTGATGTCCTGCGGCACCTGCGACCAAACCGGTGTCACGCAAGCTGCCGCGAGAGTGACCGCAAGGCCGCGATGGACGGAATCGCTAAGTCTCACTGGAGTTGCTCCGCAGTCGGAAGCTTGGCTGGCAGCACGGAAGGACGCGCGACGACACCCGACATGGCTTCCGCAAGCGAGATGTGATTCACATCCAGCGTGGTACCCATAGCCTGGTCGAACGCGATTCGCGCATGGCTGTAGTTGGCAAGGGCCTGAGTTTCCGTGCTCTCGGCCGCACCGAGCGTTTGCTGGTCGGTAACCACCTGGAACACAGTGGATGCACCGAGAGTGTACTTCTTCTGGTCCGCGTCGAGGGTTTGCTGTTGCAGAATCCGAGCCTTCACCGCCGAGTCGTAACGTACGCGGGCTTGCCGCAAACCAATCATCGCGTTCTGTACATCGACGCGGACCTGGTTGGTTTCTTTTTGCATCGCCAACTCGCTCTGCCTTAGTTGCAGCAGACTGGTGACGTAGTCGGATTGCGCTGCGCGGTTGCGCAGCGGGATACTTAGCGAAAGTCCGGCCGAATAGTTCGGGAAATTACGGCGGAAGATTTGACCTAACAAATTGTCGTAGCCCCCTTGCAGATAAGGGGGGCCAGTTTGTGCGCCACCGGCGAGGTAATTGTTGCTGCCCGTCAAACCGTTGTTGGTGAGCTCGGCGAAAACCTGGAGCGTCGGCTTGAGTCCATTCTTGATGCCCACCAGAAGAGCCTTTTGACTGTCGATGTTGATCTTGTCCTGCGCCACTTCGACACGGCTCACCATGGCTTCTTTGACGAGCTCGTCAAGCGGCTTCAGTTCCTCATTCTCAGGCGGATGGAACGTGTTCAGTGGAATCACGTGCACTTCGGCCACCTCTGGACTGGCGACACCGTTTCGGCTCAGCGCGTTCTTCAGCACTGTTTCCTGCTGGAGTAAGTTTGTTTGCGAAATCAGCAGGTCTTGCTGGCTTGAATAGACCTGCGCCTCCGCCCGCGTTACCTCGATGGGCGCGAGGGTGCCAATCTGAACCTGCTTCTTGTTGTCTTCGTAAAGCGCTTGCGCGGTGGCCAATTCATCTTTGCGCGCTTTCAGATCGTCGTAAAAGCTGACAAGGTCCCAATAGAGATTGAGCACTGCCGAGACAGTGGTGATCACCTGTTGTTTGAATGTCAGGTCGGAGATCTTTTCATTGTTCTTCGATACGCGAATATTTCTTCCATTGACCGCGGCTCCGAATCCATTCAGCAGGTTCTGACTGATCTGGAAATCGAGGTAACCGCTAGTGAATGGATCAAGCGCGTAATTCACGCTGTTGTACTTGTTGTATTGGCTGAGATAGGTGAATTGCGATGTCATGCCCCAGACGAAGTTCTGCGAATACTGCGCTTGGAAGGCACGCGTGTCGTCTATCAGCGCCGTGGTGCCGGTCAGAATCGTGTTGCTCTCCGGGCTGGTGGAATGCTGGAAATTCGCATACAAGAACAACTGGGGATCAAGCGTTAGCAACGATGGCCCAAGGTTCGTAACAATTTGTCCGCTCGAGCTGACACCGGCCGCAGCCGTCGTAGAACCGCCGCCGCTCGCATTCAGACTGACACCGGTGAGGCTGACCGATTGCGGGCCTGCCGACACACCTACACCCACGCTGCGTAACACGCCGCCGCTATCCGCACGCAACGTGACCTCTTTGCTCAGAAGCGGACCGTAGCGCTGGATCTCTATATCGAGATTGTTCTCGAGTGCTAGCGCGATGACATCATCGGCGCTGAGATAAAGATTTCCGCCGCGTACCAGAGAGGAAAGACGACTCGTGTTAGCCAGGTTGATCGGGGGAACATAGCGCGTCCGGTACGGGTGTGTCATCCAACCAAACACCCCGCCGCTGGGATTCTCAACACGAACAGCGCTCTGCGCCGGCATCAAGCCAGCGAACAGAGCGAAAACGCACAAAGCAGACAAAAAGGGTTTCAAACGCTTCATCAGTGGTGTAGAGATGTCCTTTTAACAAAACGAGAATACGGGGGCCCCGGTTCCGTGATGGTTGAGACGATTCCTCATGTTAGCGCAGGAAATGGCTCTCCCTGCGGTTCGCCCGACCCTGCGAATGCACTGTTCGAAATTGGGACAACTTTGTTTCATGGCTGTTATGCTTGCGACTTGAGCGATTTTTCCGTACTCGACTTGTTTCTTGAAACCGGCGCCTATTTGCGCGGTCATTTCCGCCTTACGAGCGGGCTTCACAGCGCAGAGTATCTGCAATGCGCGAAAGTTCTCGCGTTTCCAAAGTATGCTGAGCGGCTTGGCAGCGAATTAGCAAGCAAGCTGAGGACCATCACAGGTGAGGCGCCCGACATCGTGGTCTCGCCGGCAATGGGCGGCATCATCATCGGCCACGAGGTTGCGCGAGCGTTTGACGTCCCGGCTATCTTCACAGAGCGTGACGGCAATGCAAACGAAATGGTATTGCGGCGCGGATTCGAGTTGCAGCCAGGCGTCAAAATCATCGTGGTCGAGGACGTAATCACGACCGGCGGCAGCACACGTGAAGTTGTTCGCGCGGTGGAGCAAATGGGAGGTGTCGCCTTAACTGCGGGCTCGATAATCGACCGCAGCGGTGGCAGCGCCGAAGTCGGTGTACCGCGAGTGGCGCTCGAAACTATGCATCCCATCACTTACGATCCAAACAATTGTCCGCTCTGCCGCGAGGGGATTCCAGTGGTGAAGCCGGGCTCTCGCAAAAATTGAGCAGCGATGCGCAGGCTGCGCTTTGAGGTCGCTTACGACGGAACGGACTTCAACGGCTGGCAGATACAGCCAGGACTGCCGACTGTTCAGCGCGTGCTGCAAGAAATCATAAGCGGCATAGAAGGCAAGCCGATACACGTGGCCGCATCGGGAAGAACGGATGCGGGCGTTCATGCGATTGCGCAGGTGGCAGCAGTAACACTTGAAAATCCGATTCCGACCGACAACTTTCGGCGCGCCGTGAATCGACTTCTACCTACAACCATCCGCATCAATAACGTGCTCGAAGTGGAGCTAGCGTTTCATCCGCGCTTCGACGCGAGACGTAAAACGTACGAGTATCGGATCTATCGGGAGGAAGTCTGTTCGCCGTTCGAGCGCCGTTACGTGTATCACCATCCGTATCCCTTGGATGAAACTGCCATGCTTTCCGCGGCGCCAGTGCTTGAAGGAGAACACGATTTCACCGCCTTCGCCTCTACCGACGACCGCGATGAATTGGAGCCATGCAACGTGAGGACCATTTATCGCTCGTCACTTCAGCGCGCTAACGCACTGCTGATCTATCGAGTTACGGGATCGGGTTTTCTCAAGCATATGGTGCGGAATATTGTGGGCACGTTACTCGAAGTAGGCAAACGGAATCTGACAGCAGACGATCTGCGAGCGCGATTGCAACCGGGCAGTGGAGTGCGCGCCGGACCAACGGCGCCTGCGAGAGGCTTGTTCCTTATGTCGGTCGACTACGAGTAATCCAAACCCCGTATTCAAAAACCAGGGCAGTGATGTCATCGCGCCGTTTTGAACCCTTGTAGAAGTGTAGAATCTCGGCAATTATGGAATGCTCATTGTCGGAGAGAGTTCGCCCGAGCCGGCCACGCGCCCTAGACGAACCTCGAGATCTTCTCCGGCGCGCAGAATCAGATAGCCTCGCTCGGCGCCGGTCAGCGTAATCGCCGTTTGCAGAATCGCTCCGAGCACTTCGTCGGATGCAAGAGATGGTTGGCTCGCGTGCGCCTCGTCCAACGCGTTGCGAAGACGGGCAAATTGACTACGGTTCCAACCGGTTCGGACGCTAATGCTGCGGCCGGATCGTCGCTGTGAAGCGCGTCCATTCCCAATCCGAGGGTCGCACGGAGCGCAAAAGTCGATCTGGTACAACGATGATGCGTGTTTCGAAAGATCCTGGTGGCCAACCGCGGAGAGATCGCCGTTCGCGTAATACGCGCCTTAAGCGAGATGAACATTCGCAGCGTGGCCGTTTTTTCAGAAGTTGACCGACGGGCCCTCCATGTGCAGATGGCGGATGAGGCTCTGTGCATCGGAGCGGGCGCATCCAGCGAGAGCTATCTCAACATCGAAAAAGTTTTGAACGCGGCGCGCGAGATACAGGCCCAAGCGATTCACCCGGGCTATGGATTTTTGAGTGAGAACGCCGCGTTTGCACGAGCCTGTGCGGAAGCAGGAATCAAATTCATTGGACCAGGTTGGCAGGCAATCGAGCAAATGGGATCTAAG
>DATBEG010000101.1:0-40997 GCA_036276155.1 Bryobacteraceae bacterium | reverse complement strand
GTCTATATGTGTAGGCGGACGACGATAGTGTGCAGGCTGCGAAGCATCCAATTGCCTGACCATTTGGGCCCTTGCCCGTATATGCTCTGATACGCATATGCTCCATTGGGTATATTAATAGGTGGAATCTGTGTTCGAAGTCATTGTGGAGCGAGGATGCCTGGCGGCCGGCCGGTTCCCGCTAAAATTAGATGCGAGAGTTGGAGTGGTACATGAAAAGACCTTCCTCGAAGATTCTCTCGCCGGCTGACGCGCCGAGACGAACAAATTTCGTGACTGCCCGGGTGGCAGCCCGCGTCATGGCAACACTCCCGGTGGAATCCGCCTCTGTATTAATCGACGAGAAGATCAAGGAGCTTGGGGATTGGCGCGGGAAGACGCTCGCGAAAGTGCGCGAAATCATACACGAAGCGGACCCTGACATCCTCGAAGAGTGGAAGTGGAGGGGGACTCCCGTCTGGTCCCATAGCGGCATCGTCTGCACGGGAGAGACGTACAAGAACATAGTCAAGGTAACTTTCGCCAAGGGAGCTGTGTTAAAGGACCCCTCAAGTCTATTCAACTCCAGCCTCAAGGGCAATGTCAGGCGCGCCATCGACATCCACGAAGGCGACACAGTCGCTGAGGCGGCTTTGAAGAATCTCATCCGTGCTGCAGTGGCGCTCAATCTCATGTGCAAGGACAAGCCGAAGCTCCGGCGAGGCAGCAGTAAGCGGGCCGACTAGCTTCTTCGCAAGGTCCCGGTCCGTTTGCTCCTGGGCCAAACGTCACATTGCATTTTTATTCATAGTAGTGAATAATAATTCAGGAGGCTTTTTTTTCAGCTATGGCTGCCCCGTTGACACAACCATTATCGCGACCGAGCATTAGTCTGCGGCACGATCTCGATCTCTCGGTCGAGGAACTGAACGGACTGCTGGAACTGACACAACAGGTGAAGCAATCGCGGCAGCGGTTTGCATCGGCGCTGAAGGGGCGTTACGTCAGCCTGCTGTTTGAAAAGCCGTCCCTGCGGACGCGGATGACGTTTGAACTCGCGATCAAGCAACTCGGCGGCGATTGCGTGACACAAATGGGGATGATAGGCGATCGGGAGCCGCTGAAGGATGTTGCGCGAAATCTGGCGCGATGGACCGATGCCATTGTGGCGCGTACGTTCAGCCAGGAGACGATTGAGGAACTAGCGCGGTGGTCGGGAATTCCAGTGGTCAATGCGCTGAGCGATTTGTATCATCCCTGTCAGGCGTTGGCAGACGTCTTCACGCTTAAAGAGCATTTCGAGCGGCTGCGGGGGCTGAAGCTGGCGTACGTGGGTGACGGTAACAATGTGGCGCACTCGCTGATGCTGTGCTGCTCGCGCCTTGGCATGCATTGCGTGGTGGCGACGCCGGCCGGGTATGAGCCGAATGCGGAGATTGTGGCGCAGGCTCAGGAGTTTGGCAAGGTTTCCGGCGCTCAGATTGAGATTACGAACGATCCGGTGGAAGCTGTGCGATCAGCGCACGCAGTTTATACAGATGTTTGGGCCAGCATGGGTCAGGAAACTGAGGCAGCAGAGCGGCAGAAGCTGTTTGCTCCATACCAGGTGAACGCAGGACTGCTGGCCGCGGCACGCAAAGACATTCTTTTTATGCATTGCCTGCCTGCGAAGCGGGGCCTGGAAGTGACGGACGAGGTGATGGAATCACCGAATTCGGTGGTATTCGACCAGGCCGAAAACCGGCTTCATGTGCAGAAAGCGCTGCTGCTGAAATTGCTGCAGTAGCTATATGGCGCCCGAATAAACAACCAACATCGACGAGTACACGACGCGAACGGGCGTGGTGTGCGCAAACGAGGACTTCAATAGATGAGCAAAATCAACGCGAAAAAAGTGGCTCTTGCCTACTCGGGCGGGCTGGATACATCGATCATAATTCCGTGGCTGAAAGAACATTATGGCTGCGAAGTTGTCGCGGTGTGTGGCGATATCGGCCAGGGGGGTGAGGAACTCGACGGGCTGAAAGAGAAGGCGCTGAAAACCGGCGCCTCGGAAGTGCATGTCGAGGACATGCGGGAAGAGTTTGTCACCGATTACCTATGGAAGCTGGTGCGCTCCGGCGCGGTGTATGAGCACAAATATCTGCTAGGCACGTCGATTGCGCGGCCGCTGCTGGCGAAGCGCCAGGCGGAAGTGGCGCTGAAGACGGGCTGTGATGCGCTCGCGCATGGATGCACCGGCAAAGGCAACGACCAGGTTCGCTTCGAACTGACGTATAAAGCGATTGCGCCGCAATTGCCGGTGATTGCGCCATGGCGCGAGTGGGACATCATCTCGCGTGAAGACGCCATTGAGTACGCAAAGAAGCACAAAGTGCCGATTGCGCAATCGACCACCAAGATCTACAGCCGCGACCGCAACATCTGGCACATTTCACATGAGGGCGGCGAACTGGAAGATCCGGCCAATGTGGCGCCCGAGCATATCTGGATGTTGAGCAAGAGCCCTGCCGACGCGCCGAATAAGCCGGCCGATGTGACGATCGGGTTCGAAGGCGGCATTCCGGTTTCGCTAAACGGCCGGCATGGGATGAGCGGTGTCGTACTCCTAGAGGAATTGAACAAGATCGGCGGCGAGCACGGGATTGGGCGGATCGACCTTGTGGAGAACCGATTTGTCGGAATGAAGTCGCGCGGGTGCTATGAGACGCCGGGCGGAACGATTCTGACGGCGGCAGCGAGAGAGCTGGAATCATTGACGCTCGACCGCAGCACGATGCACTACAAGCAGAAACTGGCGCTGGATTACGCAGAGATGGTTTACAACGGCCTATGGTTCACGCCACTGCGCGAGGGTTTGGACGTGTTCTTCGCGAAGATTGCCGAGCCGGTGACGGGTGAAGTGACGATGCGGCTGTACAAGGGCAATCTGGAGCCGGTGAGTCGCAAGAGCCCGAATTCGCTGTACGACCTGAACATCGCTAGTTTTACGATGGGCGAGAGTTACGACCAGAAGGACGCGCAGGGGTTTATCAACCTGATTGGGCTGCCGATCAAGGTTCGGGCACTGCTGCATAAGTGATGCGATGAAGCTGTGGGGCGGCAGGTTTGAATCGGGGCCTTCGGCGGTGTTCGAAGGCTTCTCTGGCTCGCTGCACTTCGACCGCAAGCTGGTGTTTGCGGATGTCGAAGGATCGCAGGCGTTCGCACGCGCGCTAACGAACCAAGGCATTCTCACTCAAGAAGAATGCGAACGGCTGGTGGCGGCGTTCGCCGAGATCGGGCGCGACGCGGAAGAATCGCGGTACTTCGACGACGCCGACGACGAAGACGTCCACACGTTTGTCATTCGCAAGCTGGGCGAGAAAGTGGGCGCGCTTGCGGGCAAGATCCACACGGGACGAAGCCGGAACGAACAGGTATCTCTGGACTTGCGGGTTTACCTGCGTGCGGCGACCGACGCGCTGCTGGCGGATGTGACGGAATTGATGGCGGCGCTGCTGGAGTTGGCGGGGAGGTATCAAGACGCCGTGATTCCTGGTTACACGCATCTGCGGCGGGCACAACCGGTGCTTTGGGCACACTATGTGCTCGCGTATTTCGAGATGTTCGCGCGGGATGTAGAGCGACTGGGGCAGGCGCGTGCGCGAATCAATGTGCTGCCGCTCGGTTCGGGAGCGCTGGCGGGCAGCGGGTTCACATTTGATCGTGAGGAGATCGCGCGAGATCTGCAGTTCACCGCGATTACACGGAACAGTATGGACGTTTCGGCGGACCGGGATTTTGCGCTGGACTTTTTGTACGCGTGCAGCCTGGTGATGCTGCACTTGAGCCGCCTAGCCGAGGACTGGATTCTGTATTCGAGCGAAGAGTTCGGCTGGATGACGCTCGGCGATAGCGTGACGAGCGGGTCCAGTCTGATGCCGCAGAAGAAAAATCCGGATTCGCTGGAGCTGATTCGCGGGAAGACGGGGCGCGTGTTTGGCGATCTGACATCGCTGCTGATGACGATGAAAGGCCTGCCGATGACATACAACCGCGACATGCAGGAAGACAAGGAACCGCTGTTCGATGCGTTTCATCAAACGTCGGGATCGCTGCGAATGGCCAAGGGGGTGGCAGAATCTGTTGTCCTGGATGGGGCGAAGCCGCTGGCCGCGGCGGACGAGAGTTGGACTGTTGCGACAGACCTGGCGGAGCAACTGGCGCGGCAGGGCGTGCCGTTTCACAGCGCGCATCAGATTGTCGGGCGGCTTGTGCTGGAGTCGGTGAAATCGGGCAAGAAGCCGAGCGACTGGACGGCAGAGCAATTGAGCGCTTTTGCATCGGAATTCACGGCAGACACTGCGCGGTTTCTCAATCCTGTGGAAGGCATGAAGACGCGCGGGCTGCCGGGCGGGACGGCGCCAGATACGGTTGCGCGTGCGTTGACTGAGGCGCGCTCCCGACTGGCGGAAATGCGCCGGCGCTAAGTCATGAATAAGAATTTCCGCCAGGGCCAGATTCTGAAGATCATCCGGGGCAAGGAGATCTACACGCAGGAAGAACTGGCCCGCGAGCTCGGGCAGTTGGGCATTCAGACTACCCAGGTGACGCTGTCACGGGACATGCGGGAACTCGGTTTGGTGAAGACGCCGGAAGGATACCGGCAGTTGCCCACGGAAGTGTCGGGGCCCGAGTTGCGGGATGTGGCGAACGAGTATCTGCAAGACATTCGGGTGGCGCAGAACTTGGTTGTGCTGCGGACATCGCCCGGGAATGCGAGCCCGCTGGCCGTTGCCCTGGACAACGAAGAGCTTGCGGAGATTGTCGGGACAGTGGCGGGCGACGATACGATACTGGTCGTCACACCGGATGGCGAAGCGGCGGAGCGCTTGCGCGCGCACATGATAGAGCTGATTTCGAGCGCTTGAGCAGATCACAATTTAGTGGTCATGATGCGCATGGTCATGGCTGTGATCGTGCGCGGCCGCGCTCATCTTGCAGCCGTCCTCGGAAAGGACGCAGGGTACGTGCTCGAATTGGATGGTGCTGTGGTGGATTCCGAATCCGCAGAGCACGTTATTGATCTTCTTGAGAATCGCGTCACTGGCTGACGGCGGCATGTCCTCGATGAGCACGTGGGAGCTGAGCGCGTGCGTGCTGGAGCCAAGGCTCCAGATGTGGAGGTCGTGAACATCGAGTACGCCCTCGACGCCCGACATCGCACCTGTCACATCCTTCAGTTGAATGCCGCCCGGAAGGCCTTCGAGGAGTATGTTGAGAGATTCGCGAATGATGCCCCAGGCCGTGTAAATAATGAACAGGCCGAGAACAATGGACAGGATGGGATCGATATAGGTGAGGCCAGTGTAACGGATGGCGAGCGCGCCACCGATGATCGCGAGGGCGCCGACAGCGTCGCCCATCATATGCACGGCCGCGGCACGGATGTTGATATCGCCTTTGCTGCCGGTGTTGAGTGCGAACACGATGCCGCCGTTCAGTACCAGCGCGGCCGCAGCGACCCAAAACATGAGGCGATCATCGACTGGCTCCGGCTGGACGATGCGCCCGACAGCTTCCCAGAAGATAAACAGCGCGATGGCCACGAGCGTGGTCGCATTCAGGAAGGCGGTGATCACTCCGGCTCGCCCGTAACCATATGTTTTCTTGTGATCGGCCGGTTTGCTTTGCAGATAGACGCCGATCGCGGCCAGAAGCAAGGCCAGCGCGTCGGTGAAGTTGTGTCCGGCATCGGACAGCAGGGCCAAACTATGGGCGCGTAGGCCTGCATACACCTCAAACACCGTAAACAGAAGGGTAGCGGCGAGTGAAAGCTGGAGTATCCAACCCTTGCTGACGGGATGATGATGATGGTGGTGGCCCAAGAGCGGCGTTCCCTACCTCAAATTTACGACAGCTATTTCCAAGCGCGCACACCGGGCGCCAATCGCCAGGTGCGCTTGGGCGAACTATTGCGGAGGCTGAGTGTCTTTCTTCTCTCCGGGTCGGTAGAGAGAAGGGGTTTTCTTCTGCGTCGTATCGTCGGTTTGGGCGTTGGTCTGCTTCTTGCGGTCGGCCACTTCCTTTGACGGCATGAGAGCTTCGCGCTCCTTCTTCTCCTTCGCATCGGTGGCGGCGAGCTCGGCGCTCCGCCGCTGCGAGTCCTGAAGACCTAAATCACGGCTATCAGACGTCGTGTCGATTGCGGTTTGGAGAACAAAAGAGTAGCGATCCAGGTCCTTGGGCTGAGACTCCTGGATTTTGTTCAATTGAACGAGGAACTCCTTTTCGGCATCGAGGACAGACTGAGTGCCTTTGTCGACGGGCCGATTGCGCCGCAGAGCGTCGTCGGAAACGGAATCAATCGCTTCGATGATGCGGCTGAAGTCTTCAAGCGTGTTGTGAATGAACAACGAGCGACCAGCTTTCTCTTTCGCAAGATATTGCTGGAGTAGATCCATACGCTGCTTCGCGAAGTGGACGTACAGAATGAGGCGCTCGTTCGGATCTTGCGCTTCGCGGATCTGTTGAACCTCGTTGGGAGTCAGGAAATCGCGGTCTTCCTGGGCGGCAATCCAGGAGGCGGACGCGGTTGCGATGGCGAGCAGAGCGAGAACTTTCATTTGCGCATGACTCCTTCCAGTAGTTTGTCATGCAACTGGTCGAGCTTGCGGTTCGTGTATTCGGCCCAGCCGCGCTGTTGCAGAGCGATGTCGTCGAGGAGTCCTTTCAAACGTCGCTGCAGAAGAGCGACGTTCATTTCCGCTTTCTTGAAGTATTTTGCTTTATTGGCGGTGTCGAGCGAGGCGACGCACTCTTCGAGCGCTGTCATCATGTTCTCGAGTTCCGCGTCGCCTTTGTTGATCTCGCCTTTGTTGTAGCAGTCGCGCGCGTTGTCGAATGCTGTATCAGCAAGACTGAGCGCTTTTTCGGAGCGCTTTGCCGGATCCCGCTCGGCTTTGATCTCGGCGGTGAGGTTTTGGGCATTAAGCATGCCGGTAAAGACTAAAAGGACGCCAGCAAGATGGATTCTACGGTGACTCATCGGGACGCCTCACGTTCCAGAAGTTTGCTGCGCTCCCGCGCCTGAAACTCCTGATTAGGAAATTTTCCATCGCTGATAGCGAGGAATTTCCGATAGTTCTCCAGCGCCGGTTTGACCTGGTGCAATTTGTCATAGACGATGGCGCGATAAAAGAAGTCGCCCGCAGTCTCGGCCCCGAGTGCGTGCACTTTATCGAGCGCGGCGAGTGCCTGCGGATATAGTTCGCCGATGACGAACGCGCTCACGGCTTCATTCCAGGCTTCTACGGAATCGGGTTTGATGGTGGCTGCGGCGACGAACTGCGCCCCGGCTGTGGCGAAATTGCGTCGGTCGCGATAAATGCGGCCAACGGCCATGTGTAGGTCGTAATCGTTTGGATGGGCGGCGAGTTCCTGCTCCAGAACGGGCCCGGCGAGATCAGGCTGATTGTTCTTCAGGTACGCTGTGGCAAGTGCAAGACGATTCGCCGAAGTGGGAGAAGCCGCGACGGCGGCCTGGAATTGCTTGACGGCATCGGCCGGTTGATTCTGCGCGAGGTAGATGCGGCCCAGTTCTTCGCGCGCGCCCGCATCCTCGGGGAACTGTTCAAGAAGAGCAACAGCCTCTTTGGAGCGGCTGGCCTTAGAGAAGGCGATGGCGATTTCAAGCAGATAGGATTTGAGCGAAGGATCGAGAGCGACCGCGGATTGATAGTGCGGGAGAGCTTCGTCCAACTTCCCTGCCTTGGCGAGGCTCTGTGCTAACCCAAGTTCTGCGAACGGCTGCTTGGGATCGAGGGCAAGAGAAGCACGGAACGCCCCAGCGGCAGCGTCGGAATCGCTCGTGGCCAGAAGCGCCTCACCCAGATAGCGCTGCGGGCGCGCCTGAGTGGGCTTATCTTTGGCGGCGGCTTGCAGTAAGGGCACCGCATCGGCGGCGTGATTGTCGCGAATTTCGAGAATGCCGAGATTCAATTCGGCTTCGTAGAGGCCCGGCTTGAGAGCGAGAACTTGCTGGTAGTGGTTGACTGCCTGGTCATCCTGCTTGAGCGCGGATTCAGCTAGGGCGAGGTTGAAGAGCGCCGAGTAGTCTTTCGGGTCCGCAGCGACGAGCTTCGAGAAGATCTGTTCGGCCTGCTGGTAATCCTTTTGGTCGAGCGCCCGCAAGCCCGCCTGCGGATCTCCGCCTCCGGTTTGAATAAAGAGCCACGCTAAGAACGGCAGCGCGAACACCTTCGCAATCCCCTTTGTGCATTATTCTAATCCCCTTCATCCCAAGTGGGCTGCTGGCCTGCGATTCTTAGCGGCGGCGGTGGCTTCGCGATGCAAATGTGACATATTGACGCCTTCGAGAGCCAGCGCGATGAAACCTATGACGATGAGGGGAATGGTGACAACTGCCCAGAGGATAAGAGAGAAACGCTTAGCGTGAGCAGCGGCGAGACCGAACATCATAAGCGTCCGGAACGTGACCCACTGGAATGAACCCAGGTTTCCCGGGGCCTGCGGAACCACGCTCGAGAGACGCAAAAGCACCATCATTGTGAATGATGCGGTCCACGGCACATCGAGATGACTGGCCTGTACGAGCGCGTAGATGGGCAGCATTTGGACAAAGATGTAGATGCCGCTAATGAAGAATGCGTAGTAGAGATAACGCGAGTGGCCAATTAGATGAAGGTCTTCGATCAGCGTGTTGAACCAGCGCGGCCACGACATTCCGAACACAAGATCGATGGATTGCTTCTTGGCGTACATAGCGTAGCCGATGATGCAGGAAAAGATCACGATCAGAATGCCTAGGACGTAGCCGCCTTTGACAAGCACGCCCGGCAAGCGGCCCATGTGCAACGCGAACAAAAAGCAGACCATGAGCCAGACGCCGTCGAATATGCGCTCGATCACGGCTGAAGCGAACGAGACGGACAGAGGGATTTCGGTGGATTTCGCGAGCAAGAAGCAACGAATCAACTCACCGGCGCGAAGCGGGATGGTCTCATTTGCGAAGAGACCGACGTAGATCGCCTCAACGGCCTGCAGGTAAGGCACGCGTCCGATGGGCGCAAGCATCAGTTTCCAGCGCCATCCGTGCAGCAGGTATACACAGCAATCGAGCGCGACGGCCGCAGTGACCCAGCCCCAATGCATGTGCTGCACTTCGCTCCAGATATGCGTCAGGCCGGCGCCGCTTAGAACGAAGAACATGCAGGTAAGGGAGATGAGATTCGTGAGTATGATGATGACCCACGATCTAAGTTTGCGACTTCGCTCTACTTGTGGCGGCGCGATGAGCGTGCTCAAGCACCCTTATGATAGCGCCGGATCAACAGCGGCGAAGTTTGGCACATGGGCCTGCTTCATGCGTGCAAACCCATGAGGCGCTTGGTCTTTCGAACCGTATCTTCCGCAATGGGAAGTACGCGCTCGCGACCTTCTTTCAAGACGGATTCGAGGTAGGCGGGATCCGCAGTGACCTCGCAATAACGCCTCTGAATGGGTTCAAGACGCGCGATGACGGCTGCGGCGACAAGCTTTTTGAAGTCGCCATACCGCATACCGGCGACGCTCTCTCTGGTGATGGATGAGTCGCAAGCCTGAGCGATGGTGAAGAGATTGGCGATGCCGGGGCCCATGTTGGCAGGGTCGACTGCGGGTTCGGAATCCGTGGTAGCACGAAGGATTTTCTTTTGGACCACCTTGGGATCATCGAGCAGGGCGATCGCATGTCCTGAGCCCTGGGCAGACTTACTCATCTTCTGAGTCGGATCGTCCAGCCCCATAATACGTGCGCCGACCGTGGGCAGATGCGTGGCAGGCATGACAAATATTTCGCCATATAGCGAATTGAAGCGCTGGGCGATGTCGCGGGCGAGTTCGAGGTGCTGCGACTGATCTTCGCCTACGGGCACAATGGCGGCCTGATACAGCAGAATGTCCGCCGCCATCAGGACGGGATATTGCAGCACGCCATCGCCGACGGTTTCCTGCTTTTCGGCTTTCGCCTTGAACTGCGTCATGCGGTAGAGCCAGCCGAGCGGCGTGACGCAGGTGAGCAGCCAGGCGAGTTCCGCATGTCCGGGGATGTCGGATTGGACGATGATGGAGGATTGCGCGGGGTCGATGCCGGCGGCGATAAAGAGCGCGGCGGTTTCGCGAATCTTCAAGGACAGCGCTTCCGGTTTCTGATAGACGGTGATGGCGTGCAGGTCGACGATGCAGAAGATGCTTTCGTAGCGGCTCTGAATTTCGGCCCAGTTTTTCAACGCTCCGAGATAATTACCAATGTGGAGTTGACCACTGGGCTGAACGCCCGAGAGAACACGTGCTTTCATCCTTAAGAATTTCCATGGTAAGGGATGACGCCAAAAATCAATAAGAGGTCCGGCGAGGTCAGCCAGGTTCAGATCGAGAAACTCGTCTACGGCGGCGAGGGTTTAGCGCGCGTCAACGGACAGGTTCTGTTAATGCCATTCGTGCTTCCGGGCGAACACGTTTCCGTCCATACGCAACAAGTGAAAAGCGGTTTGCTTCGCGGATCAGGGGTGGAAATCCTGGAGTCGGCAGCAGAACGAGTGACGCCGCTTTGCAAATACTTTGGCACCTGCGGCGGGTGCGACTACCAGCACGCACAGTACGAATTTCAACTTGCACAGAAGCAGGCGATTCTTCGTGAGACGCTGCAGCGGCTAGGCGCTATTCAGTACGCAGACGAGATTCATGTGATCAGCGGACGTGAATGGGAATATCGCAATCGCATTCAGTTGCATTTCGCCGACGGGCAAGTAGGCTTTCATCGCGCTGGAACGCATGAGTTGTGCGCCATTGACCATTGCCCGATCTCCTCGCCGAAGCTGAACGAGGTAATTGCGACGCTTGCGGGAGCAGTGCGGCGACCTGAATGGCCAAGCTTCTTGCGCTCACTCGAAGTGTTCACGAACGAGACGGACGTGCAGTTGAATATTGTGGACACGACCCGGCCCGTTGCCGCCAGATTTTTCGACTGGTGCGGCTCGTTGATGCCGGGCCTTGTGAGAAATGCGATCGCCTATGAAGCGAACGGCCACAAGTTTCGGATCAGCCGGGGCTCGTTCTTCCAGGTGAACCGGTTTCTTATTGAAGGGCTGCTCGAAGAGGTAATTGGTTATCAGCGCGGGCGGACGGCAGTCGACTTGTATGCGGGAGTGGGACTGTTTTCGTTGCCGCTCGCCGAGAGGTTTGAACAAGTTCAGGCGATTGAGCGCGGGGGTCCGGCGTATCGGGATTTGGAGACGAATGCGGCGGATCTTAGAGAGCGACTGAAGCCCCAGAAGAGCTCGGCAGAGGAATTTCTGGCGAGCATCGAATCGACTCCGGATCTGATAGTGGCTGACCCCCCACGAGCAGGATTGGGTAAAGATGTCACCAGGGAGCTTCTGAGAATTCGACCGGGTGCGCTCAACATCGTGAGCTGCGATCCATCAACCTTGGCGCGGGATGCGAAAAAGCTGCTGGAAGCTTATCAGATATCCCGAATCGCCTTAGTTGATCTTTTCCCGCAGACTTACCACTTCGAAGTTGTCATGCACCTGGAGCGCAAGTGATCATTACGTGATTCTGAACCGCGCAACTAGTCCGCTCCATTTGCGAACGATAAGCTCGGCAATGTTCAGGGCAATCGCGAGCGCGAGCAAGATCGGCCAGAGTTGCCACGTGACATAGACGATGCGGCCCTCAGCGTCAAAGATGCTGTCCGGAGAAGGCCGGAAACGGCCGCCGGTAAAAGACGAAATCTGCTGCAGCAAGGCTTCGTTCGAACCGTGATCCTGCAATTCCTCCTGCGCGCGGTAGACGCCGACTTCTGGAAAAGCGCTGCTTTCGACGACCGGACGTATGCGGAAAAGACCGTTCGCACGGCCGACATGTCTGTGCCCGGAATAAACGCGCGGGGCTATGCGCGTGACGTCTATCGGTTTCTCGAACCCGTTCGGTCCCAGGACATAGATGGCGGGAACGGCTCCGGGTTCGGCGACTCCGGGGCCTAAGTGATAGGTCACGGTGACCTCGTCATCAGCCGTGTTGAATTGCGCGCTTGCTTCGCTGCGATCGGCGTGAGGCAACAAGTCCCGCGTGACATTCGTCCAGAACTTGTCGAATCCGGGCCAGTTGACCCAATTCTCCGCCCAGCGGCTCTTGGCGTCAGAGGCAAAGACGGCGGTGCGGCCGAGGCCATATTGCCAGCGCACATAAAGAGGATCCTTAGTTTCCGGATTGATACTGAGTATGGTTTCGGCATCGGGTTTTGCAACGTACCGGGCGTAGCCTTTGAGTGGCGGCGCAGTGTCCATGGCGACGTCGTGCAAGACTTCGGCTTCGTGATCGACGATCGCATTGAGCGACTTCTCAACCGCGGTTTGGCCGCTATATTCCTGAACGTCTTTCAACAGAATCTGTTCGAGCCCACTCGGTTCATTAAGAAAATAGCTTTTGCCGCCGGCCGTGGTCGACACTTTCTCGAGATAGGAACGGTTCACGTCCTGGCCGAGCCCGACAGTCGAGATGGTGATCTGATGACCAAGAGCTTCCTTGGCAAGGTCGATGCTGTCTCCTTCCTCCGAAATGCCGTCCGTGAGGAGCACGATGTGCTTGTACATTGCGCGCGAAGTGAGGACCCGCTTATAGGCTTCCGCGAGAGCAGGAGCAATCTGCGTACCGCCATCGGGCGTGATGCCGGAAATGAGGCGTTTAATCAGGGCTTTATCTTCAGCGCGGCGCATGGGCACGGCCCACTGGAAGGAGTTATCGAAGATGAGGACGCCGATATTGTCGATTGGGCGCAGATGGTCCACAACTCCAATGGCGGAGAGTCGCGCGAGCTCGATTTTGCGCCCTTCCATGGAAGAAGACTTGTCGATGATGAGGGCGACGCTGGTGCCTTGCGGCGTCTTTGGCGGCGCGAGTTTGGCCGGTAACGCAGCATCGAGCGTATCTAACCGCTTGTCTTCTTTGTAGACCTGCCGCTCACCACCAATCAGCAACAAACCTCCGCCATTCTTGACGTAGGCCTCCAGGTGCGCTTTCTCGGTGGCATTGATTTGATTGAGATCGAGATTGTTCAGGATGACGAGCTGGATGCCACTCAGATCCTTATCGAGGAGCGAAGCATCGCGCGTGAGATCGAAGTTGGCTTCGCCGAGAGACTGGAGGAGGTTCGCATCTGTGCCTGTCGGGTCTTGCGAGAGGTAGAGAACCTTCGCGCGCCGAAGCTGAACGGCCTGCTCAAAAGGGATGTCGCCCACGTGGGGGGCTGTGATCGCGCCCGAGAGAGCAGTCACGCCGGTCGAGTTGACGCGTGCGTGTACACGAATGAGATTCGGACCCGTCCGTAGATCGACAGGATTGCTGCCGAGGTCTTTTCCTTCCGCAGAGATGGTGACAGTGCCTTTGGTGTCCTGGGGTGAATCGACTGTAATATCGATGGGAATCTGCTCGCCCGCATAGGCTTCATGCGGCACAGAGAGCGACTCCAGGCGAAAGCCCTTGTCCAGGCGGCCGGCAAGCGGGATTGTATCGACCGGAACGTGCAAGCGCTGGAGTTGCGCGATAACGCGGATCGTGCTGCCTTCATTTTCGTTGCCATCTGTGATCAGAACTAAGCGTGGGACATAGCCGCTGGGAATGGCGGACATGCTGCCGAGAAGCGCCGCTTCGATATTCGTCGTATCGCCACCGGATTCGGCGCTGGCATTGACCAGATGTAATCCCGCACTGATCTCGCGAGCGGAAAGATCACGCGGGCGGCTTGCGAAAGGCACCACTTTCATCCAGTTGCCGCGCTTGTGCCGCTGCATGTCGCCGATCAGGGAAGCGGTGCGATCGAGGTCAGCGCGCGGAATGCTGCCGGACGTGTCGACGACGACAACCGCGCCGGTGCGCGTTTGAGGCAGAGTCGCGGTGGGTTCGGCCAAGGCAGTGACTATGGCAATCAAAGAGAGAGCTTTCAGCAGCAGCCCGGTTCGTCGCGGTTCGGAAGGCCACGATGAGGCGAGCCACGCAACCGGCAGCAGCGCGAGGATGAGCACGAATGGATGAACGAAGGTCATTGATTCACCAACTCTCGTTCGCGATCAGAATGCTTCGACGCGACGGAGCGCGCTTTGCGAGCGCCGGCAATAAGCCGGGCTTTTCGCCGCCGTCCAAAGAAAAGCCATTCGGCAATCAAGCCCGTTGCGCCAAGAACAGCCAAGATCTGCCAAAGAGCGACGGAATTGGATCTCCAGGCGACAAAAGCGGGAAGGCCGGATGCGGCGGTGGTTGGCGGCTGCCAGTGATTTTCGGCGACGTCGGGAAGCGTTAGCGACAGGACGCGCTGCCGGCCGGGAGATTCGATAGACAAGATTTCGGGCCGCGCCGCGAACAACTGTAGCGTGCCATTGCGGACGCTAAATGGCACTGCCGCACCGGATTCGGTGCGGATTCGAAGCTGCTGCGCTCGTTCTGACTTGTCGAGCACGAGGCTGGTGGCACCCACCCGAGCAGCGGCGAAATCCAGTACATCGAATGTCTCGGGCGCGAGCCAACGGAGCAGATTGGCGAACAGGAGCGGAGTTGTAACCTGAAACTTCATATCAGGGGCGAGCGGATCGAAGCCAAGGAGGGCCATTTCGGGACGACCGGCGACTGGCGGCCGGGCGACCACGACTGGACCTTGTGCCGTAGAGGCAATCGGAACATCGCCCTCAAAGGTGTGAAACACCTCAGCCGTCGAAAGACGTGCTTCCGTGGTGCGCAAACCGGCGCCGACGACACTTGCTTCATTCCATTGCGTGATAGGGGCGTTATCGACAAGGGTCTTTACGGGAAGAGGAGAACCGATGTCAGGCGGTTGAATCCAGAGACTCGGGACTGCGGGGGGCTGCGGTGCAGAAAACCCATCGAGCAGAGCGATGTCCGCTTCCGGCTTTGCGCGATATTCGCCGGGACGGAAGAACTTGGCTGAGATGCGCGAATCCGCGTCCAGGAGCGGCTGCCACGCATTCTGACGCGAAGTAAAGATAGCGATACGAAGCGGGCCATTGCGCGGCAGCGCGAGGACGACCGAATCGTCGCTCGGCAGTGCATCTGAAGGCTCCAGCGAGGCTGCCATTTGACCGGCGCCTGTGGTATCGAACACATACTCCGCGACGACCTGCTGCTTTGACCCCAGCGTGAGCAGGCGCGGTGCGAACACGCTTTGGCCGAAACGGGTATTCAGGCGAACGGTGCGCGTTGCAGGGCCATAGTTCTTCACCGTCACAGCGGCGCGCCATTCACCTGCAGCAGCATCGCTGCGCGTCACGGCCACGTTCACGATACCGACATTGGCTCCATCAACCGGAACACGGATCACTCTTAGATTCGCAACCGATTGTTTGGAGTCGTCCTGCGAACTGGTTTCGCCAGGGCCGACGTAGACGATCTCTCCGGGGTTGCCGCCCGACCATGCCTGAGCCTGCTGCGCATACGAGAGCGCCTGGTGAATATCGAGCGCTGCCCAACCCGGCCGGGCGTCGCGTACTGCCGCGTGCAGTTGCGCACGATCAGCGGTGAAAGACGTCACCGGCGTGACAAGCGCGCCGGCTTCGACGACCATGACGCGATCGCGCGCAGGCAAACGAGTGATGTAAGCATCTGCAAGCGCTTTCTCGCGCGAGAGCAAAGTCGTATTGCGATCAATCTCGCCAGACCAGGCGGACGTATCAAGCAGCAGTATATGATCGTGTCCACTGCGCTCACGCGTGCCCCACTGCAACTGCGCTATCGCGAGTAACAGCAGACACAGGCTGACGAGCTGCAGGATGAGCGACCACGGGTCGCGCATGTGTTTACGCGTCTGCTTCTCTTCGGCGTTGACGGCTGACGTCCAGAAACGCAGTGTGGACACAACTTTTTTGCGCCGTGCGCGATCCAGTAGATAAAGAGCAGCCACCAGGCTGCCCAGCGAACCGAGCAGTGCAAGAAATTCGCCCGCAGTGAGATTGAGGAAGAACATGCCGCTAATTCACCTGGGCGATTGTCATGGGCCCGAACATAGCCTCTTCGATAGCGAGACGTGTGGAGAAACCTGCATAACGCCCGCCGTTCCGGAGCGCGAGTCTTTTCAGTTCTTCCGCGTGCGAGTCGAAAGCTGCCGTGTACTCTTCGCGCGCGCGGTCATCAAGAGCGATCTTGAGCTCGGCGCCGGTTTCGGCATCCATCAGCTCGATTTCACCAGTACCTGCCGGTACGCGATCTTCTTCGCCCCAGATCTGGACAAGCAGAAGCTCGTGGCCAAAATCGGCGATGTACTGCAGAGGGTGGAAGCAGTCGGCGTCGTCGAGGAAATCGGAAATGATGATCGCGAGCCCGCGCTGCGGGTATTCAGTCAGGAACTGGCGCGCGGTGTCGAAATAGTTTGTTTTGCCTTCAGGGTTCAAGGCACGAAGGAAATTCTCGGCTGGCTGGAACCGATGACGACCGCCGCTGCACAGAAACGGGTCGCGGAGGCGCGCTGAGAAGGGCTGGATGAGAATGCTGTCGAGGTGAACGAGCCCGACATACACAAGAGCGGCGGAAAGCCTGCGAGCGTAATGGAACTTGCTCAGATCGCCGGAACCGGCTCCGGCCGTCATAGACATGCTGACGTCGAGAAGAAGCCTGACGGGTACGCGAGGCTCAATCTGAAACATCTTCAGAAAGAGCTTTTCGAAGCGCATGTACGCGCGCCAGTTGACCCCGCGCAGGTCATCGCCTTGATGAAAGCTGCGGTGGTCGAGGAATTCCTGCCCGGGACCGGGAAAGCGAGAGAGATTGTGTCCACCCACCAGACCGCTAAACGACTTCTGCCACTGCAAGGTTAGCCGCTCCAGTTTTTCGAGGAAATGGCGGTCAACCAGGGCTTCGGACATCTGTGGACTTACGGCTTCAAATTAGCGTGGTTTTCGATAATGGCAAAGATCTTCTGCAGGATGGTTTCAGTAGATTCGCCGTCCGCATGGGCATCGAAGTTGAGAATGATGCGGTGACGCAGAACACCCGGCGCAACCGCCAGCACATCGTTGATGCTGAGATGCAGACGGCCCTTCAATAGAGCAAGTACGCGGCCGCACTCAATCAAAGCCTGAGCTCCTCTGGGCGAGCTTCCGTAGCGAATGTAGCGATTCGTGATTTCCGGCGCTTCCGGCGTGGCCGGTTGCGTGGCCATAACCAGCGAGATGGCATACTCCTGCACGTGCGGCGCGACGATGATCTGGCGCGAAATTGCCTTAATGTCGGCGATCTGATCGCGGTCCATGACCTTGCGAACTTCCATTTGGTCACTGCGCGTGGTGACGTCGACAATCCGGCTGAGATCTTCGCGCGAAGGATAGGTCACCAGAATCTTCATCAGAAAGCGATCGAGCTGGGCTTCGGGAAGCGGATAGGTGCCTTCCATCTCGATCGGGTTCTGCGTGGCCATAACAAGGAATGGCGGCTCAAGCGAATAAGTAGAGTTGCCACTGGTGACCGTGCGCTCCTGCATGGCTTCGAGGAGTGCGGATTGCGTCTTGGGCGTGGCGCGATTGATTTCGTCCGCTAGAACGAGGTTGGAGAATATGGGGCCGGGCTGAAAGCGCAGATTTTTGTGGCCGTGCTCGTCACTCTCCATGACCACACTTCCGACAATGTCGCCGGGCATAAGATCGGGCGTGAACTGGACCCGCGAGTAGCGGAGATCGAGAACGCGGGAGAGCGTTCGCAGCAGGGTGGTCTTGCCTAGGCCCGGTACCCCCTCGAGCAGTACATGGCCGCCGGCAATCAGGCAGATCAGGACGCCATCGATCACATCCGTCTGGCCGACGATAATCTTACCGATTTCTTCGCGAACTCGGTTCAGATCGCGCATGGCGCGCTCAACACTTACGGTTTCGGCAACTAATGTGTCAGCCATCGTTTAGGATCGTCGTTTTTTGGAGGATCTGCTACGGAGCAGTGAGTACAGCCTCAGGCGGAGAGTTCAGCGAACAGCATGTGCGTGGGTTGCACTCCGCGGCGCTGGCAGTCCGCTACATAAAGTGTGCCATAGCTGTCGACAATGTAATCGTCAGGTCGAAATCCAAGCTCCTCAGCGGTTTGGTCAATCCAGCCAGCAGGCCCTTCCAATTCGAGAAAATCGCCGATGGGAGTTTCGTCAAAAGTGACTACGCCGGGGCTCCCAGGACGACTGAATTCAGTGCGGAGTTTCTCATAGCGGAACGCCGGCTCGTACCCGAGCTGGTGGAAGATCCGGGCCATCGTCTCGGCCGAGCCGAGCGTAGTTTCGATCTCGGGGCGGTTCTTGTGTGGACCGGGAACGCCGGGGCCTTTCCAGGTGATGACGGATTTGTCACCAACCTGACGCAGGCGCAGGAGCATCTTTTTTTGGCGCAGTGCCTGGTCCGGCGTGTCGTAGAGAGTGTTGGCCTCAAAGAGGCGAGCGACGGATTCGCCGTAGCCCGCAGCGTGAATGCGTTCGAGGACGGCGGATTTATCGGCAACGCGGAGCTTGATTTCGGTTTCATTTGGGCCGGTCATGGTGCGTAGTTCGGATTCGAATGAGAAGTGCAACCCTTTGCACTCGTATAATAGAGAGCGTCGCATGAGCCCGCGCCCGTAGCTCAGTTGGATAGAGCGATTGACTTCGAATCAATAGGTCGGGAGTTCGAGCCTCTCCGGGCGCGCCAAATAGGACAACGGTTTACGCTTAGGCCCAAGCTACTGCAAAGTAGACGAATCCAACCAGATAAGTACCTCCGCTCGGCTTGTCGGGAGCAGTCGCCGGTAGGTGAGAGAGTATTTTGCGCTCAACCCAACGATTAGTATATGAATGCCCAGGAACGTATCGCGCAACTTGAGCGATCACACGATGAGTTACGCAGTGCCGTTGTTGCGGCGGGCCTCCTCATTCGCAAACTCAGACAGAATCCTGAGAACGCAAAGCTGCTCCATCTGCTCCTAAGAACCCTTCGGGAAGCACGAACCGTTCGACGGGGCGAATTGCAATCGAGAGCGTCTGCAATTAGCGAAGCACAAAGCCCGGTCAGGTGTTAAACGGGACCGTTTCCCCCCGTTCGGCGGAGAGGGTGTGCACCGGCTTCAAAGAAGAGGGGCACCACTCAGACTGAGCGGGTTCAGGTCAGAGGACGTTATCGCTGTCTACAATAGATGGGGTTAACCCACAGGATGTGTTCTCATGGCCCAAATACCCACTCGACTTGAAGGGAAGAACGCTCTCATTACCGGGGCATCTTCTGGCATCGGCGAGGCGATCGCAATACGCTTCGCACAAGAAGGCGCTAACGTGGCTATCAATTACATTGGCGAAGCCGATCAGGCAGAAGCCGTCAGGAAGCAGGCCGAAGAGGCGGGGAGCCTCGCTTCAGCGCATCACAAAAGCATTACCGTACGGGCCAACGTCGCCGACGAACAACAAGTGAAGGAGATGTTCGCGACCGTTCTGCGAGAGTTTGGGACGCTGGACATTCTCGTGAACAACGCCGGAATACAAAAGCCGGCAGCAAGCGACGAATTGGAAATGCCCGATTTCGACCGCATCATTGGAGTTAATCTTCGTGGCGCTTTTATGTGTGCACGTGAGGCAATCCGACATTTCCTTTCGCGCAAGAAGCCGGGCTCGATAATCAACAATTCCAGCGTCCACGAAATCATTCCGAAGCCAAAGTACGTTTCGTATGCGATCAGCAAGGGCGGTATGGAGAACATGACCAAGACGCTCGCGCTAGAGTACGCCGCTAGAGGAATTCGCGTAAACGCCGTCGGACCGGGTGCAACGGTCACGCCGATCAATCTCGCCTGGGTCAATGATCCGAGGGCCCGCAGTGAAGTCGAGAGCCATATCCCGATGGGCCGGGCGGCGACAGCGGACGAGATTGCAGCGGTGTTCGCATTTCTCGCGTCCGACGACAGTTCTTACGTCACTGGCCAGACCATTTTCGCTTGCGGTGGTCTAACGCTCTACCCGGAATTTCGTATCGCCTGGTCATCGGGCGAGTAGCCCTAGCACTCGATGTAACCTCGCGAGTTCCTGTTTGCGAGCCTGCTTCAGTTAAGGGAAATCGACGTCGGCTCGTGAGTGTCATCCGTGGGTAGGCTACGTTGCAGTCCGCGCACGATCTCTTCAGGCTTCGTCTGGGCGATAAGTTCTTTCAGCTCCGGATCTCTCGCACATGCCAAGCCGTGATATTCACACAGGGCTTGCAGCAACTCCAGAGTTTTCGTCGATTCGAACTCGGCGAGTAAGTTGATAGCAGTTGCAAACCGCAGAAAGAACCCCATTGAAAGGCCGACATTTCGCAGGGCGCGCAACTTATCCGTTCACATCCAGCCTCAAAGTGAGGTAAATGGCTCCGGGGGTCGGGTCGAGTGAATAGGGTTCTGTGCGTATGAAGCCAAAGCGATCGTACATTGCGAGGGCGCGGTCCATGTACGGCATGGTGTCGCCGACGAGTTCGCGGTAGCCGGCGGCACGAGCCTCGGCGATGATCCACGCCAGGAGTTGTTCTCCAAAGCCGCGGCCGCGGAATTGGTTGCGTACGTAGAGGCGTTTGGCTTCGCAGCGGTGTGCGTCCACCTGCCGGAGGGCGACGCAGCCGACCGCTTCATCATCGATCAACCCCAATCCCAAGCGGCCGCTGGGAAGCGCATATTTTCCGGGCAGGCTGGCGACTTCATCGGCGAAGTTCTGGAAACAAGGACTGAAGCCGAACGATTCCCAGTATTCGCGAAAAAGCGATTGCGCAGCGACGATTTCGGACCGCGCGGCAACATGAACGATTTTCAATCGATAAGACAACCAGTGAGAAAACTATACTTCACGACCGCATCAACCGTAGTAGCGGCGTCAGCCCAAACGCCAAATTGTGCTCGATATGGTCGAGGCGGCCAGTCAGAGATCCGCATACCAGATCGGCAGCGCGATTTCGCCGATCACCGATAGGCAAAAAAAAGTTTCTGGAACAGAATCAAGCGGGTAGGAGCCTTTTTTTCCGTTTGTAACGCAACGCGGCATCATGCTGGGGGCGCAGAAAGAAGAATCCCGCATGAGCATAGTTCTCGCATACAAGAATTTCGCAGCGCGACGGAATGTCAGCCACATTGGGCTGGGCGTCGCCGCCATCAACACGGCTAAAGTACTCCAGCGCGACGGAATGCCTACCGAAGTGTGGCCCGTCGTCAGTGCCGCGGATTTGCGGCAGCGGCTAGAGAGATCACCTCGCGAACAGGTCATCATCTCGGCACCCTGGATTCCGACGCTGGAGATGCAGGCGCTGGGGAACGATTTCCCGACCACACAGTTCGCTGTCACGTGCCACTCGAACGTGGGATTTCTGCAGGCGGATCGCAACGGCGTGAAGCTCGTGCGCGAATTGATGGGATTAGAGATGGCCACCACCAATGTTCATTTAGCAGGGAACACGATGCGGTTCTGCCATTGGATTATCCAGGCCTTCAACGCGCCGTGCGCGTATCTGCCGAACCTGTATTATCTCGGCGCGCAGATTCCGCCCTTGCGGCACCCATTTAAGTACGGAACGCTGCGAATTGGAGCATTCGGTGCGACAAGGCCGTTGAAGAATCTCATGTCTGCGGCGGCGGCTGCACTCGAAATTGCACGCCGACTGCGTGTGCCACTCGAGTTCTGGGTGTCGGCGGGACGCACTGAAGGCGGCGGCGACACGGTGCTGTCCGCCGTCAGCGAAATGTTGCAAGGTTTACCGGATGTGACCTTGAAGTTAAACACCTGGCAGACGTGGCCGGAGTTCCGCAAGACGGTTGCAAATATGCACCTGCTGCTGCAACCGAGCTATACGGAATCGTTCAATATGGTGACGGCGGACGGGGTGGCAGAAGGCGTGGCTTCGGTCGTGTCGAGCGCGATTGACTGGGCGCCGTCCGACTGGAAAGCCGATGTCGACGATGTGCCGCAGATTGCACGCGCGGGACGAAAGCTTCTGTCCGACATGCATGCGCCACAGGAGGGTTATCAGGCGCTCGCTACTTACGTAGCGAACGGTCTCACGGCGTACAAGCAGTATTTCGCTATTCGATAAGCATGCAATCGCCGTACGAAAAAAAACGGTAGCGTTCGGCGACTGCCCGACGGTACGCGCGAAAAATAAGATCGCGACCGGCAAAGGCGCTCACCAGCATCAGGAGACTCGATTGCGGCAAGTGAAAGTTGGTGAGCATGGCTCCCGCGGCACGGAAACGAAAACCGGGATGGATGAAGAGGTTCGTCTCGCCGTTCATGCCATGGAGGCCACCGCGTAGCAGGGCCGTTTCCAGCGTTCGAACACTGGTAGTCCCGACGCAGAATAGCCGCTTAGCTGCGCGCATAATGGCTGCTTCCGATTCGGCGATCTCAAAATACTCTGCGTGGAGTTTGATATCGCCGAGCTTGGTTTCACGCAGCGCTGCGAACGTACCCAGGCCCACGTGCAATGTAAGATAGGCGATCTGAGCACCGGCGGCGCGGCAGGCATCGAGAATTTCGGGCGTGAAGTGCAGGCCGGCAGTGGGAGCAGCCACGGACCCGCGATGTTGCGCGAAGACGGTTTGATAGCGCTCGCGGTCGGTCGAATCGGGCGTCCGGTGAATATAGGGGGGAAGCGGCGTTTGACCGAGCCTCTCGAGCAATTCGGCAATGGATTGCGATGAGACGAGACGGATGGTTCTCTCGCCGAATTCACCCTCGCACAACACTTCGCCCTGCAGGTCGCTCGAGAATAGAATTCGGTCACCCAGGTGCACTCGCTTGGCGGGACGCACCAAGACCTTCCATTCCGTTTCGTCCGGCGTCAGCGAGCGAACGAGAAACACTTCAATCTGAGCGCCCGCTTCCGAGTTTCGCGAGCCATGCAGCCGAGCTGGAAAAACTCGCGTGTTGTTGAGCACGAGGCAATCGCCCGGCTTGAGGTAGCGCGGGAAGTTAATGAAGAGGTCGTCGTGAAACGTCTGCCGCTGGCGCGAGACAACCAGCATGCGCGAGGCGCTCCGGTCACGCAGCGGCTCCTGAGCGATTAGCTCTTCTGGCAACTCATAATAGAAATCAGAGACTTGGGTCAAAAACTCATTTTAGGAATTGAGAGCTCCTGCGACGAGACCGCTGCGGCGGTTGTCGAAGATGGAAGGACGATTCAATCGAGCGTTATTGCTTCCCAGTTCGACACTCACGGCAAGTATGGGGGTGTAGTTCCGGAGTTAGCGTCCCGCGAGCATTTGCGTGCAATAGTGCCGGTGGTGCGTGAGGCGCTTCAGCTTGCAGGAGCCGAATGGGACGACTTAAGCGCCATAGCTGTCACCGCAGGACCGGGACTGGTTGGGTCTCTGCTGGTGGGAGTCACATATGCGAAGGCGTTGTGCTTTGCGCGACAGATTCCGCTGATTGCAGTCAATCATGTCGAAGGACATATCCACTCCGTTCTGATTGACCATCCTGAAATTCAACTGCCTGCGGTTGCACTCGTCGCGAGCGGCGGCCACACGCATCTCTTCGCGGTGCAGGAACTGGGCGAATACAAACTATTGGGCAAAACTCGTGACGACGCAGCCGGCGAAGCGTATGACAAAGTAGCGAAATTGCTGGGCTACGGATATCCGGGCGGACCACTGATCGACAAATTGGCTTTGTTCGGTAACGCGCGGGCAGTGAAGTTTACCATTGCTCGGATGAAAGGCAATGATCTCGACTTCAGCTTCAGCGGTCTGAAAACAGCCGTTCTGCGCTGGACCGAAGGGCACGATATCCATGACGAAGTCGCACTGAGATTGAAGCTGCGGAACGCAACTATCGACGAGTGGCGTGCGGCTACATCGCAGCAAACGCTCGACCTGCTGGCGAGTTTTCAATATACGATCATCGAAGAACTTCTCCGGCGTGCCACGGCAGCCGCGGAACAGACCGGCGCAGAATCCATTCTGGTGGCAGGAGGAGTGGCATCGAATGCGGGTCTGCGCAAGGCGGCGAAAACGAAAGGTACGCTGCCGTTTTACTTCCCCGGCGCAGGGTTATCCACGGACAATGCCGCGATGATTGCGGCTGCCGCATTTCCAAAACTGGAACGCGGCGCTTTCGCCGGCTTTGATCTCAAAGCACAAGCGGGCTTGCTGTTAGCCTGAAGTTTATGGGTCCGCAAGCTCCAGGTGAGCAGCCAAAATTACCGATTCCCGGTGTCGAGAACATCATTGCTGTCGGTTCCGGCAAGGGAGGAGTCGGCAAAAGCACCATCGCGGTAAACCTTGCGATCACGCTGGCTAAGATGGGTCACAAAGTCGGACTACTTGATGCCGATGTTTACGGTCCGAACGTTCCGTTGATGATGGGCGTACGAGCCACTCCTCATGCCATTGGGCAACGCATTCAGCCGCTAGAGGCTTATGGCCTGCGATTGATGTCGATGGGTTTCCTGAATCCGGGCGACAAGCCGCTTGTTTGGCGCGGGCCGATGCTGAATTCCGTGATTCAGCAGTTTCTGCGCAACGTCGAGTGGGGGCCGCTCGATTACCTGATCATCGATTTACCGCCCGGAACCGGCGACGTGCAACTCACGCTTATCCAGACGACCCCGCTGACAGGCGCCATCGTCATCACAACACCGTCTGATGTCTCTATGGAAGACGCGCGCAAGGCCGTGCTGATGTTCGAGCAGGTGCGCGAACCTGTTCTCGGCATCGTCGAAAACATGAGCTACCTGGAGCATAACGGCGAGAAGTTGTACGTGTTCGGGAAAGGCGGGGGCGCCAGGACTGCCGAGCAGATGCACGTACCGCTGCTGGCCGAGATTCCCTTGGATCCGCAAACTCGCGAAGGCGGAGATAATGGTCGGCCGATCGCTGCTTCAAAGGACGGCGGTGCTCAGGTCGCAAGGTTTGAGAAACTCGCAAAAACAGTGATCGAGAAGGCCGAAGCCAGCAAGCAAAAGGCCCGGCCTACGATGACAATCAGCGATTAGCCGTCGGTGCTGCGCGGATCAACCTTCAGCTTGGAGCCGTAGCTCCATTCTGTAAATGGGCGCGTAGTGACGACCAGATTGTCCCGCTCGCGCCAATTGCCGCGGAAGAAGTCACGATTCATAGCGGCGATGACTTCCAGCGGAATTTCTTTCGGGCAAACGCCGGTGCACTCGCCGATGTTGGTGCAGCCGCCAAAGCCTTCTTCGTTCATCTGCGCAACCATGTGGATGGCGCGCTTGTCCTGTTCCGGTTTGCCCTGCGGCAGAATTCCGAGATGTGCGATTTTCGCACCGGTAAACAAAGCGGCTGAAGCATTTGGACAGGCAGCAACGCAAGCGCCGCAACCGATGCACGCAGCGGCGTCCATCGCGCGATCCGAAGCCTCCTTCGCCACCAGAATGGCGTTGCCGTCCGGAGCGCTGCCGGTCGACACGGAAATGTAGCCACCGGCGGCGATGATGCGATCGAAGGAACGGCGATCGACCACTAGATCTTTGATGACCGGAAACGCACGCGCACGCCACGGCTCCAGCAGCAATTCCTGACTGTCTTTGAAGTGGCGCATCGTCAACTGACAAACGGTGGTGGCCGGCAACGGACCGTGTGCAATACCGTTGATTATGAAGCCGCAGGAACCGCAGATGCCTTCGCGGCAATCGTGCTCGAACGCAATGGGATCTTCGCCGCGCTCAATCAGACTTTCGTTCAGCACGTCGAGACATTCCAGCATGGACATATCCGAGTTGACGTTGTCCATCGGATAAGTAACGAACTTACCTTTCCTGCTGCTTCTCGATTGGCGCCAGACCTTGAGAGTGACGCGCATTCTACTTGTAACTCCTTTGGCTCGGATGCACGTATTCGAAATATAAAGGCTCTTTGACCAAGTCTTCGCGATTCCCGTAGCCGCGGTACGCCCACGCCGCTACATAGGAATAGTGCTCGTCGTCGCGCTGGGCTTCGCCATCGGCAGTTTGATATTCCTCCCGGAAATGTCCACCGCAGGATTCATCGCGCTCCAGCGCGTCTACGCACATGAGTTCGGCCAGCTCAAAGAAGTCGGCCACACGCCCCGCTTTCTCTAAGCTCTGATTGAGATCGTCGGCGCTTCCGGGCACCTTGACGTCCGTCCAATACTCCTCGCGAAGCCCCCGAATCTCATCGATCGCTTTTTCGAGACCGTGCGCGGTGCGCGACATGCCGCAGTAGTCCCAAACGATTTTGCCGAGTTGGCGATGGAAGGAGTCGACCGTCCGCTTGCCGTTGATGCTGAGCAGTTTTTGAACGGTTTGTTGCACGCACGCGACTGCATTTCGCACTTCCGGATGCACGTCGGTGACGGATTCGAATTTGTTCCTCGCCAGATAGTCGCCGACAGTATAGGGAACGATGAAATAGCCGTCCGAAAGTCCCTGCATCAGCGCGCTGGCGCCCAGGCGATTGGCGCCGTGATCGGAAAAGTTCGCTTCGCCGATGACGAACAGACCGGGGATAGTGCTCATCAGGTGATAATCCACCCATAAGCCTCCCATGGTGTAGTGGATGGCCGGATAAATACGCATCGGGACCTGATAAGGATCTTCGTCCGTGATGCGCTGATACATGTCGAAGAGATTGCCGTAGCGCTCTTCTATACTCTTGCGGCCGAGGCGGCGGATGGCGTCGCCGAAGTCGAGGTAAACACCCAGCCCGGTTTCGCCAACACCGCGGCCTTCATCGCACACATACTTCGCGTTGCGCGAAGCGACGTCGCGCGGAACCAGATTTCCGAAGCTGGGATAACGGCGTTCCAGATAGTAATCGCGTTCGCTTTCGGGAATCTGAGTAGGCGGCCGCTTATCGCCTTTCTTCAGCGGAACCCAAATGCGGCCATCGTTGCGAAGCGATTCGCTCATCAGCGTCAACTTCGACTGATAATCGCCTGATACCGGAATGCACGTGGGGTGGATCTGTGTGAAGCAGGGGTTGGCAAATAGAGCGCCGCGCTTATGCGCGCGCCAGCAGGCAGTGACATTTGACCCTTTGGCGTTTGTCGAAAGATAGAAAACGTTGCCATAGCCGCCGGTGCCCAGAATCACCGCGTCGGCGATATACGTGTCGATTTCACCAGTTACGAGGTTGCGAGTGACAATGCCGCGAGCACGTCCGTCGATGACGATGACATCGAGCATCTCCGTGCGCGGATACATCAAGACGGTGCCGGCCTGTACCTGACGTTCAAGCGCCTGATATGCGCCGAGGAGAAGCTGTTGACCCGTCTGCCCGCGAGCGTAGAACGTGCGCGAGACCTGCGCCCCGCCGAAGGAGCGATTTGTGAGCGTGCCGCCATACTCACGGGCGAACGGCACTCCCTGCGCGACGCACTGATCGATGATGTTGACGCTGATCTGCGCCAGGCGATAGACATTCGCCTCGCGCGCGCGGAAATCTCCGCCCTTCACGGTGTCGTAGAACAACCGCCAGATGCTGTCGCCGTCGTTTTGATAGTTCTTCGCAGCGTTGATGCCGCCCTGCGCTGCAATGGAGTGTGCGCGGCGCGGAGAATCCTGGAAGCAGAAGCAGCTAACGTTGTAGCCGAGTTCTCCTAGAGTGGCCGCTGCAGCTCCTCCGGCCAGACCGGAACCGACAACGATGATGTGGTGCTTGCGCTTATTCGCCGGGTTCACCAGCTTCAGTTCAAAACGCGTGTTGTCCCAGGCGTCCTGAATGGCACCGGACGGAATGCGTGAATTGAGCTCCATTGATTTGACCGTGATTACTTCACCAACCCCAACATGATGCTCACCGGTATTGAGATGTAACCGGCAGCGATGACGATGGCGAGAATAGCGGCCCCCTTCTTCAGGATCGGCGTGTGCCGTGGATGATTGATGCCCAATGACTGGAACATGCTCCAGGCGCCGTGCCGAATATGGAACGCCAGCAGAATCATGGAGAAGACATACCAGGCCGACACATACCAGACCTGAAAGCCGGCGACCACATTGTGATAGACATCGCCTTCCACAAAATCGCCACCAGGATGAACAACGCCCGCCGTGAGGTGCAGCAGATGGTAAATGACGAAAGCCAGAATGATGGGTCCGCTCCAATACATGGTGCGCGACGCGTAGCTGGATGTCGTGTTTTCGTGTCTGGCGTAGCCGACCGGGCGAGCGTTCGATTTGCGAACAGCGAGTTCAACAGATGCCCAGATGTGCAGCACGACAGAAGCGAGCAGGACGATACGGACGCCCCATAGAATCTCCGGCACGGCGTGCAGAAAGCGCCCATACGCGTTCAACTTGTCGGGGCCTTGAAAGACCTGCAGGTTGCCGAGCATGTGGCCGATCACGAAGAGAAATAAGATGGCGCCGGTGATCGCCATGACAACCTTTTTCCCATTCGTGGTGGCCCAAAAACGCGCAGGCCGGATCTCGTGAGCGCCGATAACGGTTGTAGCCATGTTCTTACCTGTGTGTGCGAAGAATTTCGCTCCCACGGGCTGAAGCGGGTGCCGCGGTGGGGCGGGTTCGCATGCGATTCGAGGATTTCGAGAACCCTACAGTTCAGATTAGCTCAGCGCGGAAAACGGCTTTGAAAAAACGGTGGACAAACAAACCCGGGGCCGTTTAGATCAGCGGAGCATCGAGTGCAATTCCCTACAGCAAGAAATCTCGCACAAAACTTTTCTCTAAATTGCTGTGCCAGTATTCTGTACTAGTGAATCAAACAGCGTAGTCATACCGGATATGGATACTTCCCAGATAGAAAGTATTTGCCAGAACGTCACTGCATCGGTAGCTGAAGTGCGTAGAGTCTTCCGTTCTTCGCTGCCGGTACCGGAGATCCTCGACCGATACTGGGCTCTCCAGGACAACCTCTCCCGCCTGTTGGAGGCGATGGCGGACTATCCGATTGCGGCACTGGATACGCTGGAAGCTTTTCCGAATCTGCTGAAGGACGTTGTCGACGTGCTTACGCTTTCTTCAACGTTGCAGATGCTGAAGAACATTCCCGCCGTGAGAGAAGCGGGAGACTCCATCAACAATACGCTGCTGGAAATTCAGTATCTGAATATCTGAAACAAGCACGTGCGGTGACGGCGACCGCGTAGCTACCTCGCAGCGGGGGCGCTTTTAGATCGTTCGTCTACCGCCGCGGACAAAGTGTAGAACTAGCGCGATAACGGCGAAGATCAGCAGAAGATGTACTACGCCGACTGTCACGTGAAATGCGAGCCAGGCAAGAAGCCAGCCGACCAGTAAAACGAAAAACAACACAATGAAAATGAAGTCTGTGATCAGACGCATTCGATCCCCCGCACATGGTGGATGAATGCAGCCGAAATTCGTTACAGATACGCTGAATCTACACTGGAATGAGCCCACGGCGGATGCCGATTGAGACAGCTTCCGTGCGGCTCCCGGCATCCAGCTTCCCCAAAATCTGCGCGACGTGATACTTTACCGTGTGTTCTGATATGGTGAGCGCCAGGGCGATCTCCTTGTTTCCATCTCCGTTCGCCATCATCCGCAGCACCTGCATCTCACGGGGCGTTAGGTCTTCGACAAGCTCATCTTCCATCCGCTCATTGCTGCCAATGTGCACGGCAGGGATAAAGCGCATGACCTGTTCACTCGTGAGCACGGTAAGATCGTTCGCCGCTGCCTGAATGGCGGCGCTGATTTCCGCGGCGGAAGCATGCAACGACAAAATTGCTCGAACATTTCGGCGGAACCGCGGGCCTGAATCCGTGAGAAGGACTACTGCCATTTCAAATTGCGAAAGAGCAGCGGGCGAAAGCCCAACTGCTACAACTACTTCGCTTCTGATGTCTACCGCTCGGGCCGGATACGAGCGCAGATCGACGATGTCGAGCCGGTCATCATCAGCAAGCAATTCGGCAAGCTGGCGCGCCCGATTCAACGTGTCGGCAACGATGGAGACGCGAATCAAGCGGCGCTCGAAAGACGGCTACGCCGCAACTGAACGGCAACATGCCGCAATGCGGAGTTTCCGCCGCGATAGAAATATAGCGTTATCGCCGGCCCGGAAGCCTGTGTAAGCGCATGCTCCAGGTCGTCGACGTAGCCGATTTCAATATCGCCAGTACGCGTGATAATGTCACCCGGAAGCAAAGACGCTGCCTCCGCCGCTCCGCCGGACGTCAGTTCGATAATCATCAAACCGAAGCGGCCGTTCTTCATTTCCACGGGGCGCATGGTCACTCCCAGCTTCGCTTCGTTATCGAGACGAGCGAGGAACGCTTCTGTGGCACGGCTCGGTACGGCAAGTGCGAGACCGCCGGAGATGATCATTGTGTTCAGACCCACCACTTGTCCATCGAGTGTGGCAAGCGGACCGCCCGAATTCCCTGGCGCAAGACGAACGTCGGCTTGAATCCAATGCAGATCCCAGCGCAAACCGTTTATGGTTCGCAGCGGTCCCACGGAATGAATGGAGCCGCTTGAAACGGCCCCCACGAATCCCAGCGGATTGCCGACTGCAAAGACCGGCGTGCCAGGACGGAGACGATCGGAGTCTCCCAGCGAGACCGCAGGCGCGCGCAGGCCGGCAACGGAAAGAAGCGCTAGATCGCGCCGCGCATCCGTTTTCAAAACTTGCGCGCTGTGACTGCGGCCTTCCCATGACTCGACCGCGATGTTCGATCCGCAGATGACATGAGCATTGGTGAGAACGCGCTGATTAGGCAATACAATGCCGGAGCCGTTTCCCTGCTGCGGCCCCCCTGCAATCAAGACCTGCACGGTGCCGCGACGGAGATCTTCCGCAACACGGCCGGGAACTGGAATCGGCATGTCAGTTCGCCTTTCGAGGACGTTCGGCCACCTTGAGTTGCATCTCGACGGTTTCGCCGCCGCGGATGAACACGCCCTTCAGGCTACGGCCCACATTTTCGCCGCGCAGAACGCCCTGCAATTCGTCCACATCGGCGACGGGTTTGTTGTCGAGCGCCATGAGAATGTCGCCAAGCTGGACACCGGCTTCTTCCGCGGGCGTGCCTGGGACGACATTCAATACGATAAGCCCTGATTCGGAGCCGAAGCCGGTTTTCTCACGCAGACCGGCAGGGATCGGAATCGGCTGCATACCGACCCCGAGATAGCCTTCCCGAATGCGCCCGGTCTTCAGCAACTCGTCCAGAACGCGCGTGACTGTGTCGAGAGGAACGGCCACGGCCGAGTGCCGAAGCAGCGCCGGAGTTGCAAGACCGATGAGTTCTCCGGCATGGTTCACAACAGCGGCGCCTGATTGCGACGGGTAGAGATTGACGTCGAGACGATAGAAATGATCGAGCGTCGCGCCCCGCCACGTGCGGCGCGGACCGCCGACTGCGCCGAGAATTCCGAGACTCGCGGAGGCCCCGACATCAAGCGTCAATCCGACCACAACTGCTAAACTTCCCGGCTTCAGAGAAGCGGGATCGGATGCGGTAAGAGGTGTTACATCGAGCGTATCGGTCTTCAGAAATGCAAGATCGAGGCCGGGATCTCGCCCTAAAATCGTGGCGGCTTCATTCTTGCCCCATGCGGTATGGACCGGCACGCGATCTTCGCGGCGGAGCGAATGATCGGCGACCGCGAAAATTCCATCGCGAACACAGATGCCACTGACCACACGGTAGGGCGCGGCTTTAACGGCGACCACACCTCCGACAGAACGGTCGACCAGCTCAACAAAGCACTGCGAGAGACCGGCCAACTCTGAAATTGCTGTACTCATGGCTCCATTCTGAAGTGAAGCTGTGGCCCGCGCATCAGCCGTTCGACTAGGGCGTCGTGGCTTTTTTTGATCGTGCGTTAGAGCGGCGGGCGAGCCACTTCTCCGTGGTGGATCGATGCGCAATGATGAACTGTTCCGCAGCAGCGCTCAGATACGGCTGGAACTGACGCTGCCAATATGCAAAGAAACCACACGCGGCAATTTCGTTGAGTGCGGAACGATAGTGATCCATCAGTCCTTCGCCGACAATGCAACCGGTTCGCGTTGCCGCGGTGCGGGCGGCCCTGGACAGCCAAACCAAGTTATTGGGCAGCTTGGCAAGACCAGAAAGCGCGAGCGCAGAGCAAAGCGCAAACACGGAGCGATTTTGTGAAGCGGCGGTTTGTTGCAGGTCACGCCACAGAGCACCCAGTGCTGCGGGGGACGGCAGTGCAGTACGCGGCAAAACGGGAAGCTCGGCTTTCAGCTTCAGCCAGTCGCGGCGCAATGCTGCGATATTCAGCGGGGGAGTATTCAGTGTGTCGGCCAAATGCGCGCTGGTTTTTTCCAGACCGTCCAGAACTTGATCGACAGTTTCGAACGTTGCGTCCTTGTCGAGCAGCCCTTCTTCCTTCAGTGCCTGCGAGATCTCCTGAATGAGCTGCCCTCCCGCTCCCGCGGCATCCGCTAACGCGGCCAGTACCCAGATCGGCGATACATGCAGCGTCAAGAGGCCGAGGATTTCTATGCCGTGGCTGGCGCCACGCTGCAGAAGGAAGTTGTCTGCAAGCTGGCCTTCTATGGGATACACGTTTTCCATCTGGCCCAATTGCTGAATCAGAAAGCGCAGCGCGACTTCAACCGCGGTTCGATAGAGCGATGTGCGCCGAAGCCGCGCCGGAATCGCAACCGCGCCTACTTCGCGCAGCAGCCCGCCGGAAATTGCGCCAAGAGAGCGAAGAACTCGCTCTGGAAGTGAGAGCAGAAATGGGTAACTGACGCGCAGATGTTTACGGTCTCTTCGGCTTATACAGCAGGAGTGTGGCAACTCCGACTGCCGCCGCGGCGGCCGACACGCCGACAGTTCCCCGCACGAGACGATCGGGCGGCCTCGGAGGCAAATAGACGATCCCCGTCTCGTCGACTCTCGCCGGTTGATGCACGTAGCGCCCATACTCCGGGATTGGAAAGTGATCAGCCAAAGCTTGTAACTGCGCCGCTGCATCGCGCATCGGCGTACCGTGACCCGCAGCGACCACCGACGGCTTCAGCCTGGCGAGTTTTTTGACCGACTCGCGACATTGCTGCCAATCATAGTTCGCCGGAGTAGGCGGACGGGAGACCTCTTGCTTGCGGGTGATAAGGCTGAGAGCGCTGTCGACGTTCATTGTGGAGATTGCGTCTCCTGCGAGCAAAACGGATCCGTCGCCTCGAAAGAAGCAGAAATGACCGGGCGCGTGCCCGGGTGTGTGAATCGCTTCCCAACCAGAAACGCCGAAGGCGGACAGATTGCCGTCGAACTCACGCACGCGGCTTCCGAGGTTCACTGTCCGCGACGGCATGAATCGAGCGAGGAACGAAAACGCACCTGGCGCAGAAGTATCGAGCGGCGGATACTTCGATTTTCCAGTCAGATATGGCAGTTCGAGTTTATGCGCGTACACATTCACGTTCCACATGGCAGCAAGCTCCGGCGAGGAGCCTGCATGATCGAAATGGCCGTGGGTGAGAACGATGCCGCGCGGTTTCGCGCCTGGACCGAAATGCGCCTCGGCGGCCTCTTTGATCGTCTTTTCATGACCCGGTGTTCCGGAATCCACCAGCACCCAATTCTGTGCATCTCCGACCAAGTAGGCGTTCGGGATGCTCATCGGGATAACCACGACGCCGCGGGCGATCTGTTCCATGCCTCAGCGTAGCGCGGAAGCCGGCACATCACGCTCAAGGTTGATATTCTCTCGCCTATGAAGATGAAGCTACGACTCGTTTGCGCACTCGTCATCACTTCTGTTCTCCTTGCCGGCGGACTCGTTTCGGCGAGGCAGGGCGAAAGTGACAGCGCCTCGCAGGCGGCACGCAGTTCGCCCGAGTGGCTGAAGTCCGGCATCATCTACCAGGTCTTCGTGCGTTCGTTTTCGTCCGAAGGCAACCTGCAGGGCGTGACGAAAGAGCTTGATCGCCTGCACAATCTCGGGGTGAACATTCTATGGTTGATGCCGATTCATCCGGTCGGGCAGGTGAAGAAGAAAGGCTCTCTTGGAAGCCCGTATTCAGTGCGTGATTACTATGCGATTGACCCGTCGCTGGGCACGAAAGATGATTTGAAGCAGCTTGTCCGAGCCACGCATGACAAGGGGATGAAAGTCATTATCGATATGGTTGCGAATCACACGGCCTGGGACAGCGTGATGATGGCGCACCCGGAGTTTTACAAAAAAGACAAGCAGGGCAACATCACCTATCCGTACGACTGGGATGACGTGGCTGCTCTCGATTACTCGAATCCCAAACTGCGTCGATACATGATCGACATGCTCGTGTACTGGATCAAAGAGTTCGATTTGGACGGCTATCGTTGCGATGCGGCTGCGGAGATTCCAACCGATTTCTGGGAACAAGCTCGTACAGAACTGGACCGAGTGAAGGCCGACATCATCATGCTAGCGGAAGCATCGAAGCCCGAACTGTTGCGCAGCGCTTTCAATATCGACTATTCATGGCCCCTGTTGCATTCGTTCGAAGCAGTGATGATGGGCGGTGAGCCAGCAAGTGCTCTGCATCAGACCATCGATGAACAACGCGCGAAGTTTCCGAAGGGAGCACTGCACATGCGCGTCATCGATGACCATGACGAACTCCGAGCGGTGACACAGTTCGGATTCCCGGGCATGGTCGCGGCCGCGAGCGTGATGATGACCCTCGATGGCGTTCCGTTGATCTATAACGGCATGGAAGTTGGCGATTCCACCCAGTCGCGTGCTCCGGCGCTATTCGAAACACAAAAGATTTTCTGGCAGGCAGAAGATTGGCATCCCGAATATCCGAAGTTCTTCACGGCCATGGATGCTCTGCGGCACCTGCATCCCGCGCTGCAGAAGGGCGAACTGCAATGGGTACACAACTCGGATGAACAGCACGTCGTCAGCTATCTACGCCCGTTCACAGGCGACGAGGTTCTCGTGGTTGCGAATCTTTCGAATACGCCGTTTCGCGGCACCGTCGAAGTGGCCGGCGGAGAGTGGCGGCAAGTGCCGATTCCGTTGAGCCCGAAAGCGTCCATCGCTCTACCGTTCGTCTCGCTCGACGCTTTTCAATTTCGCATTTTCGAGAGAATCTTTTAGCCGCTCAGATGGCTTCCGAGAAAGCGCGCCATAATCTGGTGTGCTTCAACGGACTCCGGAAGCTCGGGATTATTCCAGAACGCGTGCGGCAGAGCTTCGAACACAACCAGTCGCGCATCTACGCCGGCCTTCAGATAGGCGAGCTGCAGGATGCTGGTACCGCTTAACAGGAGATCCCGCCCGCTGGTCACGAACAGAGTCGGCGGAAAGCCGGTGAGGTCGGCGTAGACGGGGGAGAGCACTGGATCTTTGAGGTTCGTCGAGCCTGTGTAGCTGGTGTCCGTGGGTTCGGGCTTCGGCGGCGCGAGATAGCCGGACAACCCATTCAACGCATACATTGCGATAGAGTCGCCCGTGCGGCTGAAATCACCCATGCCGGAAAAGATGCCCGTCACGGCAGGCAAGGGCAGACCCAACTGCTTGAGCTTTACGCTCACTTCCGCGGTAAGAATTGCGCCCGCTGACGTGCCGTAGATGCCGATAGCACTCGGCTTGTAGGTCTTGAGCACCTCTTTGTAGACCGCGACGGCATCGTCGAGCCCCGCAGGAAACGGATGTTCGGGCGCAAGCCGATACAGCACCGCAATGACCTTTACCCCACTCATGTTCGCGACAGGAATGGTTTCGGAGAGCGATCCTGAATCCGAATTGAAACCTCCGCCATGAAGATTGATGAGAACACGGCCCTGCTTGTCTGGCTGGATCTTGAGCGGCGAGATGATGCGGACGGGAACGCCTGCAATTGTGCCGGGTTCGATGTTGACCGGATAAAGTTTCCTCCACTGCTCGCCGACACCGTTCTGCCACTTGTCAGTATTCGTGCGGCGCTGTTCGAGCGTCTCGTGATTTGGTTCGTCCGAACTCGGGCGCGCCAACATCTTCTGCGCTTGCGGACTGATGGTCTTTGGAACGGGAACCACCCTGGTGACGTAAGCGGTCCCATCCGGGCCGATCTTGCTGCTGTCGCCTTGTTGCGTCATGTTTGCGGATTGTGCTGCGCTTTGAACGCTCCAGGTGAGCAGAAAAAAACAAACGAGAACCTGGGGGCGCTGCTGAAGTATTCGACTGATGCGCATGGGTCTATTCAAGTAGACAACGTTTACAATACGCCTAAACCTATAATCCGTGAAAACACATTTGAAGCTCACCAGCATTCTGGCGATGTTTGCAAGCTGCGCGCTTGTTCTGAACGCGCAGGAAAGACCGAGACAAATGGGCGAAGCTCCGGGGCAAAATACGCCCGGCCAGCAGCAGAACGTCCCTGGCGGCGTGGAACCGCCGAAAACAACAAGCGACCATGAACCTCCGGAAGAGAAGTTGATCGTCACACATCACAAGATAACCGTGGCCGGTAAGACACTGGCCTATACGGCAACAACCGGCCGCATGCCGATCAAAAACGAGCAGCAACATACCGAAGCACAAATGTTTTTTGTGGCGTACACGGTCGATAACGCAGCGGCAACGGGTAAACGCCCGCTGACATTTGCGTTCAATGGAGGACCGGGGTCTGCAACCATCTGGCTACATATGGGCTGCTTCGGTCCGAAGCGGGTGAAGATGCTGGCGAACGGCTTTATGCCTTCCCCGCCCTTTGAGATCGAGGACAATCCGAACACGCTGCTCGATAAAAGCGACCTGGTTTTTGTAGACGCGATCGGCACCGGCTACAGCCGCGCGGTGTCGACGGAAGTAGGACGAAAGTTCTGGAGTTTGTCGGGAGATATCGCCGCGTTTGGGGAATTCATCCGACTTTATTTGCAGAAGAACTCGCGGTGGACGTCGCCGATCTATCTGGCCGGGGAGAGTTACGGGACGACGCGAGCCGCGGGTTTGTCAGGCTATCTGGTGGACCATGGCATCGCGCTCAACGGCATCACGCTGATTTCCACCATCCTGCAATTTCAGACTGCGAGTTTCGTCGTGGGCAACGATCTTCCGTATATTTTGTACCTGCCGACTTATGCGATGACAGCGGCTTATCATCACAAACTCGCACCCGAGGTTGCCAAGGATCCCGAAGCGCTGCGCAAGGAAGTCGAACAGTGGGCGTCGACTGATTACACACTCGCGCTGCAGAAGGGTGACTCGCTCACTCCGCAGGAGCGCGATTCCGTTGCGGACCACCTGGCGCGCTACACGGGGCTGCCGAAGCACTACATTGAGCAATGCAATCTGCGCGTGGATCTGTCACGCTTCGATACGGAACTACTGCGCGATGAGGACAAGATAGTGGGCCGGCTCGATGGGCGCTTTGCAGGAACGGCAGCATCGAAAACGGAACAGGCGCCGGACTTCGATCCGAGCGAGGCGGCTATTCGCCCGCCGTACACGTCCGTTTTCGGCGATTACGTCAAACAGGAGCTGGGATACACCACCGATCTGACGTACTACGTTCTGGGCGGCGGCATTGGGCGCTGGGACTATCAGACCAGCGGATGGTCGGGATTCGCAGATACGAGTGAAGCAATGCGGCATGGCTTCGCGAAGAATCCTTACATGCGTGTCTTTGTCGCGGAGGGAATGTACGATGCCGCGACGCCTTATTTCGCCGTCGATTACACGCTCGACCACATGGGGCTGCCGCCGGTAGCACACAAAAACATCACGCGCGACCACTTCGATGCGGGGCACATGGTGTACATCGATGAGAAATCAATGGAGAAGCTGAAACGCGATGTGGATCAGCTTTACGACACCATCCAATCCAGGTAAACGCCGTTATAGCGCGAGCTGGCCCCTAAACTCCATGTCCTTGAGCACGAATTTCTTTTCGATCTTCGTGTGGCCGGCGATGAGCTTGAAGTCCACCGTTTTTTCCCCCAGCGTGATGGGCTCCTTCTTGGGGAAATAGAGAAGAGTTCGCCCATCGACGCCCTGGTTCAATTCCACTTTGACCGGATGCAGCGCTTCATGACCTCCGGCAACGAGCTCAGTGGAAACTTTGAGGCGATCTTCCAGGCTCTTCTCTTCATCGGGATCGATTGTCTGATCGGAATCGACCGAAGCCGCACGCCCACCGAGGGCACGAATGGGCAGACCGATGACAGCAACCACGTAGTTGTCCAGCGACTTGAGGTTGGAAATATCGGCGTCGTTCGCAACCTTCTTTGCTGCCGCGATCTGAACCGGCAGCGCGCTCTGCCACTGGATGGTGACCTCTGTGGGACCCTGGCTCGACGGAGACGGCGCTTTGCTCTGGTTTCCGCCGCCACCGCTGCTGTACGTGCGGCTGGATGCGCCATATCCGCCCCTGCGGCCGCCGCCTCCGTAAGCCGCCGTGTTGGGTGGGGGCGGAGTGGAACCGCCCGACGACTGGCTGCCAAGAGCATCATTCGCGTCCTTGGCGTTGGCTATCTGCGTCTTAACCGTCTTGCTCCAGGGCGAGTTATTGAGGATCTGATAGACGTCATTACTCGTCCACTGATTCGGATCGCTTTTCTGCCAATCCGAAGCGCCAATTGCGAGAAATGAGAGTGCCAAACAGGCTATAGCGGCGAAGCCGAAGGTCTTATTAATCACGCTTAATTGTTTCAAAGATAAAATCCAAACGTGCCATCCCCAAACAAGGTTAAAGAGGACAAACGCGTTCTCGAGTTCGACGAAGCTCGCCAGATTATCGTTGCGACCGTTCGAGGTTTGAACGTTGTTCGCAGGACCGAACAAGTCGACGTGGCGCGTGCGATCGGCCGCGTGCTGGCCGAACCGGTATTGGCAGATCGCGATTATCCGGCATTACGGCGTTCTCTGCGCGATGGCTTTGCAGTGAAATCGACTAGCGTCCCGGGCACTCTGCGTGTACGCGGCGAAGTGCGTGCAGGCGAGCCGGAGAAAGCGGCGCTCGAGGAGGGTGAGGCGCTCGAGATCATGACCGGTGCGCCGGTTCCGCCGGGCTCCGATGCTGTGGTGATGGTGGAGCATGTCGAACGAATTACCGGGCCAGACGGTGAAGCGCTGGTGAAAATTGAACGGACTGCCGGGCCGCAGCAGTTTATCAACGAACAAGGTGCAGAGGCAAAAAAAGGCTCGGTACTGATTCCTGTGGGAACGAAATTGGATGCGAGCCATGTCGCAACGCTTGCGATGACCGGATTCGCGCGCGCGCTTGTTTTTACAAAGCCGCACGTTGCGATTCTCGCCACGGGGGATGAGATCGTGGAACTCGACCAGCAGCCCGAAGCTCATCAGATCCGCAATTCGAATTCGTACATGTTGGCCGCGTTAGTCCGAGGCGCGGGCGGTGAACCGGATGTGTCGCCGGTCGCCCTTGATACACACTTCGACCTGCGGATGCGGCTCGACGAAGCGCTAAAACACGACATGCTGATCGTGACAGGCGGTGTTTCCGCCGGCAAATACGATCTTGTGAAACCCGTGCTGCGCGAACTGGGAACAACGTTCCAGTTCGAACGGGTGCGAGTGCAACCCGGACAACCGACAGCATTCGGGACCCACGCCGATAAGCCGGTATTCGGACTGCCTGGCAATCCGGGATCGACGCTAGTGACTTTTCAACTCTTCGCGCGTGCCGCTATTGAGATTCTCTCGGGCGTCGACACGCCAATACTGCCGCTGCTCTCCGCTAAGTTCGAAGCGCCGTTCCGCCACAAGCTCGGGTTGACGCGTTTTCTTCCCGCAAGGCTGAGCGAAGACGGGCAGAAGCTGCGTCATATTCCGTGGCAGGGTTCGAGCGATATTCCGGCGCTGGCGCGCGCAAACATTTTTCTGGTCGCCGACCACGATCGCGAAACTTGGGACATCGGCGATTCCATCCGCGTGATGCCGAAGCCATGAATTTACGAAACAAAGCCAGGCTGTCCCATTACGACGAATCCGGCAAAGCCTCCATGGTAGACGTCAGCGCCAAACAGCCGGCGCATCGTACTGCTACTGCGTGGGCGTTTGTGGCGATGAAGCCTAAGGTTATTCGTGCTCTGCCGGACAACAAAAAAGGCGATCCACTGGAGGTGGCGCGAATCGCAGGCATCAATGCGGCCAAACGGACATGGGAGTTGATTCCGCTCTGCCACCAGTTGCCGCTGAGTCATGCGGGGGTGGAGTTCCGCGTGCGCAGAGATGGCGTCGAGATTACGGCGACAGCGTCGACAACCGCCCAAACGGGCGTGGAGATGGAAGCCATGACGGCCGCCAGCGTAGCCGCGCTAACTATCTATGACATGACGAAGGCGCTTGACAAGGGGATTGAAATCCGCGAAGTACACCTACTGGAAAAAACTGGAGGCAAGTCAGGTACGTTCCGGCGAGCGGGGCGCAAGTGATCAGGGTTGCCGTCGTAACAATCAGTGATTCGGCGTATGCAGGCGAGAAAAAAGACTTGTCGGGCCCGATCCTCGGCGCTCGCTGTGAAGACTTGGGTTGGTTGTTGATCCGCACAGCGGTCGTGCCTGACGTCGTAGATCAAATCGCACAGGAACTGCGTCATTGCGCTGACGATCTGGTGTCGTCGCTTATCCTCACAACGGGCGGAACCGGAATTTCGCCCCGCGACGTGACACCGGAGGCCACACGAGCAGTGCTCGAACGCGAGATTCCCGGGATGGCAGAGCTGATGCGAGCAAGGGGCACGGAGCAAACGAAATTCTCCGTACTGTCGCGGGGCATCGCGGGGTCTCGCGGACGCACGTTGATTGTGAATCTTCCGGGTGCCCCCAAGGGGGCATCGTTTTCGCTAGGCGTAATTGAGCACTTGATCCCCCATGTCATTGATTTATTGGCAGGTAGGACAGCTCATTCTTCGGATAAGGTGCGAGAATAGCGGGCGGGTACGCGAAACTCCGCGTATGCAGGAGACATCTCAATATTGATGGGCCAGTTACCAGGAAAGTTTTTGTCTGCTGTGCTAGTGCTCGCCGGAATGGCAGCGATTGCATCGGGCCAAGTACTACCTCCAGGACAACTGCCTCCAGGACCACCGCCGCAACCCGGCCAGCTCGGTCCTGCACCGGCGACGTTGCCGCC
>DATBEG010000100.1:0-12044 GCA_036276155.1 Bryobacteraceae bacterium | reverse complement strand
CAGTCTGTTTGCGGCTCGGGCCGCTGACCGAACGCGTGAGACTGCTTTGCGCCTCGCGCTGGGAGCGAGACGAAGCCGCATTCTGCGCGCGCTGTTTACCGAAGCTCTGCTGATATCGGCCCTGGGAGGCGCTGTTGGACTTTGCACCGGCGCAGTGTTGTTGCGCGGCCTGAGCGCATGGCAGCCAGTCCCCAAATTCCCCTTTCATGTGGCTGTGTACCCGGATGCAAACGTCTATGCAGTAGCGCTGCTCTTGACAGTGATCAGTGGATTTCTCTTCGGCGCCGTCCCTGTGAGGCAAGTACTTCAGACGGATCCCTATGACATCGTCAAGTCGGGATCCAGAACTACGCGCCGGCGAATCACTGTCCGAGATCTCTTGCTTGCGATGCAAATTGCTATCTGCGCCGTGCTGATTACCTCCTCTATGGTTGCAGTGCGCGGATACGTGCGCTCGCTGCACAGCAATTTCGGTTTTGAGCCGCGCAACGCGATGCTGATGGACACAGATCTGACTATGGCCGGCTACCGTGGTGATGCGGTGTCCGCCATGCAGAAGCGCATGGTTGAGGCCATGCGGACTATTCCTGGTGTGACGTCCGTCGGAATCGCTGATCGAACGCCGCTCAATGGAACGATGAGGTGGACGAATGTATTTGCAGCGGAAGCGACCGATCTGAAACCGTCGAATGCTGCGGCCGAGGTCCCAACCTACGGCATCTCGCCTGGCTATTTCTCTGCCGTCAGCACAGCCATTTTGTCTGGAAGAGGCTTCACCTGGCACGACGATCAAAACGCGCCGCCAGTGGCCGTCATCAATCAGGAGTTTGCGCGCAGAATCTTTGGTTCAGTAACGAACGCGACGGGCAGGTATTACAAGTTACAAGACGGAACGCGGGTACAAGTAGTGGGCGTCACGCAGGACGGAAAGTATCAGCGCATCGGCGAAGCTCCGGAGGCGGCGATCTTCGTTCCCATCCTGCAATCGCCATCGAGTGCGACGACGCTTATCGTGCGATCGAGCCTCGATCCCGCTCAACTGGCGACAGTCATGCGCGGAAAACTGCGGCACGTGGAGTCCGGGCTGCCCGCTTTTATCCGAAGCTGGAACCAGGAACTAGGTATAGCTCTGTTTGCCCCGCGTATGGCGGCCATCTCGTTGGGTGTGCTCGGCGTCATGGGCGCGATGCTGTCCGTAACTGGCATCTTCGGAATAGCTGCGTACTCGGTCGGCAGACGATTGAAAGAGTTGGGGATTCGTATGGCCCTCGGCGCGCAGCGTACGGAAGTGCTAAAGGCGGCCTTGGGCCGTCCTTTCCAATTGCTCGCTTTTGGTTCTGCGGCAGGATTGCTCCTCGGGATTCTCGCGAGCCGAGTGCTGGCATCCATCGTCTACCAGGCAACGCCCTGCGATCCGCTGGTCTTGGCCGGTGTTGTTGTGGCAATGGCGCTCTTGGGTTTGATCGCGACCTGGATTCCGGCGCAACGCGCCCTCTCGCTTCACCCTCTGACACTCTTGCGCGAAGAGTGACCTCTTCACGCCAGCCGCGTAAAGCGGTCAGCGCTCCATTCTTCGCTGCCCACGCCGGTCTCGACAAAGTGTGCCGCTCGGAGCGTCGCGACATACGCTCAACGGCGACTGTACTTTGATCAAACGATCACCGACATGGCGGCTTAACGCCTTCCATTGTGCTTCGGAAGGCCACTGTGGATCACTGGGGCGAACGCGGCGAACCGGGGAACTTGCGGCAGCGGCCCGCGCTGTGAATGGCGACGCAAGAACAGATTGCAGAGCAATTGCTGCGGTGCCTTTGATCAAGTCTGTTCTTCTCATTCTGCAGATCTTCCGGAAGATCGCGCGGAAACGTCACCACGCAAGACGGCTGCTGAAATCGCGCAGATAGGCCCGAAGTTCATCTCGGACGCGTCGGAAGATCCTTATGCGCTCTTCCTCCGAGCCGACACCCGGCGCCGGCGGGTCCTCAAATCCTTGGTGCAATTGCTTCGCCGCGCCAAAGAAAACGGGGCAGGTTTCGCGGGCATTGTCACAGACGGTGATAACGTAATCGAACCGCTGCCCTTCGAATTCATCCACGTTCTTTGATCTTTGCCCCGATATGTCGATTCCCAACTCGCGCATGGCCGCAATCGCTTCCGGGCGCACGGAACTTGCCTTCGTTCCGGCGCTTTCCACGTCGAAACGGTCCCCGGCGTCATGCCGCAACAGACCTTCGGCCATCTGGCTTCGCGCTGAATTTCCGGTGCAGAGTATCAGCACCCGTTTTTTATGGTCCATCATTTGCTTTCTATTCGAGAGAATGAGAAACCACAATGGCCCCGGCGTCCTTGAATTGCGATGGCACAAGCCAGCGAAATAGCAGTGTTGCGACCGCGGCCCAGGTCATCGACAGCAGCCGGGGGCACAGCAACTCGCGGGCTTTGTGGCGCGAATGAAGGCGCTCATAAATTTATCGTGAACTTGCGGCGCAATCGCGTCCACATCGACGCCCTGCCCGCTTAAGAAAGTACGCGCATCCTCAATGTCGTATATACGCGTCGGCTCAATGTCGATATCGTCGAAGCCGGCCTTCGCGAGCTTCGCAACGTACTCGTAATCCCGCAATGCGCCTGCGATGCAACCCACCCACAGCAACATGTTCTGCCGGACATCCGCCGGTACATCGCCGCGCGTAACCACGTCGGAGACCGCAAAGCGACCACCCGGCTTTAGCACGCGAAATGCTTCCCGCAACACGCGGTCTTTGTCGCCCGACAGGTTGATGACGCAATTGCTGATCACCACGTCCACGGAGTTATCGGGCAGTGGGATGTGCTCGATTTCGCCCTTCAGAAACTCGACATTGTCAACTCCCGACTTGCGCTGATTCTCACGCGCGAGCGCCAGCATCTCGTCGGTCATATCAAGCCCGTAGGCTTTGCCCGAAGGCCCAACGCGTCGCGCCGACAGCAGTACGTCGATACCGCCGCCCGAGCCGAGATCAAGCACCGTCTCCCCCGCATTCAATTGCGCGAGCGCCGTCGGATTTCCGCACCCGAGCGAAGCCAATACCGCTTCTTGCGGCAGTTCCCCCGTTTGCGTCGTGTCGTACAGATTCGACGTAATCGGGTCGCAGCACCCATCCAGAGCGGCCCCGGCTCCGCAGCAGGAGCTTCCGCCCGTGTTGACGCGCAAAGCCGCCTGCCCGTATTTCTCTTTCACAATTGCTTTTAGTTCCATCAATATTCCCTTTTCAAATCTCAGCGGCAAACCCGTACAATGGCCCGCGGTTCTACCGCCTTATTGCGTGTGCAGCATTCGGCATACAGGAACCCAAGAAGCTCCTGTAAAATCTCAGCGTTGGCGGAATACCAGAGATAGGTTCCTTCCCGCCTGACCTTTACCAACTCTTCGTTTTTGAGTTTTTCCAGATGATGCGAGAGCGTTGAAGCCGGAATGCCCAACTCGGCCCCAATGTCGCTAACGATCATGCCCTCGGGATGAGCAGAGAGCAGCACGCGCATGATGCGTAAGCGCGGGCCGGTTCCCATCGCGGAAAACATATCCGCAAAGCGGGCGATCTCTTGTTCGGTCGGTTTAGCAGCCATGCTTCTATAATTCTACGGTTACCGAAACAGAAACGCAACCCTGATCGAGTAAGTATTAACTAAGCTTCAAACGAAACCGGAAGCGCGCATCTTCGCCGAACCACTGCACGTAATTGGTGCCCCAGCCATTGTTGAAAAGACTATAGTGGAAGCCTTTCGAGAGGTCCGGCTGATCGTTCGAAAAATAAATCGGCGACATCTCGCCCAACGAGACCACCACCGCATCAAGCGTCTCGATGCTCATGCCTCGGCTTTCATCGCTGTATACAAGTGGCCCGGTTATGCCATGCATGTGACGATTGCCGCCGCTTACCACTTCGAACGGCGAAACCTCTTGCTCCAGCTTCCACATGCTCCATTTCTTTTGATCGCCCGCTTCAGGCTGAAATGTCAGCCAAAGCGCTTCCGGCATTCGGTTCGCTCGTTTCCCGAACCAGCTTAGATCGATATTGAGCAGAGGCGCATCACGCGAAAAGTCGATCCGCAGGAAAATCTTTTCAGGCCACGCAGTCACTCCATCAGCCGCCTGCGCCCCCAAATCGAGTTGCACCAGCACGCCCTCGGCGTCACCACTTTGCAGTTGCCAAACTCTCGCTTGTGTCGCGTTCCATTTTTTGCTTTCCGCCCCAAACTGGCTGACATTCGGCTTGCCGAAATCCTTCGGCGCCCAATCCGTTTGCACCGTAATGTACGACTTTAGAAACCGGTCATAGTCAGCCTGCGAAAGAGTCTGGTAAGTAAAAAGCGCCATCGGATGCTGCTTGCTCGCAAACTGCGCTCCGGTCCTCTTGCTCTCCAACATCGTGAGGGCCCCGGTCTGCGGGTCAACACTGAGGCGAAAGAACCCCGTCTCGATGATCGCGCCCGCTTGAACTTCCTTCATGCTCGAGACTTGCGGCATCACCGGTGCAAGCGCAGCAAGTCGCGTCGTTGCTTCCGCCCTCAGCGGCCCGGGAAGGGCACCCACGCCGTCGTCGATATCGCGTCGCTTTTCCGCCCAGCTTCCAGTAACCGTCTTATATCTTGGGTTGCCAAGCATGGAACTCAAAGCCTGCGGCGTGTAGTGCTCGAAATCAAGCCACGTCTTGGTGTCAGTTCCCCAGGTGTGCTCCACCGCCAGGGCAAACTTCGACAAAAAGGCCAGGTCCACCGGATCGCCGGGTTGAATCTTGCGTTGCTCTACCCACTCCGCCCTGAGTCTCAACAGTTCGCGATAGCGAGCCATCTTGCTTGGGTCGCTCGCCACGCCGTAAATCCACGTGTCTCCAATCTCCTGCGTGAAAACGGGGAAAGCGTCTCGGTATTTCTGCACCGCGTTAGCGATCTCCGTCAAATTGCTGGCGCGCACGCGGGCGTCCGGAAACTGCCGTCGCAGCTTCGCATAAATTTGGTGAATTTCGTCGATGGTATGTGGCCCGCTGTTGTCATTGCGAACCTCCACCGCAACCGCCAGATCCCCGCCCGGCGCCTGCACCACGCCGCCATATTCGGTCCGATGGTACATCACCGTAAGGTCAGCGCCTGCAGCATCGCGCCAGACAAACAAAGGCGGCACATCCGGCGGTGTACTCGCCGAATTCACGCCGATATCGAGAAAAGTCACTCCCGCTCGATTCAGCGGCCCCACCAGACCTCTCGTGTGCCCAGGCACATCCGTCATCTTTGCGCCGGTGGTCCGGTTGCCGAACCGCGCATCGAGGGCTTTCGAAAATCCAATCGCGCCCTGCACCGCCGAACGGTCGAGGAGTTCGCTCTGCCAACTGAACGGCAGCGCATGCCACGCGATATCGCCGCGCCCGATCGCCTGTTCCATAACGGTCCGGTCTGCGCTGCTCGCTTGTTGAAGATATTCATACAGCAACCACGATCCCGTCGTCCAAACGTAACCGTCTTTGCTGCCCGCTTCCCGCAGCTTTTTCGCCGTCTCGATTGCGCGCGGATAGTATTCAGCGAAATACTTGTGAATCACCGCCGCCTGCGTATCGATAAAGCCCACATCCAGGTGACATTTGAACATCACAAGAACTTCTTTCACGCCCGACCGCGGTGCCTCACTCAGCCCGGCTTGGCCCATCGCCCGCCACGCCCCGAGACCCGTCAGCGTACTCGCAATAAAACGTCGCCGGTTCATCTGTAACACTCTATCGTTCGCGCGCCGCCGGCCGCTATCGCTGAGATCATGTATGGTTTAACAGCGTGTACGCTCTCTCATCGAACATCGCGCAGCACGGCTATTCCATACTGTTTGTCATTGTCTTGGCAGAGGCCATGGGCCTTCCCGTGCCTGCGGCTTTGGCTTTGATCATTGCCGCTGCAGCCGGCGCGAAAGGCTCCCTGGATATAGGTCTCGTTCTATTCACGGGCTGCGCCGCTTTCCTTTTTGGTGACGTATTACTGTTTCTGCTTGGCCGCTATACAGGGTGGTGGCTACTCGGCATGTTATGCAAGCTTTCTTTGAATCCGGACTCCTGTATTCTGCGTTCTGCCGAGTCGTTCTATCGCCATGGACGAAAGATGCTCGTCTTCGCAAAATTCGTGCCGGGAATTAACAGCTTGGCTCCCCCAATGGCGGGCAGCATGAATATGCCCTTCTCCCGATTCTTCACGCTGGATCTCGTCGGCGCATCGCTCTACGTCGTGGTTTGGTGCGGAGCCGGGTTTCTGTTCAGCGATTTCGTCGCCTCATTGACGAACGGCTACCGCATTGGCGGCCGCGTTCTCCTATGGCTCGGCGCGTCGGCAATTACGATTTACTTCGGTTATCGCATTTGGCTGTTGATGAAATCAGGCCGACTGAGTTACGTTCCTCGCGTATCGGCGTCCGAAGTCGCGCGCCGCTTCTACTCAGACCTGCATCGCGACATGGTGATCTTCGACGTCCGCAGCCACGGATACTACAGCAAAAAAGCTGCCCGGGTGAAAGGTTCGCTTCGACTCGAGCCGAACACGCTCATGCAAACCAAGGAAAGCCTGCCGAGAGACAAGGAAATCATTCTCTACTGCACCTGCCAGGGCGCCGCGACAAGCGTTCGCGTAGCGCGCATCCTGCAGCAGAACGGATTCAGATCAGCCGTGATAAAGGGCGGTCTGCGCGCTTGGAAGAAAGGTGGCTTCCCGCTCGAAACCGTGCCGCCCGAAGATGTCATCCTGCTTCCCACGTTCTAGCGGACAACGCCGTTTCTCGGATTTATCTTTTCAGCTGTTCCAGGATCGTTGGATCTTTTATCTTGTCGTCCTGTGCTAGCAACAGAACCTTTGAGATAACTTCTGCCGTTTTTGGGTCGTTGTCCGCAAATGGAAGAAAGAACCTTCCGCGATGCTGGGAATGTACAGGAATGATGCAGAGACTGCCTCCGGGCTGGCGATGAACTGAGCCGCTGCCGAGGTGGACGTTGTAAGCGCCGATCTTTCCGTCAACGAAGGCGTGCCGCTCTTTGAGACGCACATTCGTGATCTTCAGCAAAGACAAGGTCTCCCGAATCAATGCCGCCCTCATCTCTGTAGTGGACGCAGTCGCTTCCGGGTCCACGCCTCCGCGATGCGCCACGCTCACCATCAAGTCCAGGTCGCGCATTGCCTCGCTGAACACGCGCTCGTTCACTTGATCGAGGGAGATTACCTTTCCATCGGCGCGATTCGTGAAAAGAACATCCTGAACCGTCAGGCCATCCACCTCCATCGGCGTGAACCAGCCCTCCAGAAAAGTGACCCAAGCCGAAGTATTGTCGTGGTGATACGTTTTGCGAATGCCTTGTTCCGGAACATTAACCCAACCGCGCTTTCCAACGATCGCCAGCGCCTGTTTCGGATTGACTTGCTGACCCTCATACCGGCACGAGTGCAGCCGCTGCTCGCGCTCGGCCTCGGTTAGCAAGTAGAGTTCGCGGAAAGCCTGTTTGAAGGGCTGGATGCGTGTTAGCTCCAGGCATTCCTGCTGACACCGCTTCCACTCTCCAGAGCGCAGCAGATCGATCGGATGAGCAATACGAAACCGCCCTGGCCGTCCATTCAACGCACCGCTCCAAGCCGCTTTTCCGTCTCTGCCCGTGAAGAGCAGGCAATGGATCATTGGCTTCAGCAACGGATGATTTTCAAGCTCCTGTAGTTCTTCTCGCGTGAATTCGTCTCCGCGAATCATAGCTTCTTCGAGAGACTCGCGCATCCGAGATGTCTGCTGCGCTAACTGTGCCTTGCGTTCGCGCAGTCCGGCGAGCGCCGGGGACTTTTTCATCGCCGCCGGCAAATCTTTAAGTGCTTTTCCATTCTTCTCAAAGGCGAGTTCGGGCTCGCCAAGAGCATTGATTGAAAGGACGCCTCGCACAACCCCATCGATCGCCTCAATTGATCCTGACCTTAGATCGGCTGAAGCCTCCGCCTCCATCGTCCAGGACAGGCGTTGCGAATCGGGGTAGCCTGCGGTACGCGCCAAATTTGCCAATCCGATGGAATAGGCGAGCTTCTCGCTGGCTTGCCGCTGTGCGCCGAATGCTTTGCTTCCGCGCAAAAACTTTTGCAATATCTCATACCGCGCAAGAATCTCCTTTCGTCGTTCGGCCAGGTCGGAAGGCAGCGGCAACAAACCAAGTGCACGAACGCTGTCCTGGTTCCGTTTCGCAGTGATGTCTTTCGATAGCTCCGCCCTGGTAATCTCTCCGGTTAAGGCGGCGGCGAACAGTTCTGCACGTTTGTGCCCTGCCCCGCCGGACGCATATTTGGCGGAATCGAGCATCATCGCCCAGTCTTTGTCGTTTAACGCGACGCGCATGCGCCGGAACCAATCGACATCCACCGCTCCGTCGAGCAATTCATGCCTGGGCACGTCAGTACGCTCACTAACTTCGGCAAACCACAACTCCCGAATCTCTTCATCCACAACCCACTGCGTGTCTTTGGTGTGAGCATGTAGCCAAAGCGCGGCCTCTTGCAAGCCTCTGATAGTTGTCGCATGCTCGACATATCTAGCCCACTGAGGCGCATAGACGGCCAAGTCGACCAGCCGGCTCCTGGAGATTTTCAGTTTTTGCGCAGCGTTTGCGAACGTCTCCCGCGTGTCCTGTTCACCCGGCAGACAAACTCGCAAGAGATGGCTGAATACCACTGATCTGTTTTCGCTGCTGCGCAGCCAGCCACGCGATAAGGCATCCTTGCCCAGTTGCTTCAAGATTGTGAGCGCCAGTTCCCCGCCGAACACGCAACTCAATTGAAGTACCAGCCCGCTCGCCGCTGTCGGCAAGTCGCCGCGCTTCAATTCCACTTCTATGATCCTGTCGCGGCACTTGTCCACCATTGGCGTCAGTTCTGGATACGCTTCCAGAAACTGACTCCTTTTGCGCTTAGTGACTAACTTAAGAGTCCCGATTCCGTGCGAACGCGTCAGCAATTGGTCATAAATGTCAGCTTCCGACGCTAGTCCCTGCCGTCGCGCTTCGAGCGCTATTTCGATCGCAGGACACTCGCGTCCTGTTTTTGCAACGCCCTCGTCGACAAAGCGCAGCAAGCCCCAGTAGCGCCGCCAGTGTTCGCGCGTCCAGACACTTGCACGTCGCTTGGCGCACAAGTTGATGAACTGTACCAATGCGCGCAGCGGCCTGCTTCGCCAACCGACCCGATTTGGGTCATCGCTTGTTAGAGAACCATACGCGCTCGCTAATCCGTTCGCATAGATCTCTAACACGTCAAGCAGCAGCGTCAATTCCTTGCCCTCGATATGCTGCAACAGCCGCCGCTGCAGAATCTCTCGGGTCAGCTGGCGAAACCTCAATTCAGCGCCTTCGACCTTACCGGTTCCAAATAAATCAAGGGCAACTGCTGCCCGCCAGACGGGTTCATATATCTCTGGAATGAGCAGGAAAATGCAGACGGCCCGCGTCAACTCTAATTCCGCCGAACCGCCCAGCTCATGCTTCTGAAGCGCCCACCATTCATTCCAGACTTCGCTTAGCGGAAGATCTTCTCCGCGTCCGAAACCCCACCGCAAGTTGCCGAGCAATTGCGTTATGTCTTCTCCGGCATGGCCTTTGATTGTGACCGCAGTCTCGCGGTGCTTGTCAATTAAAGCGTCCAGGGAATGCGCCAATCGCTCGCTTCCGGCAGAAATCAACGTACATCTCAGCTCTGCGCGGGGTAACGCCGGCGGCGTTCGTTGTTCAGGATCGAACAACCCAAAGCCGTCTTGGAGCGATGCAGCCGGTATGCTCTGCGGCTCGAATTCGGATCGCAGCTCCTCGGCAGCCTGTTGCATCAGCTTATCGCTGGAGCGGCTGAGGCGTTCGATACTTGCGCGACATCCCGCAACGGGTTGTCTCAAAAGCAGCCGCATCACTCCCCGCCGCAGATCGGAAGCCTTGCGTCCCAATAGAGGCTCTATCGCTTCCGCTTCGTCGATGGACAATTCGGCATGTTGCAGCGTCTGGAATGCTAGCTCCCTCACGGCTGTACTGGTGTCGCGCAACAGTGCCAGTGCCAAGTCACGTTGGTCGTTCTTCAGGCTGCCGAGTTTCTTAACCTCGAGCTGTATCGCACGCAGCAGCGCAACCCGGCCGTCGGCGTCCATCTCGGCGGCGTAAGGCGCTAGCTCGCCGAAAGGACAATTCCCGCGATAGGTGATCAGCTTGGCAGCTACCTCGGCACGTCTCGCGCGGATGCGATTCCATTCCCAGATCGCGGGTTCAAGCAGTTGGTCTTCGGGCATTCGCGGCAGCAGTTCTTGAATGGCGGCGAAAATACCGTCGCTAACAGACGGCACACTGGAGCCCGATTGATGCGGGAGCGCCGAGACCGCTCTGAGCGCCACCCGCAAATCCGTGTCGGTAAGCCGTTGCACCAGTATGCGCAATGCCGCGACCGTCCCGAGCTGCGAGAGCAGGTGAACAGCCGCATAACGTCGCTCGAAATCGGGCTCTTGCGCAATTCTATCGGCATCTTGAGTCGCGGCCACTACGTCAATGAAGGCGGTGGCCCACAGAGCGAGATACAGGCTCTCCCCACGCCCGGACTTCACACGTTCGCTGCGCACGTCCGCGTGCTCCAGGTTCTCTAGAGTTTGGTTGAGCAAGCCATCGATCATCTTGCTCTCAGCGGAATCTATACTTATGCCAAACCAAACGGCAGCGCCGCGCGCCACAGCTGCGAAGCGGCTTAGCTTCTCTTGTTGGATGAGTCGCACCATCCTGCGATATGCCTCAGGGTGGGCGAAATCAACACTCTCGATCACCACCTGCCGCAAGCCTTCTTGTCTTTGCGCTGCGAGCAGCAGCCGCTCCACGGTCGCCCACGCTTCGGGCCGCCCACAGCACAGCAAAGCAGTAACTGCGTATCGGCCGATGCGAGCCGTCTGGTGCTCACCGTTGACAATTGAAACGAGTGTGTCAAGCGTGTGCTTTGCGATAGCTCGATCCGAATCTAGGACTGCAGCGAGCAGCAAACCAATGCTGTGTTCCGCCGTACCCCAGCGCAGGTGTGCGGCCCAGATTATCAGGAATTCCAGATCATAGTTATACGGGAGAGCCGTCTGCAACAGCTCGCGCAGCCATTCGCAACGGCTGTTGGCTGTGTAGGCCGGATGATTGGGAGCACGGAAGGCTTTCCGCATGTGGCCGGTTTGATACGGCAGCTTCATCTGCAACCGCCAACTGGCTTCAACGTGTTCGGCGATCGGTGGAAAAAGCGCAGCGAACAACTTACCGCGCTCGCGGTCATCCAGTTTTTCCAGAGTTCGCTTCGCTTCCGCCCATTTGTGCTTAAGGTGCTCGTTAGGGGTTCTGTAGCGCGAGCCTGCTGCATCTACAACTGCCAGCCCGGTGGCGGCCAACTCGGCCGGTAACGCAGTCAGACGCTGCTCGAGTTCTTCTCGTGCTCTTGGCTTCTGGTGCCGCTTCAGCTCACTCTGAGCTTCTTCGGGAGTTACCACTCAGCCCCCGGCCAGCGGCGTCAGGCGAACGAAAAGAACGTCAGCGACTTCTCGAGCCGGAACGGGTTGCTCAAGGCTCTCAACCTGCGAATCGTTGAGGAACATATAGTAAAGACCGTCGTGGAAGCCCGTAACCACGGCGTCGATCGCCTGCTCTAGACTCGGCGCGCGTTCATCGGCGTCCTGACCTCCTGACACTATCTTTCCCAAGTCGTATCCGTTCTCAATGTCGCGCTCCGTGAGAAGACGGAGATATTGAGCGTTTTCTTTTCTTGTTTTGAAGTTGTCCAGTTCCGCGCGCACCACTGCCGCGAGGAGATCGCGAACGCTATCCAACGGCTCGTCCGGATCGAGTTCCAAATGAGCAAAAGACGGGTCTCGCCTGCCTATGACTTTGGCGCGCACAGTGAGGTGAGTCAGGCCTTCCATTGCAGTACTTATCCTAGCTGAATTTCTCTCGGTGTCAGAAATCCGGTCGCCAAGATTTTCAGAAGGATCACATTACTTCAAGGGGTGTATGCGAAGCTGC
>DATBEG010000099.1:0-42794 GCA_036276155.1 Bryobacteraceae bacterium | reverse complement strand
CGCAGCGGATCGTAGATGGGGTTTACCTTCAGGCTGTTGAGATCGCTGGAACGCGCTGTATAAGCCTTCTCTAACCACGTAAACGCTGCCTCTTTATCATCTGTGCCTACGTAGGCCAAGAAAAGGCCTACCGGGTCCATTTGCTGCTGTTGGTAGAGGTGTTCCAACTTTGTCAATAAACCTCGAGCTTCGGTTAAATGGCCTGCACGCCCATAAACATAGGCGACGACAGGCCAGTTCCTGGGATCGTCATCCATGCTCCGCCACTTGTCCACTTCGGCAACAGCCTCCGCGAACATGCCTCTTTGTACGTATGCGTAGACCAACATGTGCGCCCGTGGAAAGTTCGGCTCCATTTCGAGCACGGCGCGAAATTGCTGAATCGCGCGATCGTATTGGTGGGCGTACAAAAGGATGGCGGCGTTGTCGGCAGCCATGATGAGCGATAGCGGATCGAGCCGACGCGCGCGGTCTATCTCGGTGAACGCCTCGTCGAAGCGGCCCTGCAGACCAAGATATTCCGCGTACCAATGATGAGCGGTTGCGTAGTTCGGATCCAGCTGGATGGCCCGCTTGTATTCTTTCTCCGCTGTTTTCCAGTCCCAATCGTAGTCCTGGGCGATTACCGCCAAGGAGGCGTGAGCCTCTGCCAGTTTGTCGTCAATCGCCAGCGCACGGGATGCCGCTTCCCGCGCCTTGGGCATGATTTCGTTTGCGGGACTCAGGCTGTAGCCGCTATAAAGTGCATAGGAATCCGCCAACCCGGCGTAGGCTCGGGCGTAGCTGCTATTTTTTTGAGTGGCTTGCTGAAAGCATGCAATCGCCTGCTGAAGCCCTTGAGGAGTGCGCTTGTTCCAGAAGTAGCGCCCTTTCAGGTAGAGATCATAGACGTCGAATTCATTGCGAGAGAGAGCAGGTTGTATCACGGGTTTAGCGAACGTTTGGCCGTCACCGACGGTGGATTGAATTTCGTCCGCAATATTATGTGCGATCTCGCTCTGCACAGATAACACGTTGGTCAGCTCGCGATCGTACTGCTTCGCCCAGAGGTAAGTCTGTTGCCGCCTTCGAACAAGCTTGGCTGAAATTCGGACTTTGTTCGATTCTCGACGAACGCTGCCTTCGAGGAGATATTGAACTCCTAACTGCTCACCGATCTTTTGTAGGCGGCTGCGTCTGTCCTGATCGCCGGCGGCGGAGGTGCTCGCGATCACTTCCAGGTGCTGTGGATCGAGACGTTCCAACTGGATGATCATTTCTTCAGTCAGGCCGTCGCTGAAATAGTCCTGCCCGGCATCTCCCGTGAGGTTCTCGAACGGGAGAACAGCCAACACGGTTTTGCCGCCGCTAGCGGGTGCTTGAACCGAAGAATGGTACCAGCGAACTGCGATCGCAGCAGCCGTCAGGGTGAAAGCGGCAATCAGAATGATCGGCGCCAGCCGGAATGTTGGTGTATTGGGCGGAGGTTCGGGTTCCACGGTTGTCGCCGCGGTTTTGATGGCTGTCGGTATTCCATCTGGCGAAAGCCGTCGGACATCTGCTGTGAAGCGATAGCCGCGACCGGGCACCGTAACCAAATATTGCTGATGGCCTGCCGATTCGCCCAAAGCTCTGCGCACCATAAAGACGGTCTGCGTGATATTGGCCTCGTCCACGTGACTATCCGACCAAAGCGCGGTCATCAACTTGTCTTTTGAAATCAACTCTCCGTTGTGTTCCACCAGTAGAAGAAGTGTGTCGAAGGTCTTAGCGGTGAGGGGAACGGGGCTGCCATGGCGCAGCAGCAAGCGTCGTGCCGGGTCCAGGTGGAACGGCCCAAATTCATAGGGCCCCATTATTGTAATATTCCTGACAAATTTAGGCGTTTTGAGAATCTTTTGAACCGCTTTTGAGGACTTCAGGTTACACCAGCGGCTAGTCTGCATAGGTTATTGCGGTGCACTTCAACAAAAAAAAGGGGATTTACAATGGCCCGGCTTAGTTGTTCTCTCTTGTCGCTTCTGTTCTGGTTTGGCATTCCTCTGATAGCGGAGTTACCGCACACGGATTTCAAATGTACACAGTCCGGGTCCGTTAAGACCTGCCATTTAGATCAGCCAGTGGTCAATCAACCGAGGACAGAGTACCGCAGCGTCACATTCCAGCCCAACGAGAATGTGGTGGTGACCGCGGGTGGCTGCGTTCAGACAGGCGGACACGGACTCACCTGGAAACTCTACGTGAATCCACAAGGGCCGAACAGCGACCGGCTCTATCACGGTTTGATCACCATACCCGGAATTACCGGGCCAAGTCTCGTCCGCATCCAGGGAATTGTTGGCAAGCAGTTGCGGATTCCGGCGACAATCGACCCTAATAACAACTTCCTGGTTCTGGGATACGAGGACGACGGCTACGGAGATAACGGCTACACCGCGCATGATGATGGCACCGGCAATCAGTGTAAGGATGCGGTAGCAGGAAAACCGGCTTGGGTGACAATCCAAATCACTCAGAATGCGCCTCCGCCTAAAGAGACAACCATTCCATTTGACCTGGTGTGGACGAACGTTGATCCCAGCTACATCCCATTTAATCCCGAGTGGGCCTATGAAAAAGCCAATGCGGGCCAGCACCCGAATCCTGCAACACTCTGCGGAGGCTTCCCTTTGCTCGGCAACGGGACGGGTGTCAGCCTAGGCTCGCCGCCGTGCACCTCACAGAGCCCGATCGTGAATCCGCCTGCCGGTTGGACACTGAATTCTTTCTTGTGTGGCGAGAAGGCCCAGTCGGGACACCTGGACGGACACCTGAACTGGATGGCCGCGAGCTTTTCCGGCACCATCCAATGGGACAACCATAAAGACTGGACCAAGCAGGACGACGACGACTACAACTTCAACTTCTTTCCCGATACGGCTACCGGTCTAACAAGCGATAACCTCAGCAATTTCGGCGGCAGGCCCATGATCGAAACGGAGTTCGACTCGGACGAGACCGTAGACCTCATCGACAAAGGCTGGTGGAACACATTTCACAAAGCCGTAGATGCAAACGGGGGAGAACCGGGCGGCGTTCCCGGCCAGATGATTGATAGTCACCGTGCGATCGTCGCCGGATTGTTCGGACTCGATTCCGAACACGGCAGCTACAGCGAACTGCACCCTGTGTGGGGGATGGCGATTGAAGTTCAGGAAGGCGTTGCCTCCGACGATCAGTGGTCTTTCCTGGTTCGAAATTGGGGCGATGAGGGCTATTGTTCCCAAGACAGCGAAACATTACCGATAACAACGATGAGCTTCTTCATCCCGATGCCAGGCGCCACGGGAGTAACTGCCAATACGGACGAGCTTTATCAGTCGCACAATGGTGGGGGTTCCAGTTACGATACGGGTGTTTCCGTGACCAGCGCTCCCGGTGGCGCCATTGTCACGTTTGACGTTGGGCCGCCCTCGGCGCAAATGCTGGTAAGCGGCTTGATTCACTTCGCCTGGACTACATCCACCGGTCAATTGAAGCCGCCGGTGCGCGTACCGCCAATCAAAGTTACCCTCGCGCCACCTAGACAGGAAACCTATGGACCGGGGGCTGCTGCGACCGCGCTGTTTACGGCACTCCCCGCTGACAAGCAAGCTCAGCTCAGATCCAAGATGGTCAAACCCGCACAAACCGTTACGCCCAGTAAATCCGTGCGGCGGGTTGCTTCTATTGCGGTGACGCGCCGCACAGGGCCAACGCGCTCGCAGAGAGTTGCGAACCCACGAAAGTCCAACCTTGATCTCATCCGGGGGCAAGCGTTTTGTGGTGCGTACAACGGGAAGATTCCCAACGCTCCCGCCACTCTTTGCACTTCGCTGAAGTAATGTTGCGGCAATTGGAATATGCTGCTGCGCTCTCCCCTCTGCGCAGTTATTGCGCCTTAGACGGCTTCTAATGTCGTCCTTGGCGTGCTGTATGAGAGCCTAATGCAGACATGCCCGCGCCAAGAGAGTCTGCGCCCAAGGCTGCGCTCAGTGACTATCTGGCCACCGAACGAACTCTGCTCGCATGGATTCGTACGGGTCTGGCGCTGATGGGGTTTGGCTTTGTGGTGGCACGGTTCGGGCTGTTTCTGCAACGGCTGCAGATGTTGGACTCCTCGACGCCGCAACAGTCGAACGGCTTGTCCTTATGGTTTGGGACGGCCCTGATCGTGGCCGGGATTGTTGTGAATGCATTTGCCGGATGGCACCACATCCGGCTGGTCCGACAGTTAGACCGCGGCGAGACAAACACCGCTCGCGCGTCGATTCAGGCGGTTGCGGTCGCCTTTTTTCTGGCGCTGGCGGGCCTTGGGATCGCAATTTATCTCGTGTCTGTACAAGGCGACAATCTCCCAAAGTCGATAAAGTAAAAAGATATCGGCTACTACTTCAGATAAAGCTTCAAAGCATCAATCAGGTCCTCCGCTGCTCGCGTCTGCTCATCGGTAGGCTCTCTATTCTGGTCGAGCACGTGGTACCGGATGTGCCCGTTGATGACTTCCGCCATCAAAGAGTCCAACGCTCCCCGGCAAACTGCAATGCCGTGCAGGACATCGGAGCACTCGGCTTCTTCCTCAGGAGCATACCGGGCGGGGTATATCCTTTTATTGGCGTCGCAAACGTTGCAGATCTCGAACGTTGTGGGGCCAAACGTTTTTCAGACAGGAAGGAGAGCTTCGATTGAGAGAAGGCGATAACAGTCCTCAACGCTTAGATGAATCATCGGCTGGCAAATCAAATGAGCCTCCTTCTATCCGGAAGAGGTTCAACTCCACCAGCGATCCCGAAAAGCTGCGAGGACACTCACTCTCGGAAGGGATCGGCGTTAAAGCCGATCGTTAAGGCCCGAGCAATTGGGGCGATAGGAGGGAAGGTGTCATGCTGTTCAAAATCATTCAAAAAGTTGGCGAAGCTGTAAGAGCCTTTTTTGAAGTGGGATACGCCTACCGTATTCGCTGACATCAAAAGCCAAAAAGGGTTTCGCTCCTTTCATTGCGGCTCAGCGGTGGCGCCGAGACATGAGGTGTATCTACGCCCGCACAAACTTTCAGGGGGGAAGCTTGGGAATTTTTTGTTTCAGGGCCGATGTGCGCTGGACACTGACGTTCGGGATCCTGATGCAAGCATCTGTCGCGCTCGTTCTAGCAGATATCACTACGAGCAGTGATAGCCAATCGACTTCGAACTCCGTACCTGATCCAGAAGTCGCCTTCGAGCGATGGAACCTTTATTACCAGGCAACCTCGATCGGCGATTATCACGGCACGTTTCAATCGCCTTATGAAGGTCCACTGAGCCTTCGAGACTATCCTGAGCGCGACGTCTCGCTGACAACCACGCTTTTTTTCACTGCTCGAATCGAACGAAACACAGTCCTGGTGTTCAATCCAGAAATTGCCGGCGGCCGTGGATTCAGTGGAGTGAACGGATTGGCAAACCCGCCCAATGGGGAACTGCCGCGTGTGGCTACCGCGACGCCAAAACCCTATATCGCACGGCTCTATATACAGCACGACTTTGGATTCGGCTCTGAAAAGGAGCATCAGGAAACCGCTGCGAATCAACTTGCCGGAGATCGTCCGATGACCCGCTATTCAATCTACGCCGGCCGATTCAGTCTTACGGATTTTTTCGACAACAACAATTACACGCACGATCCACGGACACAGTTCATGGCGTGGGGCGTGATGTTTAACGGGGCGTGGGATTATCCAGCGGACACGCGTGGCTACACGTGGGGCATCGTGCAGGAGTTTCACACGCGTAACTGGTCGTTGCGGTACGGAATCGCCGCCGAGGCGAAGGTCGCCAATGGTCCGCAGTTCGATCGTCGGCTGTTCCGCGATCACGGGCAGGTGTGGGAGGTCGAGCGGCGCTACTCTTTCCGAAAACAGGATGGCGTAATTCGCGTTCTTGGTTACGACAATCGCGCACAGGCCGGAGATTACGGAGAAGCGCTGAAGCTTGCAGCCGAAACGGGAACGACGCCCAATGTGACGCTTACTGAACGTGTCGGCACGCTCAAATACGGCACGGGGCTCAGCTTCGATCAGGCAATTTCAGATAACATCGGGATCTTCACGCGCCTTGGATGGAATGACGGCAAAACACAGAGCTTCGCGTTCACGGCGATCGACCGGCTGGCGAGCGGCGGCGTTTCCATTAAGGGCACGCACTGGCATCGAAAGGAGGACGTGGTGGCGACATCGTTGACGGCGGGTGGCCTGTCCGCAGTGCATCGCGAGTATCTAGCAGCGGGCGGGCTGGATTTTCTGATTGGCGATGGGCGGCTGAACTACGCGCCGGAATATGTTTGGGAAAGTTATTATTCAGCGCGGGTGTTTCCGGGTTTTTACACGAGTTTCGACGTGCAACGCGACGTTAATCCCGCTTACAACCACGATCGCGGCCCCGTGATGATCTATGGTATTCGGCTACATATTGAACTGGGGCTGAAGCCTTGGCAGCCCCAGTGAGGATCAGGCGGGCGGTCAAGAACTTTTCGGGGGCTCGCCTGCACCGGCCGTATTTGGGTCCACACGTTCAACAACAATCGTAAATTTGGCGACAAGCGCAGAGATTGCACCAACCGCGGCGAGCACTGGAGCAGCTATGGCGCCGATTGCCGCAAACGTCACAGGAATTTCGATGAACGTGTGTCCATGCTCGTCCTTGATAATGACGCGCTGTACGTTCCCCTCGTGTATCAAGGCTCTGACCTTGTCAACCAGATCCCTTCCGAGGACCTGTGCTTCTTCGAAAATGCTTTGTATTCCCATGTCAATGTTGTCGCATAGGAGATTACGTTGTCGGGAGCTGTTTCGTTCGGTTTAACTGGCTTGGCTGGACAGTTGACTTCATCTTCGAAGCGCGTTACGGTGACGTTAGCGCGAAAGGGCGCATCCAGTCCGCGGAAAGGGCCGTGCCCACCTTCGGCAGTACAAGCTAGAGATACGAACGTTCTTTCAGCCTGATTCGGGCGGACTCCAGGCACAAGCGAAGAAGGAAGTTCGTAAATGAATACAACCGATCTCAAGCAGTTACCGGCTCGCCCCAACCTTGAACAATATAGGAAGCAGGCGAAAGATCTCGCCACACTTGTCAGGACAGGCGATGCCGGAGTCTTACGGCGAGTCAATAATTGCCATCCTCACTCGGCTCAACTTCTGGACGAATCCCCAGGCGGTCGCTTCGCTCTCGCCGATGCTCAACTGGTGATTGCGCGCGAGTATGGCTTCGAGAGTTGGTCGAAGTTTGTCAAACATATTGAGGGGCTGACTCGACAGAATTCACCGATCTCGAGATTCGAACTAGCCGCGGAAGCAATTGTCGGCGGTGATGCAGCGACACTCGAGTCGTTGCTGAGAGAACATCCAGAATTGGTTCGGGCACGCTCGACCCGGGTACACCGGGCCGCTCTCCTTCATTACGTCGGCGCCAACGGTCTCGAGAATTACCGGCAGAAGTCTCCCAAGAACGCTGCTGAAATTGCGGAGCTTCTACTCAGTGCCGGCGCGGAAGTGGATACCGTTGCGGACATATACGGCAAGAGCACGACCCTTGGACTGGTGGCGACGAGCATCCACCCGAAACGGGCCGGTGTGCAAATTCCGGTGATGGAATTGCTGCTTGATTATGGCGCCGCGGTCGATGGAGTCCCGGGAGTGCGGACGCCCTTAGTATCGGCGCTGCACAACGGACGCCCGGAAGCGGCTGAGTTTCTCGCACGGCGCGGTGCACAGTTGGACCTCGAGGCGGCGGCCGGAGTGGGACGGTTGGATGTGGTTGAACGCTTTTTCCACGAAGACGGCAGTCTGAGAACGAACGCAAACAAAACCCAGATGGAACTTGGATTCCTGTGGGCCTGCGAGTATGGCCGAAACAGTGTCGTCGAGTTTCTGTTGAATAAGGGTGTGGATCTGCAAGCACAGGCAAACACCGGATTGACGGGTTTGCATTGGGCCGTGGTTGGGGGACAGGCGAAGACGGTCCAGTTGCTTCTGGAACGAGGCCCTTCACTCCAAATCAGGAATGTGTACGGCGCGACGGCGCTAGGTCAAGCGCTGTGGTCTGCAATCAACGGTGACCCTGAGACCGACTACGTTGCAGTTATCGAGATGTTGATCCGGGCCGGCGCAAGAATTGAGGACGGTTCGCTAGCCTGGTTGGCGCAGCAGGGAGGCGGTTCTTTGGCAGTAAGAGCACGGCTCGCCGATGTTCTCCGGAGCCACGGCGCGCAGACTTGACGAGTTCGCACGCGATGTTGCGATGACGAAGTGAAAGGTTGGCAACCAGGAAAGCGCGGCCGCTACGGTGCATCTTTGACCGTAAGAGTTTCTGTGGTATGGTAACCGGACAACTCACAGCTAAATGGCCGCCCCACAACAGCAGATCATCGAACTTGCTCCTGACACTTACAAACAGGTAATTGAAGCTCTTCATCTTTCCGCTAAACCACTGATCATTCTTCTGGGCGACGTAAGCGAAGAATTGAAACCGCAGATGCGGGCCATCTGTCGGCGTGTCATTGCCCCTTTGGCGGTGAATCCAGGCGCTCTGATTATTGATAACGCCACGTGCGCAGGTTGCGCGGCTGTTGTAGGACAGGCATCCCAGGAACTCGACACTTCACCCACTGTCGTGGGAATCGTCTCGCACGACACACGGCCGGAGACCATCGATCCGAATCATCCGCTCATCTTGCGCCTGGCGGCAGAGTGGGCTGATCCAGTCAAGTATTCGTTCCAAATTGCGGATCTACTCGTGAAGGGGACAGCAGACCGCGATCAACCCGCGCTGGCAATTCTTTTCGGCGGGGCAGAGTTGGAGACGCGGGCGTTAATCCGCTGCGGTGCGAGGGCTTGGCCCGTGGTCGCCATTCAGGGGACGGGAGGACTTGCCGACAGGATCATCGATGCGACGACATCTCAACCCGACGGAACTCCGCCGAACCCGCCGAAAGATCCGGAACTGCGGGAAATCTTCGACAACGTGGATGTTTATCCCTTTCGCATAGATGGCAGCATGGACGATCTCAGTGCCATTTTGCTGGGACGCATCGACCAGCGCGGGGACAGGGCGGCGATCGTTATCAAGGATTCCTGGGGCCGCTTCGATCGGCTGGACCAAGCCGCAGGACGATCACAGAAGCTGTTTCGGCATCTGGAACTCACTCTTATCTATCTCGCGGTTGTGGCCGCTGCATTCGCGGTACTGAAGTCTGGGGGAGCGGTGCCCCAGTCGTTTAAGGATTGGGCGCACAGCTTCGCCCCACAGTGGATTACACTGCATGCCTTTGTCATCGTGGTTCCGGTGCTTATTTCGATCATTGGCGCTTACAACAGCCATTTCAGAGATGGCTATAAGTGGATTCTTCTGCGGGGCGGGGCGGAAGCGATGAAACGCGAAATCTACCGGTTCTTAACACGGTCCGGAGTGTACAGCGATCAGCAGTGCTATCAGACATCTCGCGAATCAAAATTGACGGCAAGGATGAAAGACATCACCGCAGCTCTCGAGCATAGTGAGGTCAACAAGATGAACGTAAAAGACGCCGATCTCGCAGGCACTCTGAAAGCCAAGCCGGCTCTGGGAAACTTCCTCACGCCGGAGGATTACCTGGAATATCGAATCAGTGACCAAATTCGCTTTTTTCAGAGAAACAGCGGCAGGCTCTCACGTAGACTCGTTTGGCTGCAGGTAAGTATTTACTTAGCAGGAGGCGCCGGAACTTTATTGGCGGCGTTTAGAAGGGATGTCTGGGTAGCAGTGGCAACCGCGGTAGTTACTGCGCTGGCTACAAAGCTTCAGACCGACCAGGTGGAAAACACGCTCGTTCAATATAACCAGGCTTTGACAGCATTGCGCAATATTCAATCCTGGTGGCAAGGACTCTCGAACTGGGAACGAAGCAGGCGGAGGAATATCGATGTGCTAGTTGACCAGACTGAGAGAACTCTGGAATCAGAAACCGCCGGATGGGTGCAGCAAATGCAGTCTGCGCTCGAGAAGCTTACAGAAAAAGAGCCGGCGGGCGCGAGAACGTAGTTGGCGAGCCGAGGGGCCGGATGTCGGCGTGATGCGGATCAACACGCGCGTACCAGTGCCTCCGGTGCTGAAGAATTACTTAATAGTCGTCGAGCACGGTCTGCAGGACTTCGATCTTTTCCGGCTGCAGTCCGCGATGCCGCATCAACGTCCGGGCACAGGTGTTCCAACGCAAAATTGAATCGTCATTGTCGGCAGGGCGGAGCATCTCGGCTTCTTGGTAGCACTGCATAGCGTTGGCAAATCCGTCATAGGCATTGAACATGGCGCCTGGAACGCTCAGCCGCATACTTACTCGAGCCGCTCGTTCAAAAACGATGCCAGCATAATAGGCCCGCTCGTATTCGCCTGTCAATCTCTCAAGAACCTCGCGGGCTCTGGCGGGCGTTCCATCAGAGCCGAATTGGTCAGTTATGGCCAGCAGCAAAGTGATGAGACCCGTCTGGTTATCGGGTTCTATGCTCAGAACGTCAAGACAGATGCTCTCCGCCTGGGAGGGCTCATTCAGAAGACGGTAGCGATGCGCCCTTTCTAACGCCGCAGGAATCGCGCTCGGCGAGAGCGGCTTCAACTCAAATTGCATGCTGGCCTCCTTTTCCGGCTTACCTGGTGAGAATTTTGAATAGCTTTCGTAACGGGTCAAAGTGGTCGTCCACCACCCGTTCCTTGAGTGGAATGATGGCGTTGTCAGTGATCGCAATGTCCTCGGGACACACCTTTGTGCAGCATTTCGTGATGTTGCACAATCCGATGCCATGTTCCCGCCGCAGATCTTGCGTTCTCTTGCCACTGTCGAGTGGATGCATCTCCAACGCGGCCACATAGGTGAGAAACCTCGGTCCAATAAATTGGTTCTGCAGATTGTGCTCGCGAAGGACATGACAAACGTCCTGGCATAAAAAACACTCGATACATTTTCGAAATTCCTGCACTCGATCGACGTCCTGCTGGGCGACGCGCCACGTTCCGTTGCCATCGTCCGGTGGGCGCGGCTGGAATTTGCGGATGGTCTTTTTGACGCGAAAGTTCCAGGAAACGTCTGTCACGAGATCCTTGATGAGCGGGAACGTTTTCATGGGCTCAACCGTGACCGGTTGGTCAAGCGGCAGAGAATCAAGGCGTGTCATACACATCAGCTTCGGATTCCCATTGATCTCCGCGGAACACGATCCGCACTTACCGGCTTTGCAATTCCAGCGAACCGCCAGGTCATTGGCCTGATCGGCCTGGATGCGATGAACGGCGTCGAGCACCACCATCCCGGCGGAGATTTCCGTTGCATAGTCGCGGAATGCACCGTCTTCGTTAGCGCCTCGCCAAATGCGAAAAGTTGCGGTGGCCATCGCTCTCCTTGTTCATCCCATCTCGGCAATAATTTGTTTTAGCTCGGAGGGCATTTCCTTTACTGGTAACCGCCGCAGTTCTATCCTCGCCTCCGTGTTCAGGCGGATTGATACCGAAGTTCGACCCTCTTCAGGGTCTTTCGACGGATAGTCTTCACGGAAGTGCGCTCCTCGGCTTTCCTTTCGCGCGAGAGCGGCACGCGTGATGATTTGAGCGACGGTGAGCAGGTTCGATAAATCCAAGGCGGTGTGCCAGCCCCCGTTATATTCACGGTTTCCAATAACCGCCGCCTTGTCGGCGCGCTTTGTTAATTCGTCTAACTCGGTCAGAGCGCGTTGCATTTCTTCTTCGCGACGGACGATGCCAACGAGATCCTGCATCATCTCCTGAAGATCCCGCTGGAGGTGATATGGGCTTTCGCCGTCGCGTTCGAACGGCTCCAAAGACCGGCGCGCCGCGGTTTCCACCTGGTCGGGGTTTACCTGCCCAGCGCCGTTTTCTTTCGCGAATTTCGCGGCATACTCGCCGGCACGCTTGCCGAACACAAGCAGATCAGAGAGGGAGTTACCGCCCAACCGGTTCGCCCCGTGAAGACCGGCAGCACACTCGCCTGCCGCGAACAAACCGGGCACATCGGACATCTGAGAATCCGCGTCTACTTCGACGCCGCCCATCATGTAATGAGTTGTCGGCCCAACTTCCATGGGCTCCTGAGTGATATCGATGTTCGCTAATTGCTTGAATTGGTGATACATGCTCGGCAGTTTTCGTTTGATGTGTTCGGACGCATGCGGAATACGATCCTTGATCCAGGCGATATCGAGGAAAACACCACCATGCGGGCTACCTCGGCCTTCGCGAACCTCGCGTACAATACAACGCGCTACGTGGTCGCGGGTGAGCAATTCCGGCGGACGACGAGCGTTCCTGTCCCCTTGCGTGTAGCGCCAGCCCTCGTCTTCGTTGTCGGCGGTTTGGGCTCTGTAGTTCTCGGGTATGTCGTCGAACATGAAGCGGCGGCCTTCTTTATTCTTCAGGACACCACCTTCACCGCGCACGCCTTCCGTGACCAGAATGCCACTTACACTCGGAGGCCATATCATTCCCGTGGGATGGAATTGAATGAACTCCATGTCGATTAGCGACGCATTCGCATTGAAAGCCAGCGCGTGCCCGTCGCCGGTGTACTCCCAACTGTTGCTGGTGATCTTGTAGCTTCTGCCAATTCCACCGGTGGCAAGGACGACGGCCTTGGCCCTAAAGAGGAGGAAACGGCCACGCTCACGCTCATAACCGAACGCACCCGCAATGCGGCCGTCATCCTTAAGCAGCGTCAACACGGTGGCTTCCATATGAACTTCCATGCCCAGATGGATACCGTGATCCTGCAAAGTGCGGATCATTTCCAGACCTGTTCGATCGCCGACGTGAGCTAAACGTGGATAACGGTGGCCACCGAAGTTCCGTTGAAGGATGCGCCCGTCCTTTGTGCGATCGAACAGGGCTCCCCACGCTTCCAACTCCCTCACACGATCCGGCGCCTCCTTGGCATGCAGCTCCGCCATGCGCCAGTTGTTGACATATTGGCCGCCACGCATGGTGTCGGCGAAATGAACTTTCCAGTTGTCGCGCTCGTCCACGTTGGCCATTGCCGCCGCGATTCCGCCCTCGGCCATGACGGTATGCGCTTTCCCCAGCAGACTCTTGGTGACGACGCCGACACGAACGCCTGCCTGCGACGCTTCTATCGCTGCCCTCAAACCCGCTCCGCCCGCTCCAATTACCAGCACATCGTAGTCGTGCGTCTGGTACTCGGTCATTCAGAGAATTCTCCAGTCTGACCAGATTCCCATGGAGCAGAGGCGCACGTATAGATCGGCGAACATGACGGAGAACAGGCTCATCCAGGCGAAGAGCATGTGGCGGCGGTTGAGGCAGCCGACGCAGCTATAGCTCTTGCTGCGAAGTGGGGATTTCGAGACCTCGTCAAGCCGGCCCCCGATCAAATGACGAAGCGAGTGACAGCCGAATGTGTAGCATGCCAGCAGAGTGACATTGACGGCTAGAACGAGCGTACCCACACCAATGCCCAGTTGCGTGCGGCCGGTAATTGGATTCACAAACCAGAGCGCGCGCCAGACATCGAGCGCAAGAATGACCAGGAAAATCAGTGCGACGTAGAGAAAATATCGGTGAACATTCTGCAGGATTAAAGGGAAGGATCGTTCACCACGATAGCTCTTTCGCGGTTCGCCGACGGTGCAGGATGGCGGGTCTGCCCAAAAGGCCTTATAGTAAGCACCGCGATAGTAATAGCACGTTAGACGGAATCCGCCTGGCGCCCAAAGGATCAGTAGGGCGGCGGAAGCGGGAATTATAGAAGGCCACCAATGCGGCCACGCCCCAAACCACGAGTGAGCCACATCGCCGAAAATTTCGGGTGAGTAAAACGGCGAGAGATAAGGGCCATAGCGATAATGGTCGCCTTGAAACGCCGCCCAAGTGGCATAAACCACGAAAAGGGAAAGCCCCAGAAAAGTGAGTAGCGGCTGTACCCACCAGAGATCGCGTCGTGACGTGTGTCCGAATTGAGTGCCCCTTAAGGGAACATCGACCGAGGACATGCACGGTCCTCCTGAAAAAAAGAATAAGAAACGTAGCTAGAATATCGCCTTCCGGTTGAACGTTTCAACCAAATCTTCGTCGGGAGACCAAAGACGTCGTTTTCAATCTAGCGTCACAATTCGCTGTCTCAGGAACTGCCGCTCTACTTCGTTCGCCGTTAGGGCAAATGCGCGGAGGTACGCCTCCTTTGCCGCGGCACTGCGATCCATACGGCGAAGTATGTCCGCACGCGCGGCGTGAAAGAGATAGTACTGATCGAGTTCGCCGGCACGGCCCAAATCATCTATCCGCCTCAGCCCCTCCTCCAATCCACTGCTCATCGCTATTGCGACTGCGTGGTTGAGTGCGATCACAGCAGAACTGTTGAAGTGCAACAGCTTTCCGTATAACGCGGCGATCTGATTCCAATCCGTCTCCGCAGCAGCTTTCGCCTCGGCATGGACCGCCGCGATGGCCGCTTGTATCTGGTACTGCCCAACAGGGCCCCGCTGCAGCGCGCGGTCAATCAGTTCGAGGCCTTCCGCAATCTCCTGTCGATACCAGAGCTTGCGGTCTTGTTCTTCGAGCGTCACCAATTGCGAGTTTCGGATCCGTGCGTCTCGTCGCGAATGGTGCAGGAGCATGAGCGCCAGCAGAGCGAGATTCTCACAGTCGTGCGGAAGCAACTCTTGCAGAACCCTGCCCAGCCGGATAGCTTCAGCGCACAAATCGAGGCGAACTAATCGATCTCCGCAGGCTGCCGTATATCCTTCGTTGAAGATCAAATAGACAACGGCCTGTACTGAACTCAGTCGGGGCGCCAATTGATGCGGCGGCGGAACTTCATACGGTATACGAGCTTCCTGAATTTTTCGTCTTGCCCTGACCAGCCGCTGCGCCAGCGTCGACTCGGAAACCAGGAAAGCTTTCGCAATCTCGACCGTAGTTAAGCCGCCAAGCGTTCGCAACGTCAACGCAACCTGCGCTTCCCGATGCAGCGCCGGATGGCAACAGGTGAACATGAGGCGGAGCCGATCATCGGGAAACTTCATCGATTCGGGCTCACCGCCGGAGTCGATTTCCGCGACCGCCTGAACATTCTCGACCTCATAACGTAAGGCATCCTGTTTATCGCGCCGCGTGTGCTCGCGCCGAGTCTGATCGATCAGCTTTCGGTGCGCGGTCGCTGTGATCCAGGCTGCGGGGTTGTCGGGAATGCCGCGTTCCGGCCACGCTGCAAGCGCTGAGGCGAACGCTTCCTGCATGGCCTCCTCTGCTCGGTCGAAAGATCCGGAAAGGCGGATCAGCGTGGCCATGATGCGGCCGGATTCCGCGCGGAACACGGCCTCCGCCGCATCCCGCACGTCCATTATGAAGAACGGCTCGGCAGTTCCTGAATGGGGCGGATCTCTATGCAACCGGCGCCTCCCTTGCAGAGAGTCGGGATCTTCGCCGCCCAATCCATCGCTTCGTCCAGGTTCTCGCAATCGAGAATATAGTACCCGGCAAGCTGCTCTTTCGTCTCGGCGAACGGTCCGTCTGTGAAGAGAGGTTTTCCATCCTTCATCCGCATGGTTGTCGCCATACTAGTTGGTTTCAGTGGCTCCGCGCCGCGAAACACGCCTTTCTGTGAGGCTTCGTCCATCAGCGCCCAATGCGCCGCTTGCAAATGCCGCGCATCGTCATGCGTCAGTCCCTCTGTCTTTTCCTGAGAATAGATCAACATCATGTAGCGCATTTGGGGAGTTCCCTTCCTGTCGAGTTTCAGCCCGAGATGCTCTAGTTTAATGGAAAGCCCGGGTCAGCCTTTACTTCGAGAATCTGTTTCGTATGCCGATCGGTGTGCGCTCCCGCCGCGAGCACCCATTGGTAGCCGTCCATAAACTGGTGCTTACCCTGCGTAATTGCCTTTAGGGGCGCCGCTTCTGCCACGTGTTGACGCAAGCCCGTTGCCTCTTCAAGGTGGTCATTCAGGCGCTTGTAGTTGGTCAGGAGCCGGCCGAGTGCTTCTGCATGGGGTAATTGGCCCGTCGGCATAATGAAATCCGGACCCTTGAATTTCGTCCTGCGATCCGTGAATTGATGGATGACAATCGCGTCTACCTGTTCGCAGTCGCTGTTTGTAGCGGCCGCCGATTCCGCGAGTTTCTGCAGAATGGGTCCTAGCACACGGTCCTGCACCACAACCATGTGCTCGAGAATTTCTTCGATCGACCACGCGTCAGCCGAGGGCTTGAACTTCCATTGCGCCTCGGTCAGACCCCTGGTAACGCCGATGACGCCAGTGCGGGTGTGATCGAGATATTGCTGTCCTTGTTCAATCTCAGACGTGGTCAGCTTCTCTTCGTCGATTCCTACTGTAGTGGATGCCATTTTTTTCCTCTAGGAGATGTATGTCGCTTGCCCTTTCGCTGGTACGACGAGCGAACAATCAGAAATCGACAAGTTCCACGTAATTTTTTTGGGGCTGGAATAGCTAAAGGCGGCTTTGCGCGGCGCCCAGAATGTGCCCGTTTGCCCCGTCCTGCAGGAAAACAATCACGCGTGTTCCAGTGTTCGTCGGGAATGTGGCTTTCAAAGGTAATGGGATGTTTGACCAAGCCGTCCGCGCCTTGGTACTGCCAAGGGGAGTCACGGAATACGCGACGGAAGTGTGGGTCAGTTGTCGTCCACGATTCTCTCCTCGCTTAACGCTGCTTTCGGTGGATTCCGCCGCAAGCACGCAATATAAGGTGAGCGCTCGCGAGTGCGCAACGGCAGGATCACTAGATGTCTGTATAATAAGTTGTCTGAGTATGCCGAAGATCGATTCCTTGCAAGGCTCGCTTGATCTGCTTGTGCTGAAACTGCTCTCGCGCCGACCACGGCTGCACGGTTACGCCATTATGTCAGCGATTCGAGACACCTCGGAAGAGGTGTTGCGGGTAGAGGAAGGTTCGCTGTATCCCGCTTTGCATCGAATGGAGGAATCGGGCTGGGTCCGCGCAGAATGGGTTAGCAAAGAGAATGGGCGGCGAGCTCGTGTTTATGAATTGACTGCCGCAGGAAGAAAGCAGTTGGGGGCAGAGGAGTCGCGATGGCAGGCGGTGACTTCGGCGGTAAATCGAGTTCTAAGGATGGCGTGAAGATGTCCGTCTGGTCACGTATCGGGAATCTTTTTAAGGTCGATCGGTTGAGCCGCGAGATCGATGAGGAGCTGAATTCGCACATTCAGGAAGCTATTGAGGAAGGGCGCGATCCTGCGGAGGTTCGGAAGGCATTTGGGTCGTTACTGCGCCATAGAGAGGAGAGTCGCGATCTGAAGCTAATCGTGTGGCTGGATTCGGTTCGTGCAGATTTGCTCTTTGGTTGGCGGCAACTCGCAAAGAAGCCGGCGACGTCTGCGGCGGTAATTTTGTCGCTCGCGCTTGCTATCGGCTCTTGCACCTCGGTATTTCGTCTGATTGACGCTCTCTTGTTGCGGCCCTTGCCGGTGAAGGATGCAGACCGTCTGTATGTGATGGTTCTGCACGGAGTCGGCCCGGACGGCTCGGTTCGAGACAGCGACGCCAATGAGTATCCGCAGTTTGTTCTCATGCGGGCCGCCGTCAAAAAAGACGCGGAGTTAATTGCTGCTTCCTTCGGGGGAGAACGCGTGGACTTGACCTTCGGTTCCGATGCGGAAATGGAAAAGGCTCACCGGCAATATGTCTCAGGCTGGATGTTCAACTCATTCGGACTGAAGCCCGCGTTGGGACGTCTGTTGATCGAGGACGATGATCGAGTACCGAAAGCGAAACCGTACGCGGTGCTTTCTTACGACTACTGGGTTCAGCGCTTCGGACGCGATCCCAAAGTTATCGGCCGGAAATTCCAGATGGGCAACGATCTTTACGAGATTGTTGGTGTCGCACCCAAGGGGTTCACGGGCACCGAACCGGGCACCTTCAGTGACATCTTCCTGCCCATGATGATGTATGAGGGGGTCACGCATAACGATTGGAGTTGGTTTAGAACGTTTGTACAGCTAAAACCAGACGGCAGCATTCAGCGCGTTCGAGACCATTTACAGGCGGTATGGACGGCGGTTCAGACGGAGGTGGCAAAGGGTTTCACCAGTTGGCCTCCCGATGGGGTGCGGAAGTATTTGCAACAGAGCGTAATAGTTGTACAGCCTGCGGCCGCTGGCGTGTCGGACCTGCGACAGACGTATCGAATTGCATTGCTTGCAATTGGGGTGATTGTGGCGCTGGTGATGCTGATCGCTTGCGTGAATGTCGCGAATTTGCTGACCGCACAAGCTGCCGCTCGGTCCCGCGAGATGGCGTTACGCGTCTCGATAGGGGCCGGCAAGTGGCGGCTCATTCAGATGATGTTGATCGAGTGCGCGTTGGTGTCCGTGCTGGCAACTTTGGCTGGCGCGCTTTTTGCCTGGTGGGCGGCGCCGTTCATTGTCGCGAGAATCAATCCGCCCGATAACCCGGCGCGACTGGTCTTGTCGGCGGACTGGCGCGTGATGGGATTCGCTGTGGCGCTGAGCATAACCGCAACATTTCTATTTGGCTTGTTGCCCGCTCTGCGGACATCAAAAGTTGATCCGGTTAGTGCGCTCAAGGGGGGAGACGATCCGCACTCGCGCCGCCGACTGATGCACGCATTGATCGCTTTCCAGGTTGCGTTTTGTTTTGTCGTGCACTTCGGAGCGGGCGCCTTTGTCTCAACGTTGCACCGGCTGTCCAACCAACCTACCGGTTTCTCCGCTGAACGCCTTCTGACGCTGGAGACCGTCTCGAAAGCTACCCAATCCACTGAGGTGTGGTTCCAAGCCGCGGATCATCTGCGCGCGTTATCCGGTGTTGAGAGCGTTGCAATCGCAGGATGGCCTCTGCTTAGCGGCAATGGGTCCAACGGTTTTGTTTCGGTGAACGGAGCGCCGCCTGCACCGCTTTTGGCGTATTTCCTGCCGGTGTCGCCGGATTGGTTGGAAACGATGAAAATCCCGTTCATGGGTGGCAGAGACTTTCGCAGGAACGAGACGAAAACCGCGGTGGCGGTTGTCAACGCCGCTTTTGCGAAGGAATATTTCCATGGTGAAGATCCGATCGGAAAAAGTTTCAACAGAGGAAAAGACCGGTTCCAGGTAATCGGTCTGGTTCGCAACGCAAGGTATCGCAATATGCGTGAACCAATCACACCCACGGCCTACATTCCGCTCGGTTACTCACCAACTCGCACACAACATTTCTTCGTGCGGACGTCGAACGCAAATCCCATGGTAATGGCCCCGATGCTGCGGCGGGAGATATCACGCGCACGGCCGGAGCTTCGTGTGAGTAACGTGATCACGCAGTTAGAAATCAACCAAGCGCAAACGGTTCGCGAACGATTGCTGGCTACACTTGCGCTATTTTTCGCCGTCGTAGCGGTGTTGCTGGCGGGCATCGGCTTGTATGGCGTGCTCGATTACTCAGTGTTACAGCGACGCCGCGAATTGGGCATACGAATAGCAATCGGCGCTCCCGTGGCCGATATCGCTGGGCGGGTGACTATAGACATCTTCTTCATGGTGCTTCTCGGCGCAGTCGTGGGCGGCGGTGTTGGCGTATTGCTCGAGCCATACGTTAAGACGCTGCTCTACGAGGTACAGCCATCGAATTTAGGAGCTCTCGTTTTTCCGTTCGTGGTGATACTCGTCGCGACGGTGCTGGCGGCTCTGCCGGCCGCAATCCGCGCGATTCGAATTGATCCAGTAACAATGCTGCGGGCGGAATAGCGGCTCCTCAGTCAAGAGCCTCTCGAGCCGCTAGGCGGCGCGCACAATCTCTGCAAATGATCTCGGATCGAGGCTCGCACCGCCCACGAGGACGCCGTCGATTTCCGGTTCGCGCATGAGGCCGTTGATGTTTTCTGGTTTCACGCTACCGCCGTACATGATGCGGAGTCGCTGCGCCGCTTCGGAACCGAAGCGCTTCTCAGCTTCACAGCGGACGAGGTAATGCGCCGCCGATGCGATTTCTGGCGTGGCGACGTTGCCGGTTCCGATGGCCCAGATCGGCTCGTACGCGATCGCGATTTTTGCGAACTGCTCTTCCGTAAGTCCGGCAACACCGGCGGCGAATTGACGCACAATAACGTCGTTGGTCTTACCGGCCTTATGTTCGTCCGGCTTTTCTCCGATGCACACGATGGGGTAGAGTCCGGCGTGGATGGCGGCCAGGGTTTTGCGCAGAACGTCGGCATCGGTTTCGTGAAAGCACTGACGCCGTTCGCTGTGCCCAACGATCACCCAAGTGCAACCGGCGGCACACAGCATTTCGGCCGAGACTTCGCCAGTATAGGGACCTTCCTTCTGCCAGTACGAATTTTGCCCCCCAATGCCGATGTGCGTGCTGGAAGCCGCAGCGACTGCACAGGGAATGCAGAGCGCGGTGGGACAAACAACGATGTCGCTCGAGCTGCTGTCATCCAGCAGAGGAATGAATTCATCGAAGAACCTTCTAGTTTGATCGGCGGTCTTGTACATCTTCCAATTGGCCGCCATGATTCGCCGTCTCATAGGCTGAGAGTCAGTCAGTTTCCTTTCTGGATGTCTCGCAGGAAGCTCTCGCCCGCGGGAATTTGAGTGTGGAAGTTTTCAGCTACGGATTGACCGATATCGGCCAGCGACTTGCGCGTGCCCAGACTGATTCCGCCACGGGCAGCCGGTCCATAGACCAACAGAGGCGTATATTCACGGGAGTGGTCGGTGGACGGAGTGGTGGGATCACAGCCGTGATCGGCGGTGAGGATGACCAGATCCCTTTCCTGGAGCGGCATACAAGGCAACCACGCGTCGACGGCTTCGAGCGCTGTGGCATAGCCTTCGACGTCGTTGCGATGGCCGTACTGCTGGTCGAAGTCAACGAGATTAACGAAAATGAGGCCGTCGAACTGGGTGCGCATGGCATCGACCGTCTTCTGCATACCTTCGGCATTGCTCTTGGTTTTGGTTGACTCGGCGATGCCGCGGTTCAGGAAGATGTCGGCGATCTTGCCGATGCTCGACACAAGTACGCCCTCGTGGTTGAGCTGATCGAGCAGCATGCCGTAGGGCGGCGGAACGGCAAAATCCTTGCGATTGGGAGTACGGACGTAGTGGCCGGGGTCGCCGGTAAACGGGCGCGCGATGACCCGGCCCACTTCGTTCGGACCGCGCAGGATTCCGCGAGCGATCTGGCACATGCGATACAGCTCTTCGAGCGGAATGGTGGATTCGTGCGCGGCGATCTGAAAGACGCTGTCAGCCGATGTGTAAACGATTGGATAGCCCGTGCGCTGGTGCTCATCACCAAGCTCTTTGATGATCTCGGTGCCGGACGCGGGTTTGTTCGCGAGAGTCTTGCGCCCGATCTGCTGTTCGAAGGGTTCCATCACCTCAGGCGGGAATCCGTGCGGATAAATGGGGAACGGCTTGTCGAGAATGATGCCGGCCATCTCCCAATGTCCGGTGGTGGTGTCTTTGCCGGGCGAGCGAAGCGCGCATTTGCCGAAGGCGCCTGTGGGATGCAAGACGCGAGAAATCCCGGTTAACGGCTTGATATTTGCAAGGCCCAGTTTCTGCAGATTAGGCAGATGGAGCTGGCGCTGGCGTGCGATGTTGCCGAGGGTGTCGCTGCCTTCCGGATCACCGAAGGCGGCCGCATCGGGCATCGCGCCGATGCCGACGCTGTCGAGGACGATCCAGACGATCCGTTCAAACACGGTGCTGGTCATTTTGGGGTGGTGTCAACCGGCTGCGGCGGACCCTGGAACTCGTCTTTGAGACGGGCGGCGCGGTCGCGGACAATATGCATTAAGGTTTCGTGAGTGGTGATGCGGTCGAACAAAGGGACGAACTGCCGAGGCGCGGCGAGCTGTTTCTTGAGCCAGAGGGATTCGACATCGGCGAGCGCGTCGTTGATGCCTAAGTGGTCATAGTGGACGGCGCGGTCGAGTACGATGTAGGCGCGTTCCGATTCGGCGATCTGCTCAAAGCGCTCCAGCAACTGTTGTGCAGTTGGATTCAGAGAGTAATTAAATACAGCTTCGGAAGATTTGCCGGCACCGTCGTCATAGCGAAGTGTTTTCTTACCGGTGTTGGCGACTTTGAGGCCAGATTCGAGCGGCCCTTTGAAGTACCCGAGCTTTTCGGCCATGCCGAAGAGAGTGGCGACGTCGCTGTCAGGCAGTTGTGCTTTGAGCGGCTGATCATCGGTGGGAGATTCCTTGTATTCCATGTTGCCGGAGCGATCGATTTCGACGCAGAACCATTCGGGTGTGCTGCCGGGGAAAGCGCGAGTGTAACTGATCTTGGCAGAGCCAGCGAATAGCGGGAGGCAGAAAGTGCACGACAGAAGCACAGCGCGAAGTAGAAGCGCGGGACAACTCGATTTCAACGCGGCGCCCCTGCTCCGACCGGAAAATTTGCGCGTGTGCCGTGGCAGATTGCAACGGCCAAGGCATCCGTAGCGTCGTAAGACTGGAACGTTGGTCCGATGCCGAGGAGCGAGTGAACCATCATCTGCACCTGCTGTTTCTCAGCCCGACCGTAGCCGACGACGCTGATCTTGACTTCCAGAGGCGAATATTCGAAGACTTCGAGACCGGCCTCGGCGGCGAGTAACAGTGCGACGCCGCGCACGTGCGCGAGCTTCAGCGCAGACTTTGAGTTCACCGAATGGAAGACTTCTTCGACAGCAAACGAATCAGGCTGGAAGCAGGCGAGGACATCGCGGAGCTCGCTCGCGATATGGCGAAGCCGAAGTTCCAGGGAATGGGCGGTGCGGGTGCGGATGACGCCCGCGGTAATGAGATGATGACGGCGACCGTCGGACTCGACAACCCCATAACCCGTTTTTTCGGTTCCGCAGTCTATGCCGACGATTTTCATTAAGGACGGCGTTCTTTCGAACGCCAGTTGTTGCTAGGCCAGCGCTTCTACTTCAGCAGCATCGATTTCGTAATTGCCGTAAACGCTCTGCACGTCATCGTGCTCTTCGAGCGCGTCGTACAGCTTCATCATGGCCGAGACGTTCTTGCCTTCGAGCTTAATGGTGTTCTTCGGAACCATCGCGATTTCGGCAGACTCGTTGGGGATTTTCGCCTTTTCGAGTGCCTGGAGCACTTGCTCATGCGCTTCGGGAACCGAAAGGATTTCCCAAGTGCCGTCCTGGTCGCGGATGTCATCGGCACCGGCGTCGAGAGCGATGGTCATCAACTGGTCCTCGGTCGCGTTGACGCCATCGACGATAATCTGGCTCTTGCGCTCGAACATCCAGGCGACACTGCCCTGCTCGCCGAGATTGCCGCCGTTCTTCGAGAAGAGGTGGCGGATTTCGCTCACAGTACGGTTGCGATTGTCGGTGGCCACGTTCACGAGAACGGCAGCGCCTCCGGGACCGTAGCCTTCAAACAGAATTTCATCGATTTGGCCGCCTTCGAGCTCGCCAGTGCCGCGCATGATGGCTCGCTTGATGTTGTCGGCCGGCATGCTGACCGCTTTGGCCGCAGTGATGGCTGTGCGAAGACGCGCATTGGCGTCCGGATCGCCCCCGTTACGGGCAGCGATCATGATTTCTTTGATCAGGCGGGTAAATGCTTTACCGCGCTTAGCATCGAGGGCCGCCTTTTTGTGTTTGATCGTGGCCCATTTACTATGTCCGGACATCTGAGAACCTCGTTTTAGGACTGCGAACGTGATGGGGAAAAGGTCTCCACAGGCGCGGTCTCTTAATCTTCGAGGATAACAAAGGGAGCGGCGGTCGGAGCGCGGTTCGCTACCGTGGCATTGATGCTTATTCTGGCTTCGGCGTCGCCGCGGAGGCACGAGCTTCTGAGGAATGCCGGCATCCATCACTTGGCGAAAGCGGCGAATATTGACGAGACGCGGAAGCCGGGCGAGGGGCCGATTGCGCTCGTGCAGCGATTGGCGAGCGAAAAGGCGCATGCCATACAGCCGCGGCATCAAGACATTGTGCTGGGAGCCGACACGGAGGTCTGCTTAGGAGACGAAATATTGGGGAAACCGTCTGACGAAGAAGACGCCGCGCGCATGTTGCGGCAACTCTCCGGACGAAATCATTGGGTGCACACGGGCATCTGCATTGTTACGAGTAAGCGTGAGATTGTCGACGTCTCTAGTACGGAAGTGACTTTTGTAGAGCTTACGGACAGTGAGATTACGGAGTACACTCGAAGCGGGGAGCCATTCGGAAAGGCCGGCGGGTACGGCATTCAAGGGTTGGCGTCGAAGTTTGTCCAATCCGTTCACGGCTGCTATCACAATGTGGTTGGGCTGCCGGTATCGCTTGTCTATCGGCATTTGAAATCACTATGAAGCAATTGGTTGCGGCGCTATCGCTGGCCGCATTCTTGCTTGTTTCCCTGTCTGGCGCATCATCGCAAGCGGACTGGCGAGCGCAGGGCGTCATCTACACGGATCACAGCCTGAATGCTCGGCTACACACAGTTCCGATTCAGGCCGTACACATGGGCGACGGGTTCTGGGCCAGCCGGCGGCGAGTGACCACGGAGCGCAGTCTGCCAACGCTGCTGGATCTGCTTGAAGAGCACGGCGTCATGGATAACTTCCGGCGACTTTCCGGCAAAAAGAACGTGCCGCGCAAAGGGCCCGTTTACACGGATTCGGACGCATATAAGTGGATTGAAGCCGCATCGTGGGCGCTGGCTTCGAACGAGACCAGCGAAGCGGAGAAGCAGAAGCTGGGCCAACAAGTGGAGTCTCTGATTGCCGACATTGTTGCGGCGCAGGAGCCGAGCGGATACCTGAACACGTATTACGTGGGAGACAAAGCACATCTGCGCTTCACCGAGTTAGTGCGGTCGCACGAAGATTACTGTCTTGGACATTTGATTCAGGCGGCTATTGCTTATTACCGGGCAACGGGAAGCCGGACGCTGCTGGACGCGGCGATCAAGTTCGCCAACTACGTGGTAGACAATTTCGGGCCGGACAAGAAGCCGTTCATGACGGGTCATCCGGAACTCGAAATGGCGCTGGTGGAGCTGTATCGCACGACCGGGGATTCGCGGTATCTGGAATTTGTCCGCTACCTATTCAGCGGGGTGGAACGGGACCGAATGAAGTGGAAAGAGTCGGATGTGCGATATACGTTCAGCGGGCGGCAGTTTACTTCGCGGACGGAATTCGAAGGACATGCGGTGCGGGCGCTGTATGCGTCTTCGGGCGCGACGGATTACTTTGCCGAGACCGGCGATCCGGCATATAAGAAGACACTCGATTCGCTGTGGTTCGACCTCACGGAGCGCAAAATGTACATCACCGGCGGCGTCGGGTCGCGCTCTACCGGCGAGAGTTTCGGCGATCCATATGAGTTGCCGAGCGAGCAGGCGTATGCAGAAACGTGCGCGGCGGTCGCGAACGTGATGTGGAATTTTCGTCTGCTGACCGTAACGGGCGACGCCAAGTATGCGGACATCCTTGAAAAGGCGCTCTATAACGGGGTGAACAGCGGGATGTCGCTTTCCGGGACGATGTACTGCTATCGCAACCCTCTGGCCTCGAACGGGGAGAAGTTGCGGAACCCGTGGTACGACACAACATGTTGTCCGCCGAACATTGAGCGGCTATTCGAATCGCTGCCCGGATATTTCTATTCCACTAGTCGGGATGGGCTGTTCGTAAACCTTTATCACAGCTCGGAGCTGGATTGGCATCTGGAAGACGGGAACCCGATTAAACTTACGCAATCAACGACATATCCGTGGAGTGGAGACATCCACTTTACAGTGGCGCCGCAACGGTCAGCCGATTTCACCTTATATTTGCGGTGGCCGGCCTGGGCGCCCGCAATGGATGTTCAGGTGAACGGGCAGCCGTTTGCCACATCGAATGACCACCGTGGTTCCTTCGTTGGGATTACGAGGAAGTGGGCGGCGGGAGATTCGGTGTCCGTGAGTTTTGCAATGCAGCCGACACCGATGGTGGCGAACCCGAAGGTTGCCGATGTGTACGGGCGCATCGCGCTGCAGCGGGGTCCCCTGATTTATGCGTTGGAACAGATTGACCAGGGCGGCGTTGCGCTCTCCGATATCTTCTATCGGACGAATAGCGTAAGCACCGTAGAACAGCGTAAGGATCTGCTAGGTGGAGTATTCCTGTTAAAGGTAAACGGCACAGCAGCCGAAAAACTAGTTGGAGACGAGCCGTTGTATCAACCGTTTGCAGTAGCGGCCACTCGTGCCCGACGACCCACCATGCTGACGTTTATTCCGTATTACGCAATAGGAAACCGGGAGCCCACGCCGATGGAAGTTTGGGTGCCGACGGCGCGGGCTGATGGTCAAACACCCGCCTCGACAAGTTTGAACGAGAGACGGGCGGCGAGCCAGTGAACCGGCAGATTCCGGTATTTAAGCAAGGAGAAAACTTAGTAAACTCAAAGTTATACAGCCAATTGGATGAACTGTTGAGATATTCAGTAAACGCGCAAATGAGACGACGAACTTCGTGGCCCAAAGTAGTTTTTGTAGTAGTCTTCGCTTGCATACCCTTTCTGGCCAGCGCACAGACCTCTTCTGCGCCGGTCCCGGTGCCGCCTCCGGGAGGCGACACTTCCGCAGGCGCGAACAAAGGAGTAGCGACTGCGCCAATCTCCAAATCTGCCGGGGCGCCGGTGGACTCTACGAAATACAAGATCGGTGCGGCCGATGTGCTGAACGTTCAGGTTTGGCACGAGCCGGAGTTTTCAGGCCTGATGGCGGTTCACGAAGACGGCAAGTTCACGATGCCGCTGGTAGGCGACCTGGATGCGGGCGGGAAAACGCCGGTTGAGGTTCAGGAAGAGATTGCGGACTCACTGAAGAAGTACGTTGTGAAGCCGTTGGTGCAGGTATCGGTTCAGGACGTTGGCAGTAAGCGCTATTACATGGATGGCTTGATTGCCCGCCCGGGTGAATACTCGCTGATAGTGCCGACGACGATCCTGGAGGCAATCAGCAAGGCTGGCGGTGTCGGCGATTTCGCGAACAAGAAGCATATCTATATCCTGCGTGGGGATAAACGGATCTACTTCAATTTACGTGACGTCATCAAGGGTAAGAACATGGCGCAGAACATATTGATCCAGCCTGGGGATCACATCATAATTCCATAGGAGGAGAGCCCGTTAAGCATGTTGGACAGTATTGCGGTTCCTCGCCGCTCATATGATTTCGAGGACTATATTGACATTTTGCGGCGGAACTTCCGCTGGATCATCGCTCCCGCGTTTGCCGGCCTAGTTGTCGCAGTAGTGGTTGCCTATTCCCTTCCCGACGTATTCATATCTACTGCGACCATTCGAGTCACGCCCCAACAGATTTCGGTCGATCTGGTTGAAAATCTGACGAGCCAGGACGTAGCCGATCGGATCAACGCGCTCGCCCTGACAATCTGGAGCCGGGCGACTTTAACTTCGCTCATCAACACTTACGGGCTCTACCCAAAAGAGATGAAGAGCGCTCCGCTGCAAGACGTAGTGGAGACCATGAAGAAGGATGTCATCATCCAGCCGGCGGGCGGCACAACGGCAGGGAGCCGTTTTCTGCCGACGGTGCAAGTGGGCTTCCGATACCACGACAAGCATGTGGCGCAACAAGTGTGTCAGGAGATTGTGTCGAGACTGATATCTCAGAGTTCGGAGCAGGGTGCCGAAAGCCAGCAGCAGGCGCACCAGTTTCTGTCCGATGAAGGGCAGCAGGCAAAACACGACCTTGATGACGTTGAAAGGCGCCTGGACGAGTTTCGCGCTAAGTATGCGGGGCATCTGCCTGAAGAAGAAGCAAACAACATGCAGGCGATGAATTCGCTCAACAATCGGATGGACGGGTTGACGGAATCTGCGAACCACAACCAAGAGCAGCGGATGATGCTCGAGCAGGAAATGCGAATCCTTAAGGACCGGGCAGCCAGTCTGCGGAATATGTCGCAGCAATCGCAGGTGCGAAATGAAAAAGTGGCTGACTTAGACAGACAGATTGCGACTCTCAAAGACAGCATAGACAACATGAAGCAGCGCTACACGGAGGACTATCCGGATCTGCAAGACGCGAAAGCCAAATTGGTTTATGTGCAGAAGCAGCGGGATGATGCCGCGAAGGCTAAGCCGCAGGTTGTGGATGCGTCCGCCGAACAGAGCGCCGCTCTCAATGCCGAGCGTCAGGATGTGCAGAACCAGATCGATCGCCTGAACACGCAAGTGAAAGCTAACCAGATGGATGGGCAGTTGATTCAGAAAGATGTTGCGGCTACAAACTCACAGATCGGGGTGTACCAGGGACGGCTGGGGTCGTCGGCCAGCGAGAAGGAATATGACGATCTGCAGCGTGAACGTGATCTCTTAAGACAGCGGTATCTGGAATTCCAAACGAAAACGGCGCGATCTTCGGTGTCGATCGACCTGGAAAAACGCAAGCAAGGTGAAACTCTGGAGTTGATTGATCCAGCTTCCCTGCCGCCTTCACCGGTTCTGCCAAAGCGAGGCACGATAGTTCCGATAGGGGCCGTGATCGGTTTGATTCTCGGCATCGTGCTGGTGGCGGTTCGGGAAGTGAAGGACACCTCACTGAAGAACCTGAAGGACGCGCGACTTTATACGCAGTTGACGATTCTGGGCAGCGTTCCGCTGCTCGAAAATGACGTCGTCGTGCAGCGTCGGAAACAGGTAATGTGGGTAAGCTGGGCCACGGCAACGCTCGCCGGTTGTGCCATCATGGCGGTCTCACTGGCGCGCTACTACGTAGGCAAATAGGCAAAGGATAGATTCATGAGCCGTGTACACGAGGCGCTGCGAAAAGCCGCGCACCAGGAAAAGACCGAAAGCCCAAGACCTCCGGCGCAATCCGTAGTCCAAAGGGCGGCCCAGCAGGTGGCAGCGACTGAGGATCCGGCTCCCGTTGTTGACGAATCCCCGGAGGACGGTGCCGCTCGCGCTGTGTTTACGGCGGACCTGGAAAACCTGGAGGCGTGTATTCAAAACGCTACCGTGGTGCCATACATGCCGGCCAAAGGCGCGCTGTTAGTTGCTCCGTCAAACCCGCGTGAGGCTCCCGCAGAAGAATTTCGAACACTGCGAACTCGCCTGAACCATATGCAGACGTTGCAGCCTCTGCACACTTTGCTCGTCACGAGCGCATCGCCCGCTGAAGGAAAATCATTTACGGCGATGAACTTGGCAGTGACGATGTCGCAGCTTGCGGACAAACGCATTCTGCTTGCGGACTTCGACTTCCGGCGACCGACGGTGGACAAGAATTTTCAGATTGCATCGAGGCCCGGTATCACCGATTTTCTTTTGGGCAAAGCTCACGTTAGCGAGTTGTTCAGAAGACTGGAGGGGACCAATCTTTACCTGATTTCCGCAGGCGAAACAGTTCAAAATCCACTTGAACTGTTGAATCTGAAGGAATGTAAGTCGCTCATCCAGGAGCTTCGAAATCATTTTGACTGGGTGGTGCTCGACAGTCCTCCACTCCTGTTTGCCGCCGACGGCAATCTACTGGCGACCATGTGCGATGGAACAGTGCTTGTGGTTCGCATCGGCACGACGACGTTCGACTCCGTCAGCAGGGCACTGCAATCACTCTGCGAAAACAACGTCCTGGGAGTTGTTGTCAACGGCGCGAGACGCGGCGAGCTTTACAGCAAGTACACGTATTATCACAACTACTACTACGCGCCCGAACAGCTAGAAGAAGCGGGCGATGCGACTGCGGAACCCGAGGAGCAGCCGGTCGGGTCGTAGTTACATTCTGCGTCAGGTGGGCGCGGAACCGCATCGAAGGGCAAGGGCCAGCAGAGTGCTGGCGGGAGTTCTTGCCATGTCAACTGACGCTGGAAACACAATTCAGCAGATTAAGCGGGCTGAAACGGACGCTTCCGTTCACGAACTGATCGCTAACCGTTGGAGCCCTCGCGCGTTTTCGTCGCAAGCCGTTTCAAGGGAGGACTTGAAGTCGCTCCTGGAGGCTGCGCGGTGGGCTGCTTCGTCTTACAACGAACAGCCTTGGCGTTTCTACGTCGCGAGAAGATCTGATCCCGCGGCATATAAGCGCCTGCTGGACACGCTGGTTCCGTTTAACCAGGCATGGGTACGAAACGCCGACGTGTTGATCATCATGGGGGCGAAAAAGGCCTTCGCACGGAACGGAAACCCGAATTATTACGCCCTTCACGATGCGGGACAAGCTCTAGCGCATCTGATGCTCCAAGCCACGGCCCTCGGTCTGCACGCGCATGCGATGGCGGGATTCGATCACGAAAAAGCGCGCGCGGCGATCGGTTTGCCAGAAGATTACGACGTCGCTGCCGCTGTGGCGATAGGGTACCTGGACAGTCCCGAGAGCCTCCCAGAGGAGATGCGCGCCAGCGAGCTTGCGAAGCGCGAGAGGAAGCCGCTGAGCGAGATTGCTTTCGGTTCGCGCTTTGATGAGCCGCTAAATCTCTGATTTGGGGGCCAGGGTCACAATCGTTGCTCCCCAGCCTCCGGCCTCGGCGGGTGCATCGCGGAAGTCAAGCACGAAGGGTGTTTTCGCCAGTATGGACCTGACGAGTTCGCGCTGAACACCGATGCCTCTGCCGTGAATGATGCGTAGAGCCTGGAAGTTCAGCCGATGGGCCTCCTCGAGGTACGCCTCTACGGCGCTTCCGATGTCGCGCGGAGCGAACGGGTGCAGGTCGAAGACGTCTGTGATGGGGATCTCAATGGGTTCGTCCCATTCCATAGCGCGGATCAGGGGATGCGAGAGCCTAAGCCGCGTGACGGTGCGGGCCTGTTACCGCCTTCGCTGATAGCTGCGCCGGGCGGAGGCGCATTGCTGAAATCGAGATCGCTGAGCTGATAAGTTAAAGGCCGGTCGAGCACCATTTCGACACTGGAACCTTTGGTCAGCATCGCATCGGGACCGCGAGTGAGAAGCACGCCCAGGAGTCCGGCAGCAGCCCCCGCGCCTGCGCCGACGCCTGCACCCATGCCGACCCCCCCTGCGGCAGCGCCGATACCGGAGCCGATCACCGTTCCGGCTGTTGTGGTTGTGACTATTGTCCCGACATCCGTCTTCTTGTCACCGGGACCTGTCACCTTGCTGTTCTCGCGGTTTAGCGTGGTTTGATCGCGCGGATCAATGGCGGCTAGATCGCCGCGGAAGCTGCGACTGATACCGTTCGGCAATGTCAACGAATCGAATCGAACCTGCAGCTCGCCCTTGCCCTTCACACGACCAGGACGCTTGACCTCAGTGACGGTGCCCGTGACCCAGCTACCTTGCGGAATGACGATTTTGTTGTTCTCAAGAACCGGAAACGCGGTTTCGAGGTAAATACGATCACCCACCTGAGCTTGCCTGGTGCTGACGTTGTTTATCATGCTGAGCAGAATGCGCGTACCCGGAACGATTGTGTAAGAGCCAGTCGCGACAGCGTTTCCGTCGGGCCGAGTGCGTAGTACGGGAGATTGGGGCGCAGTCGGAGGCGCCGCTTGCTGTGTCGGCGGAGGAGCAGCGACGGATTCGTTTTGTCCAAAAGCTGGGGCAGAAAGAAGTCCGGCGGTGAGCAAGCAGGCGAGGGTGAGGCGCATAATCTCCTTCCAGTAGTCTATTGCATTTCGGCGCCAGACGTCTGGGCCTGGCTGAGATGTTAGCCGAGGGACGCCGGAGCAGCTCTGACGGTTGCCTTCCTTCGGTCAGGCGCGGAAACTACCCGGTGAGCTTTTCGGAAGACAGTGCTGACAGGGAGATCTTTGAGGCGGGCCAGATCGATCCATTGGCAGGGCGCCGGGTCCGAAGGCGCAGAGACCCTCCAGACTTCAAACAGATATTTGTGGAAAGTGATGCTGTGACGAAATGAGCCGATTTTCGCGGACGGGCCGAGGTGAGGCAACTGTTCTCGTTCCGGCAGTTCCCAAAAGCCGGGCATGAGGCGTGACTCGGGCGGGCGTTGCCAGGCCAGAACGTGACCGTCGCGCTCAGCCCAAAACAAGATGCGGCTTTCCTGGACCGATTTGCGCGGGACGATCTTGACCGGGAAGTTGTTTTGTGTGCCTGTTTGGCGCGCAACGCACTGTTCCGAGATCGGGCAGACCAGACATTGCGGGTTCTTCGGCAGACATACGATGGCACCGAGTTCCATAACGGCCTGATTGAAAGCACCGGCCTGCCCGGCATCGAGCAAATTACGTGCTATTGCGGTAAAGTTCCGTTTCCCGGCGGTAGACGCTATGTTCGTCGCGTCCGCCAATAACCGGCTGAGAACACGGGAAACGTTGCCATCGAGCACGGCGTGAGGCAGATCAAAGCTGATGCTGGCAATCGCCGAGGCGGTGTAGTCGCCGATGCCTGGAAGGGCCCGGATAGCTTCGTAGTCGCGCGGGAACGCGCCAGAGGTGACGATGGCCTGAGCGGCGCGTTGAAGATTGCGCGCCCGGTAGTAGTAGCCGAGTCCCGCCCAATGGGCGAGTAGATCTTGTTCCGGCGCCTCGGCGAGCGAGGCGACATCGGGGAAACGCGTCATGAAGTGCTCGTAATACGGGATGACGGCGGAGACGCGAGTCTGTTGGAGCATGATTTCGGAGATCCAGACGGCGTATGGGTCGCGGGTGCGACGCCATGGGAGATCGCGCTGCTGGGTGGAGAACCACGCGAGGAGAGCCCGGCGAAGCCAAATGATGTTTTCTGGCGAGAGGGTCAGAACAGCATCCTATACTTAAGAGGTAACCCTTCCAAGGCCGGCGTGGCCATTGCCCGGGCCGCTTGCATCCAGACCTTCGGAGAACCTGCCAGGAATGCCGGAAAACACTAGCTTATCGTCCTGTGAAGTCATTGCCTCGGACGAAGTGTCTGCAGCGGCACGGCCGGTGCTCGCTATTCGAGGCGCGCGGGTTCACAACCTGAAAAACATCTCTCTCGACCTGCCGCACAACCAGCTCACGGTGGTCACGGGGGTTTCGGGATCGGGCAAGTCCTCACTGGTTTTCGACACCATTTACGCGGAAGGGCAGCGCCGATATGTGGAATCGCTATCGGCGTACGCAAGGCAGTTCCTGGAGCGTATGGAAAAGCCGGATGTCGACGAGATTCTCGGGATAGCGCCGCCGATCGCGATCAAGCAGAAGAATCAAACGCGAAATCCACGTTCGACGGTGGCGACCGCGACCGAGCTCTACGATTTCATGCGGCTGCTGTGGGCGCGCACGGGAAGGACGTACTGTCCCAACGAGGGCACGCGGATTCAGAGCGACACCGTTGATCAGGTAGCGGACGCAATGCTGGCGCAAGCGGAAGGCTCGCGCTGGTACGCGCTGTTTCCGGTGAGAGCCGCGCAGACAAAAGCAGAAGATAAGAATGCGGCCGCAGCGGCGCTGCGGGATCGTTTGTTCGACCTGCGCAAGAAGGGATTCGGTCGGCTGTTCCAAGCAGGAGAGACGTTCGAGTTTTCGACTCCTGAGTCACTGCTGGGGATTGATTTCGCGAAGCCGCTCTTCATTCTGGCGGATCGATTAGTGATCCGGCCCGATCAGCATCAGCGGATTGTGGACACCGTCGAGATCTGTTACCGGGAAGCGGGTGAGATCTTTTTCGAGCAGGCGAGCGTGGCTGAGCCGCAGGTTCTGCACTTCAGCGAGAAGTTCGCTTGCAAGATCTGCGGGCAGGAAGCAACGAAGCCCGAACCGACGCTGTTCAGCTTCAACAATCCGATCGGCGCCTGTCCTGTGTGCCAGGGATTCGGGAATACCATCGATTACGATTTCGACCTGATTATTCCGGATCCGACGCTTTCGATTCAAGACGGCGCGATCGATCCATGGACGAAGCCGCAATACGGTTGGTATTACGACGAAGAGTTCAAGCCAAAGTCGAAAGGCAAGGTGCGGCTGAACGTTGCCCACGGAGATCTGAGAGCGGACGAGAAGGAATTCGTTCGCAAACACGTGTTCCGGTTCTTCGCCGATGTGGAGCGGAAGAAGTACAAAGTCCACGTGCGCGTGTTCATGAGCCGCTATCGCGCTTACACAGAGTGCCATGCGTGCCGGGGAAGCCGGTTGCGTCCGGAAGCGCTTTGGGTGCGGCTGGACCAATACAACATCGCGGAAGTCTCACGCATGAATATCGCGAGAGCAAGAGAGTTCTTCGACAACCTGGAACTTAGCCCGGAAGAGCGCGAGATCGCCGACAAGGTCCTGATCGAAATTCGCCAGCGCTGCAAGTTCTTGTACGATGTCGGGCTGGAATACCTGACTCTTGACCGGCTTTCAGCGACCCTGTCGGGTGGAGAAGCACAGCGCATCACGCTTGCAACATGCCTGGGTTCGCGGCTTGTGGGCGCGGTTTATGTGCTGGATGAGCCTTCGATCGGTCTGCACAGCAGGGACACGGCGCGGCTCATTCACATCCTGAAAGACCTGCGCGAGCTGGGAAACACCATCATCGTGGTGGAGCATGATCCGGAGATCATGGGCGAAGCGGATTACATCGTCGACATGGGACCGGGCGCGGGTGAGAACGGGGGGCGCGTGATCTTTGCGGGTACGTTTCCTGCGCTTTTGAATGCGCCGGGAACGAAGGATCGGGATGGAACGGTGTCACTGACGGGCCGTTATCTGCGCGGAGATTCCGTTGTTTCGCGACCGAGGGAACGGAGAAAAGTTAATTCCAAGCGGACGCTGCGCTTTTTCGGGGCGCGCGCAAACAATCTGAAAAATGTGGATGTAGAGATCCCACTGGGCATGATGGTGGCGGTGACAGGTGTATCTGGATCCGGCAAGTCGAGCCTTGTGCATGAGGTGATCTACCGAGCGCTGGATCTGCAGGTCAACAAGGAGCGGCAGAAAGAAAAGCAGCCGGACGGCGAAAGCACCGGGCGAAAACTCGCGGTTAAGCGAGTGGACCGGGCTGATCTGCTGACGAGCGTTGTGATGGTGGATCAATCGCCGATTGGACGGACGCCGCGTTCGAATCCAGTCACGTACGTCAAGACGTTCGACCTTATTCGGGATCTATTTGCCTGCACACCTGAAGCGCAGAAGCGAGGGTACACTGCCGGTCACTTTTCGTTCAACATCCCGGGCGGACGTTGCGAAACGTGTCAGGGTGACGGGACCGTCACGGTGGAGATGCAGTTCCTGGCCGATGTAGAACTGGTCTGCGAAGACTGCAAGGGTACGCGTTACAAGCAGAGCGTTCTGGACGTTCGATACAAGGGTCTGAACATCCACGAAGTGCTGCAATTGACGGTGCGCGAGGCCTTGTCGTTCTTTGCAGACACCCCACGACTAGCCGCGCGGCTGAAGGTGCTGCAGGATGTCGGGTTGGCTTATTTGCGGTTGGGGCAATCAGCAACCACATTAAGCGGCGGTGAAGCACAGCGGGTGAAGCTGGCCGCGCACCTCGCGCAAGCGAGTTGTGAAGGCACTTTGTTTCTTTTCGACGAGCCCACAACCGGACTGCACTTTGATGACATTGCGAAGTTGTTGCACTCATTCGAACGATTGATTCTGAATGGCGGCAGCATCCTTGTGATCGAGCACAACCTTGATCTTATTCAGGCGGCGGACTGGGTGATTGATTTGGGACCCGAGGGTGGCGATGCCGGCGGCAGAGTCATTGCGCAGGGCACGCCTGAAGCGGTGGCTAACGTTCCGGAGTCCTATACGGGTAAGTATCTGAAACAAGTGCTCAGGCAACGGGCTATTGCGTAGATGAGTTCGCCGCGCGATCTGCCATCCGTGGATCAAGTGCTGCGCACCATGAACGGCCTGACGCACGTTCCGCGATCACTGCTAAAAAACGAAATTCGAAGTGTGCTGGCGGACAGGCGGACCGCACTTGCGAAAGCGCAGCCTGTGAGCGATCAGACCGTGGAAAGCGAGGTTGAAGCGCGAATCAGCGCGCTGCTTCGCCCATCGCTACGGCCAGTCATCAATGCGACCGGGGTCATACTTCACACAAATTTAGGGCGCGCGCCGCTTGCTCATTTTGAGCCCACCAAACGATATTCGAATCTAGAATACAATCTGCAGGCCGGAAAACGTGGCAAACGCGATGCGCATACCGCGCATCTACTGCAAGCTTTGCTGGGGAGACCTGCGATCGTCGTCAACAATAACGCTGCCGCAGTCTATCTGGTTTTGAACGAGCTTGCGGCTGGCGGAGAAGTGATTGTCTCGCGCGGCGAATTGATCGAGATCGGGGACGGCTTTCGCATTCCGGAAATCATGGAGCGCTCAGGAGCAATCCTCCGCGAAGTGGGGACAACAAATCGTACTCGTCTGGACGACTACGAGGAGGCGATTTGCGAAAAAACGCGGTTGATCATGCGAGTGCATCCGTCCAATTTTCGGGTGAGTGGATTTACGGCGCGCCCTGCGCTGGAGGGGTTGGCGAAGATTGGCGCATCTCGCGGTATTCCGGTTTACGAAGACCTGGGAAGCGGTTGCCTGGTTGATTTGCGCGAACACGGGGTTGATGAACCGCTGGCGAGAGAGAGCCTGGATGCGGGCATCGACTTGATTTCGTTTAGCTGCGACAAGCTGCTGGGTGGACCGCAGAGCGGCATCATTGCGGGCACCGCCGAATTGGTGCAGCGAGTTCGCCGGAACCCGATGTATCGGGCATTTCGCACGGACAAGCTGGTGATCGAAGCGTTGGAGACGAGCCTGCGAGAGCTGGTGCGCGAAAACTGGCGCGCAATTCCGACGCTTGCGATGATCTTCGCAACGCGAGATGAGATTCGATCGCGAGCGGAACGCGTGGCGGCGCAGTTGAGTGGGTTAAGCGCGAGTGTGCGGGAGAGCGCATCGCCGATCGGCGGCGGTTCTACGCCGGACCAGATGCTGCCGACGTGGGTGGTGGAGCTGGCCGTGAGGAAGCCGCAGGAATTCGAAGCGCGGCTGAGGCAGGCAGAGGTTCCGGTAATTGCAAGGATCGAGCGCGACAAAATCGTGCTCGATATGCGAACAGTAGCGGATTGCGAAGAAGCAGCGCTGTTGGCGGCTGTAAATGCCGCTAATCGTTAAAGCGCCAGACCACGTTGCCCGCGACGATGGTAGCGACGGGGCCTCCCTTGAATTTACGACCGTTAAAGGGAGTGTTGCGGCTCTTGGATGGAGACCGATTTACATCGTACGCCCACTCGTGCGCAGCGCTGAAGATTGTCACGTCAGCAGGCGCACCGACCCGTAGACTTCCCCGCCCTAGCGAAAGAATGCGATTGGGACCGGTTGTGAAAAGCTCAACGAGTTTGGGCAGCGAGATTGCGCCGGTGTGATAGAGCCTCTCCAGCGCGAGGCCGAGAGCGGTTTCGAGACCGATGATGCCGAAGGGGCAGCGCTCAAATTCCTGCATTTTCTCCGCGCCAGGATGCGGAGCGTGATCGGTGGCGATTGCTTCAATAGCACCGTTTTGCAGTCCCTTCAGCACCGCTTCCACGTCGCTAATTTCGCGTAGTGGGGGCTTCATTTTGAAATTGCTGTCATATGGCGGCATATCGGTATCGGCCAGAACGAAGTGATGAGGAGTCGCTTCGGCGGTCACTTTGAGGCCGCGGGACTTCGCCAAGCCAACCATCTCAACTGAATACTTCGAAGACAAATGGGCAACGTGATATCGGCAGCCAGTTAGTCCGCTGAGAATCAGGTCGCGCGCGACCATGACGTCTTCGGAGCTGCGCGGAATACCGCGAAGGCCGAGACGGGTGGATTCAATCCCCTCGTGCATGTCGCCCCCGGCGCTGAGGTGCAGATCTTCGCAGTGTTCGATATAAGGAAGATCGAGCGAACGGGCAAACTCCATCGCGCGACGCGCGACACGAGCATTCATAACCGGCTTGCCGTCATCGGAAATAGCGACGATGCCGGCTTCCTTCATCGACCCGATGGCCGAGAGCTCTTCGCCTTCGCTGTTTTTCGTGATAGCGCCGATTGGAAAGACGTTCACGACAGCGAAGCGCTGAGCACGGTCGCGAATGTAACTGGTGACAGTGGCGCTGTCATTCACCGGTTTTGTATTCGGCATACAGCAGACGGAGGTAAATCCGCCTGCGGCGGCGGCACGCGCGCCTGTTTCGATCGTCTCCGCGTGCTCGAAGCCGGGCTCGCGCAGATGAACGTGCATGTCGATAAAGCCAGGCGAGACGATGAGGCCGGAAGCGTCGAATTGCCCTGTGCCGGCGGCCGAAAGATCGTTGCCGATCTCTTTCACCTTGCCGTCTTCGATGGCGATGTCACAAACACGATCCAAGCCAAGGGAGGGATCGATGACGCGGCCGTTCTTGACGAGAAGACGGCTCATCGACTCAGCACTCGCTCCAGAACTGCCATACGCACGGCGATGCCGTTCTCCACCTGGTTCAAGATTGCGGAGCGCTGCGAATCTGCGACTTCCGATGAAATTTCGCGACCGCGATTGATGGGTCCGGGGTGCATGACGATTACGTCGGACTTGGCGCGCTCCAAGTGCTCGAGGCGAAGCCCGAAAAACTGGAAATATTCGTTTGCGGGGAATGAAGCCTCGTATTGGCGCTCCAACTGGACGCGCAGCATCATGATGACATCGGCATTGTCGATTGCTTTGAAAATATCGGTGGCGAGTTCGACTCCAGGCGCGATCCGGCCGATTTCAGGAGGCAGGAGCGACGCGGGGCCGCAAAGCACGATGCGCACGCCGAATTTCGACAGCAAGAATATGTTCGAGCGGGCAACGCGCGAATGAGCAATGTCACCAATGATGGCGACCCGGAGGCCGTCAAGGCTGCCACGGCGATCGATGATAGTGAGCGCGTCTAGCAAGGCTTGTGTGGGATGTTCGTGCGTGCCATCGCCTGCGTTCACGATAGGCACGGGCAGATAGCGCGAGAGGAAGTGGGGCGCGCCTGAAGCCGAGTGACGCATCACGATGGCGTCCGGGCGCATGGCGGCGAGAGTGTTGAGCGTGTCGACGAGAGATTCACCTTTCGAGACGCTGGATCCGGCCGCAGTGATGGACAACACGTCCGCGCCGAGCCGCTTGGCCGCGATTTCGAAGCTGGTCCGGGTACGTGTAGACGATTCGAAAAAAAGGTTGACGACAGTTCGGCCGCGGAGGGAGTCAAGACGCTGGAACGACTGTCCAATTGCGGGCTGGAAATTTTTCGAACGAGCCAGGATGGCTTCTACGTCATCGCGCGAAAGCGATTCGATATCAAGCAGACCAACCGACATCTTCACACAGTATGCGTATGAGCGGCGTCCTCGACGCGCTCGACCAACATGACCTTTTCCTGTCCGTCGATCTCCTGGAACTTGACCTCGATAATTTCGTTGCCGCCGGTCTGGACCATACGTCCGACGTAGCGCGCTTCGATGGGAAGTTCGCGGTGTCCGCGGTCGATCAGAACAAGCAACTGCACACGGGCGGGACGCCCATGATCGAACAAAGCATCGAGGGCGGAGCGGATGGTGCGCCCGGTGTAAAGGACATCGTCCATGAGGACAATGTCTTTGCCGACGATAGAGAAATCAATCTGGCGGGAGTTCAGAACCGGACGTTCCGCCACGACAGAAAGGTCGTCGCGATAAAGGTTGATGTCGAGAATGCCAACCGGTACCTTGATCTTTTCCAGGCTCTCAATCTTGGCAGCCAGACGTTGGGCAAGCGGAACGCCGCGACGCTTGATGCCAACGAAGGCAAGGCGATCGAGATCTGTGGTTTTTTCAAGAACCTCATGCGCAAGACGGACCAGTGTGCGGTCAATCTCGGACGCACTCATCAACTGCTTTTTTTCGCGAACAGTCGGCATGCAGGTAGCGTGCTGCTTGGGCTAGGTTAGCACGCGATCAGGCTTTGAGGCGGCCGCGGATCTTTCGCGCGAGTCGCTCGATATCTTCTGTCTTCTTAACCGACGAGACGGAAACGACGTGCTCGCCTGATTTTTCGAGGTCGTCGCGGAGTTGCTCGGCGATGGAGATCAACTCCTTGACGTCTTTGAGCGATTGCGCGTGATCCTCTTTGGCAATGAGGTCTTTTTGTGATTTCCCGTTGGGAAGTTTCGTGTCCTCGTTGGGGCTGGGCGGCAGAGGCAGCCTGCGATCATCCTGCTGGTCCTGCCGGCGCGCAAGCGCGGCGCCCGAAGCAACAAGACTCAGCATTGCCGTGCGGCGCGTACTGCTCATACGGTTGCTATGATAAGCCACTTATGACGAACGGTGGCGCACGCTGGAGGTGCGTTCAGTGGAAGTAGGAGTCGGCCTTGTTGGGCTGGGCAATGTCGGCCTGGGAGCGCTACAGATACTTACAGAGAACGCTAAATCCATAGGCGAGAAGCTGGGGTTCCCCCTCCGCGTCAAGGCCGTATGCAGTCGTAACGTGAAGCAGAAGAAACTGCCGAGCGGGTGCAGCGAGCTCGTGCGCACGACGGAGTGGCGGGACGTGGTTCGACATCCGGAAGTGGACATCGTGGTGGAAGCGATTGGGGGAACGGCGACGGCCAGCCAAGTCATTGAAACCGCACTGCGCGAGCGGAAATCCGTAGTGACGGCCAACAAAGAGTTGATGGCGTTGCGTGGCGCCGAATACTGGGCATTGGCCAATCAGAACGGCGTGAATCTGACAATGGAAGCGAGCGTAGCGGGCGGGATACCGATCCACACGGTGCTGCGGGAGGGCATCGCCGGCGATCGCGTGGTGGAACTCTACGGCATTCTGAACGGGACCAGCAACTTCATCCTGACGGAGATTGAAAAGAGCAACGCCGCGTTCGATGCGGTGCTGGCGGAGGCACAGCAACTCGGATATGCGGAAGCTGACCCGTCGGCGGATATCGACGGGTTGGATGCGCGATCGAAGCTGGCGATTTTAGCGGCGCTTGCTTTCGGCGAGAAACTGACGCCGACAGATATCTATACGGAAGGAATCCGCCGCATCATGCCGGTGGATTTTCAATACGCGCATCAACTGAAGCATACGATTCGGCTGCTCTGCCTGGCACGACAGAGTGAAGACGGATTGCTTCTATCGGTGCGGCCAAGCCTCATCCCACAATCGGCGATTCTGGCACATGTAAAAGGCGCGTACAACGCGATCTGGATCCGCGGCGAATACGGCGAGGACACATTCTATTACGGACGGGGTGCCGGATCGAAGCCGACAGGTGTTGCGGTCGTGAGTGATCTAATGCGCGTGGCGCGCGAGATTCGCTACGGAAGTCCTGAGCGGGTAAGTCCGTTCGCGCATGAACGACTGGGCGAGTTCAAGCCGCTGAAAGTGCCGACACAGAAGGCGCCGTACTACATCCGTTTTCGCGTTGAAGACAAGGCAGGCATCATTGCGGGCCTGGCGACGACGCTGGCGAAGCATAACATCGGCATCGATGCGGTGCTGCAGTTACCGCGAGAGGACTGGCGCGATCTGCCATTTGTGATTACGACTGAGCCTGCCCAGGAACAGGCGGTACGTGATGCGCTGGTTGAAATTCGAGAAGCCGATTATCTGGTTGAGCCGCCGTTTGCAATGCCTATGGAACGCGGATTTTAGCCTGGCGGCGAAGGCGGTTTTGGCTGCTGTCGGGATTACGTGGCGGCGGGGACCCCAAGGGCGCGAACATGTTAGGATTGCAGAAGATCCGCCACGATCAGGAGAGGTGGCTGAGTGGTCGAAAGCAGCGGTTTGCTAAACCGTCGTAGGGTCAAAAGCTCTACCGGGGGTTCGAATCCCCCCCTCTCCGCCAGTAGATTCTAAAGCACTTACGCCTCATTCAAGCCGCCAGCGGGCAACATGCTTTGCAAAGAGCATGGCCATCAACCTCTATCGCCGTCATCGCCTCGAATGCGAAGCCGGGCACGCGGAGGAATCCCGCTCCGGCGAATTCGAAGAGCGCAAAAAAGGTTGGAAGCGCTGCGCGTGTCTCATCTTTGCTTCGGGCACGCTGGACGGTAAGTTCAGGCGCAAATGCACGGGCAAAAGCGCATGGGACGACGCCAGGGCCATCGCGGCCGAATGGGAAAAAGCACGCTCATGGGAGGGCGAAGTCGCGCTGCCGCTGCCCCCACCCGATGCTTCTCAGCCAGCCCGCGTCACCATCGAGCGCGCCACGAAAGTCCCGCGCGCGCGGTGAAGAATCCGAAGGGCAGGGGCGTATCCGATGGAGCAACGAGCAGAAGCTGCCCTTCACGGATGAGGAAATCCGCAGAATGTAGGAGGCCTGCCGGGAATATGGACGCAGCTATCGCCACAAGTGGAGCGGCGAGGACATGGCGGGTTTCATGTCGCTGTCGATCTATACGGGCCTGCGGATTTCCGATGTGGCGCTGTTTCACATCGACCGCATGCTGGCGACGGGTGAAATCCTGGTGCGGACAACGAAGGCCGGCACGCATGTCTATACGTGGGTTCCCGAATGGCTTCAGGAGCGCATACGGGCAAGGGCGGAGATACATGGGCCGTTCATCTTCGGCGCGCACCGAACGAAATCGCTTGACGTTATCACCGACGTCTGGCGCAGGAAGCTGAATCGCGTGTGGGATCTGTGCGGGCCGTGGAAGGACAAGCCGACGCCGCACCGGTTCCGGCACACCTTCGCGCGCATCCTGCTGCAGAAACCCGGCGTCACTGTCCGCGACGTGGCGGAGTTGCTCGGGAATACGGAGGAAATCGTGAGGAAGCGATACTCGGCGTGGGTCCCGGAACGGCAGGCGCGGCTCACCAGGATTCTCAGGGACGGCGCGCTAAGCGCTGTTCAACAGATGCGTATGTATCCTTCGTGCGGCCGATTCCGGAACGCTGTAGGTCGTATGCGCCTTCTTTCTGCCGGCCCGG